>NZ_JBVPGU010000006.1:0-116781 GCF_055813795.1 Ignatzschineria sp. PL_is040
TAGTGTGGGAGATCCCATGTGAGAGTAGGTCAACCCCAGGGCTTCATTAAGAGCTCCTAGCTAATTAGCTAGGAGCTTTTTCTTTGTCTGGATTTTTTATTCTTAAGAAAGTTCGTGGAGCTGCGGGAACCGACTATATCGCTCTTTTTGCCGGTGCATGCCCGCTGGCCGGCATCTTTGATGCCTCTTGCCGGCACGTGATTTCTGGAAGAACGCGATAGTGAGGACCGGCAACGCAACAGCCTCTGTTGTTTCAATGAATCATTTTTATGATTCTTAAGAAGGTTCAGGAGCTGCGGGAACTGACTATTTCGTTCTTTTAACCGGTGCATGCCCGCAGTTTGGTAACTTCGATGTCCATTGCCGGCATGATATTGATGGAAAAATGGGATGGTGAGTTCCGGCACCTCATCAGCCTCTGTTTGTTTCAGGGTTTGAATCTATAAGAGGGCTTGTTGAGCGGCGGGAGCCGACTATATCGCTCTTTTTGCCGGTGCATGCCCGCCAATCGGCATCTATGATGCCGGGGTGATTTCATTCTTATTACTAGTGCATGCCCGCAGTTTGGGCATTTTCAATGCCTTTTGCCGGCACGCAGTATCTGGAAGAACGCGATAGTAAGACCCGGCAACGCAACAGCCTCTATTGTTTCAATGAATCATTTTGATGATTCTTAAGAGGATTCGTGGAGTGGCGGGAACCCACTACTTCATTCTTATTACTAGTGCATGCCCGCAGTTTGGGCATTTTTAATGCCCCTTGCCGGCACGTGATTTCTGGAAGAACGCGATAGTGAGGACCGGCAACGCAACAGCCTCTGTTGTTTCAATGAATCATTTTGATGATTCTTAAGAAGATCTGTGGATCGGCGGGAGCCGACTGTATCGCTCTTTTTACCGGTGCATGCCCGCCGGTCGGTATCTTTGATGCCCTTCGATGAGTGACTTGCTTTGTGTAGGTAGTAAAAAAACCTACATGGAAATGATCCGATGTAGGCTTTGAAGTGAATGCATTATAGTTAACGAATTTTATTGAGAGACTTTTTCGTAGCACTTTGATCTATTTTTCCAATGATCTTAACCATGCAATCTCTTCTTTCCAGATCGCCGGCTCGATGGTTTCTAAAATGAGTGGCATATTACGAAAGCGATCATCTTGCATGATATAGCGGAAAGGGGTTTCTCCTATCTCTCCTTGGCCTAAACTATGATGTCGGTCAACACGGCTTGCAAAGGCTCCTTTTGAATCATTGAGGTGGAGTGCTCTTAGATAATCGAAACCAATAATTTTATCAAACTGAGTAAAGGTCTCATCACATCCTTCTTCAGTACGAAGCTCATAGCCTGCGGCAAAGGCATGGCATGTATCGATACAGACGCCGACTCGACTCTTATCCTCGACATCTTCAATAATTTGAGCAATATGTTCAAAATCAAAACCTAGATTAGTCCCTTGGCCTGCTGTATTTTCAATAACAGCTGTGACCCCTTTTGTCTGATCAAGAACAATATTGATCGATTCAGCAATGGTCGCTAAACATTCTTTTTCACTCATCTTATTAAGGTGACTGCCAGGATGAAAGTTGATGAGCTCAATTCCTAATTGTTCACAACGTTGGAATTCATCTAAGAGAGCATTTCGTGATTTTTCAAGTTGCTCTGGATCATGGTGCCCCGGATTAATCAGGTAACTCGCATGGGGCAATATATGTTTAGGTGAGTAGTGGTAGACTTCTAGAAAACGTTTATAGTTGTCGATATCCCCTTTTTTTAGTGGGGGACCTTCCCAGCGGCGATTATTTTTTGTAAAAAGGGCAAAAGCATTTGCACCAATTTCATGAGCGTTTTTGACGCTATTTTGAACGCCTCCGGCAGCACTGACATGTGCTCCAATATAATATGTCATACTTAATCCTCTTCTAAAAATTCTTCTCTATTGTACGAAAAAATGAGCCGAAAAGGGGTATTTGCCCGATTTAATTCCTCAATCTCTGGGATTATAGGTAATGATCAGTTCCGGTTCTTTAGTTTCAGTATCTATCTCCTCTTTTTGGATTAAAAAACCATGGTGAAGATAGAATTGAACGGCATCACTATTTCTCTTATAGACTCGTGCTTCTAGAGGAGAGAATCGATTTTTGGCATCTTCAAGTAGGGTTGAACCAATGCCTCGATGTTGCATTTTAGGCTCAACAAATAGAGCCGCTAATCGATGTTGATAGTAGGCATAAAACCCGACAATTTCACGTTCAATAATCGCCATATAGGTATCTGCAGCAGGGAGATAAATATTGCAGACATCCTTCGCTTTAGAGCGCCAGTAAGATTCTGGAATAAAGTGATGAGCTTCAATAGAGGCATCTAACCAAATCTGAATAAGAGAGTGGAAATCTTCAGGGCGACTTAAGGGGCGAATCAGAATAGAGTTAGGATCGATCCGGTTCATCTCTGTAGGCTCGATTATGTCGGCGGTCGGTTTTGTATCTGTAGACATCAGTCCTCTTCCTGTTGTTTATAAATGAGATAAAAAAAAGCACCTCTTTCGAAGTGCTTCTATGAGAGTCGAGTAAGATCGAACGAATTCTATTTTACTCGCAAGATGACTCTTTTACTAGAGAGTTCTTATTGTTATGACTTCTTATTAAAGTCAGGATGGTTAACTTGACGATACTGTTGAATCGCTTCAGCAATACCTTCTCCCCCTACTTGTGAACGTACATATTGGGTACTAAATACTGCTCTTTCTGCTTTTGCTTCTGCTGAATTGTCATTGAGCGATACAATCATTGTGACAATAAATGCAATAGGAATAGAGAAGAGTGCAGGGTTGTTGTAAGGGATAATTCCATCGCCATTCCCTAAGACTTTACCCCAAACCTCAGGACCTAAGATAATGATAATCACTGCAGATGCTAAACCTGCCGCACCACCAATAACTGCACCACGTGTTGAGAGTTTTTTCCAGTACATTGAGAGGAAGAGGAGAGGGAAGTTTGCTGAAGCTCCGATTGAGAATGCAAGCCCTACGACGAAAGCAACGTTTTGGTTCTCAAAGAGGATCCCTAATAAGATTGCGATAATACCTAATGCAATCGTGGTATAGCGAGAGATCTTCAACTCAGTCTTCATCACAGGCTTCCCTTTCATGATTACATTAGCATAGATATCATGGCTAATAGCTGATGCGCCTGATAAGGTCAATCCCGCAACAACTGCAACTAAGGTTGCGAAGGTTACTGCGGACATAAAGCCTAAGAAGAGGTTACCACCAACAGCATGTGAAAGATGAATTGCTGCCATGTTATTGCCACCAATTAATGAGTCACCGCTCATATACTCCGGCACACCCATAACATAGACGATTGCACCAAAACCGATGATGAACATTAAGAGATAGAAGTAACCGATAAAGGTTGTCGCATAGAGAACTGATTTACGTGCTTCTTTTGCATCTTTAACAGTGAAGAAACGCATTAAGATGTGAGGAAGACCGGCAGTACCAAACATAAGACCAATTCCTAATGAGATCGCATCAATAGGGTTAGGGAATTGAAGACCGGGTTTCATAATATTGATACCATTGGGGCTCTTTTCAACAGCATGTTTAAAGAGTGTACCAAGATCAAAACCAGACCAGTAGAGTACAACAGCAGACATCACCGTTGCACCGAAGAGAATTAATACCGCTTTGATCATCTGTACCCAAGTGGTTGCGAGCATTCCTCCAAAGAGAACATACATCACCATCAAGACCCCAACGATCATTACCGCAAAGCCATAGCTTAAACCGAAGAGTAATTCGATCAATTTACCGGCACCTACCATCTGCGCAATGAGGTAGAGCAGAACGATTGCCATAGTTGAGAAAGCGGCAAGAATACGGATAGGGCGTTGTTTAAGGCGATATGCCGTCACATCAGCAAAGGTAAAGCGACCTAAGTTACGGAATCTCTCAGCCATAAGGAAGAGAATAACCGGCCATCCGATAAAGAATCCAAAAGAATAGATTAACCCATCATATCCCGAGGTAAATACCATCGCGGAAATTCCTAAGAAGGATGCAGATGAGAGATAATCCCCTGCTATAGCTAAACCATTTTGGAATCCTGAAAGGCCACCGCCGGCAGTATAGAAGTCGGAAGCTGACTTTGTCTTATTAGCTGCCCAGAAAGTGATCCAGAGCGTTGCAATAACAAAGACAAAGAACATAATGATTGCTGTCCAATTCTTCTCGCCTGCTTGTTGTGCAAAAGCACTGCTGAGAAGCGGCGATAATAGAATCGCGCTAGCTGTTAATGATCTATTTAAGCGTTTCATCTGCCGCCTCCTTAATTAAGTTTTCAGTCAGTGGATCATAGACTTTATTGGTACGGCTGGTATAGAGCCCCGTTAAAATCGTTGTCCAGATAATCAGGAAGAAACCTGCTAGAATTCCCCATGTGGTTACAGAATTTTTGGAGATAGGCATTCCTACAAAGTTAGGTGCAAATGCAACGGCAAGCATCAATAGGATATAGAGTCCTAGAGTGAGTGCCAGTAGCGTTAAACTAAAGGTCTGTTTTCTTCTGACTACGTCATAGAATTTAGGATTTTTACTAATCGCGATGGTCATTGCATCATAATCGCGTTGCGTATTATCCTGATTTGAATTGGACATAATATCCTCCTCGTATTGTAGATAGTGATGGTATTAAAAACGGTTACTTCAAATTGTTAATTTAATTTAATTTAATTTAATTTATTTCAACTCAACTCAACTCAACTCAGTTCAATCTAGTTTTGTTGTATTGATTGTTTATCGCTGTTCTGATTGATATTTTTATCCGCATTGCTCTGTTTGTAATCGATTTTCTCTGCGATGAATTCAATACTCCATGATCCATTAAAGGCGAGATATTAGATCATCGACCTAATCTCAGCCATCTATTATTTGAAATCTGTAAAGGAACATTCGGTTACAACTTTTAGGGGAAGATCATTCATGTGATCGCTCCTCCTCTTCTTCGCTGCTACTTCCTCTTTTCTTCTCTTGCTAAGGGTTTTTATAATCAAGTTTTAATCCTTAACTAGCTTTTAATAAGTTTTTAATAAACTTTGATCTAGTGTCTTAACCTAGATTTTTCATTAAATCTTTTTTTGATTTTAAAAAGGTTTCAGTAGCTGCTGATCACTCTTTGCGAACGTTTCTTATTTTGCCTCATTCAATCTCTCTATTGAGAAAGTGAGGGGGAGATATCGATTCGATGGAGTCTCCTTTCTCAGTTGCAAATTGTGATCTTACTCTGTGTCACTCTTACCGTTCTACTCTATGAGAATCCCTCTTATTGCAAGCGTCTGGTTATCAGATTTAGCATAGCGATGGGGAAGATCTTTCCGATAATTAATAATTACTTAGATCGATCTACCCAATCGCCTGCTAACACCTATATACTGTCTCCTGCCTGTGCTGCTCCGTCCTTTTTGGATCTCTATGCGCACATTTGTTCTCCTAGGGTGGATGAGTTAAAGCTATCACAGCTTTTTTTTTATAGCAACTCAGAAATAAAAATCGGGCACTAACTCCTCAATTAGAGAGAAGTTAATGCCCGATACAATATTATTTAACTTACTGATTTTTCTGTGATTTATCTTTTGTCGATCTTCGGTTTAGGTTTATATTTTAGATAACGCGTGAGAAGCGATTATCATTTTTACGTAGATAAGCATCAAAAACCATTCCGATGTTACGGATTAAGAGACGACCAG
Source organism: Ignatzschineria sp. PL_is040 (assembly GCF_055813795.1). Classification (NCBI taxonomy): domain Bacteria; kingdom Pseudomonadati; phylum Pseudomonadota; class Gammaproteobacteria; order Cardiobacteriales; family Ignatzschineriaceae; genus Ignatzschineria; species Ignatzschineria sp. PL_is040. The sequence continues at coordinate 5,745 of NZ_JBVPGU010000006.1, forward strand.
CATCCTGTACATAGTAGCGATCATTATCGATAATAATGAGCCCATCATCCTGCATTGCATTGAGTTCAGGAAGATCATCTTTGAAGTATTCTCGTGCATCAATACCTAAATCTTCACTCACTTTATCGAGATCCAATTTAAGGTTACACATAATCTCTGTAATCACATGGCGGCGAATCATATCATCTTGCGTCAGTTTTACTCCACGCATAATGGGAAGCTCACCACGATCGATCATCGCTTCATATTGCGGCATAATTTTGGCATTTTGCGCATAGATATCGCCAATTTGAGAGATCGAAGAGATACCCATTCCAACAAGATCACAATCTGAATGGGTACTGTAACCTTGGAAGTTACGGTAGAGTAACCCCTCTTTTTGGGCAATGGCTAATTGATCTGTCGGTTTGGCAAAGTGATCCATACCGATATAGACATATCCTGCATCCGTTAAGCGCTCAATCACCTGTTTTAAGATGAGTAATTTCTCTTGAGGGGATGGCATATCTTCAGGATTCATCTGCTTTTGTGTCTTAAAGAGATGGGGCATATGTGCGTAGTTGAAGACAGAGAGCCGATCAGGTGAAAGTTCAATCACCTCTTCGAGTGTCCGATTGAAACTATCGACCGTTTGGAAAGGAAGGCCATAGATGAGATCGAGAGAGATTGAATTAAAACCTGACTCGCGTGCGGCGGTTAAAGTTTCTATCGTAATCTCTTTCGGTTGAATACGGTTGACCGCGACCTGAACCTTCTCATCAAAATCTTGTACTCCCATACTTAAGCGATTAAAACCGATAGAGCGCAAGAAGCGAACGGTATCCGCATCTGCTTCACGTGGGTCGACCTCTATGGAGATCTCAGCTTCATCGTCAGAGAGGAGATTAAACTCTTCTCTGGTCTTCTCCATCAATGAACGCATCTCATCGTGAGAGAGGAATGTCGGTGTACCACCGCCCCAATGGAGTTGTTTTACGGGTGCACGATTACTAAAGAGCTCTCCTTGCATCTCCATCTCCTTAAAGAGACGATCGAGATAGGGTTGTGAGCGCTTACGATTATTGGTGATAATCTTATTACATCCGCAGTAGAAACAGATTGTTGCACAAAAGGGGATATGGAAGTAGAGAGAGAGCGGATTTTTTCTAGCATTAGATTCAGCTGCCGCCTGTTGATACTCTTTGCTCCCAAACTCTTCGGTAAATTGAACCGCAGTAGGGTAAGAGGTGTAGCGAGGACCCGCTTTATCGTATTTCGCGATGAGGGCTTCATTAAATATTTTATTTGTCATAATGCTCTATATTCTCTAATGATAAGCTTCTGCTCGAAGATTTATGAAGGGTGAAGATCTCATTAAAATAGCCTGATGATCTTGCTCACCCAGTATTTAGTGATGTTTTTATGGCTTTTAACTCATAATTTTAGCTTCATTATAACGTAAAGGAACGGATGATGATGCTTTTCTCCCGATTTCTTGAGCGAAGTGATCTAATTAGCGGTATACTTTTATTAGGGAGTCTCTCCCTGTATCAATCTGTTTTTTATGGTCATAAGAGGAGTCATTAAGATGCGCCGTACCAAAATTGTAGCTACATTAGGTCCTGCAACGGATAAACCTGGAGTTCTTGAGGGAATTATTAAAGCAGGGGTTAACATTGTTCGTCTCAACTTCTCTCATGGTGAGCATGAAGAACATAAGGCACGAGCCGAAGCGGTACGAGAAATCGCTGATAAATTAGGTGTTCGTGTGGGGATCTTATCGGACCTTCAAGGGCCTAAAATTCGTATTGAGAATTTTGTTGAAGGGAAGGTTGAGCTCGAAGAGGGGCAGGTCTTTGTACTCGATACCCAATTAGATGAAGATGCCGGCAATAATGAGCGTGTTGGTATCGCTTATAAAGAGTTGGTTAATGATGTGAAGATTGGCGATACTCTCCTATTAGATGATGGCAATATTATTGTAGATGTAACAGGCGTTACAGAGACAGAGATTCAGACTAAAGTAGTTGTTGCCGGACCTCTTTCAAATCGAAAAGGGGTTAACTTAAAAGGGGGCGGACTCTCTGCTGCAGCATTAACTGAGAAAGATAAAGAAGATCTCATTTGTGCCGCAGGTTTTAATACAGATTTTATCGCTGTCTCTTTCCCTAAAACTGCCGCTGATATCTTAGAGGCGCGTGAGCTGTTAAAAGCCGCAAACTCTAAAGCAGGTATTGTTGCAAAGATTGAGCGAACAGAAGCATTAGAGAATATTGATGAGATCATTGAAGCCTCTGATGCCATTATGATTGCGCGTGGAGATCTTGGTGTTGAGATCGGAGATGCGAAACTCGTTGGGGTTCAGAAACGTTTTATTAAACGTGCGCGTCAGCTTGATAAGGCAGTGATTACAGCAACACAGATGATGGAATCGATGATTGAACATCAATCGCCGACTCGAGCAGAAGTAATGGACGTTGCCAACTCCGTGCTTGATGGAACAGATGCCGTTATGCTCTCTGCAGAAACAGCTGTTGGGAAATATCCCGTTAGAACAGTTCGGGCGATGTCAGAGATCTGTCGAGGCGCAGAGAGTGAAGTTGAGTATGCACAAGGTTTGCAGGGTGGGTACTCATTAAGAGAAGAACCTTTTAAGTTTGAGCGTACTGATGAAGCGATTGCAATGTCTTCAATCGTTTTAGCCAATCACTTCGATATTAAAGCGGTTGCATGTTTAACGGAGACAGGGACTACGGCACTCTTGATGAGTCGCATTACGACGGATCTACCGATTTATGGTATTACCCGTAATCAAGATACCTGTGGACGTTTGACGATTTGCCGTGGTGTAACCCCAATATTCTATGATTTTAAACCTTCTCCCGATGATGAGATTCAACGTCAAGTGGTGAACGTCTTAAAAGCAGAAAATGCGGTGGAATCAGGGGATCGTATCTTAGTCACCTTCGGTTCTTTCAATTTCCAACAAGGTGGTACAAACTGTCTTCGTATTGTGACGATTGATTAATTAGCGGTCAAAAAAGTAGTGAGAATGAAAAATAGGTTGCGAAGTCATAACTTTTCATTATAATATTCATTCTTACCTATGGAGGTGTGGCCGAGTGGTTGAAGGCACCGGTCTTGAAAACCGGCAACGGGTTAAACCGTTCGTGAGTTCGAATCCCACCACCTCCGCCATATTAGAAACCCTTAGCAGATGCTAAGGGTTTTTTATATCTGCAATAAATTACTTAATGAGATCATATCTAATGGGGCACCGACGGGACCACCGACATTAAAACCTACGCGACTTGATGCAGAATGTGTCTTGTTATTACTTCGCGATAAATTATAAAAAGTTTCTCTATAAGTTTCTCTAGGATAGAGAAGTCAAATAGTTAATGAAGGAGAGATAAAGTTTTATGTAGATATTTATGCAAGAAAACAGTTGCAGAGTTTTAACTTTTCATTATAATAGCACTCTTACATAAATGGAGGCGTGGCCGAGTGGTTGAAGGCACCGGTCTTGAAAACCGGCAACGGGTTAAACCGTTCGTGAGTTCGAATCCCACCGCCTCCGCCAGATATGTCAAAAACCCTTGTTTAACTCTTTGAGTTGCAAGGGTTTTTTGTTGTCTTTTGAAAGTTGAGTGAAGAGTCTATCCCTCTGATTAATGACGCGCTTTGAGCCATTTTTCTTCGATTCTGCTATGATCTAATAATTAAATTCCCAAATTATTGGATCGTATACTATGTCAGAACAAAATTCTAAATCGCTTTATAGTGCACTCTGGGCGTGTGCCGATATTTTACGCTCGAAAATGGATGCAAATGAGTATAAGAATTATCTTTTAGGGATTATTTTTTATAAATATCTTTCTGATAATTTACTCAATTATGCCGTTGAGCTCTTAGAAGAGACGGCAGAAAACCTAACACAGGCGCAGGAGATCTACACAAGTGCTTACCATGATCCTGAATTAAAAGAAGATCTTATCTCGGCGCTTTATGACCAGTTCTCGTATGTTTTAAAGCCGGAATTAACATTCACTAAGCTGATCGAAGATGTTCATACGAATCAATTTCAGTTAGAGGATTTAGCACAAGGATTTAGGGATATTGAGCAATCTAATACGGCATTTAATAATCTCTTTGAAGATATAGATCTCTATGCTCGAAAATTAGGATCATCTCCGCAGAAGCAGAATGAAACAATCTCCAATGTGATGAAGGGGCTTGCCGGCATTAACTTAGGAGCGCATGATGGCGATGTTTTAGGGGATGCTTATGAGTATCTTATAGGGCAGTTTGCCTCCGATTCTGGTAAGAATGCCGGGGAGTTCTATACGCCACAACCTGTTTCAAGTCTGATGACAAAGATTGTTCTCCAAGGGAAGGAGAAGCAGAAAGGTTTTACTGTTTATGACCCAACGATGGGATCGGGCTCCTTGATGTTGAATGTTAAAAAAGAGACGGAGGAACCCGAAACAATCCGCTATTTTGGGCAAGAGATTAATACCTCAACCTACAACTTAGCACGTATGAATATGATGCTTCATAATGTGCCGATTGCGAATCAAAACCTCAACAATGGCGATACCTTATCAGATGATTGGCCGGTAGATGAGCCGACAAACTTTGATGCCGTCTTAATGAACCCACCTTACTCAGCAAAATGGAGTGCGGCAAAGGGGTTTTTAGATGATCCTCGCTTTATGGATTATGGTGTTTTAGCACCCAAATCACGGGCGGATTTTGCCTTTCTTTTGCATGGTTTCTATCACTTGAAATCTTCCGGCACAATGGCGATTGTCTTGCCGCATGGTGTTCTGTTCCGTGGTGGTGCAGAAGCGAAGATTCGCCAAACGCTATTAGAAAATGGCCATATCTATGCCGTGATTGGTTTGCCGGCGAATATCTTTTTTAATACCTCCATTCCCACAACGATTATTATCCTTAAAAAAGATTATACCAAGCGGGATGTACTCTTTATTGATGCCTCAAACGAGTTTGAAAAAGTGCGCACGCAAAATATTCTCACTGCCGAACATATCAACACGATTTTACAAACCTATGTGGAGCGTAAAACGATTGATAAATATAGTTATGTGGCAAGTTTTGAGGAGATTGTCGAAAATGAGTTCAACCTCAATATCCCGCGATATGTGGATACTTTTGAGCCGGAGCCGGAGATTCCACTTGCCGATATCTCCGCCGATCTTTTAGCCATCAATAGCGAACTGCAAAGCGCCGAGCAAGAACTCTTGGCCATGCTCGATGAGCTAACCGGCACAACTGCCGAAGCCGAAACCGAGCTGACCGCCTTTAAAGCAGCACTAAAAGGGGAATAAGATGGCGAAGGATAAAATGAATATTCCTCAAATTCGGTTTAAAGGATTTGAGGGTGAGTGGCAAAATTCAAAGTTGCATGATTTAGTGACTTCTATATCTGGTAATGATGGACGAAAAAATTTACCTGTATTGACCATATCTGCTGGGCAAGGGTGGATGGATCAAAAAGATAGGTTTTCTCAGGTGATAGCAGGAAAGGAGTTAAAAAATTATACTCTCTTGAGAAAAGAGGAGCTTTCTTATAACAAAGGAAATTCTAAATTAGCCAAGTATGGTGTCGTATTTTCTTTAAAAAATTATGAAGAAGCATTAGTTCCACGGGTTTATCATAGTTTTAAGGTTAAAAAAAATGTTAGTAGTTTATATATAGAATATCTTTTTGCTACGAAGAAAACAGATCAGGAGTTAGGTAAATTAATAACTTCAGGCGCAAGAATGGATGGGCTGTTAAATATCAGTAATACTGCATTTATGGGAATAAATATTTATAGTCCTTCTTACAAAGAACAAACCCAAATCGGTGAATTTTTCCAAAAGATCGATCAGGTGATTGAGCTACAACAAAAGGCACTCGATACGGCGCGCGCTTATAAACAATCGATGTTGCAAAAGATGTTTCCACAAAAAGGGGAAAAAGTTCCGCGTGTGCGCTTTGCCGGATTTAGCGGAGATTGGGAGGAGAAATATTTAGGAGATATAGCCAAAGTCACAATGGGACAATCACCAGATAGTGTGAATTATACTGATAATCCTTCAGATTATATATTAGTACAGGGTAATGCTGATCTACAAAATGGAAAAGTTGTTCCAAGAATTTATACTACTCAGTTAACGAAAAGGGCAGATAAAGGGGACATAATTTTAACTGTAAGAGCACCAGTAGGGGCTCTTGCTCTCACTGATTATGATGTTGTTTTAGGGCGAGGAGTTGCGGGAATTAATGGTAATAGTTTTATTTATTATTCATTAGAGTTTGCAAATATTTTAAAGTCTTGGGAGAAATTTAGTAGTGGGTCAACCTTTGATTCTATCAACTCATCGGATGTAAAAGGATTCGAATTATTGGTACCTAATAAAGAAGAACAAACTGCCATCGGCAATTTCTTTCAAAAGCTCGACCAAAAGATCGAACAGCAAGCGCAGAAACTCGTCACTTATCAACAGCTGAAAAAAGCAATGCTTCAGCGCATGTTTGTATAAAGGGGCGAAATGGATATCTATAAAATCAGTGCTTCTCATTTAGAGGCGATTAAAGAGCAGCCCTTTCAGCTTGAAAAAGAGATGCAGCAACTCTTTGAAACTCATTTATCCCTGCTGACCGGCTTAACATTGGTGAAATCAGAATTTCCGCTCAAGCAATTTCGTTTCGATACCTTAGCATTTGATCATGAGAAACAAGCATTTGTGGTGATTGAGTATAAGCGCGATAAAAATCAGAGCGTTGTGGATCAGGGCGTTTCCTACCTCAATGCTTTGCTGGAGTATCGGGATAGCTTAATTGTTGAATATAACGAGCAAAATCTTGGGAAAACGCTAAAGCGCAGTGATGTGGATTGGAGCCAGAGCCGGATTCTTTTTGTTGCCAATGCTTTTACCGATTATCAAAAAAATGCCACCAATTTTAAGAATTTAGGCATCGAACTGATTGAGTTTAAGCGTTATAAAAATGATCTATTAACCGTAAATTTTGTCGAGCGTTCTAAAAGTGCGCCGGCATTGCCACAATCTACGGCACCCCAAAAAGGTGAAAATGCGCCTTTAGCCAATATCACCAAAGAGATTGTTGTGTACGATGAGGATACTTTTTACCAAAGAGGTTCGGAAAAAACTATTGAGCTTTATGAGAGGTTTAAACAGGCCATTTTAAATCTCGATAATGAACTGCAATTGGTTTATACCAAGTTTTATGCGGCATTTAAAAAAGATAAAGGCAATATTGTGGATATTGAGATTCAAAAGAGAGCATTAAAACTCTATATCAATGCAGTTTGGGGAACATTAGATGAGCCTAAGCATATTTTCCGTGATGTGAGTCATATCGGTCATTATGGAAATGGAGATTATGAAATTATTCTGAAAAATACCGAGCAGTTGGAATATATCTTGAGTGTGATTAAGCAGCGGTTATAAAAGAGGATGGATAAAAAGTGAAGCGATTTACCAGTGAAAGAGAGATAGAAGATCGATTAATTGCGCAGTTGATATCTGGCGAATCACAATGGACTTATCGGTCGGATTTAACAGACGAGGCTTCGCTTTGGGAAAATTTCCGAAAGATATTACAGCAGAATAATCTCGCAATATTAGATGGGAATTTTCTAACTGAAAGTGAGTTTAACCAAGTTAAAAATCAGCTACAGTTTGCCAATTTTTTTGATGCGGCAAAATGGCTTGCCGGTGAGAATGGTATCGCAAAAGTTGAGGTAAGAAGAGAGGATGCCTCTCTAGGAACGATTCGGTTAAATGTTATCTATCGAGATCATGTTGCCGGCGGTAAGACGGTTTATGAAGTGGTCAATCAATTTGGTGCGGATAAAAAATCCGAGATTGAGCGTAATCGTATCTTTGATGTAACCCTCTTAATTAATGGTTTGCCGATGATTCATATCGAATTGAAAAATCGACAATATCCTTTTATGGATGGTTTTCGGCAGATTAAAAAGTATCTTAAAGAGGGGCATTTTACCGGCATCTACTCCACTTTACAGATGTTTGTCGTAAGTAATGCTTCAGAAACCCGCTATATTGCCGCTGCTCAGTTTGAAAAACTTAATTCAAAATTTTTGAGTAAATGGGTCACTGCGCAGAATAAACCGGTCAATGATTATATTCAATTTGCTGAGGATGTTCTCTCGATTCCGGCAGCACATCGTATGGTGATGCAATATTCAGTAACGGATAAGGATAGAGAGGCTTTAATTTTATTAAGACCTTATCAAATTCATGCCATTGAAGCCGTTAAAAGAGCCTCTTTTCAACAAAAGTCAGGCTATGTCTGGCACACCACAGGATCAGGTAAGACCTTAACATCGTATAAAGTCGCCTGTAATCTGCTCCATATCCCGGTGATTGACAAGACAATTTTTATCGTAGATAGAGTCGATTTAGATCAGCAAACGACAAGTTCATTTACCTCCTATGCCGAGTATGATCCTGTATCAATCGATGATACTGCGAATGTGAATGATCTTATTCAGAAGCTTGCAAGTGATGATCGTACTGTGGTTGTGACAACGATTCAAAAGCTCAATCATTTGATGCGTAGAATGGATCAAAGTACCGATAATCCTGAAGTCGGTGAACGGACTAAAAAGCGGTATGCGAAGATTAAAGCACAACGTTTAGCATTTATTGTTGATGAATGCCATCGTGCGGTAACGCCAGAGAAGAAGCGAGAGCTAGAGAGCTATTTTCACCACTCTCTTTGGTATGGCTTTACAGGAACACCTATTTTTAAAGAGAATCAGCGAGCCTCGTTAGGAAACCTCCCAAGAACAACTGAAGAACTCTATGGTGAACGATTGCATGCTTACACGGTAAAAGAGGCGATTAATGATGGTGCCGTACTTGGGTTTCAGGTGGAGTATAAACACACCTTTGATGATGTTGAACAGCGGCGGATTATTGAGCAACTTTACCCTGATAAAGATTATGAAGCTTTAGGTGAAATCGAGCGTGAGAAATTGATCCCAAGAGAAGCGTATGAAACAAAAGAACATTATTTAGGCGTTATCGATTTTATCGTGAATCAGTCTCGTGAGAAGCTAGGTTTTACGACAGAAGGAGGAGTTGGGCGAGCTTATGGTGCCATACTCACTGTTCCAAGTATTGCGATTGCACAGACTTATTATGATCTGCTTAAAAGCGTTATTGCCGGCAATGAAGATATTAAAGTGAGTTCTCGGGTTCGCCAAATATTGCCGGATTTCCCCAAAGTCGCTATTACTTATTCGATCTCCGAGAATGAAGAGAGCTCTATTGAAAATCAGGAGAAGATGAAAGAAGCCTTGCAAGATTATAACAAGTGCTACAACACAAACTTCACCTTAGAGACGATTAGAGCCTATAACCAAAATGTAAATGCTAGATTGGCTAGGAAGCAGACGCGCTACCAGAAAAGAAGCGAGCAGATCGATCTTATTATTGTGGTTGATCGCCTTCTGACAGGATTTGATGCCCCTTGTATTTCAACTCTTTTTATTGATCGTCCTCCGATGAAACCTCACGATATTATCCAAGCGTTTTCACGAACGAATCGGCTCTTTGATAAGAATAAGCGGTATGGACAAATTGTAACCTTTCAAACGCCTAAATATTTTAAACAGAAGGTGAATGAAGCGCTTTTTCTCTACTCTAATGGTGGGGAGAACTATGTTTTAGCGCCGATATGGGAGGAGGCAAAGCAAGTTTTGATAGAAGCGATTGAGATGCTTCGTTTAATTGCTAGAACGCCAGAAGAGATTGCCTCTTTGAACTTGGAGGAGAAGCGAGATTTTGCTCGGGCATTCCAGAAGCTCGATAGCTCTTTGAATTCAGCGATGGTCTATTTTGATTTCAAACCTGAAATGATGGGGAGCCTTTTTCCTATCAGTTTTAAAGAGATTGAGGAGTATCACGGCGTCTATGTCAATGTGTTAGAAGAGCTTCGAGAGAATCGTGAAACAGATGAAGAAGTAGAGCCTCTCGATATTGAATACGACTTACAAACCTATCGGATAGAAGAGATCGATTATCACTATATTATGGCGCTTATCCAGAAATTTATTCCAAAAGAGGATGCACCAGAAAGAGAGCATGCTGAAGCGATATCGGATCATGAAATTGATGATTATGTGGAAACATTGAGAGAGGAGAATCCACAGCTTGCCAATATTATGTCGCACTTATGGGGTGAGATTAAGACAATGCCGGCAGAGTTCCGAGGTAAGCGGGTTCAAGATCTTGTTTCTCAAAAGATCGATGAAAAAACGGATCTATTAGTTGAAGATTTCGCGAAAAAGTGGGCACTCAATCCCAATGATTTGAGATATATGGTGGCAAGCTTTGATCCCGACCTAGAAAAACAGCCGGGTGAAGAAGCTTTAAAAAACAGTGCTAACTTCGAGCAATATAAAGCCCAAACAGAAAATCCCGTCAGTAAACTCCGCTACTGGCGAACAGTGAAAGAGGCTTATACCAAGATGATTACAGAAGATCTATTGCCGTTGAGGGTGGGGTAGGTATTTTTGACCACTCTGCAAAAGCTGTTGCGGGCGCGCTCTAGCTGATCTTTATCACTACGCATATAGCCCTGATTAATCTGCGCTCGATACTGAAAATGAGATGATGCTCATTAATGTCACACCAATTGGCATGCAAGGTAGAGAAGAAGTGAACGATCTTGCCTTTACTGAAAACAATATCCGCACTGCTGCGATTATCTTTGATGTTGTTGCACTACCCGTTGAACCCCGATGATTCAACTTGCCCAAAGCCTTAATAAAGCGAGTATTCGTGGTGCAGATGTCGCTGTTATTCAAGCTTGAGAACAGTTTGTGCTTTACACTGGCGTTCGTCCATCTTTAGAACTCGTCAGGGAAGCATCCGCTTTTGCGAGAAGCCGAGCTTAGTTCTCAGTAAAAATCGTCAGATCGTGCGTTGTATGAGATGCTATCAACTTCGCACTCTCTGGATTAAGCCCTATCACCTTAACCGTTGCGCCTGAGTGAATAAATCGCATAATCACCTTATCGAGAGTGATAATCGCAGTCATATCCCAAAAATGAGCATTTCGCACATCGATAATCACCTCTTTGACCAACTCATTAAAATTAAACGCGTTAATAAATTTCTCTGCTGAACTGAAAAAAACTTCTCCGTTAATGATATAAGTTCTGCACCCATTTTCTAACGTTGTATTAGCCCCAATATTCAAAACCTTTTCAACTTTATAGGCAAAGAAGATCATTGAGAGAATCACCCCAATAATCACACCATAAGCAAGGTTATGAGTATAGACAACAACGGCAACTGTCAATAACATCACAACATTGGTAAAAATGGGCATTTTAGGAATCTGAATAATGGAGCGCCAACTAAAAGTCCCTATCGAAACCATAATCATGACTGCAACTAAAGCTGCCATTGGAATAATGCGGATAAGATCGGTTAAGAAGAGAATCATCAAAAGAAGATAAATACCTGCCGCAAATGTCGAAAGACGTGATGAACCACCAGATTTGATATTGATAATCGATTGACCAATCATCCCACAACCTGCCATTCCACCAAAGAATCCTGTCACCATATTGGCAATGCCCTGCCCTTTACATTCACGGTTTTTATTACTCGCCGTCCCCGTTAGCTCATCGACAATGGCACCTGTCATCATCGACTCTAATAAGCCCACAATCGTTAAGGAGATAGCATAGGGCAAAATAATCATTAATGTCTCTAGATTAAATGGCACATTCGGAATTAAAAGTGAAGGTAACGTATTTGACAATTGCCCCATATCTCCCACGGTACGAAGATCTAAGCCCAATATGAACACAATAATGGTTAGAATAATGATGCAAATGAGTGGTGATGGTAGGATTCGCCCAATCACAGGAATATATGGGAAAAGATAGATAATTCCTAAACCACACCCCACTAAAAGATAAACATACCAATTCACATTGGTCAGCTCAGGCAATTGCGCCATAAAGATCAGTATTGCAAGCGCATTCACAAATCCCGTCACCACAGAATTAGGCACAAATCGCATTAATGAGCCAAGTTTTAAGTAACCTGCTATTAATTGAAAAAAGCCTGTCAAAATAGTTGCCGCAAAAAGATACTCAAGTCCATGCTCTTTAACAAGCGTCACCATCAGCAGCGCCATGGCACCAGTTGCTGCGGAGATCATCCCAGGCCGTCCACCGGCAAAAGCAATCACAATTAACATCGTGATTGAAGTGAAAATTCCAATCTGAGGATCAACTCCCGCAATAATCGAGAAGGCAATCGCCTCTGGAATAAGCGCAAGTGCTACCACTAAGCCTGAAAGAAGATCTCCTCGAACATTCGAAAACCATTGATTTCTAATCGCTGTAGACATGATTAAACCTTTTTTGAATTCACAGAAAAACATGATGAATATTCTATTCATCATAAAAACCGATCAATATCGGATTAAAGTAGAGTGCTATTCAATCAAGGTGGAGTAATCATTATAAATATTCAAAGTGGTTTCATTAAAGTTGGCTAATGATAACAATTTTTTTCATAAGCTACTACAATCAAAAAGAAAATACCCATAAATGAGCATTTCCTATATGTGCAATTCGTAAGCTTACCGTCAAGCGCACAGTTCATAACTAGAGACTTTTTCGGTTAATTGTTTTTAAATTCACTGGGAGGTAAATTTCCCAGTGATTCATGAGGTCTTTCTTCGTTATAACTTAACATCCAAGCCCAACTATGAATGTTCAACAGACCCTAGTTAGTTTTGTAAGTTCTCATTCTTTAGGTGTAAGAAAAGGGAGCATTGTTTACACTTCCTGTTTAAAATAAGGGGTTGTCCGAGTTAACTAACCCATCAACGCTCTAATAAGGCGTTTTAACTGCTTTAGCTGGTTTTGATAACCACTGTTGTTAAAACGCCACTCACATCCCTTTAAATATAACTCAAAATGGTCTTTGGGAATGCCATTAAATTTTCTCATATGTCTCTTAGCTTGATTCCAGAAATTTTCAACTCCATTAGTGTGATTATGAGATTCTGCAAACAATTCACTATGGTTTATTCGATAGTGTTTAAATTCACTCACATCCAGCGCATTGTAGCTTTTAAATGAATCACTATAAACGATGCTATCAGGGATAACTTTTTTCTCAATAATAGGAATTAATGTTTCAGATTTAGCATTAGGAATAATCTTTGCATAGACCATTCCTCCGCGTTTTAGTAGACCAAAAACAGGTGTTTTACCTCCAGCACCACGACCTCTTTTGCCTTTACGAGAACCTCCGAAATAAGATTCATCAACTTCAATTTTTCCTTCGAAAAGCGTGCTTTCAAATTGCTTTTGATGCTCATAAATAATCAAACGTAAGCGATGAAAATAGTATGCTGAAGTATTCTTATTAACTTGTACCAATTCAGAGGCACATCTTGCCGTTGTACCTGCAACAAAATGTTCAATTAAACGATCTTGTTTATACTGGCTTAATCTACTTTTTCTCATACCTAAATAATACCTTAAAATGCATTATCTAGGACAGCCCCTAACTTTTTCTTTTCTTCAGGAGCGAGATGGTATCCTTGAGGCAGATTAAAGCGCGTTAGATCAAATTTTCTGATCGATTTTTTTAAAGAGTATGAAGGAGTTATATGATTGAGTTGATCAAAGTGGTCTCTATCGGAGTGATGATGCTACTCCCTTTAGCCAATCCCCTCACCGCTATTGCGATGTATCTTGGGTTATCGAGTCGAATGTCGATTGAAGAGCGGAAGAAGACCGCTTCTCAGAGTGCTTTCTATACTTTAGTGATTCTTCTGACTACTTGGTATCTTGGGCACTTTATTATGAGTGTGTTTGGAATTTCGATCCCCGGCTTGCAGATTGCCGGCGGTATGATTGTTGCTTTTATCGGCTTTATGATGCTTTTCCCTCCGGCAAAGCAGGGAGATGAGACGGTAGAGTCGGCAGGTAAGAGTAGTAGTATCAGTTTTGTTCCATTAGCGATGCCGGCAACGGCAGGACCCGGCACCATTGCCTTAGTGATTAGTACCGGCTCCACCTTCCATACTAGTAGCCATATTTCTGAGTTTGTCTATCTAATTGCGCCCCCGATTGTGTGTTTCTTGATCGCGATGCTCCTCTGGATCGGCCTTCGTAGTGCATCGACCATTATGCGCGTATTAGGGGAGAAAGGGATTGAGGCGATCTCGCGACTGATGGGCTTCCTTCTTGTCTGTATGGGTGTGCAATTTGTGATTAATGGTATTTTGGCGATTATTCATCAATATCAGGGGTAGGATTGAGGATATCAAACTTCCTCTGCTATGCTCCCATTTTTCTACTTGCGAAAATAAAAAAAGCCTAGTCATCTGACTAGGCGAAAGTAAGTAGGTATTTAAAGGAGGAATAAAATACCGTCATTCTAATATGGGGATGATTATTCCTTTTCAAAGAGCGGTGTTGAAAGATATTTTTCACCGCTATCGGGAAGAATCACTACAATCTTTTTACCCTCATTTCCTGGGCGATTTGCGACTTCTACCGCTGCTTTAATAGCGGCACTTGCTGAAATTCCGATCAATAGCCCTTCTGTCGCGGCGACCTCTTTTGCTAATTCAAAAGCACCGCTATCGGTGATAGTGATCACTTCATCATAGATTGCGGTATCGAGTGTTTCGGGGATAAAGCCGGCACCAATACCTTGGATTTTATGAGGACCTGCTTCCCCTTTAGAGAGGACAGGAGAAGATTCTGGCTCTACGGCAATCACTTGAATCGCAGGATTCTGCTTTTTAAGATAGCGCCCAAGACCGGTGATTGTTCCGCCCGTGCCGATGCCGGCAATGACAATATCGACCTGACCATCGGTATCGTTCCAAATTTCAGGACCGGTTGTCTCTTCGTGAACTTGTGGATTTGCTGGGTTGACAAATTGCCCTAAGATGACGCCGCCCTCAATCTCTTCTGCAAGCTCATCTGCTTTGGCAATGGCGCCCTTCATTCCTTTAACACCTTCTGTTAATACCAACTCAGCACCGTAAGCTTTTAGAAGATTGCGACGCTCAATACTCATTGTTTCCGGCATTGTTAAGATGATACGATACCCTTTAGCGGCGGCAACAGAAGCGAGTCCAATGCCGGTATTTCCGCTGGTGGGTTCAATAATCACCGATCCCGGTTTCAAGATACCTGCTTTTTCTGCGGTGTCGATCATAGCATAAGCGATACGATCTTTAACGCTTCCGGCAGGATTGAGATACTCTAGTTTTCCAATGAGTGGCGTTTTAATACCTTTCGATTTTGAAAAACGATTGAGTGCTAAAAGGGGGGTATGGCCGATAAGATCGGTTAAACTTTCATAAATTTTTGTCATCTTCTCTTCTCCTTGAGACAATCAATGGTTGCTTATAAGGTGCTTGTAGATGCAGATTGCGCTTATAAAAGAAAACCGCTATTGACGAATGATAAGCATACCATTATTATATGTTTACTCTATATAGTGTAGAGTATCAGGATCTGGAAATAGTTGTCAATTAATATTCACTGAGGAGTTTCTATGAAGTTATCCGCAAAATCTCGTTATGCATTAGCATCGCTTGTGAAGATGGCATTAGTCCATGAGTCTCAGCCTGTCACTACAGTTTTAGAGATTGCCGAAGATTTAGAGATTTCTAAAATCTATTTAGAGAGAATCTTCTCAGAACTGCGTCGGGGAGAAGTTGTCGGTTCGATCAAAGGGGCTCAAGGGGGATATTATCTCATGCGAGCACCTAAAGAGATTACGCTCTATGACATTTTAAGTAGTGTTGAGCCGGCACTCTTTACGGAAAATGATGCCACGGTGGAAGAGACCGCCCACAATATTGAGCGTGCTCTGCTTGAACAGGTCTATCGCCCTATGAGTGAAGGATTGATGAAGATTTTAACCAATATTAAGTTGTCCGACATTGCTTTAGAAGCACAAGAGGAAGAGGGCAACTATATGTATTATCTCTAACTTTCTTAGAGGTTATTTATAAAAAAATGCGCCCGGTAAGGCGCATTTCTCTTTTAATGATTCTTTCAAATTGATTAGCCAATAATCGCATGGGGATAGAAGCGTGAAAGATCTTGGGTAATCCGAGAGTGATCTTCACGAATATTGAGTCCACAAGCGGTATCACCAACGATCCAACTTCCTACGACAACATGATTGCCATCAAAAACGGGCAGCGGCTCATAGGCTTGAATAATGGAGCCTTCGATGCCGTAAGGGCCATCTGCACTCTCTAGGATTTTACCATCGGTGATGATCTCAACATTTGCCCCTTCTCGAGAGAAGAGTGGTTTCTTCACATAATCAGTGAGTATTTTTGCTTTAGGATCATCGGCAAAATAGGTGGGCAGAAGATATTGATGGTTAGGAAACATCTCCCATAAGAGGGGGAGAAGCGCTTTGTTAGAGAGAATCGCTTTCCAACCTGGCTCTAGCCATAAGGTCTTATTCATATCGAGATAGCTCGCAAAATCTTCCCCTAACATAAATTCCCAAGGATAGAGCTTAAAGATCGCTTTGATCGGATCATCATCGAGATCGGTATATTCCAATTCGCTATTGATGCCAATCTCTTCAATATAGAGAAACTGAGTCGCTAAACCGGCTTCTTGTGCACAATCTTCCAGATACTCTACCGTCCCTCGATCTTCATCTGAATCTTGACAGCAGCTAAAGTGAAGTAACTCCACTTGATGATAGGCGCGTAACTCTGAAAAGCGAGAGATCAACTGCTCTTGAATACTATTGAATTGATCGGCGATCATCGGCAGGTTTTTCGCTTCAATCTGCTCTTCTAGCCAGAGCCATTGGAAGAAGGCGCTCTCATAGAGAGAAGTGGGGGTATCCGCATTATATTCTAAGAGCTTAAGGCGTCCGGCACCATCGTAGGCAAAGTCAAAACGACCATAGAGTGATGGGGCTTTCTGCTCCCAAGAATCTCGAATAAAGCGCCAGCTTTGAGGCGGAATCTGAAATCTTTCCAGCAGTTTTTCGCTCTTAATCACTCTCTCAACCGCTTGAAGCGCCATCTGGTGAAGCTCTTCTGTGGCCGATTCAATCAGTTCAATCTCTTTAAGGCCAAATTGATAGTAGAAATCTTCACACCAGTAGCGCTCGCCATACATAGTATGGAAGTTAAAGCCATACTCTTCAGCTTGTTGTTGCCAATGGGGGCGTTCGGTAATAGGGATGCGTTTCATCGCTAGCCACCTACACTACGACGAGTATTGCTTCCCGAAGCCGATTTTGCCGGCGCCATATTCTGTTTAGAGACCATCTGGCCAAAACCACCACGGCGCAGTGTCTGTCCTGCTTTTCCGGGTCTTAAATCTGTCGGATTGACTTTAAACTTTGTTCCTGGTTTGACATTGCCAAAGTTTTTGCCACTAGAATCGAAGAATTGCCCTTTATTCGGACCTGCTTGAGGCGAGTAGAGGGGCTTATGGGCATTAAATCCACCCATCATTTTACCAAAGAGGAAGCCTGCCATAAGGGGCATCCAGAAGCTTCCGCTCGATTGTGCGCTATTCTGTTCTTGATTGAGTGGTGCAACTTGACAACCTGCTTCCCCAAATTCAGCAATACAATCCTCTCTTGTCGCAAAGCGAGGTGCGGTATCGAGCGCTTCTTGTTGTGCTTGTGCAAAGGTTGTTTCACAGAGCGATTTTGCATCGGGATTGTAACGCACACACTCTTCAACGTTGCGATACATGGAGACCTCTTCCTGCTGTGCGTTACTATCATTACATGCAGCAAGGAAGAGCGTAGAGGCGACAATGACTGCAAGTGGTTTGAGGCGAAGTGATCGCTTTTTACGGAATCGATCAAGATTAACGGTTGTAGTACGTTTACGCATTTTTGCTCCTAAAATCTAGTTGTTGAGATAACTCAATGATTGAATATCTATCTGCTGAATATCTATTCAACTTTTTATGTATACCGTTTCTATTTTACCCAATTTTAGAGGGAATAACTCGATATATAGCGATTTTTCATAATAATGGGAATCAAAATGTGTAATTGTCTGATCATCATTGTGATAACTTCTTCGGCATCATTGATGCCGACCTGCGGGCATGCAGTGGTGAAAAGCGCGCGATAGTCGATTTCTGTGGCTTTGCTGATGATCTTATTTATTGAAACATATTGAAACAAAAAAGCTGAACGATTGCCGGATCTTACTATCGCGTATTTCCACATATCTCGCGCCGGCAAGTGGCGATTTTCAATCGCCAGCAATTATGGATAGTTCAATGATATTAATCTCGGCATTGAGAATGCCGATCTGCGGGCATGTAGAGGTGAAAAGCGTGCGATAGTCGATTCCAGTGGCTTTGCTGATGATCTTATTTATTGAAACATATTGAAACAAAAAAGCTGAACGATTGCCGGATCTTACTATCGCGTACTTCCACATATCTCGCGCCGGCAAGTGGCGATTTTCAATCGCCAGCAATTATGAATACTTCAATGAGATTAATCTCGGCATTGAGTATGCCGATCTGCGGGCATGTAGAGGTGAAAAGTGTGCGATAGTCGATTCCAGTGGCTTTGCTGATGATCTTATTTATTGAAACATATTGAAACAAAAAAGCTGAACGATTGCCGGATCTTACTATCGCGTATTTCCACATATCTCGCGCCGGCAAGTGGCGATTTTCAATCGCCAGCAATTATGAATACTTCAATGAGATTAATCTCGGCATTGAGAATGCCGACCTGCGGGCATAGAGTGGTGAAAAGAGCGAAATGGTGGGCTCCCGCCTTTCAATGAATCTTCTTAAGAATTGTTGATTGAAAAAATGAGTCGATGAGGTGCCGGATCTTACTATCGCGTATTTCCACATATCTTGCGCCGGCAGGTGGCGATTTTCAATCGCCAGCAATTATGGATACTTCAATGATATTAATCTCGGCATTGAGAATGTCGACCTGCGGGCATAGAGTGGTGAAAAGCGTGCAGTCGTCGATTTCTGTGGCTCTACAGATTTTCTTATTTTGGTTGATAAAGTGGTCCTGAGGAGTGCTACACTAAGCACTGAAGTTGTGCAATGCGTCAACACAGCAATGAGTGTAAGGAGTGATATAAGATGCCTCAAGGTGAAAAATTTAATATCTATAGCCATTTAATTGGGACCTTACTCGCATTAGGAGGGATGTCATTTATTATTGTCTATGCCAGCCTCTATAATGATGCGTGGAAGATTGTAAGTGTCTCGGTCTATGGCGCGGCGCTTGTTTTACTCTATCTCACCTCAACAATCTACCATCTTCTTCAGCCCGGTCCAAGGAAAGATCTCTTTCAGGTATTAGATCACTGTGCGATCTATCTCTTAATTGCAGCGAGTTATACCCCTTATACTTTGGTGACTTTAGGGGGTGGTTGGGGTTGGTCATTATTTGGTGTCTCATGGGGATTAGCGGCGATCGGGATTATTCAGGAGATCTTAATCGGTCGTCGAACACAGATCTTCTCATTAACGATCTATCTTGTGATGGGTTGGTTGATTGTGATTGCGGCAAAACCGCTCTCTATAGCGCTCTCATCTGAGGGGCTCTTCTGGCTAATTGCCGGTGGGGTCGTCTATACACTCGGCGTGATCTTCTTTCTTTTGGATGAAAAGGTTAAACATGCGCATGGCATTTGGCATCTATTTGTCATTGGTGGTAGTGCCTGTCAATACTTTAGTATTCTTTTCTATGTTGAGTAGAAGATATAGATTTCGCGCCGGCAAGAAGCAATCCTCAATTTCCGGAAAATATGATCATCAGCGGGCGATGGATCTCCACCGCTTCGCTGATCTATTTTAAATCCTGTTGAAATCATGTTGTGCTATTGATCACTCTCTTCTTCCCACGCTAAGGGGAGATTATAGCCAGGGAATCGCTCTTGGCTATACGCTTTAAAACCATCAGAATTGATAATCTCCACAATTGCTGTTGCCCAAGGAGCGTTGAGATTCTTCTCATGCACTACGACCCAATTGACAAAATATTTACTCGGCTCAATGGTGAGTGCTTCTGTAAAATGGATGCCGGCATCGAGAGCAAAATTTCCATTGATAATGGCATAATCGAGATCATCACGTGCTCGAGTCATCTGGGCCGCTTCAATCTCTTTAATCTCCAATTGGTAGGGGTTCTTCGTGATATCACGCTTCTCAATACGGAAAGGATCGGCAATATCATCACGGAGTTCAATCCAACCTAAGTTCTCTAAAATCCAGAGCCCACGGGAAAAGTTGGTGACATTGGAGGGAATCCCGACCGTTGCTCCTTTTTCGATCTCATCGAGCGATCTCTTCTTGCCGGCATAGAGACCATAAGGTGCAGTTGGAACTTGAACTAACGGGGCAAGGTGGCCATCGCGAACACGATTAAACTCCTCCATATAGGGGCGATGTTGAAAGATGTTAAGATGGAGTGCACCCTCTTCAACGCTGACATTAGGGATCACAATATCGGTGATCTCGGTGAGTTCTACTTGATAACCCGATTTTTGTAATTCTGGCGCAAGATACTCTCGTACAATATCGGCAAAATCCCCAGGAGAAGTGCCGATTTTAATTCTATTTTCCCCCGCGTGGACCGTTGAGCCATCATCTGAACATGCCGTTAAGAGGAGAGGCGTTGCTAATAGAAGCAGTTGCGCTCCCCGTTTAAGTGAACGCCAAAGGGAAGGCTTTTTATCGCTTGGTGAGAAGGTGGGGGTGAGGAATGGGGTGTTGATTTTCATCTTATTCTCCTAGTAGGTGCCGAAAAGGAGATTCGCTTAGCTGTTCTGCCCGCAAGCTTTTCTAAATCGGCATTCTGTTGTTGTGGATCGTTAATTGTTAATTGTTATTGTGTGGTTGAATGATTGTGTTATGTCATAGTTATTAGGATAAGTGCTCTGTTAGTTGTTATTGGTAGTTACCAGTTACCAGTTACCAGTTACCGATAACCATAACTATTGATCACAATTTCTCTCTCTATCGACTCACCTACTCATCAATTGAGATATCTGCATAGAAGCGCGCGGCAACATCAGGATGGGAGCGTAAACGTCCCTTTAAGAAGTTTTTGCCAATCTGTGTAAAGAGCGGGTTCTTAGGATCTTGGGTGATTGAAAAACTTTTTCCCTGTAGCGCTTTCGGTAATGTTAAAAGTGGCACGGTGGCATCGAGCTGTGAGGTTAAAAAGTAGGCGATAGAGTAGCGATCTTGCCCAATAGGGGAGGGAAGTACGCGATGAAGCGTCGCTTTAAGATATCCTTGTGAGGCGATCTCAAGGAGTTCACCAATATTGACAACAAAGGTTCCCTCGATCGGCTCTGCTAAGACCCACTCATCATCTTTTAAGACCTCTAATCCCGCTTGATCCTCCTGTTGAACAAAGGTGATATAGCCAGAATCTTTATGAGGTCCGACCCCTTGCTCGCCATCGACGCCGGGATAGTGGATCGCTTTGGAGAGAACAGAGGGTTTATGCGCGTAGGTGGGTGCGAAGATCTCCTCATCCTGCCCTAAGGCTAAAGCAAAAGCGGTTAGCATCGACTTTGCTAATTCTGTCTGACGCTCTTGAAGTTCAATAAAGGTGGGGCGCAACTCCGGAAGCGAGTCGGGCCACTGATTAGGGCCTTGAAGGCGAAGCCAAGGTTGATCATGAGGGATCTGATCGAGGGGAATCGCTTCATACTCCGGCATAAAATCGAACTGTTCACGGCTATCGGGCTTCTCTCGTGTAATCTCATCATGAATATTGGTGTAGCCCCGAAAGTGAGGTGAATTCGACATATGGATCGCTAACTTCTCCTCTAATGGTAGCGCAAAAAATTCTTTCGCTAATCTTTGCGCCTTTTCGATCAATGATTGGGGGATATTATGATTTTTAAGGTAGAAGAAGCCGATCTCATGTGCGGCATAGCGGAGCGATTCTAGGAAAGCTTCTCGCTCATCGCCTCCTGCAAGAAATTGATGATAATCGAGGATGGGAAGTTGAGGATTCTCTGATGACATACATTTTCTCCTTGTGATGATTGTCAGGTTTGTCAGGTTCTAATCGTCTTGATCGATTAGATTCCATTGCAGTTGTTCAATTGCGATCTGATCTGCCTGCTCTCCACAAGGTATCTTAGGGGGAGAATCTCTTTTTGAGAGGGACGCTTTAGCTGGTTATGCCCGCAAGCTGTTATCAAATCGGCATTACATATATGTATAGACTACATTGATAAAAAGTGCAAATAATTTTGTAAGTAGAGTGGTAAATAGAGCAGTAAGTAGGGGTACAGATAGGATTGCAAATAGGGCTATAGAGAGGGTTATTGATAAAAATCGTCATGAATCATCGTCATAAATCATCGTAATAAATCATTGTCACTCTTTCTGGTGAGCAGTATAGTGTTTTGAGGCTATTTGGACTCAAGCGGAGTCCTTTTTAATTCAGATTATTAATTTAGATTATGTTATGAGGTTCAATTTTTAAGTATGACAACGATTACCAATGTCGAAGATCTTCGTCTGCTCGCCAAACGTCGTGTACCCAAAATGTTTTATGATTATGTCGACTCAGGTTCTTGGACCGAATCCACCTATCGTGCGAATGAATCTGACTTTCAGAAGATTAAATTGGTACAGAAAGTGGCGCGAAATATGGAGAATCGATCGTTAGAGCGGAGAGTCCTTGGTATTCCGATGTCGATGCCGCTCGCTATTGCTCCTACCGGACTTGTGGGCATGGTCCATCCCGATGGGGAGATTCTTGCAGCACGAGCCGCTTCGCGATTTGGTATTCGTTATACCTTATCAACAATGAGTATCGCCTCCTTAGAAGATATTAAAAATGAGGTGGGGGAGCCATTTTGGTTTCAGCTCTACGTGATGCGTGATCGTGGTTTTATGCAGCGCCTTATCGATCGCGCGAAAAGCGCCGGGTGTGATGCTTTAGTGATTACCCTCGATCTGCAGATGATCGGTCAGCGTCATAAAGATCTTAAAAATGGTCTTTCGGTGCCACCAAAACCGACACTTCGAAACTGGTTAAATCTCCTCACTAAACAGCGTTGGTGCTGGAATATGTTGAAGACAAAACGGCGTCAATTTGGCAATATTGTCGGGCATGTGGATGGGATCGATGATCCAAGTTCTCTTGCTTCTTGGACTAATCAGCAATTTGACCCAACCCTCAATTGGGATGATATCGCCTGGATCAAAGAGATGTGGGGTGGCAAAATTATCCTAAAAGGGATCTTAGATGCTGAAGATGCCAAGATGGCGCATCAAGTGGGTGCCGATGCCATTGTTGTAAGTAATCATGGCGGGCGCCAGCTAGATGGTGCGCTCTCTTCCATTGCGGTTCTCCCTTCTATTGTTGAAGCGCTTGCCGGCACTTCTACCGAGATTATTCTCGATAGTGGTATTCGTTCTGGGCAAGATCTCCTCAAAGCAGTTGCATTAGGAGCCAATGCCGGAATGATTGGTCGCGCTTATCTCTATGGTCTAGGCGCTATGGGGGAAGCTGGGGTCACAAAGGCATTGGAGCTGATCCGCAATGAGTTTGAGACCAGTATGGCTTTTTGTGGCGAGACCGATGTTGCGCATGTGGGACGCCATATCCTTGTTCCTTCCACAATTCCTGATCCGTTTCGTTAAACCTATGCGCTCCCTCTTTTAATGTTTCACATGGAACCACAATTGATGATTGCCACTTAAACTTCTTTCACGAGCTGTGGTTCAGGGCGCAATCCTAAGGTATGGCAGATTGCATAGGTTAGCTCAGAGCGATTGAGCGTATAGAAGTGGAAGTCTTGAATCCCCTCTTTTCGGAGAACTCTCACCATATCGATGGCGATACTTGCCCCCACAAGGTTTCGAGTGGTGGGATCATTCTCTAAGCCTTCATAGCGTTTATGAAGCCAGGAGGGGATTTTAACATTGAGTGGGCCGGCGAACTTCACAAGAGAATCGTAATTGGAGACAGGAAGAATCCCAGGGACAATCTCCGTCTCAATCCCGACAGCAACGCAACGATCACGAAATCGAAGAAAGGCATCGATATCGAAGAAGAATTGGGTGATCGCCAAATTGGCGCCGGCATCGATCTTTCGTTTGAGGTGAAGAAGGTCTGCCTGGGCATTTTTAGCTTCGGGATGAATCTCAGGGTAGGCGGCGACAGAGATCTCAAAATCGTGTCGTTTTTTTAGAAGCCTCACTAAGTGATCGGCATAGATCCCCGGATTTTCAGCACCTTTAGGGAGATCGCCCCGAAGTGCCAATATATGGCGAATGCCAAGATCCCAGTAGTTATCGGCAATCTGGTGAAGCTCCTCTTCGGAGGTATCCACACAGGTGAGATGGGGAACGGCGGTGAGATCAGTTTTATGGACAATATCTTCAATGACACGGTGCGTTCGATCCCGCGTTGATGCATTCGCACCGTAAGTGACGGAGACAAATTGGGGTTTTAAGACTTTAAGGCGCTCAATGGAGTTCCAAAGGGTGGTGACCATCTGTTCGCTATTGGGGGGAAAGAACTCAAAAGAGACATTAACATCATTTTGTAGTTCAGAAAGGCTCTGGTTTAATAGCTCAACATATTGTGCACTCATCTATTTATCCTCTGTCGATTAATGGTTATTGGGGAATTGAAATTGGGGTTATTGAATGGTCTTTCCATTTTCGAACTGGCATAAAAAAAGCCAGCACTCGTTCTCATCAAGTGTTGGCATTACGCAAACTTATCTTTCGATCACTATCCCTAGATAGGTCGAAGGAATTGGCACCTTAATTTTCATCAGGTTGCCGGGCATCACAGGGCCTTTCCCTCCGCCGCTCTTGATAAGATCGTGGTATTGAAAGCGGGTTGCTCTCTCTACCATCTCTTTTCACTATAGAGGAGTTGTTACGTAAAAAGCAAATTTTTTACTCTCTTTTGAGTCGATTATTTTTTAGATTGAAGTGTTTATAGCGCCTTCAGATCTTTAAATTGCACTTTTATTTTGCTATTTCTAAATTTTGAGTGATATAGTGAAAGGGTAGTTCTTATTAAGAGAGATGGAGGGAATTGGCCCAATGAAGTCTCAGCACCAATCTTTTTGTGCTAAGTCCAACAGATCGATGAGTCTGGCAGATAAGAAGCATTAATCAGTTAATGATGCTCTTCTTGTTACCCAGGAAGAGCTTTTTTTATACCAGAAGTCTCAGGACAACAAAGGGAGTCACTATGATGAAAAAAGGTCTATTAACCGTAGCACTTTCCGCACTTTTTTTAGCAGGCTGTCAAACAGCAGGGAGTTCTATTGAGTTAGAAGAGGTTGTTGCAACACCGCAGTTAGAGGCAGCAATTAAAAATTTCACCAATGAGACCGCACCAAGTTATGCCGTCGCTTATGCTGATCTTAACCAAGATGGGATCGATGATGGTTTAGTACTTCTTGAAGGGGAGGAGTGGTGTGGAACCGGTGGCTGTACACTGTTAGTTTTTGAAGGTTTAGCAGATGGTAATTATAAATTAGCATCAAAATCGACAGTTGCGAATGCGCCGATCTATGTCTTAGAAGCACGTTCAAATGGTTGGTCTGATCTCTCCGTTTATAGCAAAGGGAAAGGGCAAGTGGTGATGAAGTGGGGAGGATCAAATTATCCCTCTAATCCTTCACTGCAGCCCACATTAATTATCGATAGTAAGGCAGTGAAACCTGCTATCTCAGGAAAGATCGATATTCCTGATTAATGTGTCATCGTTGATCAATCTTTTAGGATGCTTGATCTGTTGCGCTCTAGAAGGTGATCTTGTATAGGCTGATCTTAATAAAGAAGTGCTAGTGGCAGATTTGATCTGTGATTAGCGCTTTTTTATGGCCGATTCTATTTTTCTCTATCCTCCTCTCTCTCTATTTAGAACGATTATGAACGACGATAAGCGATTACCAAGATGGTGATGAGAGCGACACTTTTTTAAAGTGCGCTACAAGTTAAGTTCGTCGCATAAATGAGTAACACTCACTGAGTTAACCACTATTGATGATGGCAGCAATTGCGTCTGCCGGTAGAGAGAGGAGTATCTATTTTATGGCTATCGAAGAGCAACTTCAGAGTATCGCCCAGAAACGCATCCTGATTTTAGATGGAGCAATGGGGACGATGATCCAGAAGCGACAATTGGAGGAGGCTGACTTTCGTGGTGAGCGTTTTAAGGATTGGCCCCAAGATCTTAAGGGGAATAATGATCTTTTAGTCTTAACGCAACCTGATATTATTTTGGCGATTCATGAGGCCTATCTTGCGGCGGGAGCTGATCTTATTGAGACCAATACCTTCAATGCTACTCAAATGTCGATGGCCGATTATGGGATGGAGCCTTATGTTTATGAGATCAATTATGAGGCGGCGCAATTAGCTAAGCGTGCGTGTCAGCGTTATAGCACAACAGAAAAGCCCCGATTTGTGGTGGGGGTTTTAGGCCCTACTAGTAAGACGGCCTCGATCTCCCCTGATGTGAATGACCCTGGCTTTAGAAATACCTCTTTTGATCAATTAGTTGAAGGGTATTTGGAAGCTATATCTGGCTTGGTAGCCGGCGGTGCCGATATCTTAATGGTCGAGACTATCTTCGATACGCTCAATGCGAAAGCAGCGCTTTTTGCGATCGAGACCTTTTTTGAAGAGAAAGAGATTCGTTTACCGGTGATGATCTCCGGCACTATTACAGATGCTTCAGGGCGGACGCTTTCAGGGCAGACGACCGAAGCTTTCTACAACTCGTTACGCCATGTTCGCCCCTTTTCGATCGGTCTTAATTGTGCGTTAGGACCTGATCTTCTGCGAAACTATGTCGCAGAACTCTCCCATATTTCCGAATTTTATCTCTCTGCTCATGCTAATGCCGGCCTTCCCAATGCTTTTGGGGAGTATGATCTTGGCTCTGAGGAGATGGCGCAAGAGATGGGAGAGTGGGCAGAGTCAGGCTTTCTCAATATCGTCGGGGGCTGCTGTGGAACAACACCGGAACATATTGCGAAAATTGCTGAGAAGGTCGCATCGATCGCTCCTCGTATTCCGGAGGAGAAGGTAAAATCATTGCGCCTTTCAGGCTTAGAGGCGTGTAACTTAACGATTGGTGAATCGCTCTTTGCTAATGTGGGAGAGCGAACCAATATTACCGGCTCTCTCCGTTTTAAGCGGCTGATTAAAGAGAAGAACTATGCCGAAGCCTTGGAAGTAGCGCGTGATCAAGTGGAAAATGGTGCGCAGATTATCGATATCAATATGGATGAGGGAATGCTCGATTCGAAAGCGGAGATGGTCACCTTCCTCAATCTTATTGCTTCAGAACCCGATATCTCTAAAGTGCCCATTATGATCGACTCCTCAAAGTGGGAGATCTTAGAAGCGGGGCTTAAGTGCATTCAAGGGAAAGGGATCGTCAACTCAATCTCGATGAAAGAGGGAGTTGCGCAATTTATTGCGCAGGCAAAACTGGCGAAAAAATATGGCGCTGCCATTGTGGTGATGGCATTTGATGAGGCCGGGCAGGCAGATAATTTAGAACGTCGGATTGAGATCTGCTCAAAAGCGTATGATATTTTGGTCAATGAGGTCAACTTTCCGGCGGAGGATATTATCTTCGACCCCAATGTCTTTGCGATTGCAACGGGCATTTCAGAACATAATCGTTATGGGTTAGATTTTTTGGAAGCGACGGAATGGATTCGGAAAAATCTCCCCTATGTCCATATCTCAGGGGGGATCTCTAATGTCTCCTTCTCTTTTAGAGGGAACAATCTAGTACGTGAGGCGATTCATGCAGTCTTTCTCTATCATGCAATTGCGCGAGGATTATCGATGGGGATTGTCAATGCTGGTCAGCTTGCGATCTATGAGGATATTCCCGAAGAGTTACGAGAAGGGATTGAAGATGTGCTATTTGATCGAGATCCTGAAGCGAGCGAACGCCTTTTAGAGCTAGCACAGAAATATCAAGGGGAGGGAGCAACTCGTAAAGAGGAGAATCTCGAATGGCGAGCGCTTCCTGTTGCTGAACGATTAACCTATGCCTTAGTCAATGGCGTTGATAGCTATATTGAAGAGGATACTGAACTTGCGCGGCAAAGCTATTCACGGCCGATTGAGGTGATTGAAGGCCCCTTAATGACCGGTATGAATGTGGTGGGAGATCTTTTTGGTGAAGGAAAGATGTTTCTGCCCCAAGTGGTCAAATCAGCGCGAGTGATGAAGCGTGCGGTAGCTTACTTGATCCCCTTTATTGAGGAGGAGAAGAGAAAGTTTGGCGATACAAGTCAGTCAAATGGCAAGATTTTGATGGCGACAGTAAAGGGTGATGTTCACGATATTGGGAAGAATATTGTTGGTGTTGTATTGCAATGTAATAACTTTGAGGTGATCGATATGGGGGTGATGGTCCCCACGCCGGCAATTATTGAGAAGGCGCTCGAAGAGCAGGTGGATGTGATCGGTCTTTCCGGTTTAATCACGCCATCACTTGAAGAGATGGTCGGCTTTGCCAAAGAGATGGAGCGCCGAGGTCTCGATATTCCTATTATGATTGGTGGTGCGACCACATCACTTGCTCATACAGCGGTTCGTATCGCCCCACAATATCGGCATACCGTTGTTCATGTTCGTGATGCTTCTCGCTCTGTAGGGGTCGCACAATCTCTGATTAGCCCGGAGCTGCGCGATCAATTTATGCAGGATGTGAAAGAGGATTATGCAAAGCGCCGTACAGCGTACCTCGAAAGACAGCGCGATATTAAGCTGATCCCCTTTCAAGAGGCGGTTAATAACCGTTTAAAATTAAGATTTGATCATATTGTAAAACCGGAGAAGATGGGGATTCATGAGTTTGAAGTACCGCTCGAAGATCTTGTGGCAACGATCGATTGGACCCCCTTTTTCGCTTCTTGGCAGTTGCGTGGGAAGTTCCCAAAATTATTAGAAGATGAAATTATTGGGGAAGAGGCGACAAAAGTCTATCAAGATGCACAAAAGATGTTGGCAAAAATTCTTGAGGAGAAGTGGTTAACAGCGAAAGCTGTTGTCGGACTATTTCCTGCAAAAAATGCAGGTGAAAGTACCATTTTATTTACAGATGATACTCGTACAGAAGAACTTGCACGTTTGCATCATCTGCGTCAACAGACAGAGCGACCCAATGAGATGCCGAATCGCTCTCTTGCTGATTTTATCGGTGAAGAGGATTATATCGGCGCATTTGCCTGTACGGCAGGTATCGGAATTGAGCCCTATATTGAGGCATTTGAAGCTGATCATGATGATTATAGTGCGATTATGCTCAAAGCGCTTGCCGATCGTCTTGCCGAAAGCTTAGCGGAGTATCTCCATAAACGGGTGCGTAAAGAGTATTGGGGGTATGCCAAGGATGAAATGCTTGATAATGAGGCTCTGATTCGAGAAGAGTATCGCGGCATTCGCCCGGCGCCGGGATATCCCGCCTGTCCAGAACATACGGAGAAAGCAACACTCTGGCGTCTTCTCAATCCTGATCAGCGTATCGGTCTCGCAATTACTGATAGTTTTGCTATGTATCCACAAGCGGCAGTTTCCGGCTGGTACTTTGCTCATCCCGAAGCACACTACTTTGGGGTGGGGAAAATGGGTCGTGATCAGGTTGAAGATTATGCTACGCGCAAAGGTTGGGATCTTAAAGAAGCAGAAAAATGGCTCGCGCCCAATTTAGGATATGAACCGGAGGAGTAGTGAAAGTTTTTACATGAGAAGAGAGATAAAAAAGGGATAGAATATTGAGTGATATGATAATGATCTCTTGATGGGAAACCGCATTTATTGCGGTTTTTTGTCATTTTAGCTCACTTTTTTCCGATTTTTTCCCCAACTTTTTCATTGAAAAGATCCATTATTTTGTCTAAATATTACGCATTTAGAACTATTAACATTTCAGGGCATCATTAAAAGTGATTAACTTTGGCATAAATAGGAGTTTTTCTCATTTATCCATCACAAAAAGTGATCAATCAGGGTGGAAGGTATAGCGCTAGCTCTATTTGAGGTATTGAAAAAGGGCATTTTCCTGCTTTAAAAGAGGAGATACATACAGTAATGAGATTTTATATCTAATTAATATTTTTAATGAGATGCGATCTTTATAGAGAAAATATTAATTACAAATAGAAATCGAGCCTCGCTATTCTATTTTCAGATTAAGATTTTCAATTTTTTAAACTTTTTTGAATCTTATTGAATAATATCAGAGGCTTTTTAGGGTTTGCGACTGATATTTCCAACAGATAGGTATTTGAATGAACTTCCCTAATGAGGAGTAATACCTTAGAAGCAATTCGTGAGTTCATTATGGAATATCTACCTAATAAGGAGATTTATGACAAACACGAAAAAACACCAACCGATGGAGTTGAGTGATATTACGATCGTGAAGAACGATCAATTTACCAAGGCAATTACCGCCGCGGCATTAGGTAATGCCATTGAGTGGTTCGATTTTGGGGTCTATGGCTTTTTGGCTTATGTCTTAGGGAAAGTCTTCTTTCCAGATGCCTCCCCTGGCGTACAGTTAGTTGCATCATTGGCCACCTTCTCGGTTCCCTTTTTAGTCAGACCGATTGGCGGCGTCTTCTTCGGCGTTCTAGGGGATAAGTTTGGGCGGAAGAAGATTCTTGCTGTGACGATTATTATCATGTCGGTCAGTACCTTTGCGATCGGTCTGATTCCTTCCTATGCCACAATCGGCATCTGGGCGCCGATCCTACTCTTAATTGCAAAGTTAGCACAGGGCTTCTCTGTTGGCGGAGAGTATACGGGTGCCGCGATCTATGTTGCGGAATATGCTCCTGATAGCCGCCGAGGATTTTTGAGTAGCTGGCTCGATTTTGGTTCGATCTCAGGATTTGTCTTAGGTGCCGGTGTTGTTGTTCTTATTACCACCCTTTTAGGGGATGCGCGTTTTGAAGAGTGGGGCTGGAGAATTCCCTTCTTTATTGCCGGACCTTTAGGTATTTTAGGAATGTATCTGCGCCATGCGCTCGATGAGACGCCGACATATCTAAAGCATAGCGAAAGCATTGAGGCAAAGCCGGTGGAGAAGGAGTCGCTCTTAACGGTTCTTCGTAATAATACTAAGAGTATTCTCTTGAGTGTCGGGATCGTTATTTTGACTAACGTGACCTACTATATGTTACTCACCTATATGCCGAGTTATCTCTCATTTAGTTTGGGCTATAGCGCTGACCATGGTGTCTTAATCATTATTGCTATTATGATCGGGATTCTCTTTGTCCAACCTATTGTTGGTCTATTGAGTGACCGTTTTGGTCGAAAAGTCTTTATTAAAATCGGTAGTGTCGGGATGTTGATTGGGGCGATTCCCGCCTTTTATCTTATCAATACCGGTAATGTGGGGTTAATCTTTTTAGGTTTAGTCTTCCTTGCATTAATGTTGAGTTGTTTTACCGGGGTGATGGCCTCTATTTTGCCGGCGATTTTCCCTACAAAGGTTCGCTATAGTGCGATGGCAACGGCGTTTAATATCTCTGTTTTAGTGGCAGGATTTACACCGACTTTAACCGCTTGGCTGATCGAATTGACCAATAATCTCTATGTGCCGGCATTTTATCTAATGGCGACAGCTTTTATTGGGATTATTTTGACCTTCAATATGAAAGAGACGGCGAATCGCCCATTACGTGGGGAGACACCGATTGCCTCTGACCGTAGCGAAGCGAGAGAGATTCTGCAAGCACATTATGATCGCATCGAGAGTCGCATCGAGAGCATTGATGAGGAGATTGCGCGCCTTCAGAAGCGTCGTGAGCGATTGATCGACCAACATCCGGAGATTGATGGCTAGTGATAGCTAGAGAAGCCACTCAATAGGGAGCCAAGTTAAAAATCGGATCATCGCTCGCTCTAAGATCGATGTATTTGGCTCGACATCATAAGTTTTGAGTAATCTCTCTTGATTATCAAATAGCTGCCATTTTAATTGATCATCTTCTAAGATCACTTTGTAAGAGCGTTCTAATAGATGATGCTTAATGCGGTCGGTCATATCTTTAGCGAGATGGGGGTTTAAGATCGCAAGCCCCATCTCGGTATTGATTTTTGCTGATCGAGGATCGAGATTTAATGAGCCGACAAATAGGCGATCGTTATCAACAACAAATGTTTTAGCGTGCAAACTGGAACCGGAACTTCCCACAAGCCCCTTATCTTTGAGATGAGGGGTTTTATCATGTGATTTTTTAAGTTCATAGATATTGATGCCTGCCTCAATAAGCGCTTTGCGATAATTAATATATCCTGAATGGACAAAGGCGACATCGGTGGCTTCATAGGAGTTTGTTAATACCGATATCTGGATACCTTGCTCTGCAAGATCTTTTAAGAAAGCAGTACCTACCTTTGTCGGTACAAAATAGGGTGAGACTAAAAAGAGCTCTTTTTGGGCGTCGCCAATCGCGTTATAGAGTGGCTTGTAAAAATCATTTTGACTCCAGACACCGAGTGCTTTACTAGGAGGATCGGAGATCAGAATCGCTTCTGACCATTGCCAATCGATATTGTGATGATAGAGCTTTTCTAATAATTTAGATCGAGTCAATGCGGTTTGATAAGTCTCAACATCAGCACGATATTTGACTTTGCGAAGTTTTTCAAAAGCAGCGATATGATCCGATCCATACTCTTTTGTCACGATCTGTTTAGCAGGATAGGAGAGCTCGCTATTCCAATAGCGATCAAAGTCGTGAGAGAGTTGTGGCACAATATTGCCGATCGCCATCACATCTAGGTCAACAAAGAGAGTACCATTACCGGCAGCAAAGTATTCATCCCCAATATTGCGTCCCCCTGTAATGGCTGTTACTCCATCGACGATAAGGAGCTTATTATGCATGCGATGATTTAAACGCTTTAAATCTGTTAGATATCCTAAAAAGCGAAATTTGCGATTAGTAAAGGGATTGAAGAGGCGCACTTCGATATTGGGGTGATAATTTAAAACCGCGATAAGGTCATCAAGACCTCGAGTATTATTATCATCGAGTAGTAACCGGACACGAACACCGCGTTCAGCTGCATTATAGAGGTCGTAGAGCAGCATGGTTCCCGATGTATCGGGGCGCCAAATATAGTATTGTAGATCGATCGACTCTTGAGCTAAGTTGAGAAGTACAGAGCGAGCAACGAAAGCATCAAGAGGATCAGAGAGCTCTAATATCCCTGTTAAGTTGGGATCTTCCGGATACTCTTTTTGTAACATCTGTACGAGCTTATTCTCCTCATTGATAGGCAGAGCGCTGCTTTTTACCTGTTTGAGTTCTGGTAATGGCTTTATTGCATATGTGGCAAAAAGAGCAAGGAGAATGATAGTAATGATAAGGCTCATAAATAGGGACTTGATGATCTTTGCAGGGAATATTTTTTGTATCTTATTAGCCATAAGTGCATGTAATCGCTTAAATTTCCAAAGAAAACCCCAAAGCTATTGATCCACTTATCAAATTAGTTTTATTGAATCAATCTGCTTTGGGGCGATTAATAGAAGATCTTCTATTGAAGAATCTCTATTGAAGAGACTCTAATGGATACGCTATCTTTCTGATCTAACCCACCACAGCGGCCGCTTCAACTAATAGATCACTTAAGAACCAATAAGCAAATCCGAAATAGATCACAACGCCTAAGAAATCCATAATAGAGGTGAGCATCGGGGAGCTGAGGGTTGCCGGGTCAACATTGAAGCGCTTTGCGATAAAGGGCAGCATAATGCCGAAAAGACCACCCATAAAGGTGACGGTAATCATCGAGAAGCCAACCACCATGAGAACATTGATGCTAATTTCACTCTTAAAGAAGAAGGCGAGCACCACTTCTACAAGCGCCACCATAACACCTAGCGCAAGAGCAACGGGGATCTCTTTTTTAATAATAAACCAGATATCTTTCCATTTAAGATGAATATCACCTAATGCCATCGAGCGAATCACCAATGTGGCCGATTGGCTCCCCGTATTTCCGCCCATATCGACGATCGGAGCGAGGAATGCGGCTAAAATAATCACCTCAGAGAGAATCTCTTCTTGCCGTGCGACAAAGGTACTAGTAAAGACGCCAAAGATGGTTAAGATCACTAACCAGAAGCCTCTTACACGGAACATACGCCAGAAACTGGAGTATTGGTAATCGAGCTCAGGCCCTGTCATTGCCACGTTACCCCCGAGCTTTGCAAAGGCGCCGGCTGCTGTTTCGCGTAATTTTTCCATCGCATCTTCGATCGTGACAATACCGATGAGATGCCCGTTATTATCGGTAACAGGAAGTGCCGGGAGATCATAACGCTCAATCAGTGCGATTGCCACTTGGCTATTTTCTGATGCCTTTGCCTGAATCACATCGGTATCCATAATATCGCGGATAAGGTCGCTATCTTTAGAGAGAAGGATATCTTGTAGTGATACAACACCGATCAGATGGCGATATTCATCGGTAATATAGATTTGTGAAAGAGCCTCTTTAGTCTTTGCATCTTGGCGGACTTTATGCCAAATATCAGAGACCGTGCCATCTGCTGTCACGCTAACATAATCTGCAGAAGCAATAGAACCGATACTCTCTTCAGGATAGGAGGAGAGCGTAATAATCGCTTCACGCTCCTCTTTTGAGAGTGTGGGCATTAAGATATCTCGCTGCTCTTTACTCAATGTGAGATAGAGTGTCACCTGCTCATCTGATAGGAGTCGGTTGAGGAGTGTTTGGAGAGTCTCAATATTAAGATGAGGGATAATTTTAACCTTCTCCTCCTCTTCAAAGTGAGGATAGAGCTCAGTTAACTTCTCTGCCGGTAATTTTTCAAGAAGCGGGATAATCGATTCAGTGGGGAAGAGTTCTAAGGCATCCGCCATATCGATAGGTTGGCTTGTGTCGACCAACTCTTCGAAGGCTTGATATCTATTATCTTCAATAATCGGTTGTAGAATTTGATACAGATTGTTGCTCTCATAAGTAACCATAAATAATCACTTTCCTTGAAATGGGTGTGAATAACATTGCTTAAAGCAGCGAAATCTCAAGTTTGATGGCTCTATTATCAAACCTTTTCCTATTTTATCATTGATTTGGCGCTTTTTAGGATTTTCTTAAATGTTGTTTTGGCCTGTAGATTAAGACAGTCGATACTGGCGATAGGGATTATTATTTGCCGGAGTGAAGTATGAGGACGTACGCGATAGTGAGGACCGGCAATGCATCAGCTTTTGGGGTTTCAGGAGATAAGTCAGTTTGTAGGGCGGCGGGAGGGAACGCTTGCACTCTTATTACGATGGCATGCCCGCGGGTCGGCATTTTCAATGCCCATTGTCGGCACGAAATCTGGGGAAGTACGTGATAGTAAGGACCGGCAATGCATCAGCTTTTGGGGTTTCAGGAGATAAGTCGTTTGTAGGGCGGCGGGAGGGAACGCTTGCACTCTTATTACAATGGCATGCCCGCGGGTCGGCATTTTCAATGCCCATTGTCGGCACGAAATCTGGGGAAGTACGTGATAGTGAGGACCGGCAATGCATCAGCTTTTGGGGTTTCAGGAGATAAGTCGTTTGTAGAGCGGCGGGAGGGAACACTTGCACTCTTATTACGATGGCATGCCCGCAGGTCGGCGTTTTTAATGCCCATTGCCGGCACGAAATCTGGGGAAGTACGTGATAGTGAGGACCGGCAATGCATCAGCCTGTGGGTATTTAAAACATCTCTATTATTAAGGGATAATATTAGCGCTGTAGATTAGCGATGTAGCGTTAATCATGGAACACAAAAATGGAGCACAAAAAAAGGAGGGAATTCCTCCTTTTGAGATAATCTCGAATTATGTCGATCTTCTGCTTGAGTGAATAAGTGATTAACCGATCAACACTTATGAACCCTTGTTGATGGATATTAACCAAAGACCTTAAAACGTGCAGCAGTATCGATATAGGCTTTAGGATCTGCCTCTGTTTCGATTGAACCAAATGGCATCTGCGCTTTTAATGCCCATTTTTCAGGAAGATTCCACTCTGCTTTAACGGCAGCTTCAATCAACTCATTGTAGTGTTGTAGAGAGGCGCCGATATTGACCTCTGCCAGTGCGAGCCAAACAGCATATGCGGTAATACCGTGTGCTTGCTCTGACCATTTCGGGAAGTTAGCGGCATAAGCAGAGAATTGCTCTTGCAGATCTTCCACAACTTGCTGATCTTCAAAGTAGAGAATTGTACCTGCTCCGGCCGCAAAGCTCTTAATCTTCGCCTCTGTAGCTGCGAAATTATCTGCAGGAACAATGGCTTTTAAGGCCTCTAAAGTGATATTCCATAATCTTTGATGCGCATCATGATGCAAGACAACAACGCGAGAACTTTGGGAATTGAAAGCAGAGGGCGTATCTTTCGTAACTTTTTCAATTAATTGATTGATCTCTTCTTTTGACTGAGGAAGTTTATTTCCAAGATGGTAAATTGTCCGGCGTTTTTCCACTAGTGAGGTAAAGTTTTGCATAGATTTAATTCCTTCTATCGATTTTTAATTTTGTTTCGTAATGACGCTAACCTATAAGACTTTGCGCCAAGAGCACAGAGTCGCCTCTCAGATTGAGACTACTCTCTTAAGATTCCCCTTCATCATAGGGATTAATCTCATCTTTGACTATAGATGAGAAGAAAATCTTTAATGCCTAAGCGGCACAAATAGCGCTAAAATAGTTTGATGAAGAGGGGATGCTCAGTGCTATTTTGAAGTACTTATAGCATCGTGAATGGGAGCAAGTTGCGAGGATAGGTGATGACTCTACTCCACAATATGGATTTTAATGATCTACAAATTTTTTGTAAGGCGGCAGAGAGCCGTAATTTTACCGATGCCTCTATTGCGATTGGTGTCACACCTTCTGCGGTGAGTAAGGCGGTCTCTCGCTTAGAGAAAAAGTTGAATATTAAACTTTTTCAACGCTCAACTCGATCAATGCGCTTAACTGAAGAGGGAAAGAGTTACTACCTTGTCTGCAAAGAGGCGATTGAAAATATTCGTGATATTGAAAGGCAGATCAGTAGTAGTGGTGATCTCCATGGTATTTTACGCATCAGTATGCCCGATAGTTACGGCATTAAGAAGTTTCTGCCGGCAATGACCCCTTTTTTAGAGGCGCATCATGAGAGTATCCAGCTTGAGGTTTCACTGAGTAACTCTTACGTTAACTTTACCAAAGATGAGTTTGATCTTGCTATTCGTATTGGTGAACTTAAAGGGGATCGTTTGGTGGCGAAAGAACTTCATCAAGCACAATTGAAGTTGGTGGCATCTCCCGCCTATTTAGAGCGCTATGGTGAACCTCAATCATTAGAAGAGCTCCATCAAGCGCAGACGATCGCACTGCGATTTCCCCATACCGGGCAACTACTACCCTGGGAATTTGGCACTGATTCTACACCTTTTCATTTTTCGCCGGCAATGGTGCATTCTAATTCTCTAGGGGCTTTTGAGACAGTATTAAATGGTTTTGGCATGATGCAATTTTTCGATTATGCCGTCGATAGCGAGATTGAAGCGGGGCGTATTATTGAGCTCTTTCCAGAGCATCGACCCAAACCGAAATCAGTGCATCTTGTCTATCCCGAGAGCCGTTATCTGCCGGCAACTGTTCGCTCTTTAATGCAATATCTGCAGATGAAATTCTCTCACTAAAACGCTATAGACAATTGAGGGGAGAAATTTTATAATTTCAGCTATTGATGACTACACTTGTGGTCATGATAAGTAGAATGAGAATTGCAAGAGAGGAGTGAAGAGATCGATGGAATCGATAGCGCGCCGTAAGATGATTGAGATCACCCCATCGGAGTGGGAAGTGATGCGAGTTTTATGGGCGAATGGTGCGGTGGGTAGCCGTGAAGTGATCGCTGTTTTAACGAAAAAGAGAGGGTGGAAACCCACCACGATCAAGACATTGTTGGCACGACTTGTGGCAAAAGAGGCGGTGATTACAGAGCAGATGGGCAACCGCTATCTCTATCAGCCCAATATTGAAGAGGAAGAGGCTTGGGACCATGCTGCGGCAATGCTCTTTAGCTTTGTCTGTGCGCGTGATCGAGCGGAGAAGATTGCTCGATTATTACAGGCACAAGCATTAGCAAAAGAGGATATTCCGTTGCTAAAAGAGGCGCTTACCATCGCCGAGAAGCAGGTGATCGATCAGATCCCTTGTGATTGTTTTGTTGGGCAGTGTAGTTGTCATAAAAAGGTAAAAAGAGTCTGTTCAAACAGCTATTCGAGCCAAAAAGAGGGAGCGCAGTGATGAGTGAAAAAGAGAATCTATTGAACAAAATGGTCACAAAAGAGGCCGCAAAAGAGGCGATAACAGAGGGTTCTAAGCGTGCTTTTCTGCATCTTGTGATTACGGGAATGACCTGTGCTAATTGTTCAGGACGTATCGAGCGTGTCTTAGGACGTAAGCAGGGGATCTATCGAGCAAATGTTAATCTGGCGAGTAAACGTGGGCTTTTTGAATATAATCCTGCTCAAATTACCTCTGAGGCGATTATTGCACAGATCGAGAAGACAGGGTTTGGTGCAATGCTCGATGATAAGGCGCATCAGGCAGAGTTGCAGGTAGCAGAAGCAAAGGCGGCTAATCGCATGCGTTGGGAGCTGGTGATCAGTGCCCTCTTCAGTGCGCCGATGTTGTTAGGCATGATGGCGATGATGTTAGGGAGTGAGGCGAGTTGGGTCCACTTTGTTCATCTGCCTTGGGTACAGCTCCTTTTAACGACGCCGATTCAATTCGGGATTGGTGCAAGGTTTTATCGGGCAGCATGGGCTTCTCTACGAGCAAAAGCGCCGAGTATGGATCTACTTGTGGCAATGGGAACAACCGCTGCCTATCTCTATAGTCTCTATAATGGTTTTTTAGGCGGTGATCCGACACATCTCTACTTTGAAAGTAGCGCCGTCATTATCACACTCATTCTCCTGGGGAAATATTTTGAGGAGCGTGCTAAAAATAGGACGGGCGCTGCGATTCGCTCCTTGATGTCTTTACAAGCAGAGACAGCATTGCGGATTGAACGGTCGCAAACGGGAGAGTCGGGGCAAATTGGACAAATGGGACAAATGGGACAGCACTATATCGAGGTGCCGATCGATGCTGTTGTTGAAGGGGATGATCTACTCGTTCATCCCGGGAAGAGTATTCCTGTTGATGGCGTTGTTTTATCCGGCTACTCGACAGTGGATGAGAGCATGTTAACGGGGGAGAGTCTTCCTGTGGATAAAGGGGAGAATGATCTGCTCTATAGCGGTACGCTCAATCAGAGTGGCGCCTTAGTGATGAGAGCTTTAAAGCGAGCAGAGGAGAGTACACTCTCTAAGATTATTACGCTTGTGAATGAGGCTCAGGGAAGTAAAGCGCCGATTCAGCAACTAGCGGATCGTGTTTCAGCGATCTTTGTGCCGGCAGTGATTCTTATCGCCTTTACAACGCTTTTAGTCACTCGTCTGGTTTTAGGCGAATGGAGTGATGCTATTATGCATAGTGTTGCGGTTTTAGTAATCGCTTGCCCTTGTGCTTTAGGATTAGCGACGCCGACAGCGATTATGGTAGGAACCGGTGTGGGTGCGCGGCAAGGGATTTTAATTAAAAATGGGGAAGCGCTCGAAAGAGTTGCTAAAAGTAGTACGATTGTGCTTGATAAGACTGGAACGATTACAGCGGGCGCACCAGAGGTAAAACATTTTGCAGTCAATTCTCAATTGATTGTGTCAGAAGTGCAAAGGAGTGAGATCCTTCGTTATTTAGTGGCGTTAGAGTCCCATTCCGAGCATCCTTTAGCAAAGGCGATTGTTGCTTATGGGGCAGGACAAGAGCAGGAGTTATCACTATCAAGCAGCTCGAAGAGCGCCCCCTTTCAGGTTGAGGATTTTCAAGCTTTAGTCGGAGCGGGGTTAATGGGGATTATTGCAGAAGAGCGCTATTTTGTCGGTTCTCCCCGTTTAATGGTAGAACGTCATATCGATTTAACGCCCTTTGCCTCACTGATTGACCGGCATGAATCGCGGGGAGAGACTGTTGTTTTAATGAGCCGGGAGCAGGATCTTATTGCACTTGTTGCTATTGCTGATCCCGTGAAAGAGAGCTCGGCGGGTGCTATTGCGGCCTTAAAGGCAAGGGGCATCAAAGTCTTGATGTTAACGGGCGACAATCAACGTACAGCAGAGAAGATTGGCGAAGAGGTAGGACTTTGCCCTGATGAGATCAGAGCGGAGCTCAAGCCGGAGGATAAGGCGAAGATTGTGGCAGATCTTCAGACGGCAGGAGAGTCTGTGGCTATGGTGGGTGATGGCATGAATGATGCGCCGGCCCTTGCGCTTGCTGATACCGGAATTGCGATGGGAACCGGAACGGATATTGCGATGGAGTCGAGCGATGTCACCATTATGAATGGCGATCTTGCCTCTTTACCAAAGGTGATTAAGCTTTCGGAGATGACGATGCGTAAGATTCGGCAAAATCTCTTCTGGGCCTTTATCTACAATGTGATCGGAATTCCTTTTGCCGCTCTGGGTTTTTTAAGCCCTATTTTAGCGGGAGGCGCGATGGCATTTAGTTCTGTGAGTGTTTTATTAAATTCACTCAGCCTCAATCGTCTGAACTTAGATCGTCTGGGGGCAGATAAAAAGTAAAATCCTGCAATTTATCAGTTGTTATTGTTGAAGAAGTTAAGCAATAAGAGGGTTAGTGGGACTGCGGGAGCCGAAGATTTCATTCTTTTCATTACTGCATGCCCGCAGATCGGTATTGTCAATGCCTATTGCCGGCACGTCATTTTTGGAAGTATGTGGTAGTGAGGTCCGGCAACTCAACAGCCTTTTTTGTTTTAGAATGACTCATCGTTAAGGTAACGATACTTGGATACTTGCTAGCATGTATCAAAATAAAATCCCGCAACTTAACAACTCCTCCCATTTAGTTCAATGGATAGGGAGGCTGCTATGTTGCGGGAAATTTGTGGTGCTTTAATGCCGCGCTATCTATGCAAATGAGAAGGCGAAGATTAAGAGAATCAATGCCGGGATTACAAATTTGATGTGATAGAAGAGAATCGGCGCAATTTTCTGATTAATCGTTCCTTCATTGGTCAGCTCTTTGAGTGCAACTTCACGCTTTAAGACAAAGCCGATAAAGAGCGCAGAGAGAAGGCTGGTGGTGATAAAGAGAATATTGGCACTAATATAGTCAAAGGCATCAAAGATATTCATACCGAAGATGCGAACATTACTCCAGCTACTCTCGGCTAAGATACTCGGAATATTTCCAAAGATAAAGATCACCGCAAGTGTAATAAAGGTCGCCATTGCACGCTTCATCTTAAATTTCTCGATCAGGGTTGTAATGGTCACTTCATAGATGGTCAATGAGGTGGTCAATGCTGCAAGGAGAAGAAGTAGGAAGAAGAGAGTTGCAAAGAAGGCACCAAAAGGAATTGTTGAGAAGACTGCCGGTAACGCTTGAAAGACTAGTGAAGGGCCGGAAGTAGGCTCAATACCTGCTGAAAAGAGCGCTGGGAAGATAATAAAACCGATCGCAAGAGGGATCAGCGTATTGATAATGCCGGCACTGATACTAATCCCGACAAGGTCCTCTTTCTTGTTGAGGTAGGAGGAGAGCGTGACCATCACGCCAAAGCCGATACTTAACGCAAAGAAGACCTGACCTAATGCCAGCAGAATCACTTGGGAGTTGATCTTGCTAAAGTCGGGAATGATATAGAATTTAACCCCTTCTAATGCACCAGGAAGAAAGAGGGCGCGAACCATCAGTGCTAATACTAAGATCAAGAAGATCGGCATTACCCAACGGATTACGCGCTCAATACCATCGATTACCCCTTTTACTAAGATATAGTAGTTGACTGCTACAAAGATAAAGGTGTAGAGCGTCATCTTCCAAGGACTATTGGTGGATGTTTCAAAGAAATTTTTTGCCTCTTCTGCACTTAATGGTGTTGAGAGATCGATCTCTCCGAGCGAAATACCGCCGATATAGCTCATCACCCAACCACCGAGGACCATGTAGTAGGCTAAGATCCCAAATGCGCCTAAAATCGCAATAATCCCTACGGCTTTCCACCATTTTGAGATCGGGCGATCTAATCCTTTACCACTAAAGGAGTCGACGACGTTGGTATGGAGTCTACGACCAATAAGATGTTCTGCAACTAGCATCGGAACACCTAGGATTAACATTGCAATAAAGAAGACAAAGAGATAAGCACCTCCCCCATTTTCACCAACAAGATAAGGGAAGCGCCATGTGGCACCAAAGCCGATCGTCGCACCTGCGACGGTAGAGATATAGATTAGTTTATTGCTCCAATTTTCGCGAGCCATAACTCCTCCTCAAAAGATTTATTAGTTTTTATGTAACAGGCATTATTATTAACATAGATTCTATCTTGATGTGAGATTGATTAATAACCAGTTGTTTTATAGATGATACATTTGGGGATAATTGGTTGACGGATTGCCGGCACGATATTGAATATCGGCAATAAAAAAGAGCAGATCAATGATTTGTGCTATTGATCTGCTCTATTGTGTAACTGAGATCTCTATAAATAGTTATAAGAGATCTCTATTGATAGATGATGTTGAGTATCCCTTGAGAAGAGATTATTTCTCATCAAGCAACATTGTCCCTTTTTCAGCAAGGTTGATATGCCATGAGAAAGCCTCATCGAGAAGGTGTGGTGTGTTGCCCCCACGTTTTGCTTTTGCATCTTCAAAGTATTTACGAGCTTGTGCTTTATATTTAGGATGCATACAGTTTTCGATAATTTTTTCTGCTGCATCGGTTGGGCAAAGACCACGAATATCTGCATATCCTTGCTCTGTTACAATCACATCTACTTCATGGTTTGTATGGTCAACGTGTGTGACAAATGGAACGATTGTTGAGATATTGCCATCTTTTGCTGTCGATTGTGTAACGAAGATCGTGATGCGCGCATTACGTGCAAAGTCTGCCGAACCGCCGATACCATTCATCACATGAGTACCGCTGACATGGGTAGAGTTAACGTTACCGTAGATATCAACCTCTAATGCTGTATTAAAGGCAATAACACCAAGACGACGAATCACTTCAGGATGGTTTGTGATCTCTTGCGGACGGAAGAGGATCTTATCTTTATATTTCTCAAGATCAGATGCTAAGTTATCCACACGTTTCTTCGAGAGTGAGAATGCGGTTGCAATTGCAAAATCAACAACGCCGGCATCGATAAGATCGAAGATTCCATCTTGTAATACTTCAGATGCAACAACTAAGTTTTTGAAGCGATCTGATTTGGCCATACCACTTAAAACCGCATTGGCAACGGAGCCAACACCTGATTGAAGGGGTGCTAAGTTAGGACCTAAACGACCCTCTTCAACCTCTTTGGCTAAGAAGTCTAATAAGTTATCTGCAATCGCTTGTGTCTCTTCATTAGGTTCAAAGAGGGGTGATGGGATATCAGGACGATCTGAGAGGATCACACCACGAACTTTTGCTGGATCAACTTTAATACCGATAGTGCCGATACGCTTACTAAGATCAT
The DNA here is from genome assembly GCF_055813795.1 of Ignatzschineria sp. PL_is040. Taxonomy (NCBI): domain Bacteria; kingdom Pseudomonadati; phylum Pseudomonadota; class Gammaproteobacteria; order Cardiobacteriales; family Ignatzschineriaceae; genus Ignatzschineria; species Ignatzschineria sp. PL_is040. The sequence continues at coordinate 49,432 of NZ_JBVPGU010000006.1, forward strand.
CATAGACAGGAATCGCTTCACGATTGTCACCTTGATCTTTAGGAACATAGATATCATGAATCCCTTCATAACTATCTGGGGTACTGGTATTGAGTTCGATAATGACATGATCTGCTTTCTCTACAAAGATTGGAGAGTTACCCACTGATCCTGTTGGAATAATAAGGCCATCTTCTGTAATGGCCGCTGCTTCAATTACGGCATAATCAACTTTTCCAAGATTGCCTTGGCGAAGTGTCTCTGCTGTGTGGGAGAGATGTTGGTCAATATATTTCATCTCACCACTGTTGATCTTTTTGCGCATAACAGGGTTCGCTTGATAAGGAAGGCGAAGATTGATGATATCTGCTTCAGCCATCGCTTGGTCAGCATCTGGACCTAATGATGCACCAGTGAAAATATTGACTTTAAACTTCTCATTTTTGCCTCTCTCTGAGAGCGCTTTAGGGAAGACTTTGGGTTCACCAAATAGGGTAAAGCCACTCATCCCGATGGTCATACCATCTTCGATCCAAGATGCGGCTTCTTCTGCTGAGACGATCTTGTCGAGAAACGCCTCATGGCGAATTTTTTTGCTTAAATCTGTACTCATAGTTGTGATCCTCTTTGAATTATATTTATCTATATTTATCTTTTTTCTTAAAGTGCTTGTCATTACTAGAAGATCCCTCTATGTTGAAGGGTATTTATCCTCTTGGTAACGTTATTTTTGTTCCCACTAATATAGACAGATAACCGCCAATAGTTCAAGTGATAAAGTTGCCGTGTGTCAAAGGAATGGTTATCAAATATTAGGCTCTATCGTTGCTGATTCATTGAGATTTGATCGTTCTTTATATCGATAAAAAGAGGTTATAAAGGCGTGATTTTTGTTTTTATATCAGATTGATTTAGTTAATTATATACCTATAATTCCGCTCTCTTTTGTTAATATGTATCATTTCTATTTAGGTTTATAGTATACTCTTCTGTTTTATAAGATATCTATAGATAAATCGGTCGAAATAAGCGCATATATTTAAGCATATATATGACAATAAAATGTCGACATATATAGGATATTGAGTAAATATCGAATATTGAAGAATATCAATAGAGGGTGATAAAACAGCATCATTTATTGAGTATATATTGAGTATTTATGGAATGCTTATTGAATATTTTGGGCGTTATATTAAATTATAGGGCGCTGTTATTGAGCGATTAACATATTGAGTTATGGTCTATTTTTGGGAGCTTTTATTAAAAATGCTGTCGACAATGCACTATTAAATAGACAAGTTTTTCTATTGTCGATTAAAATCTATGAACGCATTATTGATAAGTCCCCTCTAATTGATAGTAAATAGCGGTTATCAGTATCCAATACTGAGTTATGAAACGTTGCTATTTTAATATTTTTCAATATTTTCAGCCGGAATTACTCAGCATCTATGTCAGATATTAGCGTATCAGATATTAGCGCAATAGATCAGAAAAATGGATCAGAAAAATGGATCAGATCGGAAAAGCAGGTTGGTAAAGAAGATCGACCTATTGATCTGTTCTTAACTCACTCTCTGATCGATTCAATCAATAGGTTTATATGAATGGGTTTATATAGATCGCTAGATCGCGAAAAGTAAGATAATAGATATTAGAAGAAGAGATAGAGCAGGATCGTAGTAAGAGAATCAATAAGAGAAAATTAGAGATCTGTGATAGAGATCTCAGCAGTAAATAGTAGTAAATAGCGGTAGTTAGCGTAGTTGAATAAGCGCTCCATTAGTAGAGTGATTTAGATAGCAATATTTAAAATAGCGAAGAGAGAGAAAGTAGACAAAGTATGGCCAAATTTTATGTAACCTGTGCTCAAGGGTTAGCCCCCTATGTGAAGGAGGAGTTAGTCGCATTGGGGATCGATGCAGTTGAAGCGGGAACCGGTGTTGAGTTTCAGGGTGAGATAAAAGATGCATATAATGCATGCTTATGGACACGCTGTGGATCACGTCTTCTTCTAGAGTTAAAATCGGGGCGATTTGAATCGCTCGACCAGCTTCATAAAGAGCTGACACTCTTTCCTTGGTCAACCCATATGCGTGAGACTGATACTTTTGCAACCAAAGTGACTGCACGTCGAGCCGGCAATATTCATACCCATTTTGCGGCACTTCGTGTTAAAGATGCTATTGTCGATTATTTTAATGATCTGATGGGGTGTCGTCCGAATGTTGACCTTGATAATCCCGATCTCCGTTTCTATCTCCATATTTTTGAAAATCGTTATACGCTCTATCTTGACTTTAGTGGTGAACCGCTTCATAAGCGTGGCTTTAGAAGTGAACAGGGCGCGGCCCCTATTAAAGAGAATTTAGCAGCCGCGCTTCTCTATCGTTCTAAATGGCCAGAAAAAGCAGCAGAGGATCAAGATTTTATCGATCCGCTTTGTGGTGCCGGAACAATTTTGATTGAAGCGGCCTTGATGGCGAGAGATATTGCACCAGGGCTCTATCGCACTCACTTTGGATTTATGGGCTGGCGCCTTTTTAAACCGGCGGAGTGGGAAGCGGTATTACAAAACGCAAAAGCGAGAGCCGTGGCGGGTAAGGCGCGTTATCAAGGGCGACTGATCGGTATTGAGCGGAGCTCTATGATGATCGGTATTACTAAAGCTAATGCAGATCGTGCAGGCGTATTGCCTAATATGACATTTAAACAGATGAGCTTTCAGGAGTATCAACGTGATGCAGATCTGAAAACGGGTTTAATTGTCACCAATCCGCCCTATGGCGAGCGTCTTGGAGAGAAGAGTCTCTTGATGGAGACTTACCGTGATTTAGGTGATTTTCTCCGACAATATTCAGGATTCAGTGCTGGAGTTATCACATCTGACCCTGAGCTTGGACGAGTGATGGGCATTAAAGCGGAGCGAATCAATAAATTTTGGAATGGTCCACTTAACTGTGTCTATCTCCAATTTCAGATTGATGAGCGCTACTTTGTTAATCGAGAGAAAGCAGATCATAATGAGCAGCGCCTTGAACGGGAAGCACTCTTTGAAGAGGGGGGAGAATCCTTCTTTAATCGCCTGATGAAGAATTATCGACATCTCTCTCGCTGGGCAGAGCGAGAGGGGATAGAAGCTTATCGACTCTATGATGCCGATATTCCAGAATTTAATGTTGCGGTCGATCTCTATAAAGATCAGGTTGTTATCTATGAATATGAAGCACCACCTACGATTAAGAGAGAGATTGCTGAATCACGATTTATGAAGGTGGTTCAAATTACGCCTTTAGTTCTTGATCATATTGCCGTGGATAAGATCCATATTAAGCGTCGTCAAGTTCAGAAAGGGCGACAGCAGTATGAGCGTTACGGGGAAGAGGGGCATCTTTTTGAGGTTAGAGAGAAGGAAGCGCGACTTCTAGTCAATTTGACTGACTATTTAGATACAGGATTATTCTTAGATCACCGAGAGGTGCGATTTAAGATTGGAAGAGAGGCGAAGCGGAAACGTTTCTTAAATCTCTTCTGCTATACCGGAAGTGCAACGGTTCATGCGGCAAATGGGGGAGCTTCGGAGACACTCTCTGTGGATCTCTCTCGAACCTATCTAAGTTGGGCAGATAAAAATCTCGCATTAAATGGACATTTTGCCGGACATGAATTGGTGCAAGCGGATGTGCTTGAATGGTTGAGATCGGAAGTGGAGACCTTGCGAAAAAAACCATTAATGGCACGAAATAAGGATAAGTTTGATCTTATCTTTATGGACCCGCCGACATTCTCTAATTCGAAGAGAATGGAGGGGGTATTAGATATTCAACGAGATCATACGCAATTGATTACTGATGCGATGAGGCTATTAGTAAGCGATGGTGAGTTGCTGTTTTCAACAAACTTGCGAGGGTTCCGTCTAGATCCTCAACTTAATGAATTGTTTGAAATCGTTGATATCTCAAGAGCAACATTGCCTTTAGATTTTAAGAAAAGGCCAAAGATACGACAATGTTTTATAATTAAACATAAATAGAGTTTAGTGATTATTTAATAATATAAATAAAGCGGCATATAAATGTAGTATATAATCTTAATCAGGTGGCTATTTTTTATATGTTAAAAATTGAAAGCATAACTTAAATAGTCATTATTATTGAATGGAGAAAAAGTGATGAAAGATATAGATTTAAATTTAAATGGATTAACAATTGATAAAATGGAGCACCTTATTACTGAGTTAAGTCAAGAGATTGAGACCCGTCGCGCAGCAGAAGCTGAGCAAGTTCGTAAAGAGATTGAGAAATTACTCGATCATTCAGGCCTCTCTTTTCATGATGTATTCAAAGATAAAGTAGGCCGTAAAGGTCGTAAAGTTCCGATGAAATATGGTAATCCAGATAATCCAGAACAGCTCTGGAGTGGTCGCGGTAAAATGCCTCTCTGGATGAAAGAGAAAGTTGAAGCGGGCGCGAAAAAAGAAGACTTTTTATTACCAGAGTTTCGTTAATCATTATGATTAATGGATGCGTTTAATGGATCAGTTTAATGGATCAGTTTAAAGCGCAGACTGAGTATTATGGTCTATATAGTCTTATAGTTTTATAGCGGTTTAGAAAAAATATTCAAAATGGGATCTCATGATTGTTGATATGTTGTTTGGGCATATCTGACAATGTTAGATCCCATTTTATTTGCGCAGAAGAAAAAGTTGCCCCATTCGATGTAACTTGCAATGCAGTAATTTTAAGATGATCTGCGCTATTTTCCGGAAGATAGAGGGCGATAGAGTGGGCTTGTTGATTAAAGGAGGTTGTGCCGGCATAGAGCTTTCCTCCTCTAAGATCACCGTAGAGCGCCTGCTGTAGGGGGTTGATCTCTAAGGATTTTAACCCCTGTAAGCCGCGACCATCTGCTTTGAGATAAGCTTCTTTTGTGGACCAGAGGAGAAAGAATCGTCTCTGCGCTTCACTATTGAGTGAGAGAGAAAGTGGGGCAGGATTACCCGTTGATGATTTGAGCGATTGCTCTCTATCCTCTAAAATCCATGCCCTTTCAAGCGGGGTAAAGGTTCTCTCAAGTAAGCCGGAGAAGCTTCTTCGTGGTTGAATTCTCTCTAGATCGATACCGATAGAGATCATTGGCGCTACCGAGCTCGATGATGTTGTTGCTGATAGGGGAAAAATAATAACGGCAACCGCATCTTCTGTATGTGTAAGATTAAAGAGGTAAGGCGCTGAGATAAAGCTCGGTTTTTGGTGCTGATTGTAACTCAATTCGGGAAGAGCGGTGATCCCGGGATCGTAGTATTGTTGCAGCACTGAAAGCAGTAGCGCCCGACTCATTAGATGGGTGTAGCGCCGTTTCTCCCCTAAATGTGGCAGGAGAAACTGCGGATATTGCTGCTTAGCCCATGTTATCGTGACAGTGTTGATCGCCATTAGGGCAATGATCGCGCCACTTTCTTTGTGATTGATTAGCAAGGTATTAATCTTCCACAAGTGTTTTCTGCCAAAAAATCTCTGCACTCCTCTCCTCTTTAGCGATCATTCTTGCGGTGACAAAGAAGTAGTCGGAGAGGCGATTGAGATATTTTAAGGAGTGAGGGTTAAGAGGATCGTGACTATTGAGCTCCCATAAAGCACGTTCAACTTTACGACTGATGGCACGAATATAGTGTGTTTTTGCAACGGTTGGGGTCCCGCCTGGAAGGATAAACTCCTTAAGAGGGGGCAACTGCTCATTGTAATCGGTCAGCCACTCTTCCAATTGTGTGACCGCTTTTTCTCTAATCAACTCTGTTCCCGGCATCGAGAGTTCACCGCCGAGATTAAAGAGCTGATGTTGCACGGTTGACCACTCTTTGATGATCTGTCTTAAAAGAGGGGTATCATCCTCTTTAATGACCTCATTGAGATCAGCGATACCAATGCCGATGAGTGAGTTGAGTTCATCGATTAAACCAATGGTTTCAATGCGAGGATGATACTTTTCAAGGCGGATATTGCCGGCAATACCTGTTGTTCCACTATCGCCTGTTTTGGTGACAATTTTCGATAAGCGATTACCCATAATTAATTCTCCTATTGATTTGTTCATCGTTCATGATGATAGTTTAATCCTTTTTTCATCTTAAACTCTACTGATATCCCCATCGATATTAATCGTTACTAAGGCAGATAGTTGAGGAAAATCCCGATAAAGAGTGTTAAGCCGACCCAGTTATTATGAATAAAAGCTTTAAAGCAGAGAAGACGATCATGATCTTTAATCAGTTTAATCTGATAATAGAACAGGCCGATGACAATGATAATCGATAGGAGAAAATAGGGCGTTAGATTCTCGATTGCGCTGATGGTAAAGAGTAGAAGTGTCATAGCTGTTTGTAGCGCAATAATGATGTAGTAATCTTTCTTCCCGAGCCAAGATTCAAAGAGAAGAGCAGAGGATTTAATATTGATCGACTTATCATCTTCCCGGTCGCTCATTGCATACTCTGTATCGTAGATTAAGGTCCAGAGGATATTGGTGAAGAAGAGAAGATAGGCCGTCAGGGGAAGTGATCCTTGAATCTCCATAAATGCCATCGGAATACCAAATGCAAAGGCGACACCAAGGTGCGCTTGCGGCAGAGAGTGAAAGCGCTTCATAAAGGGGTAAGAGAGCGCAATCAGCAGTGCTGGAACCGATAATAAAATGGTCTTAAAGGAGAGGAAAAGCGCCAATATTGCCGCGATCACAATAAGGAGAAGAAGGAGAGATACCGCCTCTTTGGTGGTGACTTTACCGGAAGTGAGTGGGCGATCCTTCGTGCGTTCGACAAATTTATCAATATCACGATCGGCAATATCATTGATAACACAACCGGCAGAGCGCATGATAAAGACTCCTAACATAAAGATAATAAGCACTTTTGCAGAGGGTAACCCTTCACTGGCAATCCAAATCCCCCATAAGGTGGGCCACATCAATAGGTAGCTACCGATCGGCTTTTCTACCCGCATTAACTGAAGATAGTAGGGAATGTTTTGGATCTTTAACATAGGGAAACTCTCTCTTATTGGGTTCATATGGGTGATATTGATGAATCTCCTTAGTATAGTGCTTTCAGCGGTGATTTTCAGCCTTACTTATCACGCGGATCAATCGGCTTGATCGTAGTTTTAAGGTGAATATGGTAGAGTATTTGCACTATTTCCCTTTTTGAGAGAGTCGATAAATGATTGATACTGCACATATTACGATCGCACCATCTTTAAGATCATTCACCTTTAGTGCGGCAACTTTAGCGCGCCTATCTGAGAGTTGCGCTTACCCCCTTTCGGGTGAAAAGGTGCTCTTTGGTATTCGTGCCGGAAAGTTAGTGGATGCGCAATATGGCAGGTGGCTGCCGGAAGTGACACTCATTGAAAATGAGTTAGATGGGGAGTCTCTTCGCTGTCTACTTGGGATTTGGAATAGAGTAACAGGAGAGATTGCTCTCTTTCCGGCATCAACGATTCCTCACCGGAGATGGCAAGAGAAGCAGATTGCATCCCCAGATAAACAGATCGCAAACTGTTTAGGAAGTGGTGCTTATCACTATATTGTCGGAGCGCATGAGCCGAGTCATCGTCCTTTTGAAGAGGGGGCTTTTCGTCTGAGCCGTTCTCAGCCTGTATTGGCATGGCGCTTCTATCAGCCTGATCATCAATATCGTCTTAGTCGCGGGGTGGCAACGTTATCGGTGGTGAATGATCATATTCATAGTGCACAGAGTGAGTTAAGACCCGATGGGATCTCATTCTCTTCAGCGGGATGTCAGGTGATCGAGGGAGATCATCGTCCGCCGGCAATGCCGACAGGTTGGTATCAACAATTTCGTATCTATGCCGGACAGTCAGCAATGCCGTCACCTTTAGAGATTGGATTATCTTTCCGCTATCTTTTGACACATGTTCGCCACTTAGAAGCGATTGCTCAAGGAGATTGTTCTCTTCGATTATTACAAGGTTCTGTCGGAATGCCGGTACGACAGCTACAAGAAGCATTGATGCAGTTAGATTTTTTAGAGGAAGCAGATATCGATAAGGGAATCTTTAACGGTGCGACTGCAAAAGCGCTCTACCATTATCAAAAAGAGAATGGATTGCGTGCAGATGGCATTGCGACAGAAGCAGATCTAAAAAAGCTGGGTATTAAGCCCTGTTTTTAAGAAGCAGGCTAGACTTAAATAGATTCATAAATAGATCCATAAATAGATCGTGTTATCGGGGAAATTTGGAATAAGTTTTAGATAAGTTTTAGATAAGTTACGCTGCGCTCTCTTCAATCGTTATCTATTGTATTGCGTTAGGAATAAGTTGAGGTCAAGAATGAAGGCATTCAGTTGGTTTTGGAAAATTCCTTTTGTGCAGATGTTGCAGGGATACAATCTGCAAAAATTACGGCAAGATTTGATGGGAGGTTTGACGGTAGGGATGATTGCGGTGCCACTTTCGATGGCTTTAGCAATCAATACAGGTGTTGCCCCACAATATGGACTCTATACCTCTATCGTTGCCGGTTTTTTTATTGCAATTTGTGGGGGTTCGCGTTTCAATATCTCCGGGCCTACAGCCGCTTTTATCGTTATCTTACAGCCGATTACGAGTCAATATGGATTAACGGGACTTATCCTCGCCACTAGTATGGCCGGCGTTATCTTAGTTTTGATGGGGCTATTTCGCGTGGGTAGGATGATTCACTATGTCCCTTATCCTGTAACGGCGGGATTTAGTACCGGTATAGCGATTGTCATTGCTATGACGCAGATTCCCGATCTTTTAGGAATCGATGATCCACTTCAAGCCGATGGCTTTATTGAGCGCATCATTGCCATCTTTCAGATGTTGCCACGGCTCTCTATTGTTGATCTTGGGTTAGCTATTTTTACCCTCGCGGGGCTCATTATTCTCCCCAAATTTTTTCATCGGATGCCGCCCCATCTCATTGTATTAGGGGTGAGTGCACTTGTGGGAGTTTTCCTTGCGCAGATGGGTTTTGAATTTCGGACTATCTACTCTGTCTTTAGTTATGAGCATCATGGAGAGACCTATCAAGGAATTCCGAGCTTTCTCCCAGAATTTAGCGCGCCTTGGATCAATCCTGAAGGGGAGAGTATCCTCTCTTTTAAATTGGTTCAAGAGCTGTTGCCGAGTGCTTTTGTGATTGCAGTATTAGGTGCGATCGAATCGCTTCTCTGCTCAGTTGTCGCCGATGGAATGAAGAATACACGTCATAATCCCAATGCCGAGCTGATTGGGCAGGGTGTGGGTAATATTATTGCTCCCTGCTTTGGTGGATTTGCGGCAACTGCGGCACTTGCACGAACAGCGGCTAATATTCGTGCGGGTGGGAATACACCTATTGCCGGGGTGATTCATGCGGTTTTTGTTCTCTTTACGCTCCTCTTTTTTGCAAAATTATTAGGGTATCTCCCGATGGCAAGTTTGGGGGCGATGTTATTGATGGTCGCTTGGAGTATGGCGGATGTCCGTTACTTTAAAGAGACGGTAAAGATGGCGCCGAGAGCAGATTTGGCTGTCCTCTTTAGCTGTTTAATTTTGACCGTTGTTTTCGATATGGTTGTTGCCGTGGCAGTAGGGATGGTGCTCTCAAGTTTCCTCTTTATGACAAGAATGTCCGCTTATACTGAGACAGAATTTTTCCTCGATGATGATTTTGTTGAAAATGGGCGTAAAGGTGCAGCAGAGACTCAAGAATTTGCCGGCGGAATTGAAGGGGAATTGGAAGAGGAGCTTGAGCAATCTGCCCCGCTTATTTTGCATTATGAGATCAGAGGCCCCTTCTTCTTTGGCCCGGCAAGAAAGACCATTGAGTCTCTCGATCGCTTACCCTATCTTGATCAGCAGATTGAGGTGATGATTATCTATCTCGAGCGGGTGCCGATGATCGATTTAACAGGTTTAATTGCCTTTAAGTCGATGTTAGATCGTCTGCAGAAAAAGGGGATTGAGGTGGTTCTTTCCGGTTTAAATAATGATACTAAAGCGGTCTTAGGGAAAGCCGGTCTTTCTCCGAAGAAGCGAGAAGGTCTTCACTGGGCGAAGGATCGGGAAGATGCAGAAACGATCGCTTTCTCGCTCTGTTCTATCTGTGAAAGCTCCCTCTCTGAAGATCTGTCAGAAGAGAAAACTCCACATTAATCATCATTATCTCTATCTCAATCTATAGAAGAACTTATAGAGAAATTGATAGAGGGATTGATAGGGATTGATAGAAGCGCCCCTATCGATTCCTATTTTATGATGATCAGTAAGGGAGTAAGAGAAGGGATTAGAAGCAGGGATTAAGAGAGATGGTTATGATGCTTCTTCTCTTCAGGATCGAGTTGATGAATCTCGTCGATAATTGAGCAGTTATCCGCAGTATGGTTCTGTGTACAGCGGGCTTGAATATCGGCGAGCATCGCTTTTAGGGTGGTTAATTCTTGAATTCGCTCATCGATATGGAAGAGATGATCTTGGATTATTTCATTGATGGGAAGGCAGCTTTCCTCCCCATTTTCTGTAGCATCAATGACTTGTCGAATCTCATCGAGACTCATATCAAAAGCGCGACAATTACGGATAAGAATCAGTCGCTGTAGGTGATGAGGGCGATAGATGCGGTAATTATTATGCGCTCGCTCCGGGGCATCGAGTAGCGCCTCTTTCTCATAGAAGCGGATTGTTTCAACCGGCACTCGGCTCAATGTCGCTAATTCACCAATTAAGTAGGCTTTTTCGTTCTCTATAATCTGCTTTTTCATTTTGATTGATCTTTCCTTTTATATTCCTTTTATATCCCTTTTGTAACTCTTTTCGCATCCAATGAGTGTTTCATTGCTTATCTATTCTACACAAATTTCCTTGACCCTGTAGCAACTATAGGGTGTCTAATAAGATCAATAGAGAAAAGATAGGAATGCAAAGATGTGCTATCGATACGGTTATTGTAGGGCGGTGTGAAAATGGGAGAGAAGATGAGAATTGATAGTTGTTGTGCCGGCGAAATCGGTAATAGAGATGAAAAAAGAAGCTTCGATTGTCATGACGCTCATCATGAAGATCGAATCCTCACCTCTGAGCATGATCACTGTGAGGGTAATCATCATGATCATCACGATCATAAGCATCATGAGGGGGAGGGCTGTTGTACCCTTCCGGCGGAAGAGTATGAGCCGACAGAGCATGATATTCCTGCTGGATATCGACAAGATGTTCTCTATATTAAAGAGATGGATTGCCCGATGGAATCGAAGCTCATAGAGCGGGCTTTAGCCCCTTTCCCTGAGATTGATTCGCTCAATTTTAACTATTTAAAACGGGAGCTCTATATTGTGCATAAAGGGGAGTTAGCCCCTTTTTTAGAGAAGATCAGAAAACTCAATATGACACCGCAGAAGATCACCGGTGGGATCACTGCAGAGAGTGGGCCTGAAGGGATCTATGCTAAGAGCGAACGCTGGCGTCTGATACTATCGGGTCTTGCAGCAGCAACGTCCGAACTCTTTGAGTTTGCTGATTGGAGCAGCTGGGGAAGTGCCTTTTTTGCCTTTTTAGCGATTGCATTAGTGGGGCTCTCAACATACCGTAAAGGTTGGGTTGCCATTAAGAATCGAACGCTCAATATTAATGCTTTGATGAGTGTTGCGGTGACCGGCGCGTTACTACTTGGGATCTTTCCTGAAGCGGCGATGGTGATCTTCCTCTTTACACTTTCGGAGAAGATCGAAGCACACTCTTTAACAAAAGCACAAAATGCGGTCGAGAAATTATTAAAACTTGCACCTGACAATGCCCAAGTGGTCACAGAGAGAGGCATTGTGGAGATGCCGGTAGAGAAGGTGAAAAAGGGTGATCTTTTGCGGATTATTCCCGGGGGAAGATTACCTTTAGATGGTGTTATTACCCGCGGAGAATCGAGTTTTGATGAATCGGCCATTACCGGGGAGAGTCTGCCTGTAGATAAGTCTGTGGATGAGACTGTGTATGCCGGGACGATTAATCAACAGGGGGAGATCGAATATCGGGCAACTTCAACAGCGAAAGATTCCACATTAGCCAAGATCGTTAAAACGATAGAGTCAGCACAGGTGAAGAAAGCGCCGGTGCAGCGATTTATCGATCGTTTTGCCGCTATCTATACGCCGGTTGTCTTTATCGTTGCGCTCTTAATCGCACTCTTATCACCGATTTTTGGAATCTCTTGGTTTGATTCGATCTATCGTGCATTGGTGGTTCTCATTATCGCTTGCCCTTGTGCATTAGTGATCTCTACACCTGTGGCGATTGTGAGTGCTTTAACACAATTGGCGCGCCATGGAATTTTGGTAAAAGGGGGAGAATATATTGAAAAAGGGGCACATTTAACCCATATCTCTTTTGATAAGACCGGTACATTGACACGAGGTGCACCCACCTTTAGTTCAGTTATTGCATTAACTGATGCCGGAGAGGTAGCTCCGCTTTTAGACAATGAGCTTGAGCGTTTAGCCGTAAGTCTAGCTGCAAGATCAGATCATCCTATTTCGCAGGCGATTGTGAGTCACTATCTACAACCGGCAATAGAGATCGATCACTTTATGGCGATTCCGGGAGAGGGTGTTAAAGGGGAGTGGCAGGGAGAAGCCCTGTTACTAGGTAATCGGAAGATGATGCTCAATCATCAGATTCCCCTTGAGATGATTGCTCCCCATCTTGAGGCCGCTGAGGCAAGAGGATCGAGCTTAACACTCTTTGCTTATCGCGGTCAGATTCGAGCGCTCTTTATTGTGGAAGATCCTCTTAAAGAGAATGCAGCAACAACGCTTTCAACATTAAAAAGGTTAGGCATTACGCCGATATTGCTCTCGGGGGATCACAAAGGTGCGGTTCATCATGTGGCAGAAACGGTAGGGATCGATCAAGCGTATGGCGCACTATTGCCGGAAGATAAGTTGACAATTTTGACGCGCTATCAAGAGGAGAATCACCATATTGCCATGATTGGTGATGGGATTAATGATGCCCCGGCGCTTGCACAAGCGGATGTCGGTTTTGCGATGGGGACGATGGGGAGTGATATCTCGATTGAGACTGCTCATGTTGCTTTGATGGATGATGATCTTGCAAAAATTCCCTATTTTCTCCGTGTATCTCGCCGTACTGTGACTTTGATTAAGCAAAATATCGCGGTGGCTTTAGGCATTAAAGCACTCTTCTTTATTGCGATCTTTATCGGTTATGAGAGCATGTGGGCTGCGGTTTTTGCAGATGTCGGCGCTTCTCTTTTAGTGATTATGAATAGTCTACGCATCTTAAAGGAGGATTTTGAAGATTAGTGATATCTTTGTCTCTTATTTTTCTCTCTCGATCTTTTTATCGAGTCAAAAAAAGAGCCCCTTAAAGATCTTTTTGTATGATTGTAAGATTATTTAAGGGGCTTGATGGTTTAGTAGGATATTTTTATATCTTTTTATATCATTAATACCATATCATACGATACCATCTCTTTCCATATTTTATATTTAGGTATATTGATGTGTCGTGGAGCTACTGATAGTCAATAATCACCTTCATTGCTTTTTCATCAGCAGCATTTTTGAAGACTTTATAGGCGTGTTCAAGATCATCGAACTTAAAGTGATGGGTAATCATCTTCTCAAGAGGAAGCTTTCCGGAGCAGCAGGTTTTTAGCAACATATCGGTGGTATTTGCATTGACAAGCCCTGTTGTGATTTTTAGATTTTTAATCCAGAGCTTTTCAAGCGCAAAGCTGACAGGTTGACCATGAACACCGACGTTTGCAATATTGCCTCCCTCTTTAACCACATGTTGACAGACATCCCAAGTAGCGGGGATTCCCACCGCTTCAATTGCACAATCGACGCCGCGTCCATTCGTGAGGGAGAGGATCTTTGCGATCGGATCTTCAGTCGCTGAGTTGACAACATCGGTCGCACCCATTTCGAGCGCCATCTCTAATCGATTCTGATCAGTATCGGCAACGATGATCTTACTTGGCGAGTAGAGTTGTGCGGTTAAGAGTGCTGCCATACCGATCGGGCCGGCACCAACAATAGCAACGGTATCACCCGGTTTGACATCCCCATACTGAACGCCAATTTCATGGGAGGTTGGAAGTGCATCAGAGAGAAGAACCGCAACATCTTCACTTAACTCTTTAGGAAGATGGTAGAGGGAGGTATCAGCAAAGGGAGTACGGACATATTCTGCTTGTGTCCCATCGATCATATATCCCATAATCCAACCACCTTCATTGAGGCAGTGAGCATTAAGTTGTTTTTGACAGTTTTCACAAGTACCACAGCGACTGACACAGGAGATAATCACTTTATCCCCTTTTTTAAAGTTCTTAACAGCGCTTCCGACCTCTTCAATAATACCAATCCCTTCATGACCGAGAATTCGACCATTAAACTCACCATCGCGCTCTTTAGCAGTTGCCTCGATTTCGGGATTTTTACCCTTCATAATACCAAGGTCAGTGCCGCAGATCGTTGTCTTTGTAAGTTTTACAATAGCATCTGTGGGGGCTAAAATTTTGGGAATAGGGCGCTCTTCAAAACGAAGATCATTTTCACCATAATAGACCATAGCTTTCATACTTTCTGACATAGCATTCTCCTTAGTATTGTGGAAAGTTGAGTAAAAAGTATACTGTTTCATAGTAGGATATCTTGCCTGAAAGTACAATCTAAATTCACTTTATCTTCAGTGTTAATTCCCTTTTTATCGAGGATTTGAGCTTTTTTTTAAGTAGGTCTTTGATAATGAAGTGATAATATTAAGAAGTGGATATTGATATATCTCTATGTCACTATATTTTTATATTTCCATATCCCTATACTGCAAATCATTATAATTTAATATTTTTGGGTTTTTATCTCTTTCTTCGATAGGTATAAAAAAAGAGCACTATCTGTAATGCTCTTCTTCGTTGCCACTTTTTTTGATAAGTGACGATTACGCTTTTTTCATAAATTCTGATTTTAACTGTAAGCTCGTTCCGTTGACTTTACAGTCGATATCGTGATCGCCATCGATAATACGGATATCTTTGATCATCGTTCCTTGCTTAACGACCATTGAAGAGCCACGAACTTTGAGATCTTTGATAACGGTCACCGAATCGCCATCTTGAAGTGGTGTTCCATGAGCATCGCGTGTTACCGGTTTTTGCTCCTCTTCAACCACCTCGGCATTTACTGGCCACTCGTGACCACAGTCGGGGCAGAAGTAGAACTCTGTATCGGTATAGGTATGTGTCATCTGACACTCTGGGCAAGGGGGTAAATTATGCATTGTATTCTCTCCCAAATAATATTTTATCGGTTGAATCGGTGCGATATGATGCGCAACTGCCGATTCGGCACTGAGGCAATATACCTAAATAGGAGTTAAAAATCGAGGTGTTAAGTGAATATTGAGGAGGATAAGCGCTATCTTGATGATTTTTTAGTAATCTTGTTGAGTTATTTTGCTATTTTAATAGCGCTTTTGCTTCGATCATGATCTCAACGCGTTTCATTGAGAAATCGCTATAATAGTGGAGTGAACTCATATGAGCGAGCTTGTTGAGGATCCGTAAATTGTTATAAGGGGATAAGATGAGTAGAAAAATTAGTGCGGTAGCATTTGATCTTGATGGAACATTGATTAATAGTGCAAAAGGATTAACGGAAGCGATCGACCTGATGTTAAAGACTTTAGAGTATCCTGTTGCCGGTTTTGAAAAAGTCTCGGTCTGGATTGGAAATGGCGCTATTAATTTAGTAGAGAGTGCCCTTAAAGATGCTGGAGATTTGACGCTTGAACAGTTTGATGAGGCGTATGATCTCTTTAATCGTTTTTATGCTGATGTTTTAAAGAAGGGAAATGAACTCTATCCCGGCGTGCGTGTGACGTTAACCGCATTGAAAGAGCAGGGCTATCGTTTAGCGATGATTACTAATAAGCCATCACGTTTTTTACCACAACTATTGAAGGATCTCTCTTTAACATCACTTTTTGACCTTGTTTTAGGCGCCGATGATGTCGCTGCAAGAAAGCCGCATCCGGCACCGATCTATCAGACATTGGGGGCTTTTGGGCTTTACCGCGAAGAGCTTCTTTTTGTAGGAGATTCCCGCAATGATATTGAGTCGGCAAAAGAGGCAGGTGTTGCAACAGTTGGTCTCACTTATGGTTATAACTTTGGTCGGCTCATTTCAGAAGAGAATCCTACCTATGTGATCGATCATTTTGAAGAGCTCTTATCGATTTTGGAGATTCGATCTTAGAGAGAATCTCTTTTTCATGACTGATGATATCTCATCTAGTTAGCTATCAATATCTATAATGACAAGATGGCAAGACGAAAAGAGAAAAGAGCTATAGCAACAGAGAGTGATTTCAAATTTGAAGCTCTCCATTAATCTATAGCTCTTTTTCTTGCTGATTGCTCTTTAGCGATCGGTTTTGTGAGTTTTGTTAATCTCTTATCTCTATTAACATTTCAACACTTTAATGTTCTATCGATTAGCCACCGACAGCTGCAGAGGCAACTTGTGGGAAGAGTGGTGTCATAAGATAGAGTTTAATGACAATCGCATTGACGATATCGATAAAGAATGCCCCCACCATCGGTACTACTAGGAAGGCTTTTTTTGAAGGACCAAAGCGCTCTGTAACCGCTTGCATATTAGCAATGGCTGTAGGCGTTGCCCCAAGACCAAATCCACAGTGACCTGCCGCGAAAACAGCACCATCTAAACCACGACCCATCACATTGTAGGTGATGAAGACCGCATAGAGCGCCATAATAATTGCTTGTACCGCAAGGATAATGATCATTGGGATCGCGAGAGATTTAAGCTCCCACAATTTAAGACTCATCAATGCCATAGCAAGGAAGAGAGAGAGGCTGACGTTTCCAACGATAGAGACGGAGCGCTCAAAGATAATTTGATCACTGATCAGTGAGAGAATGTTATTGATAATCACACCCACAAAGAGGACACAAACAAAGGTAGGAAGTGCAAATTTTGTGCCGTTGAGTGCATCAGAGATAATGGTTCCTAAAGTGATTGAGATCAGAATCATGGTAATGGTCTCAATCAATGCATTTGAAGTAATACGACGACTTGCGCGGGGTTGTTCAAAGGCGGTGATATCATCAGATGCTTCCTTATCTTGATCTTGCCCCATAATAGTTGTGTCAAGATTCATTTGGCGTTTACGAAGGAGCATGCGCGCTACAGGACCACCGACTAAGCCTCCTAATACAAGACCAAAGGTCGCACAGGCCATTGCAATCTCTGTTGCATTGGTAAAACCATAATCTTTGGAGAAAACTTCGCCCCAAGCGGCGCCTGTTCCGTGGCCACCTGCTAATGTTATAGAACCTGCGAGAAGTCCCATCAGTGGATCAATACCTAGTGCTTTTGCTAAGCCAATACCAACACCACTTTGAATTAAGAGGAAGATGACCACGACAAAGAGGAAGATTAAGAGGGAGACGCCCCCTGAGAGGAGGCTTTTGAAGTTTGCATTAAGACCGATTGTTGCAAAGAACATCAACATTAATGGCGTTTGTAATGCTGTATCGAACTTGATTTCAAAGTCGAAGACAGTTTTTAAGATTAAGATCGTAAATGCAATAATCAATCCACCAGCAACAGGACTTGGGATTGTAAAACGATCGAGGAGGGGGATTTTTGCGACAACAACACGACCAAGAAGCAAGGTTAAACAAGCAATGACGATCGTGGCGTATACATCAAACGAAATCATGTTTGAGCTGATCATTAGGGGTAACTCCTATATCTAAAATAACGATTTTTCAATCAATTCTCCTTCTAGTAGAAGGCTTCTATCTCAATACCCTAATCGAAAAATATCTCTAAGAAGTATCTCTAAAAGGTATCTCTAAAGCTTATCTCTAGCGGTTATCTCCAAGTGTTATCTCAAAAACTTCTAGAGAGCATCCAAAGAGGAACCAAAGAGGATACCAATAGCGATGTGAAGATACTTCTCCATTAGGGTTGGTAGTTCTAAAATGTGCGTTTAGAGCATTGATAAGCACTAAAGCGCACGATGATCCTCGATAATGACGGATCAAACAGTATGCCAATGAGGATACATTCTATAGCAAAGGGCAATCTGTTATAATTCAGTGATCTAAAACTTTGCAAAATTAACCTGAGGCAATCAGCGATGACAAAACGACTTTTACAATGGATTCTTCCCTTGAGTCTTCTTCTATCCCCAACAATAACTTTGGCAAATCAGAAGTTTATTGTCGATTATTTCCAAGATCTAGAGACGCTCGAGGCCAATTTCACACAAGAGATTATCACTAAAGATCGTGTTGATACAACTACCGGTGAATTGATCGTTGAGAAAAATAATCGGGTATTAACAGAAAAAGAGCAACAATTATCCTCGAAAAAGGGGCAGAAAGAGCGAACATCATCCCCTAAATTTCTCTTCGATTACCAGAAGCCTTATCAACAAATTTTAATTAGTAATGGCAAAAAGTTTTGGTTTTCCGATGTCGATTTAATGCAGGTAATTATTAAGCCTCTCTCTGAAGTGCTCAATAATCCTGTCTTGCAGATCCTCTTGAGCTCTGAGCCTTTAGATCAATATTTTGATATTAAAACCGTTAGAGATCGCCGAGAGTATCTCTTAACCCCTAAAATGGGGCATTCTGACTTAGAGGTGAAAGATATTCAGGTCATCTTTGCCAATCGCAAAATCTACTCCTTCAATGTGGAGGATGTTACGGGTCAAAAGATCTCTTTTGTGATGAAACGTGTTCAAGAAAATAGAGAGATCCCCGCTTCTCGCTTCGATTTTACAATTCCTGCTGATGTCGATGTGATCGATGAGACAAAGTAAGAGATGCCGATTCAAAAGTGCACCAATGAATGTCATTAAGTGCTATGAATTGTTATGGAGCGTTATGAATCGTTATGAAATATCACAAAATGTAATGGGATGGAATAAGACAGATGAAAGATCTCTTTTCTGACTTAGCAGAGGAGACAAAGTTACAATTCTCCCCTCTAGCTGATTTAGCGCGACCACAAACGTTAGCGGAAGTCGTTGGGCAAGATGCGCTTTTAGGTGAGGGAAAGCCACTCTATGAAGCGTTCCGAAGTGGCGTTCCCCATTCGATGATCTTTTGGGGGCCACCCGGAGTCGGAAAGACAACGTTAGCCAATCTGATTGCGAAAGAATTTGATGCGGCGTTTATCTCTCTTTCGGCTGTCTTCTCAGGCGTAAAGGAGATTCGAGAGGCGATTAAAGAGGCTGAAAGCTATCAACTTCAAGGTCGCAGAACGATACTCTTTATCGATGAGATTCATCGTTTTAATAAGAGTCAGCAGGATGCGCTACTCCCTTTTGTGGAATCGGGTCTTGTGACCTTTATTGGTGCAACCACAGAAAATCCCTCATTTGAGATTAACCAAGCATTATTATCGCGCGCTTCGGTCTATCTTCTCGCGCCACTTGATGATGAGGCGCAAAAGCGTTTAATTGAGCGTGCTTTAAACCGTTATTATCCGCAATATCAGCTTGATGAAGCGGCAACAGAGCGTTTAGTTGAGTATGCCGGCGGTGATGGCCGGCGGTTATTGAATCTTCTTCAACAGCTGCTTGTAGTGGCTAAAAATGATGAGCTGTATGAGATTGGTCGCCCCTTAGTTGATCGGATCTTATCGAATCAGCCGAAGCGCTTTGATAAAGGGGGTGATTATTTTTATGATCAGATCTCCGCTCTTCATAAGTCGATTCGAGGTTCTGATCCAGATGCTGCGCTCTATTGGTTCTCGTTGATGATGGAAGGTGGTGTCGATCCTCGCTATCTTGGGCGAAGAATCCTGATGATTGCTTGGGAAGATGTTGGTCTTGCAGATCCTAGAGGGATACAGATTGCCACAGATGCATTAACCACTTACGAGCGATTAGGAAGTCCTGAAGGGGATCTTGCTTTAGCACAAGCGGCGATCTATCTAGCCTGTGCCGCAAAATCGAATGCAGGTTATATGGCTTTTAAGAGAGCGAGGCAATTTGTTGCAGCTGATCAGACGCGACCAGTTCCCCTTCATCTTCGTAATGCCCCTACAAAATTGATGGCAGATCTCGGGCATGGGCAACATTACCGTTATGCACATGATGAGCCCAACGCTTATGCTGCCGGCGAACGCTATTTCCCTGAAGGCATGGATGAGATGAGGTGGTATTACCCAACAGATCGAGGATTAGAGCGACAAATTGGTGATAAGCTCAAGTTTTTAGATCAGTTAGATGAAGCGGCTAGAAAAAATCGATCTTCATAGGGGTAGTTGAGCTTTATAGTTTTAATTTTCTCTACCAATCGATTAGATTTTGATGGTAGAGAAATAGGATTAATTTTAATTCGTTTGATTAACTATTCTGTTTTTAGTTTAGAATCATCACTTGAAGTTTCTCTATTAGACTCAAATAGCTATTGATCTAAGATAATCAATTCTGATGCTAGGTCGGGAGTATTGATCAAGGTATCTGCGACAGGGCAGGTCTTGTCAACAAAAGCAATCAGCGCTTCAATCTTTTCACGAGGGGAATCGGAATCAAAGTAATAGAGGCTCTTAACTTGGCTAAGCCCTATCTTCGCTTCGGGGTTGATTCCTAGAAAACCATCAACATCTAGTTCTCCTTCAACTTTTACGCGAATTTCTCGAAACTGTACATCAAATTTTTTAGCATAACTTTTAGCAACAATACATTTGCATGCACCTAAAGCACCAAGAAGAGCTTCTATAGGGGTCATTCCCGCATCACTACTTCCAAGGTTTTCTGGTTCATCAAGTGTAATGGTGTGTTCTCTTGCGGTCACTGTTACACGCAGTTGCTCTTCTAATCGAGTTTCTACAGAGGTTATCTCTTTTGCCATTTTTTAACTCCTTCTCTCTATTTTTGATTCAAATATTCAGTAAAATCATTAAAAATGATTTGTTAGGTATGTTTAAGGAGTATAGTAGCAAAGATCGAGGGTAA
Organism: Ignatzschineria sp. PL_is040; assembly: GCF_055813795.1. Lineage (NCBI taxonomy): Bacteria > Pseudomonadati > Pseudomonadota > Gammaproteobacteria > Cardiobacteriales > Ignatzschineriaceae > Ignatzschineria > Ignatzschineria sp. PL_is040. Next base: position 70,464 of record NZ_JBVPGU010000006.1, read on the forward strand.
TAAAATATTCTCTCAATTTAGGAACAATTGAATCAGGCAAAAAAGAACCCTGCCATCAATAGTTGCTAGCAGGGCTCTCTGTTTTTAAAAGTCTTTATTTATAAATTTTTATTTGTAAGTTTTTAATGATTTCTTAAGTCTATTTTAAGAGCTTAAATTGAAGCAATTGCTCTTTCTAATCGTGCAAGCGTTCGCTCTTTGCCGACTAAATAGAGGGTCTCATCAAGGTTGGGGGAGTTTGTACGCCCAACGATTGCGGTACGAAGAGGCATACCGACTTTTCCCATTCCCACTTCAAGATTTTTCGTGACAGTTTTAACTGCCGCATCAAGCTCTGCAGGTTCCCATTCTGTGACATCACCTAAAACACGGACTAACTCTTCGAGTACTGGTTTTGATACCTCCGTAAGCTGTTTTGCTTTTGCAGCTTCATCGATCTCAATCTCATCGATAAAGAGATATTTAATCATTTCCGCAAGCTCAACTAATGTTTCCGCACGTTTAACATGTGCTTCAACTGCTTTTGTGAGAAAGTTATCAAATTCTGGTGTGGTTTCTGTTTGGATACCAATTTTCTCTAAGAATGGCTTGAGCAATTGTCCTAATTCTGCTGGATTTTTCTCGATCATATAATGTTGATTGAGCCAGAGAAGTTTTGAGGTATTAAAAGCACTTGCTGATTTAGAGACATTTTTTAGATCAAAATATTGAACCATCTCTTCGAAGGTAAAGATTTCTTGATCGCCATGAGACCAACCGAGACGAACAAGATAGTTGATCACCGCTTCTGGGAGAAAGCCTCGCTCATAATACTCCATCACACCTACTGCACCGTGACGTTTAGAGAGTTTTTGGCCATCATCTCCTAAAATCATCGCTAAATGAGCAAAGTGAGGAACGGGCTTGCCTAATGCTTTGAAGATATTGACCTGACGATAGGTATTGTTGATATGGTCATCACCACGGATAACATGGGTGATCTCCATATCGACATCATCAACAACAACGCAGAAGTTGTAGGTGGGTGAACCATCACTACGAGCGATAATAAGATCATCTAACTCACTATTTTGAACGCTCAAGTTTCCATGAACGAGATCAGTAAAGCTCGTTACGCCCACTTGTGGATTTTTAAAACGAACCACAGGCTTAATACCTTCTGGGATTTCAGGAAGTGTCTTGCCCGGCTCAGGGCGCCACGTACCATCGTAACGTGGTTTTTCTTTCTTCGCTTCCGCTTTTGCACGCATCTCGGCTAACTCTTCAGGCGTACAGTAGCAGTAGTAAGCATGACCTTTCTCTAAGAGCTCAGCCACAACCTCTTTATAGCGATCAAAACGTTTAGTTTGGTAATAAGGACCTTCGTCATATTGAAAGCCTAACCATTCTAAACTCTCCATAATTGCCGCGACTGCCTCAGGTGTTGAGCGCTCAAGATCGGTATCTTCGATACGCAAAACGGTTGTACCTTTGTTGTGAAGGGCAAAGAGATGAGAAAAGAGCGCAGTTCTAGCGCCACCGATATGGAGATAGCCCGTTGGAGATGGGGCGAAGCGAGTTTTAACCATAATAATAGATCACATTATCCAGTTTAAAAGGTGAATTAAATAGTCAATATCTTCTGCCAGGCACTCGATCGATTATCGAAATCGGGGACAAAAGAGATTGAGAGATAAGATAAAGAGTGCCATTTAATCGACCTAATCGGAGTGATTTTATCGATAAAGGCGCTCTTATAATGGGGATAATTATAGCACTCTTACTCAATTAAAGAGCAGATAAATCATTCTTGAGAGGGGCTTTAAGCTTCTGAATCCTCATGTTTTGTAACCTCAAAAGAGCCCTCTTCTGCTGCTAATTTTGCCGCTCTTTTCTTCTCAATACGTTTACCGATATAGAGGCCTAATTCAAAGAGAAGTAGTGCTGCGGTTGCAAAGATAATCATTGAGAAGGGATCGGGGGGCGTTGCAATGGCAGAAACGGTGAAAACACCCACAATAATGTAGGGACGTTTTTTTACAAGACTCTCCGTTTTTATAATCTGTAAAGAGATGAGGATAATGAGAACAATGGGGATCTCAAAGACAATTCCGAAGAAGAAGAAGAGGCGTAAAACTGTTGAGAGATATTTGCCGATATCTGTTGCCATTTCAACGCCTGATGGCGCAGACCCTGAGAGAAACTTAAACATAATGGGCATAACGGCGTAGTAGGCAAATGCCATCCCTGTATAGAAGAGAATAACACTTGAGAAAATGATGGGAAATGCCACTCGCTTTTCATGTTGATAGAGCCCCGGTGCGACAAACCCCCAAACTTGATAGAGCACCCAAGGGATGGCAATAAAGAAGGAGACCCAAAGCGTTAATTTAATGGGGACAATAAAGGGTGCGATCACATCGGTAGCAATCATTTTCCCCCCTTCTGGTAAGACATTGAGAAGAGGTGTTGCGACAAAGTTATAGATATCATCACGGAAGTAGATGAGAGCTAAGAAGATAATTAAGACCCCGGCACCGGCACGAATAAGGCGATCACGAAGCTCAATAAGATGATGAATAAAGGATTGTTCTTTAGCGGTAGAATTTGTCATAGTCGGGATATCTATCGAGTTATAAACGGAGGTTAAAATGCAAAGATTAAGATGCAAAGAGGAACTCTTGGATTAGACGTGTTCCTGTAATTCCTAGTAATAGAATGACCGCTGTCAGCAGAATAAACTTCGCTGCAGGGCGACCACGTAAACCATAGTAGTGATGCGCCCATAAAATAGCACCATAGAGAATCCATGCAAGCCCGGTTAAGACCGTTTTATGAATGAAGTGGGGCGAAAACCATTGATCAAAGAATGCAAAACTTGTTACAAGGCTGACTGTTAGGAGAATAAAGCCGATGGTGAGCATTCTAAAGAGAAGCAGCTCCATACGTAAAATGGGAGGAAACTTCTGGGTGATTGAGCGCCGATTTTTTAACGCTCGATCCCGGAGATAGAGTAGTAATGCTTGTACGGATGCAAGTAGCAAAATCGCATAGGCGATAATAGAAGTTAAGATATGGAGGCTTAACCAAGGAGATGGGGTACTAAAACCGACATCTTGATGATCAAATAGGGTTAAAATTTGTGTCGCACCGGCAAAGAGCATAATAGCAATAGCTGTATTGAGGTGCCGCTTAAGGTAAGGAATGATAAGAAGGACCATCATGATTGAAGCTAAAGAGAGCGCTTCAATGGCGCTAATGACTTCAAGATCCCCAATTGATAGTTGATAACTTAAGGAGATTGCATGTAAGCCGAGTGCTGAGAAGATCGAGATATAACTGAGGGGCAACCACCATTTTTGTCCCTTCTTGAAAAGATGCGCAAGAAGAAGTAACGCTGACAAAAGATAGAGTCCAATATTGAGTGATACTAATGTCATAATCTTAAGATTCTTACCTTTTTATATCTAAGGGGGAACTTTAAAGAAGTCCCTATATCAAGTAAACTATACAGTGATTTTACTAGAAAATTGATAAGAATTATAAATAAAAGCTAAAAAGGGTTTTTATGTTTGAAAATTTAAGTGGTCGTTTAAGACAAACAATGCGTTCCCTTAGAGGGCAGGCGAGATTAACAGAGAGTAATATTCAAGATGCTCTGCGTGAAGTCCGTATGGCGCTTTTAGAGGCGGACGTTGCGTTGCCTGTGGTTCGTGAGTTTATTAACCAGGTGAAAGAGCGTGCTGTTGGTCGTGAAGTGATCGAGAGTTTAAACCCTGGGCAAGTTTTTGTGAAAGTGGTTCATGAAGAGCTCATCAATATTATGGGCGAGAGTAATGAAACCTTAAACCTGCAGACACAGCCGCCGGCAGTAATATTAATGGCAGGTCTTCAAGGGGCGGGTAAAACCACAAGTGTTGGTAAATTAGCGCGTTACCTTAAAGAGCGTGAGCGTAAAAAAGTCGCCGTTGTGAGTGCGGACGTCTATCGTCCTGCGGCGATTGAGCAGCTACGAAAGGTGGCTGGGCAGGTGGGTGCAGAGTTTATCCCCTCAACGGGAGATGAAAAACCACAAGAGATTGCACGTCGTGCGTTAGAGAGTGCAAAATTGATGAATGCGGATGTCTTAATTGTGGATACCGCAGGTCGTCTCCATATTGATGAGACGCTCATGACCGAGATTCAAGAGATCCATCAAGTGCTCAATCCTATCGAGACTCTCTTTGTCGTCGATAGTATGACAGGACAAGATGCGGCAAACACGGCAAAGGCCTTTAATGATGCGCTCCCTTTAACGGGGGTTGTTCTGACAAAGATCGATGGTGATGCGCGTGGTGGTGCGGCTCTTTCGATTCGTCATATTACCCAAAAGCCTATTAAATTCTTAGGAGTTGGTGAGAAGCTTGAAGCATTAGAACCTTTTCACCCCGATCGTCTAGCATCTCGTATTTTAGATATGGGAGATGTGCTCTCTTTAGTTGAAGAGATGGAAGCTAAAGTTGACCAAGAAGAGGCTGAGCGGATCACGAAGAAATTTAAGAAAGGGGAAGGCCTCGATCTCAATGACTTCAAAGCACAGATGGAGCAGATGCTCAATATGGGAGGCATCAATACGTTACTGACCAAATTGCCGGGAATGGGTGATATTGCGGAGAAAGCTAAAGGGAAAGTGGACGATAAGATCTTTGTTCAGAAGATTGCCATTATTAACTCCATGACGCCGGCAGAGAGAGCCGATCATAAATTGATTAAAGCGCCACGTCGTAAACGGATCGCAGATGGTGCAGGTGTCAATATTCAAGAAGTCCATAAACTTTTAAAAGAATTTGATCAGATGCAACGGATGATGAAGCAATTTAAAGGGGGCGGTGTTAGAAAGATGATGCGTTCCCTCAAAGGTAAATTGCCACGCCGTTAATATGTTATCGGTATCATAGGTTGATGCCCGATGATGGATAGAATCAAAATTGATAAGAGAACCCTTATTGCTCGGCAGTAAGGGTTTTTGCCAAATAGGGAGAGAAGAGATGAGTAGAGAATCGATCAATCATATTCCAGCGCTAGATCGAGAGGCGCTAGAAGGTGGCTATCAGAGCGGACAAGGTCATAGCGGCAATAGTCATGGGCATAATAATGGTGGAGGAGCCCTTGATTCCTCGCGCTTAACAGAGGCGTTAGCCAATGCCCTCAACAATGCAACTGTCGAGGCCCGGAGAAAGAGACGTTGGACCATCTTTTTCCGATTGCTCTTTGGTACCCTCTTTCTATTAATGGTCTTACTCTTTTTTGCCGGAAGATCGATCGAAAGCGGAGCGATTAAGGTTGATTCAGAGGGGCGTGTTCTCGATCGTTATAGTGCGGTAATCGATCTAAAGGGGATTATTGCTGAAAATAGTGATGCAAGCGCTGCAAGATTGATATCAGCACTAGGGAAAGCTTATCAAGATCCTAAAGCTGTCGGAATTATATTGCGAATCAACTCAGGGGGAGGATCTCCGGTACAGAGCGGTTATGTCTATGATGAGATTAATCGTCTTCGTGCGCTCTATCCTCATAAGAAGCTTTTTGCCGTGATTGAAGATATTGGCGCTTCGGGAGCTTACTATATTGCGGCTGCCGCAGATCAGATCTATGCAGATAAAGCGAGTTTAGTGGGATCGATCGGGGTGACTGCGGCGAGCTTTGGTTTTGTCGAGTTGATGGATAAGATCGGTATTGAGCGTAGGCTCTATACATCAGGGGAATATAAAGCTTTTCTCGATCCCTTTTCACCCCAAAATCCTGTTGAGACAGAGTTTTGGAAAGAGGTACTCGATGGTGTCCATCAACAATTTATTACCGCAGTGAAAGAGGGGCGCGGTTCTCGATTAAAAGATGCTGATAATCCGCTACTCTATAGTGGTCTTGTTTGGAATGGAGAGCAGGCGCTCTCCCTAGGATTGATCGATGGTTTAGGTTCAGCGGCTTCTGTTGCAAGAGAGTGGCAAGCGCCGGCATTGATCGATTTTACAGAGAAAGAGGATCCATTGAGTAAGATGATGCGGGAGCTAGGGTTAGGTGTGATATCTACCATTAAAGCACTCTTGCCACAGCCGGGACTCTATTAAAACTTTCTTTTTCATGTTCTCTCTTAATAGGAGATGATCGATCGACTTATGGCTGATCGACTTGCCTGAAAGAATTCTCTCGTGAGTCGCCAATAAAAGAAGCGCTATCGAACGGTAGAGTCAATGATCATTAAAGATGATGACTCTGCCATTCAAATAGCGCTTTTTATGATGATGTTTCTTCTCTTTTGAGTGATTGATTACTCTTAAAAAGGGGGCCTACGCCCCAATGTGCACCCAATGTGCATATCGTAACTAGTGATTCTGATCTTCTAATTGATGATCGTAATCATTGTCGATTAAGACTGCTTGCATCAAGAGGCTTGCCGTTGCGGTATTACAAGCAATCGGAATGTTGTAGAGCGTTGAGAGACGGATCAATGCTTTAACATCAACATCATGGGGCATTGGCGTTAAGGCATCTGTAAAGAAGATCAACATATCGAGTTTATCAGTACAGATCATTGATCCTAATTGTTGGTCGCCTCCGAGAGGACCGCTCTTTAATCTTGTTAAAGAGAGATCGGGATACGCCTCTAAAATATGGGATCCGGTGGTTCCTGTTGCGTAGAGATTATGTTGTCTAAAGTAGGGGAGATAATCTCCGATCCAATCTACCAAGAGCTTTTTTTTTGCATCGTGGGCGACTAAGCCGATAGAGAGAGGTTTCATATTTAATATCCTTCTAGGTGGTAAAAGCGGGACAAAACTTATTACTGATAATAGATCCTCTGATCTATTTTGCAATAGCGATGATCAAGATCTCAATCACTCTCTCTTTCTTATTCGTTGCTCTTATTCATTGTTCCTATTTGTTGTTCTCTGTACGCTTCTTTTTTATATTTTCTTTTTACCCAATTTCCCAAATAGTGGGATACTGTGCCAAGCAAGCCCTGTTGTTTCGAGGACCACTATGGGCGCAAGAAGTAGGAGTGCTGTGATATTAGGAAGCACCATTAAACCGTTAAAGAGATCCGCCATCTGCCAGACAATATCGACATGGATAAAGGCAGCAAAAAAGATGCCAATAACGGCGATTAGCTGAAAGATGGGTACAGCCGCACGACTCTTAAAGAGATAGCGAACATTTGTTTCGGCATAGTAGTACCAGCCAATAATGGTTGAGAAGGCAAAAAAGAGTAGGGAGATTGCGATAAAGATGCCTCCGATAGAGCCAAATACCATCTCATAGGCATATTGGGTGATGGTAATGCCGGTACCGTGACCGTCAAAGAAGGAGAGGAAGGAGGGATTGTCACTCATTGAGGCTTCCCAGCCTCGTATCCCTGAGGTAATAATCACAAGACCCGTTAAGGTGACTATAATTCCCACCACAAAAACCCCCATCATAGCGATATAACCTTGCTCTTCTGGAGTTTTAACTTTAGCAACCGCATGAGCATGAGGTGTTGAGCCCATTCCCGCTTCATTCGAGAAGAGTCCTCGTGCAATACCTAAACGCATTGCTTGCTGAATTGCAATTCCGGCCCCACCCCCTAAAACAGCTTCAGGATTGAAAGCTGCGATAACAATCATCTTTAATGCCGGGAAGATATATTGATAATTGAGGCCTAAGACGATGATAGCTCCTAGAAGGTAGAAGAAGGCCATTGAAGGGACAACTTTTTCAGTAAAGGCGGCAATATTACGAATCCCACCAATAATAACGAAGGCAACGAGCAGTGAAACTACAAGAGCCGTGATCCAAGTGGGAATCGAGAGTGACTTTTCAAAGGCCGATGCAATCGAGTTTGACTGCACCATATTGCCAATAATGCCGAGCGCCAAAATGATGAAGATGGCAAAAAGGATGGCAAGCCATTTGATACCTAACCCTTTCTCAATGTAGTAAGCCGGGCCTCCTACAATCTGTCCTGTACGATCATAGGTGCGATATTTTTGCGCTAAAATGGCTTCTGCATAGATGGTCGCCATTCCAAAAAAGGAGGAGACCCACATCCAGAAGAGGGCTCCTGGCCCACCGGCGATAATTGCTGTTGCCGGTCCTGCGAGATTCCCCGTTCCTACCTGTCCTGCAATGGCGGTTGATACCGCTTGAAATGAGCTCATTCCCTTTTTATCTGCCCGTTTTCCTGAGAGGGAGAACTTGGCAATTAAGGTCTTTAGGGCGCTCTTAAATTTTCGAACCTGAATCCCTTTTAGGAGAAAGGTGTAGAGAATCCCAGTACCACAAAGAAGGTAGACTAGCAGATAGTCCCAAAGGATTGTTTGAAAAGCGGTTAATAATGTATCAAAAGACATTGATCAGAATTCCTAAAATTGTGGGAAATAGCGCCCAACAGCTAGCTTTTGTTCATAGGCTTAAGTCAACTATTACGGCAAATTTTTAAGCTAATTTTGAGAACTCTGTATAATGATCTCTTCACAAAAGCATTATGCATGTAGTATCTCAAAAAGAGATTATTATAAGCATAAAAAGAGAAAGATGAAAGTCAAAGCGTATTTACTAGAGCCTAGGAGGGGCATGTAATCATGCAAGTATTGGTATTAGGAAGCGGTGCTGTTGGCACCTCACTCGCATATTTTTTAGCTAAAAAAGGTTTTAAAGTCACAGTTGTTGATCGACAGGATGGCGCAGGACTTGAAACAAGTTACGGTAATGCGGGGCAGATCTCACCGGGTTATGCGTCCCCATGGGCGGCGCCGGGAATCCCAATGAAAGCGATTAAATGGCTTATGCAGAGTAAGCATGCACCTTTGGCAATTCGTCCTACCTCTAGCTTAAAACAGTATAAGTGGATGTGGGATCTCTTCTTAAATTGTAATGAGAAGAGCTATGCAATTAATAAGGCGCGGATGGTTCGTATCTCTGAATATAGCCGAGATTGTTTAAGAGACTTACGTGCTGAGATCGATCTTCATTATGAAGAGAGAACTTTAGGAACAACACAGCTCTTAAGAACTGAAAAGCAGATGGAAGCGATTAAGAGCGATATCGCGGTATTAGAGGAGTTTAATGTCCCTTATGAAGTTCTTGATCGTGATGGCATTGTAGCGGTTGAGCCGGCATTGGCAAAAACGGTTGATAAATTAGCAGGAGGATTGCGTCTTCCTAATGATGAGACAGGCGATTGCTATCTCTATACAAGTCGTCTTGCAGAGAAAGCAAAAGCGCTAGGTGTAGAATTTAAGTTTGGTGCTATTGTTGATAAGATCGAAGTAGATGGAAAGAAGGTCACCGGCGTTATTGTTGATGGTGAACGATTAACAGCAGATGCTTATGCAGTCTGTTTAGGGAGTTATGGTGCTGAAAAATTGGCTCCGATCGGAATTGAGATTCCTGTCTATCCTTTGAAAGGATACTCGCTCACAATCCCTATCACAAATCCTGATATGGCGCCTAAGTCTACAATTTTAGATGAGACTTATAAAATTGCGATCACCCGTTTTGATGAGCGTATTCGTGTCGGCGGTATGGCAGAAGTAATGGGGTATGACTTGAGTCTTGATCCTCGTCGTCGCGAGACATTGGAGTTTGTGACAAAAGATCTCTATCCAGAAGGGGGAGATATTCCAGAGGGGATTTTCTGGACCGGTTTAAGACCGGCAACACCTGATGGAACGCCTATTTTAGGTCGTGCAAAATATGATAATCTCTTCTTAAATATCGGTCACGGAACGCTAGGTTGGACCATGGCGGCAGGATGTGGTCGTTATGTGAGTGACTTGATTGCAGGCGAAACACCTGAGATTAGCACTGAAGGGCTCGATATCACGCGATATAAGCGTTAAATCGATTCACTAAATCGATCGTTATATCTACGATCGTTATACCTATTAAATCTTTAAAAGAGGCTCATAGAAGATGAGCCTCTTTTTTATGGTTGGAAGATTGTCGCTGTTGAATATCTATTTCTTGCGTTTATCTTTTCGCTCTCTTCTACGTCTTCTTTCTACTCGCTGAGCGTTTCTGTGAGATAATGGTCTCTTTCTCGATAGATTCTTACACCTACAGCATCAGTCTGTTCAATTGCTCGAAGCTTATTGAGCTCGATCGTTAATGCCGGAATATTAAATTTCTCGATCAGTTTTTTAGCTAATAGCTCAGTAAAGGTCTCTACGAGTTGAAAAGAGGAGTTTTTGGCAAAATCTTTAATGTAATTGCTCACCTTTTCATAGTCGAGCGTTAGAGTAATATCATCACTATTTGCTGCAGGGCGGTTATTCCATTCCATCTCAAGATTGAGGGTAATGGGTTGAAGGTTCGTGCGCTCATGGGGATAGATGCCGATAATGATATCGAGTTGAAGATTTTTGATAAAGACAATATCTGGTTTAGGAAGTGAAAATTTTTCCATGAAGTATTCCTTGTTGTAATACAACGCCCTTTCGGGAAAAGTTAATAGGGTGATAAGTGGAAAATCTGAAAGATCAAAAAGGCCGGTAAGTACCGACCTTCGTGCTAAATTTTTACCATAACTGCTGACTATTCTATCATTATAAAGATTTCAGTTTATTGAAACCGGCAGCGGATAGGTATCTATTTATCTATTCCCTCTATATCTATTCCCTCTATATCTATTCCGGCTATCGAACTGATTGAGCTTATTGCTATCAGTAGAGGGCAACGGGATAGGATCCCAATACCTTAAAGAAAGAGGAGACCTCTTCTATCTCTTTGAGGGCTAATTTTAAGCCATGTTCCTCAAAATGTCCTAAAACATCGATAAAGAAGATATAGCTCCAATTACTATTTTTGGAGGGGCGGGACTCAATGCGTGTCATTGTAATATTATACTTTGAGAGTGGCGCAATTAGATGGAGTAACAAGCCGGGGCGATCATTGGCGGAGACAAGTATCGTTGTCTTATCATTACCACTTGGTGGGATACGTTTTGTGCCGATAATTAGAAACCGCGTACTATTGGTGAGATTATCTTCAATATTTTTTTCCAATATGGGGACGCCGTAAACTTCAGCCGCTTGCTTCCCTCCTAAGGCCGCAGTTCCCGGTTCGTTATTGGCGCGTTGAACTGCACCGGCATTGGAGTTTGTAGCGATACGCTCTGCATGAGGAAGATACTCATCGAGCCAGGAACGACACTGTGCTAATGATTGCGGGTGAGCATAAACAGTCTTGATCGATTGTAGCTCAGATTCATGAGACATTAAGTTTTGGTGAATCTTTAACTCTGTTTCACCACAGATATAGACATTTGATGTGGGAAAGCAGTCGAGAGTCTGATTCACTGCCCCTTCCGTTGAGTTTTCAATGGGAACAACACCAAAATCAAACTTTCCTGACTCTACGGCATGAAAGATCTCATCGATCGTTCGAATGGGAAGGCGTTTCGCCGCACCACCGAAGTGTTTAATGGTTGCTTCTTCAGTAAAGGTTCCTTCCGGACCTAAGTAAGCAATATTGAGCGGTTTCTCTAATGAGAGACAGACAGACATAATCTCACGAAAGAGACGGGCAATATCGATATCTGGGATAGGACCAGGATTTGCTGCCATTTTACTCTTTAGAACCTGAGCCTCTCTCTCCGGGCGATACATTTCACTATCACCACTTGCGATCTTAATATCACCGATCGCTTTTGCCTCTTTAGCGCGTTCATTCAGAAGGTGCAAAATTTCTGCATCAATTTTATCGATAGCCGCTCTATGGGGGGCTAAGGGGTCAGCTATTGATGATTCTTCAGCTGTAATCTGCTCAGTTTGGGAGATCTTCTCTTCGGTTGTAACACTCTTCTTCATTCTCTATTCCATAATTCCATACATGATTTTGATGATTGAATATTTCTGTTAACGCTTTATGGTGCGTTGATTAATATTTTTGGTTGCTCAAATTACTATAGAATGAATTGTTATAGAATGACAATGATCATTGACGAATATCATTCACGAATATCCACGAATATCATTTACTAATAATCATTCGTAATAGTGATACTGAATGACCGGCACTTAATGATTGATGCTGAATAGATCATTCATCAGAATTCTTGAGTGCTCATGAGATGGGTACAAAATTGAAGTGTAAAAAAGTTGCAGTCTAGGAGATAGGTTAATGGCAGAGAATTTAGTGGCAGAGAATATTATTACATTTGAGGGGATGACGCCGAAAATAGGGCAGAAGAGTTGGGTTCACTCAAGTTCAACCATTATTGGTGATGTTGAGCTAGGAGAAGATGTCTCAATCTGGCCGGGAGTTGTGATTCGTGCTGATGTTAATCGTGTTGTGATTGGTGATCGAACCAATATTCAGGATGGGTCAATTATTCATGTGACCAATCCTGGTGCAAATCCCCCTGATGGATATCCTACTATTATTGGTAATGATGTCACAGTTGGACATGGCGCTATGTTGCATGGTTGTACCATTGGTGATGGGGTTTTAATCGGTATGCGCGCTATTTTACTCGATGGTTCACGGGTAGAGCCGCACAGTATTTTAGGGGCTGGTGCGCTCTTAGCGCCGGGAAAAGTTGTGAGAAGTGGTGAAGTTTGGGTAGGGGCGCCGGCACGAAGAATTAAGGTATTGAGTGAAGAGGAGATTGAAGGGCTCTATCTCTCTGCAAAACAATATGTCACCTTAAAGGATCGGTATTTGAAAGAAGGTTTATAGAAATCCATTACATTAAGGCATTAAGGCATTAAGGAATTGAGGTATGAAGGGTTAAATTCACGGCTATTAAATGGTCATAGAAGATGGTAATAAAAAATTGCGATTAATGAGGTTGTTAACAAGTTTGTGGATAAGTCTGGTAGAGCAAGATAATTAGTGGTTATCGCTTGAGATCGCTGATTTCTACTTGCTTTTACCAATAGCAAGCTCTTAAATATCATGCTATAATTTTGAAGATCAATATCTGCAAAATTTCAGATCTGTAATAGTGAGCGACATCTTATGTGAGACGATTTCAGAAAGATATTGGTTAACGTCGATATCTATCGCTCACCCAAGAAGAGACTAAAAGAGGACCTATGAAGTTAGTTATTCAAAGAGAACAGTTGATGAAGCCTCTGCAGGCGATCATCGGTGTAATTGATAGAACGCAGACGCTTCCCATTTTAGCGAATGTTAAATGTGTTGCGAGTGATGATGAGATTACGCTCACTACCACCGATTTGGAGATTGAGTTAACTTGCTCATTTCCCCATATCCCTGTTGAGCAAGGCGCCATTACATTCCCGGCAAGAAAGCTATTTGATATTTTAAAAGCGTTGCCAGAGGGTATTGAAGTGCAGATTGAGGTTGATAATCTGCGAGCAATTATCACTGCGGGCCGTTCACGATTTACCTTAAGTTGTTTACCGGTCGATGAGTATCCGGTATCGGATCATTTGGAATTTGAAAAGACATTGACTCTGCCGAAAAATGAGCTTCGTCGCCTGATTGAAAAGGTTGCTTTCTCTATGGCCGTTTCCGATGTGCGATACTTCTTAAATGGTCTATTGCTAGATGTTAATGATACAGAGCTCAATGCTGTTGCAACGGATGGGCATCGTCTTTCTGTCTCTTATCTCCAATTGCCGGAGAGTTCTGAGATGCAAAAACAGCTGATCATCCCTCGAAAAGGGGTCGAAGAGTTACTGAAGCTTATTGAAAATGAATCGGCACCGGTTCATTTAGAGCTCAGCGAAAATCATCTGCGTGTAGAGTTAGGAAGTATTGTCTTTACAACAAAACTGATCGATGGCAAGTTCCCTGATTATAAGCGTGTTGTTCCTCCATTAGGGGATAAAATTATTGTGGCGGATCGGGTCGGATTGATCGAAGCGCTTAATCGCGCATCCGTCTTGTCTCAAGATAAATTCCGCGGTATTCGTTTTACCGTCTCCGATTATCTTCTAAAATTACAGGTTAATAATCCTGAGCAGGAGCAAGCAGAGGAGGAGGTTGAGGTGAATTACCAAGGGGAAACCTTCACAACAGCCTTTAATGTGGGATATCTGATCGATGCGCTAAAAGCCCTCGATGATGATATGGTTCGTTTAAGCTTTACGGCCATTAACTCAAGTTGTCTGATTCAGAACTCAGATAGTAATGGTGTCAGTTATGTTGTTATGCCGATGAGACTCTAACTCAGAGTGATTATTCAATCTTTACAAGTTGAAAATTTTAGACATTTAGCGAGTCAAAAGTTTGATTTTGACTCGCAATTTAATTTAATTGTCGGAAAAAATGCATCAGGTAAGACCTCACTACTTGAGGCGCTCTACTTTTTATCCCAAACCCACTCCTTTAGAACTTCCCGTATCAATCAAGCGATCTGTGAAGGAGCGGATTATCTTCGCGCTATTGCTGAGCTTCGCTCTTTAGATGGGGTATCGACTTCTCGCTTAGGGCTTGAGCGAACAAAAACGGAGTTAATCGTTCGCCAAGATGGTGAGAATATTCGGCGTCGATCTCATCTTGCAAAGCTATTGCCGATGCTCTTTTTAGGACCTGATACCGGCACACAGCTGATGGCAGAGCCGAAAGCTCGCCGGCAATTTATGGATTGGGGATTATTTCAAAATTACGATCTCTATCACAGTATCTGGCAACGCTATGATAAGGCACTCTCTCAACGCAATGCTGCTCTAAAAGGGGGCTACTCCAATGCTGTTTTAAATAGCATTGAATTGGAATTAGCAGAATCGGGGGAGATATTAAATGGTTATCGCCGGAGATTTGTGGAGGAGATTACCCCTTCAGTTGTTCTATTGTTAGGAAGGCTTATTGATCAAGATGTCACTTGGCGTTTAGATTACCTTTCGGGCTTTACAGAAGGGGCATTGCAAGAGGAGCTCTTTACGGCAAGAGAGCGAGATCGGCAGATGACCTTTACTCGGGTAGGACCTCATCGGGGAGATTTCACGCTACGTTGCAATGGACGAATTGTGACACAGCATCTATCACGTGGTGAGATTAAGCTGGCAACGATTGCGCTGATGCTTTCACAAATTCAGTTACATCAGAAACTTCAAAATGCTTCAACGATTCTCTTAATGGATGATTTAACCGCAGAGCTTGATCAAGAGAAGCGACGTATTCTTCTTGAGGAGTTGATCGCCCAAAAATCGCAACTCTTTGTGACTTGCTTAGAGGCAGATGAGTTTCCTGAGTTAACCGATCCTACTCTGATCTCAGAAAGAAGTTACTATCAACTTAATGACGGGATTGCGCAAAAAATGGTATAATCGAGAGCTATTACAAGGAAAAATAGGTAGTAAGCTACTGTCAATTGAATCATAAAATAATTTTATTCTTATTCTCAATTTATGGGGCTTTTGCTACGAGGTTATTACAGGATTATTGTAAAAGACTCATAAAGGTTGATAAAGATTTATGAGTTTTATAAAAGTTTTATCAGAATCAATAAAGAGGTATTGTGAATGACAACTGAAAGTCAATCTCCAAGTATCAAGGTTTTAAGAGGGTTAGATGCTGTTCGTAAGCGCCCTGGAATGTATATTGGAGATACCGATGATGGTACCGGTCTTCATCATATGGTGTTTGAAGTTCTCGATAATGCGATCGATGAGGCATTAGCGGGGCATTGTGACGATATCAGCATCACAATTCATGTTGATAACTCTGTAACAGTAACGGATAACGGTCGTGGTATCCCTGTTGAGATTCATCCTGAAGAAGGGGTGTCATCAGCGCAGGTTGTTATGACGGTGCTTCATGCTGGAGGTAAGTTTGAAGATAATGCTATCTCCGGTGGTCTGCATGGTGTTGGGGTTTCTGTTGTCAACGCACTCTCTTCAAAATTGAAATTAACCATCTATAAGCATGGCAAAATTCATGAGCAGGAATATACTTTAGGAGATCCTGATTATCCCTTAAGAGAGATCGGTGAGACTGATAAAACGGGGACGACGGTCTATTTTAAACCGAGTAAAGAAGTCTTCAATAATATCGATTTCGATTACGATACCCTCTATAAGCGCTTAAGAGAGCTTGCATTCCTCAACTCGGGAATTCGTATTACGCTACGTGATGAGCGAAATGACCGAGAAGATGTCTTTCAATATGAAGGAGGAATTAAGGCCTATGTTGAGCTGATTAATAAAAACCGTAATAAGATTCACCCTCAAATTTTCTATTGTAATTGTCAAAAAGATAATATTAGTGTTGAGATCTCTCTTCAATGGACCGATGGTTATCAAGAGAGTGTTTTCTGTTATACCAATAATATTCCTCAAAGTGATGGTGGAACGCATCTTGCCGGTTTTAGAGCGGCAATGACAAGAACGCTTAACCGTTATATGCAAGAGGAAGGGCTTTTAAAGAAAACAAAAGTTGCCACAACAGGCGATGATGCGCGTGAAGGTTTAACGGCAATTATCTCTGTGAAGATTCCGGGACCTAAATTCTCTTCACAGACAAAAGAGAAGTTAGTTTCGAGTGAAGTGCGTCCTGTGGTTGATAGTATTTTAGCAGAGCGTTTAGAGGAGTTCCTTTTAGAGCGTCCTGAAGATGCTAAAGCGATTACCTCAAAAATTATCGATGCGGCGATGGCGCGTGAAGCTGCTAGAAAAGCGAGAGAAAACACTCGAAGAAAGAGCGCACTCGATATCGCAGGATTACCTGGAAAACTTGCAGATTGTCAAGAAAAAGATCCTGCAAAATCAGAGCTCTTTATTGTGGAAGGGGACTCGGCGGGGGGATCTGCAAAGCAGGGACGTAGCCGTAAATTCCAAGCAATTCTTCCTTTGAAGGGGAAGATCTTAAACGTAGAGCGAGCACGATTTGATCGAATGATTAGCTCCGCTGAGATTGGTACATTAATTACTGCGCTCGGTTGTGGGATTGGTCGTGATGAATTTGATCCTGACAAATTGCGTTATCATCGGATCGTTATTATGACGGATGCTGACGTTGATGGTGCGCATATTCGAACCCTACTTTTGACCTTCTTCTATCGTCAAATGCGTGAACTCGTTGAGCGTGGACATATCTATATTGCACAACCTCCACTCTATAAGGTTAAGCGCGGCAGACAAGAAACTTATATTAAAGATGATAATGAACTTGCACTCTATTTCTTAAATACCGCTTTAGAAAATGGTTCTATGCATCCAAGTAGTGATGCGCCAGCAATCTCTTCGGTTGTGATGGAATCGTTAGCGAAGCAGTTAATGAGAGTCGAACATATTATCCATCGTATTGGTCATCGAGTACCAGAAGAGGTTCTCTATCATCTACTTGAAATGCCGGCATTAACAGAAGAGATGTTAGCGACAGCCGATGCCGCCGATTGGGCTAAGATGTTAGAGACAGAGTTACAACGAGATATCTCTGAAGGGGCAGTAAATTACCAAGTAGTTGCAAATCCTGAAGCAAAAGAGATCACTATTTTGGGTGAGCGTTACAATATCACCGATAAATATCTCATTGATGCTCGCTTTATTAACTCAAATGAATATCAAGAGATCGCTATTCTCGCGACTGAATTACACGCGCTTATTCAACCGGGTGCTTTTGTGCAGCGAGGTGAAAAACGCTTTAAGATTAGTGGCTTTAAACAAGGTTTAGATTGGTTGATTGATGAGGCTAAAAAAGGACAACAAGTCTCCCGCTATAAAGGCCTTGGAGAGATGAATGCCGAGCAGCTATGGGAGACAACAATGGATCCAGATTCTCGTAGGCTTCTGCAGGTTAAAGTTGAAGATGCGGTTAAGGCGGATGAAGTCTTCACCATGTTGATGGGGGATGAAGTTGAACCTCGTCGTGAGTTTATCGAAGAAAATGCACAGATGGTTGGTAATTTAGATATTTAAGATTGTTTTCTTGTCGAATCTCACAATCTTTGAAATGAAGAGAAAACCTCTGCTGGAAAAGCAGAGGTTTTATTTTTATCTCTATTTAAAATATTAAACTATTAGCATTACTAAATCTGTGAATGATGATATGTATAATCAGTAATAGAGAGGAACATTTAATTCTCTATTTCTCCTTCTTTCCCTGTTTTTGTTGATATCGTTTAATCAGCCACTGCCGGCTCTTATCGTAGAGATAGTTGTAGAGATAGGTGTAGAAGAGAAAGAAGATGAGTAATCCGACTTCAATCATAAAGGCTTCTGTAAGCGAGACACTTAAAATATAAGCAAGCATCGGGATCGTAAAGAGAATGAGCGTTGCCTCAAAACTCAATGCATGCAATATCCGGATGGAAACGGGTCGTTCACCATTAACAAAAGGGAAGAGCTTATCAAATATCCAGTTGAAAACAATATTGAGAAGTAACGCCGTGACGGAGATTAATACGGAGACTACGCCCATTGCATCTACAGGTTTATGAAGGAGAAAGATTCCGATTAACATCGTAAAGAGAATCGCTAAAACCTCAAAGAGTAGGGCATGAAAAAAACGTTCTTTCAGTGATCTTACTGTTGTAATAGTCATAATAAATAATTGGGGAGCAGGGATATTAGGCTTATCTGCATGCTCTTTATCGCTCGTTGTGAATAATCACTCCCTTGTATCACAAAAGTGTTTAATAAAATAGAGAAAAGGGAAAGAAAAACGCATACTAGAGCGAGGGCTTAAGATATTTTTAAGGCGATCACGCTAGGATGCTAAAAGATACAGAGGAGTGCTTTATGAAAATATTGCTTGTAGAGGATGATCGGTCATTAGGAGAAACTCTTCAAACATGGCTAGAGATGGATGGCTATGTGGTTGATTGGGTGATGGATGGAGTGAGTGCACAAAATGTTTTGATCGATACTTATGATTCTATCCTATTAGATCGAGGGCTTCCCGGCGCTTCTGGAGATATTGTACTGAAGAAGTTGCGAGAGAAAGGGGAGTCGATCCCGATCATTATGATTACTGCGCAAGATAGTATTGCTGATCGGATTGAAGGGTTAGATCTTGGTGCAGATGATTACTTAGTAAAACCTTTTGATCTAGAAGAGTTGAGTGCAAGAATTCGCGCACTCTCTCGGAGATCAGCTCGTAAATTGCAGACGCTCTTTGAGCATCGAGATGTTATTTTAGATCCTACAACAAAGAGTGTGACTCGCAGTGGAGAGAGTATCTCTTTAACTGCTAAAGAGTATGCTGTGTTGCACACTTTAATGCAGAATCCTACACAAATTTTTACGCGAGAGCAGTTAGAAGATAAGTTATATGCTTGGGGAAATGAGGTGGAGAGTAATGCAATAGAGGTCCATATCCACCATCTGCGAAAAAAGCTCGGCAATGATTTTATTAAAACAAGACGTAATTTAGGTTACACGCTAGGTAGTGAATGAGACGATTGAAGAATTTACAACAGTGGTGGCAACAGCGGCGAAAAGGGCAAAAGAGGCTCTACTCTCTTCGTGCAACATTGATGGCGAGTATCGTTGCTTCTACATTACTAGTTTCCGGTGTTAGTCTCTCTATTACGACCTACCTTAGCTGGGATCAGACAAAAGAGGTTCTAGATGAGGCATTAAAACGCTCCGCTCAGACCTTAGCGCAATTAGCTTATCGTGAGAATTTAGGGGGCCGTCCTGTTAAGGGGCATATGGATTTAGAAGATAATGAGTTCTATTTCCAGATTATCAATCAAGGTGTGGTGATTGCAAAGAGCAGTTCAGCACCTAATCGCCCCTTTATAGCAACGAGTGATCGTCGGGGGTATAAGGGCTTTAAGACCATCAAGATTAAGGGCAAGGGTTGGCGGGTTTTTCTCTTAAAGCCAAGGCATGCAAACTTTGAAGTGCAAGTTGCCCATGCGGTAGAGATGCGCTATCAATTTTTAGAGAAGTTGGCAAAGCAGCTGATTTTAGCGGGAGGAATAGTTTTGTTAATTTCACTTCTCATTAATGGGCTCTTTATCTATTTTGGCTTACGACCATTAACGGTAGTTTCACAACAGATTAAACGGATCTCCTCGAAGAGCTTAACGCCTATTGCAACCCACTCTCGTAGTAAAGAGATCGTTGCCATTGAAGATTCGCTTAATATGTTGTTAACCAATTTAGAGACAGCCCGCCGGCATGAAAGACAATTTACCGCGGATGCTTCTCATGAGCTTCGGACTCCATTGAGTGCGATTCAGATGAAGTTACAACTCCTAAGACGTTTAAGACCAGAACTGATCGCTGATTTAGCTCCGCTTCAACATGATATATCGCGCGCAACCCACTTAATTGAGCATCTCATGTTATTAGCTCGATTAGACCCACTCTCTCCCGATGAAAATAGCGATCTACTAAAGCAGGAGTTACTCTTTTCGGTGCTCTTTTCTGACCTTAATGAGAGTTTTAAAGAGGAGACAGCGCGAAGGGGAATCGAGATTCACTTCCATGAAGAGAGAGTCTCTCTCTGTGCCAATTATGATCTACTCTATATTGCCCTTAAAAATTTAATTAATAATGCCTTAAAGTACTCTCCAAGAGGGTCGAAGATAGAGGTCACTTCAGGAACAATTTTTGTAAATGCTGCTAAAGGAGTATCAGAGAGAGCGATCATTAAGGTGAGGGATAATGGGCGGGGTGTCGAGCCAGAAGAGCTTGCTCGACTAGGTCAGCGTTTTTACCGTGTATTGGGAACTGATGAGATCGGAAGTGGTTTAGGATTATCGATAGTGAAAAAGATCGTGGAACTTCATCGAGGGGAGATGCATCTTCGTTCCAAGCCGGAGATAGATGGTTTAGAAGTTTCGCTTATCTTTCCCGTAGAAAAGGGATAGTAACTTTAAGGGTAATCGATCACTTTTGTGATTGGCCTATTATTTTGAAGATTTTTATCTAAAAATATTATCTTCTTAAGATTTAGTTAAGGTTAATTTGGTCTAATAGTTTGTAGATAGAGAAGAGACTCTTAAGATTATCACACTCTTTTTGTCGATTATCCGGGAGATGGTTAGTCGAGAAGAGGAGCAGAAATCACTGATGAATCCCTTCTTTCCCTATTTATTAATCTCTAATTAAGAGAGGAGTTTACAATGCGAAAATTACTATTAGTATCGGCATTAATGTTAGGTTCATCACTTGCTTTTGCTCAATTTACAGGACCCTCAACTGATAATGTACAGGCCGAAGTTGCCGGCAAGTTAGAAAATGTGCTCTCTGTTGAGCAAGCGCGACACCTTAAAGATGATACAAAAGTGATCCTTGAAGGAAAAATTGTAGAGCATTTAGGTGGTGATAAGTACCGCTTTAAAGATCAAAGTGGTGAAATCACCATTGAGATCGATCATGATGATTGGAGAGGCGTGAAAGTCGGCCCTGAAGATACAGTCGTGATCTATGGTGAAGTGGATCATCATCGTCATAAACCAACCGATATTGATGTTGATAGAGTGGTTAAAAAGAGTGGCGAAGTTGTTGCTGAATAACTAAATAGCCTGACTACTAAATAGCGATATATAGCGGCATATAACGATTTAATACCGTATTTCTGCTTAAACTGTTGATTTAGCGACTGAGTTTGATCATATTATTTATATTTATATTTATATTTAGATATGTTACTGATATTAAAGGAGTGCAATGATGCGTCCACTATTTTTACTTTCAACCTTAATTTTAAGTTCTTCAATTGCTTTTGCCCAAGTCGATGCTCCAAAAGTTGAAACACCCGTGACAGAGAGAGTGGGAGTTGAAGCAATCGAGGAGAAAGCACAAACGCCGACAGAGCCAAGACAGATTAGAGCACAAGCGAGAATTCATAAGGATGAATGTGCAACAGGAGATTGTCCTGGAAAAGCTCAAAATGAGAAGCGTAATGGCGATAAAGCAGAGATGAAAAAGCAGCGCAAAGAGATGAAGAATGCCGATGGTAAGAGAGAGGCTCAAAAGGAGAAGCGAGCTAACTCTAAAGATGGTAAGAAACATCATAGTGATAAAGAGTATAAAAAGAACCATAAGAAAGAACATAAAAAAGAGCATAAGAAAGAGAAGAGAGCAAAAGAGCACCGCGATGGCTCAATGAAGGGCGATAAAGGTGCTAAAAAGATGGAAGGGCGTAATTAAGCGATAATATTAGTGAATAGATATATTTTATAAAAGCGAAGTTAGGGTCTGTTGAGCATTGGTGTGTAACTTACTGTTTTTAAAGATTATGATGAGTTTGCTGAAAATCGTCATAATCGATATATTTTCAGTAGGTTATAGTTACTAATTTTTGAATGTTCAACAGACCCTAATCTACTAAACCTAAGTTTCCCTTATTCTCACTTTTGTGGGGATAAGGGTTTTTTATATCGTATCTATTCACGACCTTCTAAAATCATTAAAAAATAGATAGGGAGATGAGTGCATTGCATTATCAGCGATTATTTTAGAGATGATAGCTCAGTTGTATTAAAATAGAGGTTCGACTTGTGATACTGCTGAGAATTATTCAGCGATACAAGGACTGGTAGAGAGATCTACAGATTGATAAATAGAGGTAAAAAATGGCAAAAAAACCACAAAAAGGTAGTGCACAGATTGCAGGTAATAAACGCGCTTACCATGATTACTTTATTGAAGAGAAGATCGAGACGGGTATTGAGCTACAAGGTTGGGAAGTTAAGAGTTTAAGAGAGGGCCGTGGGCAACTTTCTGAGGCTTATGTGCAGATTAAAAATGGGGAGGTCTATATGATCGGCTCCCGCATTACTCCTCTACTTTCCGCCTCAACCCATATCTATGCTGACGATACACGGACGCGTAAATTACTGCTCCATCGCCGTGAAATTGATCGCTTAATGGGAGCGGTAGATCAGAAGGGATATACAATTGTTCCCTTAAGTTTGTATTGGAAGCGGGGAATGGTTAAGGTAGAGATAGGATTGGCGAAAGGGAAAAAGGATCACGATAAACGAGCGACAATTAAGGAGCGAGATTGGAATCGTGAGAAGCAGAGAATACTTCGTCATGAACATCGATAATGTTAAATCATAAAAAATTGAATAAAGATTCATGAAAAACTGGAGGAGAAGATGGATAGAAAAAAGATTGTCTTTTTAGATCATGGAACAATGAGTCGCTTTGATCTCTCTTTTAACTTTCCTTATGAGTTAATTGAGATTGATAATTGCCCTAAAGAGCAGGTTGCTCAAGCATTAGCAGGTTGTGAAATTGCGATTACTAATAAGGTGCCGATCGACCGCGCGGCGATGGAAGCTAATCCACAGCTGAAATTGATTGCGGTAGCGGCAACAGGATTCAATATGATCGATATTGCAGCTGCAAGAGAGTTGGGCATTATTGTCTCTAATGTTGCAGGCTATAGCCAAACTGCAGTTGCAGAGCATGCATTTATGATGATGATCTCTTTAGTTCATCGTCTTCCACTTTATGAAGCACGTGTTCGTGCCGGTGAATGGCAAAAGTCACCCTTCTTCTCCCTATTTGGTGCGCCTATCTATGAATTAAAAGGAAAAACATTAGGAATATTTGGGCGCGGAAGTATCGGCTCACAATTTGCAAAGTATGCAGAATGTTTTGGAATGAAGGTTCTCTATTCTGAACGAAAGGATGCATCGACGATTCGCCCAGGATATGAGAGTTTCTCTGATGTGTTAGAAAAGAGTGATGTCTATTCGATTCATGCTCCTTTAACGTCGGAGACAGAAAATCTTATTTCAGCGAAAGAGATCGCAAAGATGAAGCCAGGGGTTGTTATTCTGAATGTGAGTCGTGGAGGATTAGTGAATGAAGCTGATTTAGCCGAAGGCTTGCGTAGTGGACAAGTAGGAGGTGCCGGAATAGATGTGTTGACTTCAGAGCCTCCCAAACCAGATAATCCACTCCTAGCGGATGATCTTGGGAATTTTATCTTAACACCGCATACTGCATATGCTAGTGAAGAGGCATTGGCAAAATTAGTCGTTATTCTACAAGATAATATTAACCAATTTGTTGCCGGCGCCCCGATGAATGTTGTTAGTTAGGGATGCTATTTGATCTTGTAGGGTTGAGTGTGTCATCATTGCCTGATTGATCACTATATTACTAGAGGAATATCGATGTTAGCAGCGTCTTATATGGGGCTAAAGCATACACATATTATGCTTGCCTTCTTTTCAATTATCTTTTTCAACTTCCGTTTTTGGAAATATTTTTTAGTAGCAAGACCCAAATGGGCACGTATAGTACCACATATTATTGATACTTTTCTCTTATTGACCGGTATCTTATTGGCGGTTGCGCTCTCTATTAATCCATTTTCATTGGGGGGAAGCTGGTTAGGGGTAAAACTCTTCTTTATTGTGCTCTATATTCTTTTTGCAATTTTAGCAATGAGACAAAGCTTTGCACTCTCTACAAGATTGATTAACTACCTGATTTGTAACAGTATGGCAATGGCAGTTGTCTGGATGGCGATGATGAAGCCACAACTGTTCTAATTCACTATTAATCTGCTCTGTTCCAAAACGGATAAAGAGTAGACAAAAATTTGCAAGTTACTAAAATTGTTATATACTAACCATCTTAGTTAAGCGCCCATAGCTCAGCTGGATAGAGTACCTGGCTACGAACCAGGCGGTCGGAGGTTCGACTCCTTCTGGGCGCGCCATATAGTAAACCCCTTACTTCCGAGTAAGGGGTTTTGTTTTTAATGAGTTCTAATGAGTTTTAATGAGTTTAGTAGAGGCGTTTGTTGTAGTGGTATTCCTATAGATCTCTGTAGATGGATATAGATGGATTCAGCTGCTTTTATGCGTTAGAGGTTTATAACCTCTCCTCAGTAACAATAACGATAACGATAACGATAACGTATGACTCATAACTCATAATCACATCACACAACTATTTTGATTCTCTTCGGTATCTTTTGTTTGACATTCTGAAAATATCGGGTATAGTAATGATCTTAGTTAAGCGCCCATAGCTCAGCTGGATAGAGTACCTGGCTACGAACCAGGCGGTCGGAGGTTCGACTCCTTCTGGGCGCGCCATACGATAAACCCCTTACTTTCGAGTAAGGGGTTTTATTTTATTAGTCTATTTTGAGCCTATTTTGAAGCTATTTTGCTGCTCGATTGAGATCTTCTTTAGGGGTTGGGCGAATGATCTATAGATTAGCTATCACCGTCATTTGCTTCCTGTCATTGCTATTGCCGAATAGTGGGGCAATGCCATAAGGTCTTTTTGAATGACGATGATGCGATTATCAGTAATACTCTACCGCGCTAAAAGTAAAATACTAAAAGCGGGGAGTAAGAGTGATTTATCTTTCGATTAATTCATATTGATAGTGAGGGCGATCGCCAACACGGTAATAGATAAAGTCTTTTTGATAGCTATCTAAGAATTTTTGTCGAGCTTCTGCACTCTCAAACCATCTTTCCGCCTTAAAGTCAGGTCCTAGAAGATTTTCACGCATAAAAGTTGCATTAGGGGGTAAGGTCATTCGAACGCCATATTGTTTACTCATAATTGATCTCCATCTTACAAATTTGATTACTTAATCTTCGATTCTATCGGGTCTGTTGAAAGCTTCATTTTTGACTGGAAGCTTAATCCTCGTTTTAATATTTGCTTTTAATATTCGTTATTAATATTGGTTTTTCCTATTGGTTTTAATATCTATCTGCTTTTCACTTATCTCTTTTCGTATAGGTCTAATATTAGCCTAATATTAGTTTAAGATCGGTCGATATTTCAATAATGTTTTCAGCCCATTTTTCAGTAGCACTACTGTTGAAGGATGTTGCAATCTATTGATTAACCACCTGTCATCGACATGATTCGTTTAATTTTAGTTGCATCTGTTCTGAATTCATGTTTTTGCGGCTTAAGATCGATTGCTTCTCTAATCGCCTTTTGAAGTTCTTCATCACTACAATGATCTCTAAGCATCTTCCTTAAGGGATAAGCCTCCTCTTGTCCGAGACACATATAGAGGGTGCCATCGACAGCGAGACGAACACGATTACAGCTATCACAAAAGTGTTGACTCAATGGGGTGATTAATCCAAAAGTGAAAGAACCATCTGGCGATTGGTAATATCGAGCTGGCCCCTGTCCGAGTTTTTGTGGAGCATCTACTAAACCATATTTAACTTTTAAGGTCTCTAGCAGTTTTGTGAGGTCTTTTCCTTCGGTATTTTGTCCGGTTATTCCCATTGGCATTGCTTCAATCAAGCGAAGAACTAAGCCATTGTCGATACAGAATTGGATCATTTTGTCGATATCCTGATCATTGATTCCAATCATCGGTACCATGTTGATCTTAATCATTTCAAAGCCCGCATCGATTGCAGCAAAGATTCCTCTTTTAACTTTATCGATACAATCATTGCCGGTAATTTGGTGGACAGTGAGGGGATTGAGTGAGTCGAGGCTAATATTAAGGCGGTCAAGCCCCGCCTCTTTTAGGGGTTTTGCTAGGCGTTCGAGTTGTGTTGCGTTTGTGGTCATAGAGAGATCTTTTATGGTGGGGATCTCTTTCATTCGTGCAATGAGCTCGGTGACATCCTTTCTTAAGAGGGGTTCACCGCCGGTGATGCGGTAGTGATCGGTTCCCATTGCTGAAAAAGCTTTAACAACGCGAATAATCTCATCAAATGTGAGCCAATTTTTATTGACCTCAAAACCTTTAAACCCTTTAGGGATGCAGTAGGTGCAGCGAAGGTCGCATCGATCTGTCACTGAGATTCGTACATAATCAATTTTACGACCAAACTGATCAATTAACATTTATTAAAATCTCCCTGAAATGGATTGTTCTTAGATGCATTGAGAAACACTGAGATGGGGTAGATGATCTACATAATTAAAGTGGTGTTTAATAAGACATCTCATCTAGCGCCATCTAGGATTGTCTAGTGTGATCTCATGCTTAGCAAGTTCAATAAGTTTACCTCTAGAGCGAGTTTTATAGACTCAGCTCTATGAGGGATCTCTTAAAAGAGCTACTAAAGATTGAGGTCTTTAATACATTTTACAATTGTTTCGATTTTTTTCATCTGTGTGAACTCTTTTCGATAGACAAGTGCGACTTTCCGCGTAGGTACGGGCTCTGTAAAAGGGATGTAGTGAAGTAACTCGCTCAAATGATCATCTGTTAATGCATATTTAGGGAGTACTGAAATTTGATGACCAGCTGCCACAATATTGCGAATAGTCTCAAGTGAGTGATGATGAGAGCTTGTTGCATTGATCTCTTTGCAGCGATCGAGTACTTGATCACGAAAGCAGTGACCGATATTGAGAAGCAGTGGATCATATTCATGAATCTCATCGGGCGAGATCACCTCTTTCTCATTGAGGGGGTGCTCTTTAGGGGTTATCACAAAGAAAGGTTCTTCATAAAGCTCTATCACCTCAAAGGTTGGATCAGCAATAGGAAGCGCAAGAATTGCGGCATCGATCTCACCTGTCTTTAACATTGGGAGAAGATTGTCCGTCATATTTTCAAAGAGGTTGAGTTGTAGCTCGGGTGCAGCCTCTCTTAAAAGGGGGATCATTCTAGGAAGAAGATAGGGTGCAATAGTGAAGATAATCCCGAGGTTGAAACGACCCTCTATTGAATCGGATTCTTTACTTAAAGAGAGCAATTCATCAACAAGCTCAAAAATTTTGCGAGCTTTGGGAAGTGCTTTTTCACCTTCAGGCGTAAGAAGAACCTCATTAGTGGTTCGTTCAAAGAGTGAGACATCCATAGAGGCTTCAAGGTTTTTTATCCCAATAGATAATGCCGGTTGAGAGATAAAACACTTTTGCGCTGCTCGGCCAAAATGCCGCTCTTCCGCAACCGCAATGAAGTAACGAAGTTCATTTAATTTCATGCATTATTCCCATAAGTAACATTAATGTAGTGAATGATTTACATACTAACATATTTGCATTAAGGTGATTCTAATTAAGCATAAATCCCGTGTTTATCAGCCCTTGATGCGCTATTGAAATGTGAAAGATTGATCAGGTTACAAATTGCGCGAAATGGAGAAAAATGGGCTATAATGAGGGAAATTTCTTTCTTTTTAATTTCCTATTAATTTTAGACGACTTAAGTGAGCGATAACAATGAAACTAATCGATAAGTTTAGAGAGACGTCGGCACTCTATGGTGCAAACCAGACTTATGTCGAAGAGATGTTTGAATCATATCTCGAAGATCCAAGTTCTGTATCTGCACAATGGCAGGCCTATTTTGCCGATTTTAAAAATAGTCAAGGCGAGGATGTAGCTCAAGGACCTGTTAAGCGTGCTTTTGAGCAGATGCGTCACCAAGGGGTGCGAGTGCAATCTGCGGGTGTGGATGAAGCACATCTTGAGAAGCAAGTTGCAGTACTCAATTTAATTGGCGAATATCGCCGTAGAGGGCATCAAGTAGCAGACTTATGCCCTCTTAATTTACGTGATATCCCTAATGTGCCTGAACTCAATCCCGGTCATTATGGTTTAACTGAAATGGATATGGGCACAACCTTTAAAACAGGTGGATTAGCGGGCAAGTCAGAGATGACGCTTCGTGATATCTTAGATGTTTTAAAGAAAACTTATACCGGACATATTGGTGCTGAGTTTGAGCATATCACCAAAGATGCAGAGCGCGACTGGATTAGAACGCGTTTAGAAGAGGTTCAAGATCATTATCGTTTAAGTGATGAAGAGCGTATTGAGACCTTAAAAGAGTTGATCTCAGCAGATGGTTTAGAGCGTTATCTTCATACTCGTTATGTTGGACAAAAACGCTTCTCATTAGAGGGTGGGGATGCTTTAATTCCGATGCTCCATGAGATGGTCGTAGGTGCTTCCAATTTTGGTGCGGAAGAGATCGTGATCGGGATGGCTCACCGTGGTCGTCTTAATACCTTAGTTAATATCTTAGGAAAAGCTCCTAAACAGCTCTTTGCAGAGTTTGAGGGGGTTCCAACCTTCTCGAAAGGTTCCGGTGACGTAAAATATCATATGGGATACTCCTCCTCAGTGATTGCATCGCCCGATAATCCTCCTGTGCATCTTGCGCTTGCATTTAACCCTTCTCACCTTGAGATTGTAAATCCTGTTGTGGAAGGATCTGTTCGTGCACGTTTAGAGCGTCGTATTGAGCCAGGTACCCCAACAGGACATCTCCCATTTAATACTGTGCTTCCTGTATTGATTCATGGTGATGCAGCATTTGCAGGGCAAGGAATTGTTCTTGAGACGCTCCAGATGTCTCAAGCTCGCGGTTATACAACCGGGGGAACAGTTCATATTGTTGTTAATAACCGTGTTGGTTTTACAACATCAAATCCGCTAGATGCGCGTTCATCTGAGTATTGTACTGATGCGGCGAAGATTGTTCAGGCGCCTGTTTTACATGTAAATGGTGATGATCCTGAAGCGGTGAAGCATGTGATGCAATTAGCCTTGGGCTATCGTAATACCTTCCATAAAGATGTTGTGATCGATTTAGTCTGCTACCGTAAATTAGGTCATAACGAAGCTGATGAGCCAAGTGCAACACAGCCGATGATGTATAAGAAAGTGCGTAATCATAAGACCCCAGCACGTATCTATGCAGATCGCCTTATCGCTCAAGGATTGATTACGGAAGAAGACTTTAAAAACTTCACACAAGAGTATCGCGATAAGTTGGAAGAAGGTACACCTGTTGGATTCCCAACTGTTGAGTCGATCAATAGCTCCTATATGCAGAAGTGGGAGAAGATCTCAAAGATGCATGATCGCTTTGATGAAGAAGGTCCCGTTGTTCCTGAAACAGGTGTTGTTCCTTCAAGAATCACCGAGCTTACCCGCATTATGAATCAATTGCCTGAGAGCTTAAAACTCCATAATCGTGTTCAAAGAATTCACGATAATCGCCTTAAAATGGGTGAAGGTGAGTTAGAGATCGATTGGGGCTTTGCTGAGATTATGGCGTATGCAACGCTTCTTGAGGAAGGTTATCCCATCCGTATTACGGGGCAGGATTCAGGACGTGGAACATTCTTCCATCGTCATGCGGTTTACCATAATCAAGAAGATGGAAGTAGCTATATCCCACTTCAACATCTCACGAAAGATCAAGCGAACTTTACCGTTATTGACTCTATTTTGTCAGAGGCAGGGGTCTTAGGATTTGAGTATGGCTATGCATCGACTGAGCCGAATGCACTTGTTATTTGGGAAGCGCAATTTGGTGACTTCGTCAATGGTGCGCAGGTTGTTATCGATCAGTTTATCGCTTCAGGTGAAACAAAGTGGCGCCGTTATAATGGTTTAGTGATGTTACTGCCCCATGGTTATGAGGGGCAAGGACCTGAACACTCTTCCGCACGTCCTGAGCGCTTCTTAGAGCTCTGTGCAGAGAATAATATGAGTTTTGTTGTTCCGACAACACCCGCACAAGCCTTCCATATGTTCCGTCGTCAGATGCATCAAGATTATCGTAAGCCATTAATTGTGATGTCACCTAAGAGCTTGTTACGCCATCGTCAAGCAGTGAGCACTTTAGAAGAGCTTGCAACGGGTACTTTCCGTTCGGTCTTATCAGAGATTGATGCAATTGATGCAGCGAAGGTAGAACGTGTGGTGATCAGTGTTGGTAAGATCTACTATGATGCAAGAGATCGTAGAGCAGCAGTGAATGATGAAAAAACAGTGATTATCCGCTTAGAAGAGATCTATCCATTCCCAGCAGCGGCCTTAGCGGCAGAGTTAGCGAAATATCCTAATGCGAAAGAGGTGATCTTCTTGCAAGATGAACCTAGAAATCAAGGATATGCAACCTTTGTTTATCCACATTTAATTGAGTTGTTAGGCGATAAACATGCGTTACGATTTGTGACTCGTCCTGCAGCTGCTGCGCCGGCAGTAGGATATAGCCATGTTCATGCAGAGCAGGAGAAAGCGCTTCTTGACGCAATCTTCCCAACTGAATAGTGATGATTGTCAATGAAGGAGCTCTTAGTAGAGCTCCTTACTTATCAACAGAATTTAAAGCTTATTGCTGATTAAAGGCTTCATTAAAAAGTTTATAAGTTTACAAATTATAAGTTACAAGTTTATATAAGTTTTATAACAGTTATATATTTACATAGGAGAAAATCCATGAGTGTTGAAATTAAAGTTCCAGTATTACCTGAGTCAGTTGCTGATGCATTACTCTCTGCTTGGCATAAACAAGTAGGTGAGTTTATTGAAGAGGGTGAGAACCTTGTTGATCTTGAGACTGACAAAGTGATGTTAGAAGTTCCTGCTACAGTGAGCGGCGTTCTTAAAGAGATCAAAGTTGAAGAGGGCACAGATGTTACAGAAGGAACTGTTTTAGCAATTATCGAAGCAGGTGAAGCACCTAAGGCAGAAGCCGCGCCTAAAGCAGAAGAGAGCAGTGTGGCAGCCACTGTTGAGAGTGATGAAGAGGTGGGAATGTCACCAACTGTTCGTCGCTTAGTTGAAGAGAATAACCTTGATATTAGTAAGATCCCGGCAACCGGCAAAAATGGTCGTCACCTTAAAGAAGATATTGAAAACTTCTTGAAAAATGGTGGTGCGAAAGTGGCACCAGCAGCGAGTAAAGCAGCACCAGTTGCTTCTGTTCCAACTGGTGAGCGTGTTGAAAAGCGTGTACCGATGACGCGTCTTCGTGCTCGTATTGCAGAGCGTCTTCTTGATGCCACAAATAGCACGGCAATGTTAACAACATTCAACGAGATCAACATGGAGCCTGTGATCTCGATGCGTAAGAAGTATCAAGATCGTTTCACTAAGACCCATGGTGTAAAACTTGGTTTTATGTCTTTCTTTGTTAAGGCAGCAGTTGAAGCACTTAAGAAGTATCCAGCAGTTAATGCTTCGATTGATGGTAATGATATTATCTATCATGGTTATTTCGATATCGGTATTGCCGTCTCTTCACCACGTGGTTTAGTGGTGCCAATTATTCGTAATGCAGATCAATTAAGCCTTGCTGATATTGAGAAGCAAATTATTGAATATGCAACAAAAGCGAAAGAGGGTACTTTAACTATCGAAGAGATGACAGGTGGTACATTTACAATCACTAACGGTGGTGTATTTGGCTCAATGCTCTCAACGCCGATTATCAACCCACCACAAAGTGGTATTTTAGGTATGCACAATACTTATGAGCGTCCAATTGTTAAAGATGGTCAAATTATTGCTGCACCGATGATGTATGTTGCTCACTCATATGACCATAGAATCATCGATGGTGCTGAAGCAGTTGGATTCTTAGTCTCAATCAAAGAATCAATCGAAGACCCAGCAAGTATGCTTCTTGAACTCTAATCAGTGAAGAAGCAATAGAGCTTTAGTGGGTAGTAACAATTATAGATATTAGAGAAGATCCTTTATTGAACTTTTATCGATAAAGGATCTTTTTCAAGGAGAATATTTTATGGCGAAGAAAGAATTTGATGTCATCGTAATTGGTGGTGGTCCTGCAGGTTATGTTAATGCCATTCGTGCAGCACAGTTAGGTTTAAAAGTTGCCTGTGTTGAAAAATGGATTGGCAAAGCAGGAAAGCCCGTTTTAGGGGGAACCTGTCTTAACGTAGGTTGTATTCCTTCTAAGGCACTGCTTGAGTCATCAGCACTCTATGAAGAAGCAAAAGATCATGGCGCAGATCACGGTATCTCTGTTGAAGGGATTAAAATGGATCCTAAAGCGATGATTGCTCGTAAAGATAAGATTGTATCTGAATTAACAGCGGGTATTTCGATGTTGTTCCAAGCGAATAAAGTTGAATGGCTACAAGGAACAGGGAAGTTATTAAAAGATAATGTTGTTGAAGTCACTGATCATGACGGTAAAGTTGAGACATACAGCGCGAAAGATGTTGTTTTAGCGACCGGTTCAGTACCAATGGATATTCCATCAGCTGTTGTTGATAATAAGCGTATCTTAGATTCTGAAGGGGCACTTGATTTAGAAGTTGTACCAAAACGTTTAGGTGTGATTGGTGCTGGTGTTATCGGTCTTGAGATGGCAAGTGTCTGGTCCCGTTTAGGTGCTGAAGTTGTCATTTTTGAAGCGATGGATAAGTTCCTTTCAGCGGCAGATCAACAGATTGCCAAAGATGCGGCAAAGCATTTTAAGAAACAAGGCTTAGATATTCGTCTAGGTGCGCGTGTTAATGAGTCAGTCGCAACGGATGATGGTGTTGCTGTTAAATATAGTGACAAAAGTGGTGAGCATGAAGAGAAGTTTGACTACTTATTAGTTGCTGTAGGCCGTAAGGCGTTCACAGATGGGATTGTTGATGAGTCTGTCGGTCTTGAGATGGATGGACGTTTAGTTAAAGTTGATGATAAATGTCAGACCAATATTCCTAATGTCTGGGCGATTGGTGACCTTGTTCGTGGACCTATGTTAGCGCATAAAGGTTCTGCAGAAGGTATTGCTGTGGCGCAACGCATTGCGGGTCAATATGCTCGTGTTAATTATGATGCGGTGCCATGGGTGATCTATACCCATCCTGAGATTGCATGGGCAGGTAAAACTGAAGAGCAATGTAAAGCAGATGGTATCGAGGTGATTACTAGCTCCTTCCCATTTGCGGCATCAGGACGTGCAAAAGCGATGGGCGCAACAGAAGGTTTAGTTAAAGTCATTGCCGATGCAAAAACAGATAAATTATTAGGGGTACATATTGTTGGACCTAATGCATCAGAATTGATTCATGAAGCAGTTATTGTTCTAGAATTTGGTGGTACATCAGAAGATATCGCAAGCACAATGCATGCGCATCCAACACTTGCTGAGAGTGTTATGGAAGCAGCGCACGGTATTCATAAAAGCGCAATTCATATGATGAATCGAAAATAGTATGGAGCAAAAATAGTTAGCAAGGTTTGAGGTGAGCACTTAAAAAGATTGAATGAAGTATTCTGTTGATCTTACATTTTGATCTTACTCACCTCTCATCGTAGTTAATTATGATCCCTATAAACGAAGAGTAAGCACTACTTCTTGATAAGAGGTAGTGCTTTTTTATCGATTGCTAGAGTGTGATTGTTAGATTGAAATATTTCATAACTTGATATAATTCGATATATCTCGATATTAAGCGCACAATTTTATTAAAAATCTCTTTATAGATAGGTCTTGATGGCACTATAACTTATTGATATATATGTATAGTATTGTTAAATCTCATCATTGATCAATAATAGAGCAAAAAAAGTGTGAGATCTGTTTGACATACTTTAGGGTTCATACTATTATAGTCACCTGTTCACGAGGAGAAGCTTCCAAGAGAATGGATTTGGTCCCTATCGTCTAGCGGTTAGGACACTGCCCTTTCACGGCGGCAACCGGGGTTCGAATCCCCGTAGGGACGCCAAATATCGAAGCCTACTGATTATATCAGTAGGCTTTTTTGGTTTCTAGAGATATTCATTTATATTGTATGCATTGATATTTAATAAGTGATATTTAGTTAGTAAGTAGATCTATCTGGATCTATCCGGATCTATTATAGAGCTGATCTCGATGAGATATCAGAAATAGGAGAGTTATAGATGGCAAAAATTTTTATATGTAAAGTGGATGATCTTGCAGCAGGAGAGATGCGTAAGTTTGAAACGGAAATTGGTGAGCTCCTTGTCTTTAATCGAGAAGGGGAATACTTTGTAACGGATGATCAATGTACCCATGCAACAGCATCTCTCTCTGAAGGTGATTATTTTGATGATACGATCAGCTGTCCTCTACATTGGGGGGAGTTTAATATTATGACGGGAGAAGCTACTGCCGCTCCGTGCAAGAAGCCATTGCGTACCTATCGTGTTTTAGTGGAAGGGGATGAGATCCATATTGATAGTGAATTAGAAGCAGAGGCGGCAATGCTTAAATAGTGGATTGGTAGAAGATCGTCATAGATCGAGAAGTTGGTAAACCATAGAATGAAGCAGAAGAAGAGCCTAAAGGGCTCTTTTTTTATTTCCTTATAGATTTCTTATAGATCCCTATAGATCCCTATAGATCATTAAAATGATATTGGAGATTGTACAAAATAGAAAATAAAGGGTATATAAATAGATAAGGCTATAGTAAGTCTTTAAGTTCGATAGTAGTCGGATAAAATGACAAGATTGAGCAGCAGTTTTAACTCACTCTTGTTGAAGTTTAGTTTTAAAGAGGAGATGTGACAAGGGTTAATAGTGTGCCGGGATTGAGTCATCAATCTTGAGTCTGATCATCAATAATAAAAAAAGAATCATTAAAGAGAAATGATCGAAAAGGTCGGAAAGATCAGTAGCGCTATTAGAGATTGATCACATTATCTTATTTTATGTGGGTGATGCCCTTAATTTTAGGAGGAGAAGATGTTTACATTTATTGGCGGTATATTACTGCTTATTATAGGTTACTTCACTTATGGGAAGTATGTAGAGAAGGTCTTTGGGGTGAAAGAGAGGCCTACACCGGCATATACGAGTAGCGATGGTGTTGATTACGTACCGATGAACACGGCTAAAAACTCATTGATTCAGCTGCTCAATATTGCCGGCGTCGGTCCAATTTTTGGCCCGATTTTGGGAGCGCTTTATGGCCCCGTTGCTTTTATCTGGATCGTCTTTGGTTGTATTTTAGCCGGAGGAGTTCATGATTATTTAACGGGAATGATCTCGATTCGAAATCGTGGGGCTCATCTTCCTGAACTTGCAGAAAAGTTTTTAGGAAAATCGATGCGCCATATTGTCAATGCCTTTGCCTTACTGCTGCTTGTTCTTGTAGGAACGGTGTTTGTTTCGGCTCCAGGACAGTTACTCTATGATCTGATGGGCGGTAAAGTTGGTCTCGCAATTATTGTGGGTATTATCTTTATCTACTATGTTTTAGCAACGCTATTGCCGATCGACAAGATCATCGGGCGCTTCTATCCCTTCTTCGGGATGCTCTTAGTTTTAAGTGCTATCGGTATTGGTGTTGGTTTAGTTGTTACAGGGCAGGCTGGCAATATTCCTGAGTTGACCTTAGATAATCTTCATCCTGGTGGTCTTGCTATCTTCCCGTTACTCTTTTTGACAATCTCTTGCGGGGCACTTTCAGGTTTCCATGCAACACAATCGCCTATTATTTCACGTACAACTAAGAATGAAGGGCATGGGCGAAAAATTTTCTACGGCATGATGATTGCAGAAGGTGTTATTGCAATGATCTGGGCTGCGGCAGCGATGGCGATGTTCTATGATCCAGCAGCACCTTTTGGCGAGGGATTAAATGCGGTATTGAAAGAGGGTGGTCCGGCATTAGTCGTTAGTAAAGTGGCGGTTATGATGTTAGGTGGTGTAGGAGGAACAATTGCGATTTTAGGTGTGATTATCCTTCCCATTACCTCTGGTGATACCGCATTTAGAAGTGCAAGAATGATTATTGCGGATTATCTTAAGATTGGACAAGATAAGGTCGGCAAGCGTCTTTGGATTGCTCTTCCAATGTTTGTTATCTCTGCTATTCTTCTTCAGCTCGATTTTAATATTTTATGGCGTTACTTCTCATGGGCGAATCAATCGACAGCAGTGATAGCGCTCTTTGTAGGGGCGATGTATCTCTATATTGGTGGTAAAAATTACTGGATCTCACTATTGCCGGGAATTTTTATGTTATTAGCGACAACTACCTATATTTTAGAGCAACCGATCGGCTTTGGTCTCTCGACAGAGATCTCTCAGATCGGAGCGGTGATTATCTCAATTGCGCTTGTTGCACTCTTTTTCTGGCAAGCAAAACGTCAAAGAGCATGTGGACTGCCTTTAGAAGAAGATTTAACAGGTTGGGATGGCACGATGAAAGAGGGTGGCTATGACTTCACCTGTAAAGGCTTATAATCTCTTATATTTTATGATCACGACTTTAAACGCACTTTAAGTGA
This sequence comes from Ignatzschineria sp. PL_is040, assembly GCF_055813795.1. Classification (NCBI taxonomy): domain Bacteria; kingdom Pseudomonadati; phylum Pseudomonadota; class Gammaproteobacteria; order Cardiobacteriales; family Ignatzschineriaceae; genus Ignatzschineria; species Ignatzschineria sp. PL_is040. The sequence continues at coordinate 107,278 of NZ_JBVPGU010000006.1, forward strand.
GTTTTAGAGTTTTAATAATGTGAATAGTAGAGTAAAGAGTATTAGATAAGTATTAGATAAAACTCCCGGATAATTCTGGGAGTTTTTTCATGAGAGAAATGGGAGAAATGAGAAGGTGCGAGGTGGAGATATGAAGATTGTGATTGCTCCAGATTCATATAAGGAGAGCTTATCTGCTCTTGAGGTAGCGCAATTGATTCAAAAAGGGTTCTCTCTCCATTATCCAATGGCAGAGTATCATTTAGTGCCGATCGCAGATGGTGGGGAAGGGACAATCGATGCAGTGATCAGAGCAACTCAGGGGCAAAGAGTGATGCTCTCCGTAATGGGACCGTTAGGTCAGCCGGTAGAGGCATCTTATGCAATTACTGGTGATGGAAAGAGCGCTGTGATTGAGATGGCAGAAGCTAGTGGGTTAGCGCATGTTCCATTAGCGCAACGAGATCCGCGAATAACAACGAGCTTTGGAACGGGTGAGTTGATCAAAGATGCATTAGCGCGAGGCATTCGACATATTATTTTAGGTTTAGGGGGGAGCGCGACTAATGATGGTGGTGCCGGCATGTTAGCGGCGCTAGGTCTACAGTTATTGGATGCAAAAGGGAATCTACTCCCATTAGGCGGACTCTCTTTAAAAGAGCTCGCCTTTATCGATAGTAGATATTTTGATCCGGCTATTAAGGAGTGCCATTTTGAGGTTGCTTGTGATGTGGATACTGTATTGATAGGAGAGCAGGGCGCTTCAGCAATTTTTGGTCCACAAAAGGGTGCAACGGTGGAGATGGCTACTCAGTTAGATAATGCACTAGCCCATTATGCAAAGATCGTTGCGCAGACATTAGCGTGTGATGTGCAAGCTATTCAAAATCATGCAGGAAGTGGTGCGGCCGGTGGAATGGGATTTGCAGCCCTCACTTTTCTTCAAGGTAGATTGAGGCCGGGGATAACGCTTATTTTGGATTTGATCAATTTTGCGGCATTGATTGCTGATGCCGATCTTGTTATTACCGGAGAAGGAAAAATAGATCGACAGACTCTCCATGGTAAAGCGCCAATAGGGGTTGCAAGGATCGCTAAAGCGCATAATATCCCGGTCATAGCGATCGCCGGCAGCCTTGGAGATGGAGCTCATCTTGTAAAAGAGGCGGGAGTTGATGCGCTTGTGAGTATTCTCAATTCTCCTTGTACGTTAGAAGAAGCATATCTAGAGAGTAGGAAGAATCTTGAGCAAACGGCAGAGAATGTAGCGGCAATATTAAAAGTCGGTAAGATGTTATAGGTCATCTATTAGGGTTCTCTATCAGGATTATCTATCATGATTATCTGTCAAGAGCCCCTATCAACAAGAGGAGGGAGAAATGTTAGAGACATTTGGGTTGGAAATCACGATTTTTATTAAACTAATCGTAGGAATGATCGGTGTTCTTCTCTATCTGCGCGTATCGGGTAAATCACAAATGTCTCAGATGACGCCGGCAGATATCGTTAGCTCCTTTGTGATCGGCGCGATCGTCGGAGGGACAATCTATGCACCTAATCTATCTGTTTGGTATATGATTTTTGGCCTTATGGCCTGGACTGTCGTGAGCTATGCACTCCATCTATTGACTAAAATCCCCTTCTTTTATCGGCTTTTTTATGGTTCGGTCACCTTCATTGTGAAAGGTGGGGCATTGCAACTTGATGAGATGCGTCGTAATAAAATGGATGCTGAACAATTGACTGCAAAATTGCGAGAGCAACGTATTTTTAGTCTGATGGATGTTGATGATGTGAGATTAGAGACAGATGGACAGATGACAGTTTTTCTTAAGACAGAGAAAGTGCGGGGATTTCTCTTGATTAGCGAAGGCAATATTTTAGAGGAGAATCTTAAAGATGCCGGCAAAAGTGAGGCGTGGCTTCAGGATGAGTTGGGAAAAATAGGGATTCAGGAGATAGAATCTCTCTATTGTGTTGAGTGGACGCCGGGTCGAGGCGTGATGGTAGTTGATGACAAGGGTAAGACGATAACTGTTACAGAGTAGGTAGTTGTAGAATCACCTTCTTGAAAATAGATCTTGAAGGTGATGTACGGTGATAGATTACGTTACCTGTTTGTCTCTACTCTCTTTTGATTAAACATCTCTTGAACAAAATCGACCTCTCCCGTCTCTACTTTATAGAAAGCGCCGACGATACCGATCTCTCCAGATTGATACATCTCTTTTAGAACGCTACTTTTATCGAGAATATGCTCAATGGTATGTTCCACATTATGAAGCGCCACTTTATCAACTGCTTCTTTGGAGGCGATATCGATCCCTTGATGCGCTTTTTTCACATGTTCAATGGAGGGTTTTACTTTGGCCAAAAGATTGGTAAGGTGCCCTAGTTCAGTTCCTTTGCAGGCCCCTGTAATTGCTCCACAGTGAGTATGACCAAGCACAACAATCAATTTTGAGCCTGCCAATTTACAGGCAAATTCCATCGAGCCGATAATATCATCATTAAGAACATTGCCGGCAATGCGAACACTAAAGATATCGCCTAAACCTTGGTCGAAGATCAGCTCGGCCGAGGTTCGGCTATCGATACAGCTGAGGATAATGGCAAAAGGAAATTGCCCCTCTTTTGTTTCATTCACTTGTTCTAATAGATTGCTGTGAGCCTTTAAGTTAGCAACGAATCGTTTATTTCCCTCTTTTAAGAAGGAGAGGGCTAGCTCAGGGGTTAATGATTTTTGGTCTTCGATATTATGTAATCTCATTCTTCAACTTCTCTCTATTAAGGTAGAATCACCAGAAGTGGATATAAGGTGATTAACAATTACTCAGTCTACCTTGGTTTAGATTGAAAAAAGAGTAAATGAAAATTATTCTTACAAAAAGTGATCAATTTTTGAGCGCGATATAGTGCTATCTCTTTGAATCAGAAACAGGAAGCAGAAAAAGTTGAATCGGCTCTTTTTCACTGGAATTGATAGTGGGATGGGCTCTAATTCAATAGATAGATGAGGTAGTAGAGTCCAAAGTAAAATGCCACAATAACCACCAAAGAGAGTGCCACAATTGTGGCAAGGTAGATTATCTTAAAAAGCATTTTTTTAAGAATAGATTGAGATTGAATCTCTCTATTTTTATGATGTTTCGTCATGTGGTGATATCCCCCCCTCAATTTTTGTAATGATTGTTATTTAGAGAATAGAAAGCATGATACTTATTGTCTTTGCCGGGCCTTGGTGATGCTCAGCTCAAACTCTTAAAAGCTTCTATCGCTCTAAGGCGGCTACTTTTTAAATCAACAATGGCATGCTTTTGCACTTTATGAATTTGTTTATTATCTAAGTGGGCTAACTCCGGACACCATTGACGAATAAAGTCTCCATTGGGATCAAATCGCTCAGATTGGGTGACAGGATTAAAGATTCTAAAATAGGGCACAGCATCTGTACCAGTAGAGGCAGACCATTGCCAGCCGCCATTATTAGCAGCAAAGTCACCATCGATGAGATTCTGCATAAACCAAGCCTCCCCTTTACGCCAATCGATTAAGAGATTTTTGGTGAGAAACATTGCGGTAATCATGCGCCCACGATTATGCATCCAACCGGTTGTTTTCAGTTGCCTCATAAAAGCATCCACAATGGGGATGCCGGTCTCTCCATTTTTCCAGGCCTCAAAGTCGGTTTCATTCTCGCGCCATTGGATATTTTCTGTCTTTTCCTGGAAGGCTCTATTTCTAGAGACTTGAGGGAAGTTCCACATGATATGGTAATAAAATTCTCGCCAATAGAGCTCATTCATCCAAGTTAAAATCCCTTCATCTCCCGCGTGAAAATCACCTTCATTGATCATCAATGCTTCTTGAAGGAGGGTTTTAACGGAGATCACACCGAGTGCGAGATAGGGTGATAGACGACTCGTTCCTTCAATGGCAGGAAAGTCCCGGCGAGCATGATAACGGAAAATATCTTCCTTTAAAAAGTTCTGAAAAACCTCAAAAGCGGAGTCTTCACCAGCTTGATAGGCTAAATTATCAAATGCCGCATAAGGATTAACAGAGAGATCATCGCTTGTAATATCGAGCTTATTTTGCGTGGGAATTTCAAAATGATTCTCAAAACGCTGATATTGCAAAACGTCGATTAAGCGTCTTTTGAAGGCGGTAAAGACTTTGTAAGGTCTATTTTCACCATTTAAGATGGAGCCCAATTTTACTAAGGTCTTATCGTGGCAAGGATAGATATCTAAGAGATGTTTCTTTAATTGTCGATACACCGCCCGATCTCTTGCAACTTCATTAACGCCGACTTCATGATTAAAATAGAACGAGGAGATCTGATAAGCTTCCATCAATTGCAGTATGCGCGTCGGAATCTCCGCCCAAGAATCAACTTCTACGATCTTTAAAGGGATATTTTTACTCTCGAGCGCTTTTTGCAATGCTTGTAAGTTTCGCCACATAAAAGCGAGTTTCAGCTTCGCATCATGATGCGCTTCCCATTCTCGATGAGAGACAATAAACAGCGCAATTGTTTCCTGATTTTCAGTTGCCCTATAGAGCGCCTCATTATCATGAACTCTTAAATCAGATCGAAACCACATTAAAGATCGCATAATACCTCTGAACCCTATTAAAAATGAGAAGATGGGATGATAAGGAATAGACTATAACCTTCTGGTAGTTTATGCGAGGTTTTTATTAAAATCTGTTGCTTGATGGAGTAGGAGCGTAGAGTAAGACATGCTTTAATCTCTATAAAGGGGGTTTAAAGGAGATTGTTTAGAGGGGGTTTGTTATTCGATTCCCGCCAAAATTTACGCCAAATTGACTTCCAGATACAGCAAAGCCCGCTAAATAGCGGGCTTTCACAATCATGATTGGTGGAGGCGGCGGGATTTGAACCCGCGTCCGAGAACTATCCATTCTTGGTACTACATGTTTAGCCGTATCTTTAATTTAACTTCACATCGTCCGATCGGCAGGAGATGCAAAGCTGTTCTAAGTTAAGTTTCGCAAAATACCCCTTAGAAATGATATTTCACTATTTCGTTTAAGTTGACTGATGATAATACCGAACGAACACAGTATTATGATCAGTTAGCAGACTAAGCTGCTAAAGCGTAGTTGTTATCGTTTGCAACTATACAATTTGCCGCGTTTTTACAAGACTCTCGACCATCTTGACATGCACCTCAAACTTCAACATCCCCGTCGAATCCAAGAACGCCCCCGTTTAAGTTGATAGGCTATTATAGCGAATCGCTTGGTTTTATGCAATATTCAATGATTTAGTTTCTATTTAGTTTCCGTTACTGAGGTCAGGATTCTTTTCTAGAAGCTCTTTAAGCGCAAGTTCTGCGGGTAGAAATTGTGCCATGCTCGGATCTTGTAGAAGCTCAATAGCTCTAGGTAGATCTTTAGGGCTGCCGGGACGTGATTTCATCAAAAGTTTTGCCAGTTCTAAGCGCGCAGCTTGATGATTTCCGGCGATAGCGGCTTCATAAAATCGAGCTGCTTTTGCTGCATCTGTGCCGATTACAACATCATTTGCATACATGTAACCAACTTTAAAGAGCAATTCACTATTCTCTTTTGTGGGGGATAATTTTAAAATTGTTTCTTCTAGTTTTTTAATTTCTGCTACTGCTTTAGGCTCTTCTCTTCTTGAGAGGAGGAAATAGCGGAGAGCGAGTGCTCTATCAGTTGTGGCCTCTCCCTTCTCAAGTTCGATTAATCCAAGATAGAAGAGAGCACGATTATATTTTTTATCAGCTGCCTTCTGTAGATATTTTGTCGCTTTTTGATGATCTTTCGTAACATATTTACCTTCATAATAGAAAGTACCTAAGCGGCAGAGTTCAATGCGATTATTGAAGGCTGCGGAGAGTCGTGTAAATAGATATTCAAGCATAGTTGTTAATGTCGTTACCGTAATTGATTGTCATGTGGAGTAGAAAGTGTATTGCGCTCTTCTCTAGCTTATTTTGTAGAGTAACTTTTTAGTACGAGCTCATAGCGTTTTCCTTTTTCATAATAAGCGATTAATGCCGGGAGGAAGAGCTCTTTGGGTGCAAGACCTAATTCAACACGATCATCTCCTTCGCCACTTGCATAGAGGATAATAGGGGTTCTTTTACCATTAATATAACCCTCCTTCTCTCCCACTTTAACAAAAGGTGGGCGCTGATAAACCTTTTTACCATTGGTTGTCTGAATTTTTTCATTTAATGGCGCATGATTGAGTGTGGCTTGCCATGCTGTTGTGAAGAAATCTTGAGCTAATGTTGTCATCTCTGCTGATAGATTCTGTTCTCCTCGGCCGTAATTGATTTTTTTGTGAGTAAGGTCGAAGCGAGCACTTGCATAGTTCTTACCGCCTCTGATATCTGTAAAGGAGTGGGTAATAAGACGTTTTCCATCAACACTTCCGATACTGGTAAACTCCATTTTTTTAAAAGGTATGTTGACGGTTGTTTCGAGGCGATACTCACTATTATTGTGGGTGAAGGTCATAGAGGCCGGCACTTGAAATGGACCTACAAAGTTGAGGTGGACTTGAGCAGGGAATGGTTCGGCGTGAACGGCATGAGTGAAGAGCGCAAAAAAAGATAGTGTAAAAATAAGTAGTAAGCGCATAAGCATATGGTCTGACCTCTTAAATATATAGGAAGGCTAAGCCATCCTTGTTATGATGAAATAGACTCAGGAATGAGTCATATTTAGAATCTATATAATATTATTATACTGCGAAGAGGAGATGCGCATGCAACCTAATTTACGTCAAAGACATTTTTTAAAACTACTCGATTTTTCTAAAGAAGAGATTCTCTATCTTGTAGGGCTTGCTGAGGAGCTTAAAAAAGCGAAGCGAGCAGGAATGGAGCAACGACGATTAACAGGCAAAAATATCGCACTCATCTTCGAAAAATCATCAACACGTACCCGTTGTGCTTCAGAAGTTGCTGCGGCGGATCAGGGTGCGGCAACTAGTTATCTCGGGAGTGATGGGACTCAGATCGGTACAAAAGAGTCGATGAAAGATACCGCGCGGGTATTGGGAGATATGTATGATGCGATTTTATATCGTGGATTTAGTCAAGATGTTTTAGAGAATGAGTTAGCGGCTTATGCCGGCGTTCCTGTCTATAATGGCCTGACTGATGAGTTTCACCCAACACAGATGCTTGCCGACCTTTTAACCATGAAAGAGAGTAGCGATAAGCCGATTAGTGATTTTAGTTATGCCTATCTTGGTGATGCGCGAAATAATATGGGAAATTCTCATCTTGTAATGGCAGCAAAGTTAGGTGTTGATTTCCGTGTTGGAGCGCCGAAGCATCTTTGGCCAGAGGCAGATCTTATTGCTAAATGCCAAGAGCTCGCTAAAGTAAGTGGTGCGACATTGACATTTACTGATAGTGCCGAGGAAGCAGTCAAAGGTGTTGACTTTATCCATACTGATGTTTGGGTTTCAATGGGAGAATCTGAAGATGCATGGCGTGAGCGTATCGCTCTTCTACAGCCTTACCAAGTCAATGGTCAATTAATGCAAGCAACAGGAAATAAAAATACTAAATTTATGCACTGCTTGCCAGCATTCCATAATCGTGAAACTTCTGTTGGAGAATGGATTTATCAAACATTTGGTCTTGATGGTGTAGAGGTTACAGAAGAGGTGTTTGAAGGGCCTCAGGCTATTCAATTTCAGCAAGCCGGTAATAGAATGCATACGATCAAAGCGATTATGGTGGCAACTTTAGGATAGATCTATTTAGGATCTGGTTTAGCTAGCTGATTAGTCATTTAATCATTTAGTTATTATGTTGTGTAAAAAAATCTCGCTCCATCTAAATAAGCCTGAACTGAATACTTGTTAAATATCGATGGAAACATTTATCAACTGTTTCTCTGTTATTTGCATCAAGTATTCAAGTACTTATTAAGGAGATGGGCGAGATCTTTTGTATGAGATCTTTTCTAGAATCTCGATTCTATCTATTCGACTCTCTATTGCTCTCTTAAATGCTAGTATTAAGACGACGGAGAAGTTCACTCGCTTCTGCAGGCGGATAGTTTTGGACGATATTGAGTGCTCGTGGAGCAATACGGTCACCCTGTACCGCAGCTTGTTGGAAGAGGCTACGAGCTTTCTCATAGTCAGCAGGGAAGTCAGCTCTATTTTGCGTATAGAGCATACCTAAGCGATAAGCAGCATGTGGTTGGGTCGGCGCAGCAAGTTGATAGTAGTGTGCCGCAGCGGGGATATTAACTATAGAGCCTTGTCCTGTTTCTAGCATCGTTCCTGCATTAAGTGCTGCTCGGCTGTTACCTGCTTGTGCAGATCTTTGGAAATAGTTGAGTGCGAGTTCTGGATTTTTGGCAGCCCCTTGTCCACTATAATAGATCATTCCAAGGTTATAAAGAGCGTTGGCATTTCCTTGCTCTGCTGCTTTCTCCCAATAATATTTCGCTTTTGTTAAGTCTTGAGGAACCTCGACACCTTGAGCATATTTATTGCCAAGATAATATTGTGCATACATATCTCCATGATCGGCATATTGCGGAAGCTCAGAGGCGGAGAGTGTTCTCATCTTCTCTATATGCTCGGGGGAGATCTGTTTTGGAGTGCTGCTCTGAGTTGTTGAATTGTTCAATGACAGACAGCCCGTCAGGAGAGTTGCTAATAATATAGGAGCAAGGGTGCGCTTGATCATAATTTAAAATCCTTTACGAGTAGATGGAATAAAATAATGTTTATTTAGTTTTATTAATATAAGTTAGCTACAGTTTAACTTAATTGTATAAGGAGTTCTTCTGAAATTAAAATCAGCCACAAGGCAATTTTTTGAAAAAGAGGTTGAGTTATCGGGAGATTCTAAAGATTCTTAGAGTGTCTGCTTCATCTGAAATAAAGAACTGAAATAAAGAAAATGGAAGGGAAGAAAGGTGGGATGTAATATAAGTTGAATTCGGGGAAAGAAAAAACTTTAAAGAATTCAAAAAAAGAGTTGCAAATAAAAATGAAAGGGGTAAGATACACCACTCATTCAGACGGCAACGTTGAAGATGATTCGGTAGAAGCCAGTTCTCTAGTAGTTTCTTTGCTTCTCTCTTTAAAGTTTAAGTTCAGTTTTTTTAGTAGTCTTTAAAATTGAATCGGTGCTTAAAAAGAGGTCAAAAATAAAATTGACACGAGTGAATCACTTCTGTAATATAGTTCGTCTGCTTAGGGCGGTAAGAGATTCAAGTTTGATTCACTTTAACCCTAAAGTTCTTTAACAAATTAATCTTAAGTAAGTTTGTATGGGGGCTTGTATTTGTTTGCGTGAGCAAAAGAATAGAAGTCTAACCAAACAATTCCAGCATCTATTTTTTTATAATGGAAATAGAAGCAGTAATTGAGCAGTAACGAAAGTTACATGGTTAGATCGAAAGATTTAAACATTATAGAGATTAAACTGAAGAGTTTGATCCTGGCTCAGATTGAACGCTGGCGGTATGCTTAACACATGCAAGTCG
>NZ_JBVPGU010000007.1:0-97156 GCF_055813795.1 Ignatzschineria sp. PL_is040
CGACTTGCATGTGTTAAGCATACCGCCAGCGTTCAATCTGAGCCAGGATCAAACTCTTCAGTTTAATCTCTATAATGTTTAAATCTTTCGATCTAACCATGTAACTTTCGTCACTGCTCAATTACTGCTTCTATTTCCATTATAAAAAATAGATGCTGGAATTGTTTGGTTAGACTTCTATTCTTTTGCTCACGCAAACAAATACAAGCCCCCATACAAACTTACTTAAGATTAAGTTATTAAAGAACTTTAGGGTTAAAGTGAATCAAACTTGAATCTCTTACCGCCCTAAGCAGACGAACTATGTTACAGAAGTGATTCGCTCGTGTCAATTTTATTTTTGACCTCTTTTTAAGCACCGATTCAATTTTAAACATTACTAAAAACTGAACTTAAACTTTAAAGAGAGAAGCAAAGAAACTACTAGAGAACTGGGCTTCTACCGAACCATCTTCAACGTTGCCGTCTGAATGAGTGGTGTATCTTACCCCTTTCATTTTTATTTGCAACTCTTTTTTAAAAATTTTTACATTTCTTGAGTTGTTTTTAAATTGTCTCTGGTCTTACTTGGTAATCCCGCTTTTAGCTTTGTGACCAAAAGATCAAATAAGTCAATCGATTAGATCATTGAACCTCTCCCAATCATCTAATCGCCGGTAAGAATTAATATCTATTGCTCATCTAATATCAAATATCTTCTCTACGTCTCTACTTCTTACTGTTTATTTTCTAAATAGAATTGATCGATTGCTTTGCGCCAAGGAATAGCAGGATGTGCCCCTTTCTTTGTTACCGCTAAAGCACCGGCAGCATGTGCTAACTCGACAGATTGCAATAATGACTTACCCTCTAAAAGCGCCGTCACCAAAACACCATTAAAGGTATCCCCTGCACCAATCGTATCGATCGCCTCAACTCTAAAGCCCGGGATTAAATCTCCGGTTATCTCTCTAGAGGCACGCATTTGACTAACCCACGCACCTCTCTTTCCTAAGGTAATGATGACAATTTCGATCCCTTTCTCATGTAGCTTTTGTGAGGCTAATGCCGCATCTTCATCACTTTCAACCTTTATGCCGGTTAATAGCTCAGCTTCCGTTTCATTAGGGGTAATGATATCGACAAATGAGAGAAAACGATCTGATAAAGCCCTCGCAGGTGCTGGATTAACCACAACTCGTACGCCCGATTTTTTAGCATGCTCTGCTGCAAGGTCTAAAGCTTCTTGCGGTGTTTCAAGTTGCATTAAGAGCAGATCGGCCGAGCTAATTTCAGGAAGTAGAGGCTTGACCATTGCTTCTGTCATCGCGCCATTAGCGCCAGCGTAGATGCCGATCATATTTTCACCTTCACTATTGACAAAGATAAGTGCAACGCCCGTTTTCTCATTCTCAACAACCTGAATTAATCGGGTATCGATCTTATCTTGCTGAAATTGTGAGATTGCCGATCGACCAACATCATCATCCCCAACAGCAGCAATAAAGGTGACATCTGCACCCGCTCTTCCGGCAGCAACTGCTTGATTTGCCCCCTTTCCTCCTAAAGAGACTTGATATTGGTCACCTGCAAGCGTCTCTCCCGGCGCTAAAAAGTGGGGCACATTTAAGATATAGTCCACATTACTACTTCCTAGCACTATCAATTTTTTTGGCATAACTCATTCCTGTAGATATCTATCAATGATCAACAGAATAAGGAGTTACTCAAAAACCGTCAAGAGAACAGAAGAGCACCTTATGATATCGATTAACTATAACTTTGAGTTATATAGACGTCATAAAAGTCACAGCCCTTCCTAATTGCCTTTTCTGCAGCACTATCATATATCTAGATGTAGACCATTATAAATAGAGAAGCTATGAGTAATGATGATGCGACTACAGCAAGACTTTATATACCGAAATGGATACCGCAAATGGGGGCAACATAAGCCTTAAAAGGTATCGATATCTTGAGACTCTCCATTCAAAAAGCTTTTAACACTTTTAGCACAACATCATAAAACAATAAAAGATGGTCCCACTTAACTTTATTATCACTATCTGGAGGATAACAGATGAAAAAGTCGATTTTAGGAATCGCCCTGTGTGGTTTACTCGCACTTCCCCATATCTCTCTATCAGAAGAGCTAACGGGAACACTTAAGAAGATTGATGAAACAGGAACCATTACCCTAGGTCATAGAGAATCTTCCATTCCATATTCCTACTATGATAATCAACAAAATGTCGTCGGCTACTCTCATGAGATTAGTATGAAAATTGTTGAAGGTATTGAGAAGAAACTGGGGAAAAAGATCGATGTCAAACTCGTTCCTATTACTTCACAAAATCGTATTCCACTGATGAAAAATGGAACGATCGATCTAGAGTGTGGCTCAACGACACACAACACCGCCCGTGCGCAAGAGGTCGACTTTACCAATACAATCTTTATTATCAATATCCGTATGATTACAGATGTTAATTCGGGTATTGAATCTTTTGAAGAGTTGAAAGATAAGGTTGTCATTACAACAGCAGGAACCACATCTGAGCGAGTATTACGCAATATGAATGCCGAGAAGGGGATGAATATGCGTATCCAAGCAGCAAAAGATCATGGTGATGCTTTTATGATGCTAGCTGATAATCGCGGCGTTGCTTTTGTGATGGATGACTCTCTACTCTATGGAGAGAGAGCAAAGTCACCTCAACCTGATCGCTGGGTCGTTACCGGAGAATCACAGGGACAGGAAGCTTATGCCTGTATGTTGCGTAAAGGAGATAGTGAGTTTAAGGCCTTAGCAGACCAAGTAATCGCAGATCTTTCTGGCTCAGGGGAGATGGAGCTTATCTATAACAAATGGTTTACTGAACCTATTCCCCCGCGCAACGCTAACTTAGAATTCCCACTATCTGAGAGTATGCGAGAGCTCTTTAACAACCCCACGGATAAACCTTATCAGTAGCGTCTTATCGCTCTTATGAGATAGCGCACAAACGCGCAGATATTGACAAGGATCTCTAGGAAGAGCGTACCTCTTCTCTAGAGTTTCTCGTCTTTAATAAATCTGATTTAGGAACGTGGCGTTAGTAGACACCTTGAGCAGATACGCTTTCTCTATCGCTCTATTGACTGAGTGCGAGATATCTCTCAAAGCCCCTACTTCGATCGCCCTACTCCTACTCTTACCCTCTTCTCTTAAAAGGTTAATCTATGTTTGGACTAGATTTTTCTATGCTCTTACAAGAAGCCGTCATTAATGAAACATATCTAGACTGGCTTTTAGAAGGTGCGAAATGGACCATTATCTCCTCTAGTAGTAGCTGGATATTAGCATTAGCGTTAGGAATTATTATTGGAACAATACGAACCTTACCTAGTCGCACACTACGCTTTATTGGGGCAACCTATGTCGAGTGCTTACGGAATGTCCCGCTCATTGTGCAACTCTTCTTTTGGTATTATGTTTGGCCTAACTTAATGCCTGAAACAATCGGTAATTGGATCAAATCTCAAGATCCTTTAGTGCAGATGATGACTGCGGGGATCTTATGTTTAGGTCTATTTACCTCTGCACGAATTGCAGAACAGGTTCGATCAAGTATCGAATCATTAGCAGGAGGCCAACTCAGAGCTGCTCTTGCCACTGGTTTAACGCTTCCGCAAGCTTATCGTTACGTCATCTTACCCCAAGCACTGAGAATCATCTTACCACCGATGACCTCCGAGCTTCTTAATATCTTTAAAAACTCCTCCGTACTACAGACCATTGGTCTTGCAGAGCTAACCCGGCAAGCGGCACAGATCAACGATTATACAGCGAAAGCTTACGAATCATTTTTCCTTGTGACGATTGCATATATCATCATCAATGTCACCTTAATGTTCATTATGAAGTTGATCGAGCGATGGACACAACTTCCCTCACTGAAAGAAGGAGCTTAAAATGGGTCAATTCTCTTTTTCTAGCCTCTTCTCTATTATTGGTGAAAACTATCAGTTTCTACTACAAGGGATGGCCGTTAGCTTACAAATTACCGGCATTGCCATCGTTGTTGGGATCCTTTGGGGAATTGTGCTTGCCGTTTTACGGCTCTACGGTCCTAAGCCGATTGCTTGGATTGCAACGGGTTATGTCAATCTCTTTCGTTCAATCCCACTCATTATGGTGTTAATGTGGTTCTACCTCGCAATTGGCCCAACTTTACAACAATATTTAGGCTTAGGTAATAGTACGGGAGTACGGCTCTTTTGGGCGATCGTCGCATTTTCTCTATTTGAGGCCGCTTACTATTCTGAGATTATTCGCGCAGGATTTAAGAGTGTACGCCGGCAACAGATGAACGCCGCCTTAGCTCTCGGGATGACAAGAGGACAAGCAATCTATCATGTCATTTTGCCACAAGCGCTTCGCAATATGATCCCTCTACTTCTAACGCAAGGTATTATTCTTTTTCAGGATACTTCCCTTGTCTATATTATGAGCCTTAATGATTTCTTCAGAACTACAGATATTATCGGCTATAACAATAATGCAAAAATGGAGATGATTCTTTTTGCCGGCTTTATCTACTTTATCATCTGCTTTTCACTATCTTATCTCGTTCGAACCTTACAAAAGAGAAGAGGCACCTTATGATTCAATATCAGAATGTCAATAAATTTTATGGCAATTTCCAAGTACTGAAAAACTGCTCCACTGAAATTAAAGAGAAGGAAGTCGTCGTGGTTTGTGGCCCTTCTGGTTCTGGGAAATCAACCTTAATTCAATGTGCAAATGGTTTAGAGCCTTTCCAAGAAGGGGATATTATTATCAATGGACATTCATTAGCAGATCCTAAAACCAATATTAATAAAGTTCGGGCTGAGGTAGGAATGGTCTTTCAACATTTTGAGCTCTTTCCGAATATGTCTATTGAAAAAAATCTTATGCTTGCACAGATGAAAGTTCTAAAACGCGATAAAGAGAGCGCACATACAAAAGCATTGGGGTTATTAGATCGAGTTGGATTAAGTAAACACCTCGGAAAATATCCCACACAACTCTCTGGCGGACAACAGCAGCGTGTAGCAATTGCTCGCGCGCTGGCAATGGATCCGGTGGTAATGCTCTTTGATGAACCTACATCGGCGCTAGATCCTGAAATGATTCATGAAGTACTTGCTGTTATGACAGAACTCGCTCAAGAAGGGATGACAATGATGTGTGTCACCCACGAAATGGGATTTGCCCGACAAGTAGCGGATCGAATTATCTTTATCGATGAGGGGGAAATCTATGATGATCTCTCAAAAGAAGCTTTCTTTGAAGGAACACCTAGCGAACGGGCACAGACCTTTTTGAAAAATATTTTCCATAATGACTGATATCTCTTTGATCATCAGTAAAGATTAGAAAAGATCAGAAAACCAGGGAAAATCATAAAAAGATGGGGCTGTCGATCATAGCTCCCATCTTCTTACACTGATTACACTGACTGCAGTGATTGTACAGATTAGTGAATAGATCAGATAGGTTGAGTCTCATAGAACATCAAATAAAACCTTTTCTGATACCCATTAATCTTCCCCTCTCTTATCACGAGCATCGAGTGACTCAATCTCATCGAGGAGGAAACAAGCAACTTCATGAGGCTCACCTTCTCTGTCGTGATAGACCTTGATCTCCGGCTGAGAGTGATAGCACTTCTCAAATGCTTTAGGACAGCGAGTATGAAATGCACAACCTTGTGGCGGATTGAGTGGGCTCGGCAATTCACCTGTTAAGGTGATCTTCTCTCGCCGGTTTTGATCATTCAATCTTGGGGTTGCCGATAGGAGTGCTTCAGTATAGGGATGCATAGGATCTGAAAATAGCGCTTTTTTACTCGCTTTCTCCACCGCTTTACCGAGATACATCACCATCACATCATCGGCAATATGCTCCACAACAGAGAGGTCATGAGAAATAAAGAGATAAGAGAGCCCTAACTCCTCCTGAAGATCCATCATCAAATTGAGAACTTGTGCTTGAACAGAGACATCGAGTGCTGAGACCGGTTCATCAGCAATCACAATATCGGGATTGAGCATTAAACCTCGAGCAATCGCAATCCTTTGTCGTTGTCCTCCCGAGAACATATGGGGATAACGATCATAAAACTCAGGACGAAGGCCTACCTTCTCCATCATCGCTAAAACCCGCTCTTTGCGCTCTCCCCGACTGAGATCACTATTAATCTTGAGAGGCTCTTCTAAAATCGTGCCGATCTTCTTTCGCGGATTGAGGGAACCATAAGGGTTTTGAAAGATAATCTGAATCTTCTGGCGTCGCAAAGCGGCCGTCTCTGGTGCAGAAAGGAGAAGAGAATCTCCCCGATAACGCAACTCACCACTTGTGGGAGGCTCAATCATTGTCAATACTTTTGCCAGAGTCGATTTTCCACAACCAGACTCCCCTACAACCGCTAAAGTCTTCCCCGCTTCGAGTTCAAAAGAGATACCATTTAAGGCTTTAACTTCCCCCTTTTCCCGCAATAAACCTCGACTGACGGCATAATACTTTGTTAAGTTTTCCGCAACTAAAAGTGGCGCTTTCTGCTCTCTATCAACGATTGTCTGACTACTCATAAGCTCCTCCTGATAAGGACTCTTCGTCGCTCTCGGACATGACTATCTGCTTTTTAACCAAAGGAAAATGGCATTTCACAAAACGATCTCCGTGCTGTTGTAAAGGGGGCTCCTGTTGCCGGCAGATCTCTTGACAATAACCACAGCGAGGGTTGAGAAGGCAACCTTGAGGCCGATCATAACGCCCCGGCACAACTCCAGGTAGTGATTGTAAGCGGGAAGCACCTTGAGAAAACTCCGGCAAAGAGCGAAGGAGTGCTTCGGTATAAGGATGAAGTGGCGTTTGAAAAAGTTGTGTGGCAGGCGCAATCTCAACAATTTGTCCGGCATACATCACAATAATTTTATCCGCCGATTCCGCAACTAAGGCCAAATCATGGGTAATCAGTAGAAGCGCCATCTGCTGCTCTCGTTGCAATTGAAGCAGAAGTGAGATGATCTGTCCTTGAATCGTGACATCAAGCGCTGTAGTCGGCTCATCAGCAATCAACAATTTAGGATTACAAGCAATGGCGATCGCAATCATCACCCGTTGACTCATCCCCCCCGATAATTGATGAGGATAGAGATTAAAACGATTGGCGGCATCAGGAATCCCCACCAACGTCAATAGCTCTAAAGCTCGCGCTTTACGCTCCCTTTTTCTCCCACCTTGATGGACTTTTAAGGTCTCCATAATTTGATAGCCTACGGTAAAAGAGGGGTTGAGCGAGGTCATCGGATCTTGAAAGATCATCGCAACATCATCCCCTAAGATCTTTTGTCGCTCCCGCCTTTTCATCTTTTGTAGATCTTTGCCATCAAAAGAGAGGGCCTCTGCCGAAACGATGCCGGGAAAATCGATCAATCCCATAATAGCAAGAGAGCTCACAGATTTACCGGATCCTGATTCTCCGACAATACCGACTACTTCTCCCTGATCAACGCGATAACTGATTCGATCAACTGCTCGAAAGCGATCCCCTTTTTCACCAAACTCTACTGTTAAGCCTTTTACTTCTAATAATCTCATCGCTCCCCCCTTACACCTTCAACTTCGGATCTAATGCATCTCGCAAGCCATCGCCCATCAGATTGAAGGCGAGAACGGTCAATAAGATCGCAATTCCAGGAAAAGCGACAACCCACCATGCAGATTGCGCATATTGCAAGACATCAGAGAGCATGGTCCCCCACTCTGGAGTTGGTGGCTGAGCCCCCATTCCTAAAAATCCCAGTGCCGCCATATCTAAGATCGCATTAGAAAAACCCAATGTTGCTTGCACAATAAGCGGTGCTAAACAGTTGGGCAACACATTAATAAACATCTGCCGAAGATGCCCCGCTCCGGCAACTTGAGAGGCAATCACATACTCTTTCTCCATCTCGCCTAAAGCGGTCGCTCTTGTAAGTCTTATATAGTGAGGTAGCGCCACAAAAGCGAGGGCAATAGAGGCATTAACAATCGATGGACCAAAGATAGCCACTAGAACAAGTGCTAAAAGAAGACTCGGTAGAGCTAACATAATATCAACAATACGCATAATGATCGCTTCAACAGCACCACCAAAATAACCGGCAAGAAGCCCTAAAGAGATACCTAGCAGTAGCGAAAGAAGCACAACGACAACGCCCACTAATAATGAGAGACGCGCACCAAAGATCAATCGGCTTAAAATATCACGTCCAACATCATCCGTTCCTAAGATAAACTGCCAAGAACCTCCCTCCATCCAGACAGGTGGCTTTAGGAAAGAGCCCCGAAACTGTTCTGTCGGATCATGAGGTGCAATATATTGGGCAAAAATAGCGACAAAAATAATAAAAAGGATAAAGATCAGCCCTAGCAATGCGCCTCTATTTCGACTGAAATAGAACCAAAATTGTCGAAGAGGGGTCTCAGGTTTACGCGCAAAGAGAATTTCTTCCGCAGGAGGACGATCCGCCTCTAAAATTGCTTCGCCCTCTTCTAAAATGACATTTAAATCTCGATCATGATGTTTAGCCATCTAACTCTCCTTATTGATGTCTAATACGAGGGTTAACAACGCCATAGAGTAGATCAACAATAAAGTTGACTAAAATAATGAGCGAAGCAACGAGGAGAACACCACCTTGAACAACAGGATAATCACGACGCTGTAGTGATTCGATCAACCATCGACCAACTCCCGGCCAAGAGAAGATTGTCTCTGTTAAAATCGCACCACCCAACATTGTTCCCACCTGTAATCCAATCACCGTAACAACGGGAATGAGTGCATTTCGCAAGGCGTGAATCAAAATAATCCGCATCCGCCCTAACCCCTTCGCTCTAGCGGTTAAAATATAATCTTCACTCAAAACTTCGAGCATTGAGGAGCGCGTCATCCGAACAATCACGGCTAATGGAATCGTTCCTAAAACAATGGCAGGAAGAATCATATGGTGTAGTGCATCCCAAAAATCCCCCTCTTCTCCAAAAAAGAAGGTGTCGATCAACATAAAGCCGGTCAACGGATCACTATCATCAAGAAAGACCATATCGCTAATTCGTCCTGAAACCGGCGTTAGATCGAGATTGACAGAGACCAACATAATCAACATCATCCCCCACCAGAAAATCGGCATTGAATAACCGGTCAAAGAGAGTCCCACAGCGGTATGATCGAAGATCGACCCTCGCTTCACGGCCGCTATTACACCTACAGGGATACCCACTACTACAGCAAAAATCATCGCACAAGTTGCAAGCTCTAACGTTGCTTTAAAGCGCGGCACAAACTCAGACCAGACAGCTCGCTGAGTCACAAGGGAATTACCTAAATCTCCATGGAAGAGGCCTTTAAGATAGTTCCAATATTGC
The DNA here is from genome assembly GCF_055813795.1 of Ignatzschineria sp. PL_is040. Taxonomy (NCBI): domain Bacteria; kingdom Pseudomonadati; phylum Pseudomonadota; class Gammaproteobacteria; order Cardiobacteriales; family Ignatzschineriaceae; genus Ignatzschineria; species Ignatzschineria sp. PL_is040. The sequence goes on from NZ_JBVPGU010000007.1 coordinate 9,422, forward strand.
ACAATATAGGGTTGATCATAACCAAATTGCGCTCGCAATTCCGCGTAACGCTCCGGCGTAATCCCTCGCTCTCCGGCAAAAAGTAGAATCGGATCCCCGGGAATAAGATGGATAAAGATAAAAGTTAATAGTGTAATACCGATAAAGGTAGGGATAATCATCCCCAATCGGCGAAAGAAAAATTGAATCATGTTGCATCCTATCTCTGGAAAAGATTGAGGAAATGCGATAGCGATTCATCAGTTAACCCAAGACGCCTAGAGCACCATCCTTCTTGGTTGAGTGATCTAGCCAACTAATCTTAACTAACTAATATTAGTAATGGATTAACCAATGGATTAATTAGCGGGCTCGTCGCACTCATCAAGATAGAGATAAAAAGGAGCGCTTAGGTTAAAACCCATAGCGCTCCTACCTCTATACTTATTTAAGGATTAGGTCGCCAATATACAATCTTCAGTGATGAAGATCCCTCTTTAAAAGAGATTGATAAGAGGAACCGAAATTAAGCTATCGCAACGCTATCTAAATTTAATCCTCAATATCAACTTGGTTGAAGTTGTGCGTTCCTAATGGATCGATAACATAATTGACCACCTCTTTTCTCACCGGCATATAGACAGTAGAGTGGGCAATATTGAGCACAGGTTGTTCACGATGTTGGATCTCTTGCGCTTTTTTATAGAGTGCAACACGCTGATCATGATCAGTCGCTGCTTTTGCTTCCGCTAAGATCTCATCAAACTCACTATTACACCAATTAGAGTAATTTGAGCCTGCTTCTGCGGCCACACAACTTAAAAGAACTGAGAAGAAGTTGTCAGGATCCCCATTATCTCCCGTCCAGCCCATAAGTGCTGTATCATGCTCGCCATTACGAAGACGCGTTAAGTACTCACCCCACTCATAGGTGACGATATTAGCTTTAACACCGATCTTCTCCCAATCTGATTGAACCATCTCTGCCATTCTTCGAGCATTGGGATTATAAGGGCGCTGTACGGGCATCGCCCAGAGAGAGACTTCAAAACCTTCTGGAACACCCGCTTCTGCAAGTAGGGCTTTTGCCGCCTCTGGATCATACTCATAATCGACAATCTCATCGTTATAACCCCACATCGTTGGCGGAATAAAGTTCTTCGCCGCCTCCCCATTACCTTGGAAGATCGCATCGATAATATCGGCTTTATTAACCGCCATACTCAATGCTTTTCGTACTTCTAATTTATCTAATGGAGGCTTTTCCATATTGAAGGCAAGGTAGCCGATATTGAGTCCTGTCAACTCCTTCACATCGATATCAGGATTCGCACGCATCTTCTCTAAATCAGCAAGGTTAGGATAAGGCATCACATGACACTCTCCCTTTTGCAATTTGGCAAAACGGACCGAAGCATCAGGTGTAATGGAGAAGATCAGACGATCTAATTTTGCCGGCTCACCAAAATAATCCTTAAATTTAGTAAAGAGAATCCGAGAATCTTGCTCATAGGCTCTCAATTGGAAAGGACCGGTTCCGATCGGTTTAAGATCAATCTCTTCTGGCTTACCTTTTTCTAAGAGTACTTCACCATATTCGGCAGAGAGAATAGAGGCAAACGCCATCGCTAAGTTCGCTAAAAAGGGAGATTCTGGCGAGGTTAAAGTGATCTTGACAGTGTGATCATCGATCTTTTCTACAGATTCGATCAACTCAGGGAATCCCATCGATTCAAAATACTCAAACTGTCGACTCGAGATATTGTGATAAGGATGATCGGAATTCATCTGTCTCTCAAAAGTAAAGACCACATCATCGGCATTAAAATCTCGCGTCGGTTTAAATGCTTTATTACTATGAAATTTAACCCCTTTTCGGAGATGGAAAGTGTACTCTTTACCATCTTCACTCACCTCCCACGACTCCGCTAACCCAGGTTCAAGCTCTGTAGTACCCAATGTAAACTCGGTTAAACGGTTATAGAGCGGAATACCACTTGCATCAAAGGTAGTCCCTGATGATGCCAGCTGCGGGTTAAAAGTCTCCGGAGAGGCCTCTGAACAGTAGACTAATGTCGATGCTTGTGCTGCCCCCAAAAGTAATGCACTACTGACAGCAACAGTTGCTATAGCACTCTTTACCCCTAATGAGAGGCGTGTTAATAGATATTTCTTGCTCATGCTTTCTCCTTTATTTGATAACAGTAAATAATTTCTCGACCGTTATCACCTTTAGCTTGTGAGATACCCTAATTCGGCATCTATTTATAGTTATTATTTTTAAAAATGTGTAACCGTAAGAATATATATTGCTTCAAATGGTTATAACTTATTGTCGCCTCTTTTCATATGAACCATCTTTTCATACCATCGATGACTCTTTCATAAATACTCTCTTTCTTATAAAAATGCAAGCAACCCACGGAGAACTCAACGGCTACCCCCAAAAAGAGAGAATCCACAAAGAGAGGAGGTTATTAGGTTCCAAAAGAAGTTTGATCGCCATGGCAACACTCATCACAATTAAGAGAGGACGTATCACCTTCCCGCCATATTTAACAGCAAATAGCGCCCCCAATTGCGCACCGATAAAAGCCCCTAGCGCCATCAGTAGTCCTAATAGAACCTGCATCTCTCCTGAAAAAGCAAAGATCAAGAGAGAGCCGATATTAGAAGCGAAATTAGCAAGCTTTGTCTCTGCAATCGCATTAACAAGTGTCGAACCAAGAAGAAGCACAAATGCCACCATAAAAAATGAACCTGTTCCCGGACCAAAGATCCCATCATAAAAGCCGATTAAGGGAACTATCGTTAAGAGAAAGAGTGTTCTTGAGATCTTTGCTCTTCGCTCACGCTCATCTAAATTAGGAGAGAAGAGAAAATAGATCGCCACAGAAAGTAGCAGCAATGGAACAACGATCTGTAAAAAAGTGGCCGGCAATCGTGTTGCTAAAAGCGCACCTATCATGCCGCCAGTCAAAGCCAGAAAGAAGACCCACTTAGAGTGATGCCACTGAATTAAACCTTGACGAAAAAAGGCAAATGTTGCCGAAAAGGAGCCGGCTGATGATTGTAATTTATTGGTCGCCAATGCCTGTACCGGCGATAAGCCTGCTAATAGCAGTGCCGGTAGTGTAATCAGACCACCCCCACCGGCGATTGCATCGATAAATCCTGCGACCATCGCCACTAACATTAAAATCAGGAATAGTTCTCCTGCCATATGCTCCCCACTTTATCTTTCATAAGTTATTGATTGATTGTTAATTAATGATTAACTATTTATTAACTGATACTTTGGCCATCTCCTCTTCAACTCGCTCTATATGCCTCTACAAAGTCACCAATAAAGCCAGAACGATCGAGCCCTTTCAAGAATATTGCCATAATAACTATGATAGATACTGTAATATTAGAGATTAAGAGCGAGACTCATAGAGAATAATGAGCCGTTAGAGCGAGATTATCAGCAGTGTATCAAACCCCCGATATCTCTGATGATAAAAATAGATTCCTCCCAAAACGCCATAAAAAATGGAGATGATTCAAGGGGATCTAATGACATAAAAAATAGGACTCATTTATGAAGAAGATAATAAAATGAGCCATACTATGAGCCTAGAAAGCTATGAGTCTATGTGTCTATGAGTCATAAAATAATTAATCAAAATAGTGAGGAGATATTCATGAATCAAGAAGATAACAGATTAGAGCGCAGAGAGAGTGGGCAGCGCCTACTTCTTGGGATCGATCTACAGAATGACTTTTGCCACCCTGAGGGAAAACTCGCTGTAGCGGGAGCAGAGGAGGATCTAAAGAGGATTATTCACCTAATTGAGACAGGAGGAGAGTATTTTACCGAGATCATTATCAGCATGGATTCTCACTATCCGCTCCATATTGCTCACCCTACATTTTGGCGCAATAAGGCAGGCGATATGCCGGCACCCTTCACCACAATTACCTATGAAGATGTGGTCCAAAAATATTGGATTCCACAATATTATCCTAAGCAGGCATTACACTATCTAAAAACGCTTCAATCTGCCGACTATCAATGCACCATCTGGCCACCCCATTGCCTTATCGGTACAGAAGGTTGGGCGCTACCTGATCCCCTCTATCAAGCACTCTCCCAATGGTCCCATAGAGCGGGAAGAAACTTTGAGCTCTACAATAAGGGGAGTAACCCCTTCACAGAACATTACAGTATTCTCAAAGCGGCGGTTGAATTTCAATCTCATCCGGCTACTTGCCTAGATCAACAGCTCTTAAACCGATTTGCAATATTTGATGAGATTGTGATTGTAGGTGAAGCAATGGATTTCTGTGTTGCCAATACAATTGCCGACCTCCTAAAAAATGCACCTCAAATCATGGAGACGCTGATCATTTTAACCGATTGCATGTCCAATATTATTCCGAACAATCAGGCCTCTGCTAAAATTTACCAACAAGCGGAAGCACTTGGCGCAAGAATGATGCATTCTGAAATATATTTAAAATCGATTCTATAGTCTATTTCGATCGCTTATAATTGCTCCCCTTCAGCGCTTCTCTTCAAATCACTTCTGCAAAATTAAGATAGGTAATAGTAGACTATGAAATCATCTCCTTCACATTTTGACCTTATTGTTATCGGTGCCGGCGCCGCCGGGATGATGGCGGCAAGCTGTGCTGGTAGAGAGGGACTCTCTGTTCTTCTTTTAGACCATGCTACAAAAATTGGAGAGAAGATTCGTATCGCCGGAGGTGGCTTTTGTAATTTTACTAATACCCATATCGATGGCTTCGATGCCGCCCCCTATTATGTTTCAGAAAATCCTAAGTTTGTGCGCTATGCACTCTCTAACTTTACCGCCCAAGACTTTATCGCGCTTGTTGAACGCTACCAGATCCCTTATACCGAAAAACATCTAGGACAACTCTTCTGTGATCGTGAACTAGGGGCCTCCTCAAAAGATATTGTTAATATGCTTCTTAATGAGTGTCAGGAAGCAGCGGTTGAACTACGAAAAGGATGTCGAGTGGATACTATTACAAAATCAGCTGACAGATTCCAAGTAGAGAGCTCAGAGGGTTTATTGACAGCTTCCTCCATCATTATTGCAACAGGAGGGCTAGCGATTCCTAAAATAGGGGCTACCGATTTTGGTTATCGCATTGCAAAATCGTTCGGGCACTCTATTATTCCAACACGCCCGGCACTAGTAGCGCTCCATTTTGATTTTTGGGAAGCTGAAGAATATAGAACACTTGCCGGCATTTCGATGCCTGTTGAGATCTCCACACAATCAGGGAAAAGAGCGAAAGATCGTATCACCTTTGAAGAGGACCTCCTTTTTCGCCACAAAGGACTCTCTGGTCCCGGTATTTTACAGATCTCAAGTTATTGGCAACCTGGAAGAGCAATCACTGTCAATTTTGCGCCCAATATCGATCTTACTCAAGCGTTGTTAGATCTTAAACAGCGTGCTAAATATCAACTAGAACGCGCCATCACTGAATTGATTCCAACATTACCTAAGCGATTTATTCAATTTTGGTTACAAAAAACACCCTTCCAAAGCTATCTAACAACCCCACTTCCTGAAATTCCCCATAAAATTTTAGAAACCTTGGGAGCATCGCTCAATGCATGGTCTATTACCCCTAGTGGTACTGATGGACACAAAACGGCAGAAGCAACAAGAGGGGGCGTCAATACCAAAGAACTTAACCCTAAAAGTATGGAGAGCCGATTAGTGGAGAATCTCTACTTTATAGGTGAGGTTGTTGATGTTGTTGGTTGGCTCGGAGGTTATAATTTTCAATGGGCGTGGGGATCAGCGGTCTGTGCGGCAACTGCCATTGCAAAAAAGCAGCCCCAATAAATATTTTTAGGGCTCTTAATACAAAAATTTTCGCCTCTTCGATAGCTTTCAATCACTATTTTTTTTCATATGCTTATAATAGAGCCTATTAGAGAATCTCTTTTCGATCTTTATAGAGATCAAAGATATTCACTGTTTTAAAAAGTAGCATGACTGAATGCTACCGTGTATCAATTAATCATCAAAAGGCCTTATGTCTTATAACAGTACAAACAGCCCTATCATTGGGCAGATGAATCGTTTAACTATCATCGAAAAGAATAAATTAGGATTGATCTTAGAGGGTGATGTTCTTCTACCACACCGAGATATCCCCAAAGACCAACCTACTCAGGTGGGTAAATGGCTCGACCTTTTTGTCTATCTTGATAATCATGGTCATGCCATTGCCACCCCTCAAAAACCTTATACCACTGTTGGGCGCTTTGCAGATCTTCAAGTGGTCGAGATCAACGATATCGGTATTTTCCTCGATTGGGGATTACCTAAAGATCTACTACTCCCTTTTAGCGAAGAAGTTGGCACCGTTCATGCCGGAGATTTTGTCATTGTCTACACCTATATTGATGAGGTATCTGGCCGTATCACCGCAAGCATGAAACTTGAGAAATTTTTAGATCAAAAACCCCATCATTATGAGGTTGGGAATCCTGTCGCGCTGCTTGTGGAAAGCATGACTGATTTAGGAGTAAAGGTAATTGTCGATCACACATTTTGGGGCCTAATCTACCATAGCGATGTGAAGAGCGATCTTGAAATTGGCGATGAGATTGAAGGCTTTGTAAAACATATCCGAGAGGATGGAAAGCTCGATATTGCAGAACAGGCTATTATCAATACACCTGAGGCGCGAGAATCTTTAGAAGAGATGATTATGCGGAGATTGAGTGAGTATGGCGGAACCTTACCAATTAGTGATAAGAGCTCACCGGATGAAATCCATAAAATTTTAGGGGTCAGTAAATCAGCCTTTAAACGCGCATTAGGGGCGCTCTATAGAGAGCGAAAAATTATTATCAAACCTGATGTCGTAATCAAAAAAATATAAAAAACACCTCTAAAGATTCTCGCCTCTGAAGATCTCTTGAAAGCGTTTATCTAAAACTCTAAAGCGTTATAGGTCGGTATCAATGATGCCGAATCTTTCCTCTATTAAGGCTCGTTTGAGGGTGGCATCACTCGAAAATAAGCATCTTTTTGAGTCTGTATCTCAAAATTATTATGTTGCCAACACTCAAGCCCTTCTAACTCCGGAATATCCTTTGCACAAAATTGAGGATCAAAACCTAACTTTTTCTGCTCCACATAATGTTCCCATAGTGCAACGACAATATGTCGTAAAGAGAAGATCACTGAACAGTTGATCACTACTAATGATGAAACCAAGATCATCGTAATCGCTATCAAAACCTCCATATCGATAAAGTAACTACTTAAGATCACAATGATAAAGAGAAACTTATAGAGATGCTCCACCCATTTACAATCTCTGAAGTAAAGAAGATTAACTAATCCATAATAGAAGCCACTGATAATCGAAGTTAAGGCAAAAAGGATTAAAATAAAAGAGAAGACATAAGGGACAAAAGGACCTAAAGTAAGTCCTAATGAAGCCTGCATCAGAAGAATCCCATTCGCTACATGAGGGGTATAGAGGCCTGAAGAGAGAATAATAAAAGCGGATAATCCTCCAATCACAAAGCTATCGATAAATACCCCAAAACTCTGCAGTAATCCTTGTTTAACAGGATGACTCGTATGCGCTGCCGCTGCTGCTGATGCGGAACCACCTAATCCAGCCTCATGGGAGATCGAGCCATTCTTAATTCCTTCAACAATAGCGATACCAATGCCACCACTTATGATCTCCTCTAGACCAAAAGCACTCTTAAAAATCGATCCTAAAAATACCGGAATCGCCTGGAGATTGAAGAAAACTACCACGAGTAATATCATAAGATAGATAAAGAGTGCGCTAGATACTATTACGGTTGAAATATGGGCTAACCAACGAACATTTCCAACGATAGCCACTAAAATAATAATAGAGATGGCTCCTAAAATCTTACTACTTGTTGTCTCGCTATAAGTGGTATGAACTAATGAGACTAAGATATTAGTATGAACTCCATTAAATATGACGATAAAGAGGGCAATAAAAATAACAGCATAGAGCGCGCCTACTTTAGGCATCCTTGCGCCTCTACGAATATAGTAAGCAGGACCGCCTCGATAGAGTCCTTTCTCCTTACATTTATAGAGCTGTGCTAAAACCGCTTCCGAAAAGGCTAAAAACATTCCTAAAAAGGCAAAAAGCCACATCCAAAAGAGCGCTCCAGGGCCACCCATACTAATGGCCAATGAGACACCGACAATATTACCGATACCAATCCGATTTCCCATACTTAACGAAAAGGATTGAAAAGGGGTAATACCGCTATTATTTTTCCGTTTTTCAAATAAGAGATATTTCATCTCTTTAAAGTAATGAAAACGAAAGAGCCCAATACGATAGACAAAATAGAGCGAAACAGAGAGATAGAGAGGGATTAGTAGACCAAACCAGATATTGGCATCTAATAAGAAGTAGAGTCGTTCTTGAAACATCCATCCTCCTAATACTCTCTATAGCTCTCTATAGCTCTTTATAAAATATTTATTTTCACACTTAATGACTAACGATTAACAACTAACGACGACAAGTATTTTTCATAAATGCCAATAAGAGTCGCTATAAGAAGACTTCTATAGATCCTTATTGATTCATTACTGATTCATTACTGATTAATGCAATAATGATTAATCCAATACTTATTAATCCAGTACTGATTAATCCATGATCTATTAATTCATCAATATGAGATATAAGGGTCTATGATAAATAAAAATATGTAAATTTTTATAAAGAACGACTTTTTTTATTTTATTGTATAGTTACTGCTTTAATCTGACTTCTACCGATTTTTTCGGCGCCACATCGATCGTTGCCGCAACAGGACAGTGACTCTCCACATGTGTTATTGCGGCATCGATAAGAGCCTTATCGGCTGAAGAGGTAAGATGGTAGCGGGTTCTTATCTCACTAAAACCTATTGGCACAGTGGGATCTCCCATATAGCCGGCGGAATCAAAATCGCCTTCAACTTCAATCAAACACTCTTTATAAGGAATATTTTTTTGGGTAGCATAGGCTTTGAAGACCATTGTCTTACAAGCACCTAAAGCTCCTAGAAGGAGCTCTACCGGCGTCATGCCCTCATTATCACCATAAGGTTTGGGCTCATCGGCAATAACAAGATGCTCACGCGCCTCAATTTCAACCTGATAATTCTCTCTAACTTGGCAACTGACTCGATAAACTTTTGCACTCTTTCGCGCCATAATAATCTCCTCTATTTTCAATCATCTAGATAATTATCTCCATCACTGCTCTCCCCTCTCCCTTAAACCTCGCGATTCCTTAAACCTATAACATAAATATATAAAATCCATTGAATCTAACGAGTCTATGAAAGAGTGATCGAGATCGCCGGCACCGCAATGTAGAAACTACGATTATAACGGCTTTACCTAAAAGTGACAGAATTCTCCCTCAATCCTCAAAACCCAGATCTCTATTAATTGACGCATCTTTACGCAGAAGTAAGCTACAATAAAAAATAATGCATTAATGACATCATTCTAGGGAGATTTAATAATGGAGCAACAGCCATTTCACTCTTCACGCCGACACTTTCTACAGATCAGCTCTCTGCTGGCGATTGGTATTGTTACAAATCCTATTGCGCGGGCACTCACCACTACCGATACTAAAGAAGTGGCATATAATTTTCGTTTTAATAACCGAGTCAATCAAGAAGAGATCCGATCGCTCGATTTCGATTCTCACCTCTTTCCTCTACGCAATTATCGGTTAAAGTCTGGCCCCATCCCAATGACTCCTTCTCTCTTTTAGTTGACCCATTCAATCATGGGAAATGATAATCAACAGTAAAACCAATAAAACTGATGGAAAAGTAGCGCAAAACTTAATAACAACTAATAGCAACTAATAATGATTAACGACGATTAATGATGAGGCAATTAACGATGACTAATAGATAATTGATACAAAAAGGCTGATAGAGAATTCTCTACCAGCCTTTATTCTTTTCTACTAAAATCAAGATTCAGATCAGCCTGATCTCATTTCAGTCACAGATTGATTACGCGATCTCATTAGAGAACTTCAATTTCAGCATCAATCACATCCATATTGAGCTCACCATCGATGATGACACTATCTCCCGCTTTAAACTCACCACGTAAGAATGCTTTTGCTAAAGGGTTCTCTAAATGAGTTTGGATCGCACGTTTCAAAGGTCTTGCACCGAAAACAGGATCGTAACCAATCTCCCCTAATTTATCGAGCCCTTCCTCTGTGACACTTAACATCACATCATGCTCAAGGAGACGTTTAACCACACGATTCACCTGTAATTTCGCAATCTCACGAATATGCTCTTTACCAAGTGGGTGGAAGACAACAATATCATCAATACGGTTGATAAACTCCGGACGGAAATGTTGACCAACAACCTCCATCACCGATTCACGCATAGCGAGATATTGATCCTTCTCACTTAAATCACTCAAGCGAGCTGCCTGCTCTTGAATCAAGTGTGAACCTAAGTTCGAAGTCATGATAATGACCGTATTTTTGAAATCTACCGTACGGCCTTGACCATCTGTTAAGCGACCATCATCTAATACTTGTAACAAGATATTGAAGACATCGGGATGCGCTTTTTCAACCTCATCGAGCAAAATTACCGAATAGGGGCGACGACGAACCGCTTCCGTTAAGTAACCGCCCTCTTCATAGCCAACATATCCTGGAGGAGCACCAATAAGGCGCGCAACGGAATGTTTCTCCATAAATTCCGACATATCTAAACGGAGCATTGCATTCTCATCATCAAAGAGGAAGGTTGCTAATGTCTTCGTTAACTCTGTCTTACCAACACCTGTAGGTCCTAAGAAGAGGAAGGAACCGATCGGACGATTAGGATCAGATAATCCTGCACGAGAACGACGAACCGCATCTGATACCGCAGTAATCGCCTCTTTCTGGCCGATCACATTTTTACCGAGCACCTCTTCCATCCGGAGAAGTTTTTCACGCTCCCCTTCCATCATGCGACTGACCGGGATACCTGTCCATTTAGAGACCACATCCGCAATCTCATTCGCTGTCACTTTTGTTCTAACTAATCGATGCTCACGCTCTTCATGATTTTCTGCTTCTTGTGACTCTTTCAATTGACGCTCAAGCTCAGGAATCTTGCCATATTGAAGCTCACTCATCTTCGCAAGATCACCACTACGTTTCGCCGCTTCAAGCTCAATACGCGCCTGATCAAGATCCTCTTTCAGAGAGGTTGCACCCTGCATAAGGCTCTTTTCGATCTTCCAAACCTCTTCAAGATCTGCATACTCTTTCTCAAGTTTAGAAAGTTCGGCTTCCAGTGTCTCAAGACGCTTTTTCGATGCATCATCGGTCTCTTTCTTAATCGCTTCACGTTCAATTTTTAATTGAATAATACGACGATCAAGTTTATCCATCGCTTCAGGTTTTGAATCGATCTCCATCCGAATTTGGCTTCCTGCCTCATCGATCAAATCGATCGCCTTATCCGGTAATTGTCGATCGGTAATATAACGATGCGATAAGGTTGCTGCGGCAACAATCGCCGGATCCGTAATTTCGACCCCGTGATGGATCTCATAACGCTCTTTTAATCCACGCAAAATCGCAATCGTATCTTCTACCGTAGGCTCTTCTACTAATACCTGTTGGAAACGACGCTCAAGCGCAGCATCTTTCTCAATATACTCTCGATACTCATTAAGCGTTGTCGCACCGATACAGTGAAGTTCTCCACGAGAAAGTGCAGGCTTAAGTAAGTTACCGGCATCCATAGCACCATCTGTTTTTCCGGCACCCACCATCATATGAATCTCATCGATAAAGAGAATCACTTGACCTTCTGCCTTCTCAAGCTCGCCTAATACGGCTTTAAGACGCTCTTCAAATTCACCACGGAATTTTGCTCCGGCGATTAATGCCCCTAAATCGAGTGAAAGAACACGTTTACCTTTCAATCCTTCCGGCACTTCCCCATTAACAATACGTTGAGCAAGTCCTTCTACAATCGCTGTTTTACCAACACCGGGCTCCCCAATCAATACGGGATTATTTTTAGTACGACGTGACAAAACTTGAATCGCGCGTCGAATCTCATCATCTCGTCCAATCACAGGATCAAGTTTACCAAGCTCCGCACGCTCAGTTAAATCAACAGTATATTTACTAAGTGCTTCACGCTTCTCTTCTGCATTAGGATCTTGCACTGTTTCACCTCCACGAATAGAGTCGATTGCTCGATTGAGCAACTCTTTAGTTACACCAGAATCTTTTAAGATCTCAGCAAGTCCTTTCTTTTCATCCAAAATTCCTAGGATAAAGACTTCTGAAGAGAGATAACCATCACCGCGGCGATGCATCTCTTTCTCTGCAGCGACTAAAACACGCTGTAGATTCTGACTAATATGGATATCATTGCTTCCAGATATCTTTGGAAACTTATTAATAGCCTCATTAACTTTCTGATTTAAGAGAGGGATATTCGCTCGGCATTGACGAAATAGGGGTAAGACCGATCCCTCTTTTTGATTGAGCATCGCACTTAAAACATGCTCAGGCTCAATATATTGGTTATCGTTGGTAAGCGCTAAGGTCTGTGCGCCACTTAACGCATTTAAGAATGCTTGTGTAAATTTATCTTGGTTCATCTACCAATTCTCCCATAATTTATCAATCGTGCTGGGGTTTACCATTCTAAATCTTTCTTATTCTTCAATTTTCAATCTTTTCTAACACACCTTTTATTCAGATCTTAGAACATTCCCCTGTTGATCATAAGATGGGGATAACCATCCCTATTTCAAGTTTTTTTACCGATTTATTGATAATTTTACAACTATTTTATGATTATCCTTATGAATGTCCCTATTAAAAAGACAATTAATAACTCATTAATAGCTCTATTAACAACTTCATTAATAAACCGATTAACGAGACTATCAACAATACTATTAACAACACTATTAAGAGATCTACTGATGAAATGGCGCTCATAAGATCAATAAGATCCTGTTCCACCACTAATCTTGTGGGGTTAGAAGCAAGATCACTTCCTGATGCCCCCGCTCTTTAGCTAAATCTAGCGGCGTTAAACCATTAATACTCTGACAATCGACATCTGCCTTTGCTAGTAAGAGGGCTTTTATCATCTTTGGTAAGTTCATTGCTGCGGCTCGATGCAATGCTGTAAATCCATTAGCATCCGCCTTGTTGGGATCTGCTCCTAAAGTCAAAAGTGCTGCTAACCCCTTTTCCGATTTAATCTCCACTGCATCCATCAAAGGCGTTGTACCATTGAGAGAAGAGGCATTCAGATCAACACCCTGCTCTGCTAAAAGCTTCATCATCTCATAATGATCGGTATAGAGCGCCCAATGAATCGGTGTAAAGCCATCTTGTGCCATTAAGTTAGGATCAACCAACCCCTGCTGTAAAATTAACTTAACACTCGCCTGATCATCATTTGCAATCGCAATATGATAAGCCGTTGTCGTTCGCATCACCTTTTCAGAAGAAAAGCAGGCATCTTCGGCAAAGAGACCCACTTTCGCCCGATGACCAAAGAGAGAAAAGGCCCAAACAGCAGCACGATTAGGATCGCTCTCCAACTCATTAAGAAGCGGCACCGGCGCACTCTCCCCAAGAACATGACTTAACATTAAAAAATTTAAGAGGGCAATCGTCTGATTCTCTGTCTCAAATTCACTATCAGTTATCTGACCTTCTATAGTCTCGATTACCATCTGATTCTCTCTAAAGCTCACTGTTGCCTTAGCAACGAGCTCTCTTGACCAACTACGAACAAAATAGAGGGCTTGCCCATCAAAGAAGATCGCCCAACGATCATCAGGAGATTGCGGAACAAAGAGTGATCCGGGATAGAGTTTTCCATCAATGCGGTAATGTAGATCTGCTTTGAGAGAACGATCAACAGTTGGTGAAAGTCCTGAAAAAGAGGCACCATCCTCCAGACTATAGGAGTCGAGATTCTTTAATGCACTCTCTTCGATATCGCTTCCTAATTGGTAGGTGATAGGTCGTAAATCTAATAGCGGAATACCGTAAGGATTTTCATCATAACGAATCCAAGGAAGCTCTCTGATCTCTATTTTCTCTTTTGCCATAAAATCCCAATCTCACTGTCGTAATTTCTATCGTAATGTTTATCGTAATTTACGGTCGTAATATTTTGTCGCTACTTTTTTATATCTGTTTCGATATCTGATAAATCACTTTCAGACCATTGTCTATAATATTCTATAGCACCGATCTATCATGCTTTATATCTCTGTTCTTAAGTAATTCTTTATAAAAGAGGTAGTTTAACAAAATTAAAATGATGCGACCGAATCCATTATCCCAATTTATCTTATGATAAGATAATCACTCTTCTAACAATCGAAGAGCAGTGCGCTTAAAGAGGCTCAATCAATATAGAATGATCGATCACGCCTCAATAATTGTAACACTCAATATCGAAACGCAATCTAAAGGCTTACCATGTTTAGAGATCTACCTATTGCAACACGATCCCTCATCATCCTCAATGTTGGAATCTTTATTCTCTTAGCGCTCTTGAGCTCTTTAGAGATCTCCGATCTACAATATTTCTTAGGAAGTTACTTCCCGAGCTCACCTTTCTTTCACTTCTGGCAACCCTTTACCCATCTCTTTATCCATGCCGGCATCTCCCATCTTCTCTTTAATATGTTTGCCCTCTTTATGTTTGGTGCCACAATAGAACGTATTATTGGTACACAAAAATTTCTAATTCTCTACTTTGTTGCCGGAATGGGCTCTTTTATTCTCTTTAATATCCAGAGCTATTTTACAATCAACCAGCTTACGGCAGAACTCTATGCTCTCGATTCTCCGGCAGTTGTTAATCAAGTACTTCTTGAGGTACAAAATAATCTTAAGATGGATCACCTAGGAGTAATTACAGGCCCAGGTTATATCGACCGCATCCCAGAATTATCAGCGCTTGTAGGGGAGTATATCCGACCAATGATGGGCGCATCAGGTGCAATTTATGGTGTCTTAATCGCCTTTGGCATGCTCTATCCCAATGCAGGTCTGATCTTCTTCTTTATCCCCTTTCCTATTAAGGCAAAATATTTTATCCCCGGCATTATTCTCCTAGAAGTGATTTTAGGTCTCCTCAATCTCTCTTGGAATCCTATCGCTCACTTTGCTCATCTAGGGGGTGCTGCGGCAGGATTTCTCCTCATCTGGTATTGGAAAAAACAAGGAGCTATTCGTCTATGACTCTTACCCAATCCTTCCAAAAAAGATTAAAAAAAGGGGCATCAATAGCCCTCATTACCGTTGCCCTGCAATCTCTCTCCTATGCGGCACCACAACTGACCCTCTCGCAAGCAGAGCTGACGAAAGTGGGAGCACAAATCTATCAAAATGAGACCGGTGGTAAACGGGACAATTTAGCTGTCTGGAATCAAGGGGAGAACTTCCCCTCATTAGGAATTGGCCACTTTATCTGGTTCAAAGCCGGTGAGCCGGCACATTTTGAAGAGACCTTTCCGGCATTGGTCACCTTTATTGCTAATCAAGGTGTTCCGCTCCCTAAAATTTTACAAAAACATCGATCTGCACCATGGAAAACGCGAGAAGCATTTAATCATGCAAAATCGACGGGAGAACTCAATGAGTTGATGCAATTTTTAGAAAACACCCAAGAGCTACAGACACTCTTTATCTATCAGCGGCTACAAAATGCATTGCAGAAGATGAAGCAAGTTTCACAATACCCTGACTTTATAGAGATGAAATTTTATGAAGTCGCCAGTGCCCCCAATGGTCTCTATGCCTTAATTGACTATGTCAATTTCAAAGGGGAAGGGATCAATCCTCAAGAGCGATATCAAGGGGAAGGTTGGGGATTGATGCAAGTATTAGAAAATATGGATCTCGTCTCAACCGGATCAACAGAGACAGCTAAAAATGCCGCAATTTTAAGAAGTTTTCGTGATTCCGCAGAGAGAGTGTTAACTCAGAGAGTTAAAAATGCAGATCCTAAAAAGGGCGAAGAACGCTGGTTACCCGGCTGGATCAACCGCTTAAATACCTATCAACCGAAGTAATTTAATGATTGAGCGCTGATTGGCGTCACTGTTTGTTAAGAGCTCTATTTCTAATGATTCTTATCCTTACCCTCATGACGCTCAAAAACGAAGGAAAATATTGCAAAGATAGAATAAAAAAACCCAAAATCAGTCATATGATTTTGGGTTTTTGATCATTTAGATCTTTAATACTTAAGCATCAACTTGCTCTTCTACCGCTTCTTCAGCCTGTTGTGCTAATCGATCCGCATAGACTGCTTCAAAGTTAATGGGTGAAAGCATAACAGGAGGGAAACCCGCGCCTGAAATTAAATGATCTAATGCAGGGCGAATATAAGGATAGAGAATATTAGGACAGTAAGCCCCTTTTAAGTGCGCTTCCTGTGCTTCTTCAAAACCATCAATTAAGAAGAGACCCGCTTGCTCTACCTCAGCTAAGAACATCACCTTTGTCTCCGCTTCATCACCTTCTGCATCTTCCACTTTGTAAGTTGCAGTAACGGTTACACGAAGCAGAACTTCATGGATATTAGGATCAACTTCACGATGATCATTACCTAACTGAATCTGAATTTCAGGTTGAACATTTAATTTAAAAACTTCCGGCGTATTAGGAGATTCTAATGAGACATTTTTTGTATAGATTCTCACAATGTCGAATGTAGGTTGTTTCTCTTGAGTCATCTCTTTACCTTTAAAATAGAGCGATTAAGCGATTAATCTATTTAATCTATAAATTACTGGGGTAACTTACCTGAAAGATAGTCATCTAACTGACCTCTTGTCTCAAGCATCATTAAATCATCACAACCACCTACATGATAATCACCAATAAAGATCTGTGGAACCGTATTGCGACCTGAACGCTTTTGACACTCTTCCCAAAGTTTTGGATCGCTATCAACATCAATCTTTACCGGCTCTACACCATGACGTGCAAGAATCTCAAATGCACGACGGCAGTAGCCACAAGTTGTTTTAAAATAGACTTCTACTTTTTTCATCTGTTTCTCCTTTAACCTTTAGAAAGAGGCAAATTTGCTTCTTGCCATCCTACAATACCACCGACTAAAACATTTAAAGGCGCATCAGGATGCATTTTACGCAACTTAATACACGCTTCATTTGCTCGAGGGTCTGTATCGCTATACACAATAATCTTCTTATCCCCAAATTGAGCTAAGCTTTCAAGCTTCTTCTCAAGTTCTGCTGCAGGGATATTGACTGCACTCGGAATATGCAATTTTTTATAATCTTTTTTCGAGCGAATATCGATAAAGACGGCATTATCGTCATTATACTCCCGTAATGCATCTGTAACGCTCATTCGATATCTCTTACCTCTTGCTGAGTTAATTTCATTCGCAATTAGGAGAATGACCACAACAACAAGTGCCGCTACAAACATCCAATTTTGTTGGATAAAAGGCATAATAGAATTCATATAGTTACTCTTTTTTTAATTATTGTACTTATTTAATAATGTTGACTACTACTTAATAGTCTCTGATAGTGCTTGATACTCTTATAAGATCGGTTTGATGTAGTGATAATACGTTGTGATAATACGCTGTCTATCTTGGACTCAAGAGATATAACCCCTCAACTGATCTATCGGAAATATCTTCCCTCACATACCACACTAAACCGAGAATTAAAGCGCACTATCGCGACCTATAAGGAGATATAGTGATATATAATCACTCAATATCTTACGCTATTTTCCATTGAAATGATAGAAGAGATCCTTCACGATAACGACTGAAAATCGGCAATCTTAAATTGATGTCGAGTAATTTTGCCCTCTTCTAATTTAAGATAATCTCCCGTAATATCCCAATCACTTAGGACATAACGATACTGCTCATTTCCATGGTGATGAATTGCAGGGCGATGTGTATGACCATGAATCATCTGGCTCACCCCCCGTTTATGAAAATATTGTGTCGTGTAGTGCTCATTGACATCCATAATCTTTCGCGCTGTCGACTGCCCACTCTTCCTCTTTATTTTTGCCGCTAACTCTAGCCGATACCGCTTCGGTAAATGACGCAATAGTGTGAGAATCAGAGGATTTCGAATCCAACGTTTATAGCGCTGATAAGCGTGATCATCGATACAGAGTTCATCACCATGAAGCAGAAGAATTCCCTCCTGCTTTAAGATAATTTCACTCGGTGCGATCTCCATTTTTGCACTTTTGGCATAACGCCTACCTAATGCAAAGTCACGATTGCCGGGAATAAAGGTGATTTCGGTTCCACGATCTGCTAAGGCTGATAGATGTTTCGCTACCGATAGAGTTAAAGGTGTCTCAATATCATCACCCGCCCAAAAGTCAAACAGATCTCCCAAAATATAGAGTTGATCAGCACTAGGGGCGATTTTATCAATAAAATAGAAGAAAGCCGTAACGAGATCGTTACGACTTTCACTAAGATGGATATCACTGATAAAGAGTGAAATAGAATCCTCTTGCATCAACCATTACTCACCGATAACTTCAACATTCTCGATAATAATATCTTCAACCGGCACATCACCATGACCGCGGCGAGAAGTTGTCTCTACCTTCGCCATCTTATCGATCACATCCATTCCTTCTACAACTTCACCAAAAACAGCATAACCCCAACCTTGTGGTGTTTGTGATTTATGATCGAGGAAACTATTATCCACTAGATTGATAAAGAATTGTGATGTTGCTGAATGGGGATCCATTGTCCGCGCCATTGCAACAGATCCGCGTACATTCTTAAGACCATTATCCGCTTCATTTTGAATCGGTTCGCGATGACCTTTATGTTTATCAACCATTCCTGGCTCTAAACCACCCCCCTGAACCATAAACCCAGGGATAATGCGGTGAAATAGCGTACCATTAAAGTAACCATCTTTCGCATACTGGAGAAAGTTTTCTGCCGTAGCCGGTGCTTTCTCATGATTTAATTGAATGGTGAAATCACCCATTGTCGTGTGGAACTTAAGCATTATTCAATACCTCTTCTTTAATAGATCTTATTGTAACGATCGCGATCGCTAATAAACTTATTAGTAAAATTATTAGTTAAGTTACTTTTAATTTATTTTAACCAGCGTTAATTGTAACACTACTCTTCCGGCAATACTTTATGAAGCGTGTAATCAAAAGGCCCTTCATTCTCAATACGTTTCCCCTCTTTATCTGCAGGGAAGAGAATATTTTCACCCACAAAGTAACGCAGCTTCCCATCAGGACCACCATCTGTCCCCTCTAAGGTAACCACTTGGCCCGCTTTGTTCCACGTGAAACGCCCTGATTCATTAAAGGTTTCATCTTTCCCTTTAACATCGAGGTAGGTCTGTTTAAGGTCATAACCACCATTGTACTCTAGCGTTAACTCAACATCGATGCCACTACAATCGGCACAAGGATATTGTCCCTTATAAACTCCGGCATAATCTAATGCACTTTGCGCTGAGTGCTCTTTATCAAACTCAACGGTACTATTTTCATCAATAGTTGCAGGAGTAACCTCTTTATCATTACATGCAGCCAGAAGAAGCGTAGCACCTAATACAATCCATAACTTTTTCATTTTTTCCCTCAATAGCGATCGGCAATTTATGCCGATCTATCTGCTGTTAAATGTTGCTGTTAAATTTAGCCAGTAAGTGGCGGTGCAGTTATTTCATATGTTACTTCATATGTTATTTCGTATATTAATTGACTGATTTCTCTATCGATTTGTCTACCGACTTGTCTATTAGACTCTCTTATTACTAATCGATCCACCACAAACTTCTACTACGGCTTTTCAACAAACTTAACACTTTCAATAACGACTGGCTCTACCGGCACATCTTGATGTCCCGCTTTAGAAGTTGTTTTAACCTTCTCAATCTTATCGATTACATCCATCCCTTCAACAACCTTCCCAAATACAGTATAACCATAACCATCCTGACCAGGATAATCTAAGAAAGTATTATTCTGCGTATTGATAAAGAATTGGCTTGTCGCTGAGTTAGGATCCATTGTTCGTGCCATTGCAATAGTACCACGCTCATTCTTCAATCCATTATCAGACTCGATCTTAATAGGTGCCCCGCTCTTCTTCTGTTTCATATCAGCATCAAGACCGCCACCTTGCACCATAAAGCCATCGATGACACGATGGAAAATCAATCCATCATAATAGCCATCATCAACATAATTTTTAAAATTTTCAACGGTAATAGGCGCTTTTTCAGGATCGAGCTCAACGACAAAGTTTCCTTTAGTTGTATCCATTTCCACATAGAGATGAGGTGCTGTTACTGCTTCTTCTGCCATAACAACCCCTGAAAAGAGGCTAGCTGCTAATGCACCCGCTAACATTAATTTTTTCATACTGACTCCTAAATCAAAAATTTTTCCAAGTGAGAACAATCATCTAGCATCTGTTCTCAACTCTTCTCTACCCTATATAGAAGGGACGATCTCCCTTAGCGAAATGATCACTAAAGAAATATGCTTACATCACTTTTAGATAAGAGTAATCGCAACAACCTATCACGACAATAACTCTCTACCGGCAAACAGCTTTACAATTTACTTTATAACTTACTTTATAACCTATTTATAACGTCTTCATAACGTACTGATAACATCTACCAAATGTTTTTTGTAACGTCTTTACAACATCTGCTCGATTACAAATTGAGCCCTATTATAACTTAATATCGTCTTTTTAAACGATTTCAAGAGTAAATCACCTTTTTTCTAAGATTATTTTTTTAAATAGTAAAAAAAATGGTGTCATCATTCAATGACACCATCTCTTCTATTGAGCTTCAGTAAAGCTCTATTTAAATCCAATAAATCTAATCAAGCTAATTTGCTCGACTTGAATACTCTCTTGTATCGGTATTGACAACAATTTTTGTCCCATTTTCAATATATTCAGGTACTGAAACTGTGATGCCTGTTGAGAGCTTTGCCGGCTTATTACGTTTTGTCGCGCTCGCCCCTTTCAATTCAGGTGCAGTATCAACCACTTCTAGGACCACCGTTTGAGGAAGAGAGAGCGCAACAGGAGCTTCATCTACTAAAGAGACATAATAACCTTCAATCCCTTCAAGAATAAAGCCAGCATCATCACCTACTAACTTTTCGCTCAGATAATATTGACTGTAATCTTCACTATCCATAAAGACAAAATTATCACCATCTTTATAGGAGTAGGTTGCCTCTCGTTTTGTTAATTGCACATCCTCTAACTCATCATCAGCACGAAGAGAGAGATCGACTTTATGATTATCGGGAATTGAGAAGATCTGTATTCTAAAAGTGGTATTACCACCTCTTGCTGTCGGTGCAGATTTCTCCACATCACGCACTAAGTAATAGAGATTATTATATTGAATCACATCGCCTCGGCGTATCTCATTTGCTTTCTTCACACAGCTCTCCTCAATTACCAAAAGTTAATTATAGATTGATTACAAATCAGCTTAATTATAAGTTAACCGTAAGAATTTATCATCAGACTTATTGATCTGACACCTTAAGAGCAAGTTTCCACTCCCCTCTTACAATCTGATAACTGACGATTATGACTTATGATCTCTTGGATCGATATCAAAATAATCTAAACGTTTCTTTAAAGTTGAGCGCGTAATTCCTAATATCTCCGATGCTTTTGATTGATTACCATCGGTATACTCCAATACCTTCTCAAATAGAGGTCTCTCCACCTCATTGATCACTAAACGGTAAAGATTGGGAGGATACTTTCCATCTAACATACTGGAAATTTCGTCTAATGCTTCCTTTACTGACTCACGCAATGGAATATGATCTTTAAGACGCTCACGAGAAATCATGCTTACTACTCCTAGAATATCTATCTAATTAATATATTAAGTAAATGAAGTATTACCAAGCCACAGCTCAACAATACTCAGTAAAAAAAAAGAGAATACCTATCTCACCTACAATAGATGTTTAATGGTAGATTTTGAGATAGATATCTATTTACGTTATAAAACAGACCTAACTAATTTTTGATTTGTTAAGAACCTACATCTCTATATTTGATCTAAAAAAATTCTTGCTACCCATTCAAGTTGCTTCTCCGGAATCTTCTCTCGCAACATCGCACTACGCCACTCACTCGGAATCTCTCGCTCGCCGAGGTACCAAAGAAGATGTTTTCGAGCAACACGAATTCCCTTCTCTGCGCCATAAAAATGGTGCAAAGCAGAGATATGTTCTAATATCACTTGGTAACGCTCTTCTATGGTGGGGAGATAGGGTTGACGCTCGATTAAAGAACGAAAAAGCCAAGGATTACCTAAAGCACCCCGCCCTACCATAATGGCATCCGCCTTCGTCATCTTTAAGACCTGCTCTGCTTTCTCTAGTGAATCGATATCGCCATTTGCAATCACCGGAATTGAGATCGCCTCTTTAACCTTTGCAATCGTTTCATATTCCGCTTCACCCAAAAAACGATCTTCACGTGTTCGCCCATGAATCGCCAAAGCTTGAATACCGATCTCTTCTGCCATCTTCGCAATCATGACCGCATTCTTATTCTCTCGATCCCATCCTGTTCGAATCTTCAATGTCACAGGAACATCAACGGCAGCAACCACCGACCTTAAGATCTCTGCCACTAAAGGTTCATCCTGCAATAGCGCAGAACCTGCCGCTTTTTTACAGACTTTTTTTGCCGGACAACCCATATTGATATCCACAATCTCAGCGCCATTTTCAACACTAAATTGAGCGGCAGCCGCCATCATTTCAGGATCATACCCCACAATTTGGGCGCTGACAGGAGAGAGCTCTCCTTCATAAATAAGGCGTAACTGTGATTTTTCAGTCTCCCATAGCTCAGGATTAGCATTCACCATCTCGCTTACCGCAAGACCGGCACCAAAACGCCGACAAATCTTACGGAAAGGAAGATCCGTTACCCCCGCCATAGGTGCAAGCACATAGGGCGATGATATATGATAATTCCCTATTTTCATTACGATCTCTTAATGCCGTAGAGCCTTGTCCAACCGTCTAAACTTTTATTCTCTTGAAACTCAAATTGATCCCGATAAGCACTCTTAACAAATTCTGCATCATGATCTAAGAGCCCCGCTAACACAAGATGGCCACCTGGCTCAACTAAATTCCCTAAAATAGGGGCGAGCTCTACTAATGGACCTGAAAGAATATTGGAGAGAACCACTTTTGCTTTAGGGGGAGAGAATGATTCTGGAAGTGCGGCATAAATCGAAACATTATTACGCTCTGCATTCTGTTCTGTTGCATAGATCGCCTGCTTATCAATATCGGTGCTGTAACACTCCTTCGCTCCCAATAATTTGCCGGCAATCCCTAAAATACCAGAACCACACCCATAATCGATAATGGTGGCACCCATCAACTGATCTCGATTATCAGAGAGCCACTCTAAACAGAGTGCTGTTGTCGGATGTGTTCCCGTCCCAAAAGCAAGCCCAGGATCTAAGCGAACTGTTGCAACCTCTGGCTCCGGCGATGGTAGATGAGTTGGACAGATCCAGAGATTCTCACCAAATTTAATCGGTTTATAGTGATCTTGCCATGCTCTAACCCAATCTTTATCCTCTAATTCATGTGTCTCCACAATAGGAAGATAGGGCTGGTCTAAGTAACTCATCAAGAATGCTTTAATCGCTTCAACATCACAGGGAACTTCATAGAGCCCTGTCACTAACGTTTCACTCCATAATGGTGTTTCACCTGGTAGCGGTTCAAATATCGGCTCATCACTACCATCTTTCATGGTGACAGCAACAGCCCCTGACTCAACGAGCGCTTCATCGAGCGCCTCCGCCGTCAAGCGCGCATCAGCTTTTAGAGTTAATTCAAACCATTTATTCATAGCTTCACCACATGTCACTAATTTTATTAAGGGGAGAATACTAGCTAAGATATGAAACATAATCAAGCAAAAGAGCGTAGAGCAAATTGCGATCAACTTCTTAGCAAGGCATAGATCATAACAAAATTCTCTAGCTATTTGCGCATTTTTTTTACGGTATATTCTATAAAGCCCTAAAAAATGGGAGTTATTCCCATTTTTAAGATGTGATGATTGCATCCCTACTTCACGATCAAATATTTTAGCTCTTAACTCGCTAGCACTTTACGCGCTCGATAGTTTTTCGAATACTTAAATCAATCTTTCCCCCATCTTCTTAAAAATTAGATATCGAAAGTAGGCAATAATTAGTAGGATAGAAGCAGACTAAAAGAGAGAGGATCACAAGAAGATAACGAGAAGATAACTTGGAAAATAATATTTCTAACAGATATCTTAATATCTCAATCACCTGTCATTAAAAGGTGAGAATTAACTCAGCCTCATTAAACGCTCTATAATAGTGGCATGATAAAAAGAGCGATAATATCTTCAAATCGATCTAGCTCTTCCAATCACTTTGAGTCATCAATATTAGTTTTAAATACTCAAACATGAATACTTAATTTTAAATATCTAGCTTTCTATATTAATGGGAGACCAATGTAATGGATAATAAATATGATCTTCGGAAAATAAAATGGCGTTCTCGTCGTGGTATGCGTGAACTCGATGCGCTTTGTGATCGTTATCTTGAAAACCACTTTGAAAAAGCACCTGATAGTGAAAAAGATCTCTACCTATCACTTCTTGAGATGCAAGATCCTGAGCTCTATTCCCTCTTAATGCATCGGGCAGAATACCCTAGCCCAGAAATTAAGGCATTAGTACTAAAGATGAATCCTGATGTTTTAGAAGATTAAGGAAAAATATCTATGAAGGGTATCTGCTGCAACATCCTGACTGATTATCAAAATAGTGATTTGTAATAGATAGATAAAGTAGATAGATAAAAGAAGAGCCCAACAGTTATACTGTTGGGCTCTCTATCTGGTGCCGGCACCACGAATCGAACGCGGGACCTACTGATTACAAGTCAGTTGCTCTACCAACTGAGCTACGCCGGCTTCTTAAATTTAATCAAGAAGTGGAATTATAGAGTTCTTCATCAAAGATGTCAAACTTTTATTGAAGATATTTTGCATCGCAAGCACTATCTAACAACATAAAAGTAAAAGCCAAAGGAAAAGGAAAAGAATAGGAGATCTTAAATTCTTAATTCTTAATTCTTAATTCTTAATTCTTAATCAATAGTACTTAAGCTAAAATCCAACAAAAAAATAAGATGTAATAAGATGTAATTAAGTGCAGAAAAGAGAAGGAATGCAAAAAGCCCAGCAATAAAACTGCTGGGCTTTCTAACTGGTGCCGGCACCACGAATCGAACGCGGGACCTACTGATTACAAGTCAGTTGCTCTACCAACTGAGCTACGCCGGCTAAACTATATTTGAGGATTATAGAGATGAAGATTCAGCCTGTCAACAACTGCATAACAATCATTCATTTTGATATCAATATCCTCTCACTCTTGATCTTTTAAAGCACGAAAAAGCGCATTCTCCACACTATAGGCAGCTCGACTAAAATTACGATTCGCCTCTATAACAGCAGCATCACGCGCATCAAATCTCCCTTCTTGTGCATAATGCTTTAAAATTGCAGCGATCTCAGGACGCGACTCCATCTTTTGATAGTTAAGTGCAGCATCTGCTGCAAATTTTCGGTAACTCTCTTCAATCCATTCATGGCTATGGCTATTAATCCGCTTTAACACAACTAAAGAGTAGAGCCCTGTTGTTTTATCAAGATGAAAACCTAAATGCGCCGGCTGAAAATCTAAGCTACGCCAAAAAGCGAAGAGATCTGCCGTTAAACCGAAACTCACTGAGAGAAAATCAAGATTAAGAGAAGAATCGTTCTCAATTGCCGATATCATTCGCGCACCAATGCCTAATCGCCGAAAAGAATCTACTACAGAGATACGAGAAATCCGTACAGATCGTGCAATCATAGCTTCAGGAAAATAACTCTGCCCTGCTAAAATTTGGGGAACTAGATTTCCACGAGGGCGCCTCTCACCCCGAAACAGAGCTATAGCAAGCTCTTTCGATAATCCCCCCTCAACAATGCCCCATGTTGCCCCTATCAGTTGAGATTGATAAAACGCCAATACGAAGAGTTGATGAGGCGAATCAAAGAGTCGTCTTAAATCTTGAATATTTGTTTGATAATGAGTCTGATTAAGAAGGTGATAGAGCGCAGCAAGCTTTTGCCGATCTTCTCGCAACAATCTGATATTTTGATCATTATAGAGCTCTATCTTGAGCGCCTCTTGAAGATCCTCTTTTTTAGGAGTGGGGAATGAATCTTTTAGATCGTAATCACTTCTCTTTGTAAACCGCATTGCATCAACTAGCTGCGCTAAAGAATCCCGATGATCAAAACGGTGGATCTGCTGGAGCTGGTACTGCTTCTTAATCGTGACAAGATCATAGAGTTTTTCTCGTAATCCTTGTCCTGTCCCCTCATAATTTTCCACCGAAGAGATCATCAACACCCTTCGAAATCGCTTAACTAAGCGCTCAAGATGGGAGAGCGGCATTTTCGCGGCCTCTTCAATAATTAAGGTTTGATCCCAAACCTCTCCCTCTTTAATTCCTAAAAAGAGCGCATCAGGCGCTCGGAATTGGTAATCATTCAATGATTGATACTGCTCGATCGCTAACTGATTCGGTGCCGTTAAGATAAAGGCTTCAGGATCACTTGCGATCAAGGCTGCACCTAATGCCGATTTTCCACTTCCCCTTGGCGAAAAGAGGGTAAAAACTCCCGATGCTTCTGCAAGAAAATCGCTATAGATTGCTCTCTGTGCTTCTGTTAAAACGAGAGAGGAGGAGTGCTTTTTTGTTTCTATCATCGGAAGAGATCTCTTATCATGATGCCCCATTTCTTCCAAGAGATAAGAATCTCCCCCTAACTGTGGCGCAAACCATTCACCTCGCCAATAACGATATGCATAATTGACTAACTGCTGTGAGAGGTAATGATCGAAATAGGGAGTCGGTATCATCACATCGTGAAAACGTTGACTCTCCTTCCTCCCTAAAGGCTCTGTTGCTAATAACAATAGTGTGCCATGCGCGCCAATAGTTGCAGCAATCGAAAGAAAATAATCGAGAGGAAAACCTTCTCGAATATCTAACAACACCGCCTCTGTTGTTGCTCCTAGAAAGTGCCGAGTCGCCTTTAGAGGCACAGCTTGATACTGATCTTGTAGCAAAATATCATCTGAGAAGAGAAGCGCTTGAGGATAGACCTTTTGAAAAGCAGGGATCACCACCGATAATGGTTCCGCCACTAGATCGATTGAATCGAGATAGATCGTCAAGACCTCTCGAGATCTTCCCTCTAAAACACTCTGTAAAAAAAGATCTATCTGTTTTCGATCCAATTTTCGATCCAATTTTCGATCCATCCTTTTCTTCCCTTTGAGTATCTGATGTAGCTTAATACCGCATCATTTTTTGAGGCCTCTTACTCTATGAGTAATATCGCGATCACTATCGATTAATATCAGATTAATATCAATTGGTGTCGATTAGTGTCGATTAGTGTCGATTCAAATCGACCCCTTCAGATCGATTTTAAATCATCGATAACATATTTAAACAGATATAAAAAAACCTCCCAGTTCTGGGAGGCTTTAATAGATGGTGGGTCATGAGGGATTCGAACCTTCGACCAATTGGTTAAAAGCCAACTGCTCTACCACTGAGCTAATGACCCTAAATCGAAAATAATTATAACCGATTTAGTATACTTGTCAACTCTCAAGTCTGAAGTCTGAAGTCTGAAAAACGTTGCAAGTACTCTCTTCAGGTAAATTTGGTGGGTCATGAGGGATTCGAACCTTCGACCAATTGGTTAAAAGCCAACTGCTCTACCACTGAGCTAATGACCCTGAGAAGAGTTAGTATTATAAAGCTATTTTTATTAGCGTCAACCCCTCTTATCGATTTTTTTATACTTTTTCTCCCTCTCCCGATAAATTCCCCTATAAATCTCTCTGAAAATCTCTCTGAATAGTATCGATAACTCAAGGCTTATCTCTCAATCTCCCCCTTCACTCCCCATCTTAAAACCTTTAAAACTCAAAAAAATGCTGATCTTTTGAGCAATATCATCTTAAGAAGATCAAATGATAAAAGGTTCTATAAAAGAGCTTAGACATCTTTTTTATTCTCCACTATCATCATACGATCGTGTAGGGCTTTTAAAACCTATCACCCTCTTTTCTATTCATCAAAGGACAATCAACGTGAAAAGTCGTCTATTTGGCAGCACCTTAATTATTGCCGGGACAGCGGTAGGTGCGGGAATGTTAGCCATGCCTTTAACTTCAGCACAGATGGGATTTGGCATGACCTTTATACTGCTCTTCTCATTATGGATCCTCCTCACCTTTACCGCACTTCTCTACGCTGAAGTTCATCAATACAGCCCTATTGATGCCGGCATTGCAACGATCACAGAACAATATTTTGGAATAACAGGCCGCCTTGTCGTTAACTTTATTCTCCTCTTCTTTATGTATGCCGTCCTGACGGCTTACATTACAGGAAGCGGTAACCTTCTCTTTAACTTAATTCCTAAATCCTTCAATCTAGATCCCGTTAAAGCCCAAAAGATAGCGGCTCTACTCTTTGCCATTCTCTTTGGTACGATTATTACTATCGGTATCGCACTCTCCGATATGACTAATCGTCTCTTTTTCACCTTGAAGGTGATTAGCTTTATTGTCCTGCTTTATCTTCTTTTTGGGAAGTTCTCCTTTAGTAACTTGCATTATGCTCCCACCAACAATCTTTTAGTGATCTCAGCACTTCCCATCTTCTTTATGACCTTTGGTTTTCATATCTGTACACCCACAATTAATGAATATCTACAGGGAGATCATCAAAAACTTAAATTAGCCGCCATTTTAGGATCAACAGGTATCTTTCTTATCTATATTATTTGGCAGATGGCCACTCATGGCGTTCTCAAACAGGAAGATCTTGTCGCGATACTCAACAAAGATCCAAGCCTCAACGGCTTAATTACAGCCTTTGAAATCACCACAGGCAGTAAAACAATTAGTGAAATTGTTCGCGTATTTTCAGTCCTAGCGCTGACAACGTCCTATATTGGCGTCTCACTAGGGCTCTCTAATGCAGTAAAAGATCTTCTCGCTCACTTCAACCTTAGCAAAAGTAATCTAATGGTCGGAGCAATTACCTTTATCCCCCCGATTATTGTCGGGTTTACCTACCCGACTATCTTCTTAAGTGCATTTGCTTTTGCCGGCGTTATCTTTGCCTTTATCGGCGTCATCTTACCCGTTCTTTTAGTCTATAAAGCACGAAAAAAATACCCTGATGGGAAACGCGTAAAAGGAGGAAATATCTCATTAATTCTCGCCCTGCTCTTCGCTGCGGTCATTATTTTTGTAGGCAGTTTTCCTGAACTCCTCAATTTGCCAAGCGTGGTGGGTTAATCTGTTATAGAGATCTCTAGACGTGTGTATTTTCAAATAGAAAAACAAAAACACAATAACAGCAATAAGCAATAATCCTAAGATATTAGGATAGTGGTATAGTAAAACAGTAGAAATAACAGATAAATAAAAAGAGTTATCGCTCTCTTAGCGGTAACTCTTTTTATCATGTTTATAAAGAGGTTTAAGGGGTAGATCGATATAGTGAATCAAAACAGTGCTTCTGTACTCTCTTTTCTCTTTTTCTATTCTCTTTTAAAGTAGAGCTCTTACTGAATATCTAAATTCACCATCTCTCTTAATGTATCGATATCTAATAATTTAATCTGACGATGGTTAACCTCAATCAGATTTTGATCTTGGAGCTTTTTAAGGAGACGACTCACCGTTTCAACAGCCAAACCGAGATAACTCCCAATATCAGCTCGCGACATACTTAACGAAAACTCAGTCTCAGAGTAGCCACGACGCTTCAATCGAGCGGAAAGACTTAAAAAGAGCGCGATTAATCGTGATTTAGCAGGCTGAGAGCCGATCATCGTCATCATCTGTCCATCACACTTAATCTCATGACTCATTATCTTCAACAGTTGTCTCGAAATATTAGGGATTGTGACAGCAATAGTATCTAATTGACTATAAGGAATTTCACAAAGACTTGTTGTCTCTAATGTCTTTGCACCACAAGCATGTACTCCTGAGCTTAAAGCATCTAAACCGATAATCTCTCCGGGAAGATAGAAGCTCGTCACATACTCAGAACCATCATTGGCCACCTTATAGGTCTTAACAGCTCCTGAACGGACTGCATAGAGAGAGGTAAATTGATCTCCTGGATAATAGATATGCTTACCGCGTGATAACGGTTTTCCTCTCTGCACAATCTTTTCAAGCTTTACAAACTCACTATTTTCGAGCCCTACAGGAAGACAGAGCTGCTGTAAACTACAGTTTCCACATGCAACTTTAATCTTTTTTAGCATCCCTTTTACCTCAAACCAACTAATGTTAATACCCTTTTTACGCTTAACTTAAGCTAGCAATAAAAAGAGCTCTTAAAAATTAAACCTCAATTATAGACCTATTATAAATAGCATGAGTATAAATTATTTGATGATATCTATTTGTTAAACAATCTCTACTACGACCTATAATCCCATCTCTCTAAAAATTGAGGAAAATTATAGAGAATATTAATCTCATTGCAATTTTAATAATGAAAAAAGTAATAAAAAAGACAATAAGAGATAAATATAATGCTTGATAATAATCAGCCGATAATGGATAAATATATCTCTTATCCCTCTATTTACCTGACTCTTTTACCCTACTCTCTCCTCAATGATTATCACTCTCCACAAAAGATACTTGAAAAATAAATATTGAAATATATATAAATTTATTAAAAATATAGTAAAATATTTCACATATCTATTCAGTAAGATCTGCTAATAGAAGATATATATCCTATGATATATATCTTCTTAAACTGTCCTACTGTAAAGCCTTATTTAAAAAGTTGTATCAGAGAGATTTAATAGAATAACTCCTAGCACCACTAGCGTTAAACTTATAACTTTTTGAATACTTAAATGCTCTTTAAAGAAGACTGCCCCAGAGAGTGTCATCAACACTGTTGACAGACCTGCCCAAACGGCATAACCGATACTCATATCGATCCGCTGCATAACGAGCGTAATAATAAAGAGGAAGAGAGAGTAACCAACAATAACGCCAAGCAATACAATTTTAGGTGATCCGCCGCCTAAAAACTTTAAACTCGTTGTGGCAAAAGCACTACAAAAAATTGCAAAAACAAGTAATACCCATGCATTAATGGTACCTAAAAAATTTAAAATTTCACCCATGCTTCACCTTTTTAGGTTGGGGTTCAAGGGAGAGCCCCGCAACACCTAAACCGATTAACACAAACGCTACAATTTTCATCCCTGATAGGTGCGCATTAAAAAACAGAATATCGATCACAGAGATTGCAACCATTCCTATGGCTGTCCATAGGGCATAGGCAATCGATATCTGTATCCGTGCAATACAGGCGACAAAAGCCATAAACCCTAAACCATAAAAAAACAACATAAGTAGAGAGGGCAATATCTCATTAAATCCATCTGATAGTTTCATGCAGACTGTTCCTAAAACCTCAAAACAGATCGCAATGCCCATTAAAAATCCTGCTGGCATAATTCCCTTTCTATTGAATAGTCATTCAAAATATGAGAATCATTCTACACACTTTTTCCATACTCTTCTGCTCTAATTGAGCATTATCCCCCTATTAATTAACCATAATCGTGATTTTTATCGCTAAAAAGAGTTCCTCTTCATCAAAAGTAGACTCCGACTTCTCAATGAACATACTCAATACCCACACTCAATGGCTTATAAATAACTTATTTGTTTATTAGCTTACAAATAACTAATTATGATTACTCCCTAAAAGTCCTGCTCTACGAATCATGATATAAACTAAAGAGTAAAGATAGAGAGAATAGGAAGTAGATAGTAGAGAGGTCTTTATAAATTATTTCATAAAACCTATTGCTTTTATGAAAAGTTCATCTATAATAGTCTCTTCATTGACGCGGGGTGGAGCAGTCTGGTAGCTCGTCGGGCTCATAACCCGAAGGTCGTTGGTTCAAATCCGGCCCCCGCAACCAAATAATAATAAAAGCCCGTTTTTAAACGGGCTTTTTGCATATTTAAATTTTTTTATGGAAATCACTCTATATGCGTAAAGATCCTTATAACCTGTCAGAACTCTTATCACCTTCTATAGAGGCGTTAGGGTATCAACTATGGGGAATTGAATTTCACCCAAATTCAAAGAATGCTATTTTGCGCATCTATATCGACAAAGAAGATGGCATTGGCATTGAAGATTGTGAGATTGTGAGCAATCAAGTCGCTGGACTTTTAGATGTCCACGATCCCATTACGATGGCTTACACCTTAGAAGTCTCCTCCCCCGGCTTAGATCGTTACTTCTTTACGCCGGAACAATTTGCAGCTTATAAAGATCAATTAATTGCATTCCAACTACGTTCAGCGATCGATAACCGTCGTCGCTTTCAAGGAAAGGTTGTGGATGTAACAGAGAGTGACTTAAGCATCGTCGTCAAATTAGAGAATGATCAGTTCTCCGATGAACCGATATCAGTTCCTTTATCCAACATTGACCGAGCACAACTTGTGATCGATTTTTAAATATTAAAGAGAGTTCTCAAATGAATAATAAAGAAATCATGCTCGTTGCAGAAACCGTCTCTAATGAAAAAGGCATCTCTCGTGATGAGATTTTTACAGCATTAGAGCATGCCCTTGCAGCAGCTGCACGCAGAACTTACAACATTGATGTCGATCTTCGTATCGAAATTGATAGAACCGATGGTTCATACCGTACATTCCGCCGCTGGATGGTTGTTGATGATCACTTGCCACAAGAAGAGCAAGTGCCGACTCGTCAAATCACACTCTCCGCGGCTCAAATTGATGATCCTGAAATTGCAATTGGTGACTTTATCGAAGAGGAGATTGAGAATATCCCCTTTGCTCGCATCGGTGCACAAACAGCAAAACAGATTATTTTTCAAAAAATTCGCGAAGCTGAAAGAATGCAGATGGCGCGTCGCTATGAAAACCGTGTTGGTGAGTTAATTCGTGGCACCATCAAACGCATTGATCGCGGCAACTTCTATGTTGATATTGGCGATAATGATGAGGCATTCTTACCAAAAGAGAATATGATTCCTAGAGAGTCCCTCCGTATTGGGAATCAAGTTCGTGCTGTCTTAGAAGAGATCAGCATGGATAATCCAAGAGGACCACAAATTATTCTCTCAAGAAGAAGTGATGATCTTATTAAAGCACTCTTTGAGATTGAGGTTCCTGAAATTAACCAGGGTTCTATCGAAATTATCGCTGCTAGCCGTGATCCCGGAAGTCGTGCTAAAATTGCGGTAAAGACACATGATCAAAGAATTGACCCCGTTGGTGCTTGTGTCGGTATGAGAGGTTCTCGTGTACAAAATATTACAAAAGAGTTAGCTGGCGAGCGCGTTGATATCGTGCTCTGGGATGAAAATCCTGTGCAATTTGTCATTAATGCGATGTCTCCTGCTGAAGTGATGTCTGTTGTGGTTGATGAAGATCGTCATATGATGGATATTGCTGTGAGCCAAGATAAGCTATCTCAAGCAATTGGTCGTGGTGGACAAAATGTTCGTTTAGCCTCAAAACTAACCGGCTGGGAACTCAATGTGATGGGTAATGAAGAAGCCCAACAAAAATATGAGAAAGAGTCTGAACGTATCTTAGATCTCTTTATGGATGCCCTTAATGTCGATGAAGAAGTTGCTGAAATCTTAATGCGTGAAGGCTTCTCCACTATTGAAGAGGTGGCTTATGTCCCTGTACTGGAGATGATTGAGATTGAAGAGTTTGATGAAGAGATTGTCGAAGCACTTCGTGATGCTGCCCTTGAAGCTCTCAACAATAAGAAAGAACTTCTTCAAAACTTAGGGGAATCAGCACCAACCCCAGAGCTCATTGCCGTACTTGAAGATAATGAGTTACTTGCAATCACGCTTGCAAAAAATGGTATCCGTACACTCGATGACTTAGCTGAACTATCAACAGATGAGTTATGTGAATTAACCAGTATCGATGAGGATGATGCAAGCAAATATATTATGGCAGCAAGACAGAGTTGGTTTGAATAATATGAATAGTTAAACATTTTAAAATAGACATAGAGTGTCTACTTGGAAGATTGAGAATGAGTGAAAAAGATAAAACAAAAAGCCCTTCAAAAATTACGATTAAACGAAAAACCCATACAGAATTAAAAGTTGAAACTGCACCTGGTCGTGCAAGAACTGTTCCTGTAGAAGTTCGCCGTCGTCGTACTTATGTGAAGCAAAAAGATGCTAATAATGCTGTATTACCTGAAGAAAACATTACTTCAGTTGCAGTTGATGAGGCTGCTAAAAAAGTGGAAAGTGTAGCTGAACAAGCAACAAAACCTGAAGTACTTCCGGTAGACACAACAGAAACTAAATCTAAAAACGAAACAAAAAAAGTTGTTGAAACCTCAACAACCGCTGATAAGGCTGAGATGGAAGCGAAACGAAAAGCGGAACAAGAAGCAAAAAGACAAGAAGCTGAGCAACATCAGCTTGAACGTCAAAATGCAGCAAAAGAACGCGCTGAAAGAGAATTAGAAGAGAAACGAGAAGCTGAAAGAGCTAAAAAAGAGCAACGTGAAAAGGCGCAACAAGAAGAGATTGCACGCCTTAATCGTATGGCGTCTGCTTCTGAAAAACCGGTATCAAAAGTAGAGATCCAATTCCAAACTCAAGAAGAGGAAGAGAAAGTTGAAGAAGTGCCCGTTGCCGAAGTTATTGAAAAAGATGAAGAAGAGATCTTAATCAAGCCGGTAAAACGCTCTGCAAAACTAGACAGCGATAAAGTAGACAATAAAAAGACGCGTAAAGCGGGATCGAAACGTCGTGGTCGTAATGACGATGATGATCGTGCTGAGATCTCCTTGAAGCGAGAGAACAAGCGTAGTCGCCGACAAACAAGACGTAATCAGCCACAACAGCAACATGGTTTCCAATTACCAACTGCGACAAAACAGATCGAAGTGGAATTAGGTGAAACGATCAGTGTTGCGGATCTTGCTCATAAAATGTCAGTGAAAGCAGCAGAAGTGATTAAAGCCTTAATGAACTTAGGTTCAATGGTGACAATCAACCAGCTACTCGATCGTGAAACGGCAGCAATTATCGTCGAAGAGATGGGGCACACTTACAAGTTTGTCAGTGAAAATCCTCTTGAAGAGGAGTTGATCGCATCGATTGAACAAGGTGATGTTGATCTTATCAAGCCGCGCCCACCTGTTGTAACGATTATGGGGCACGTTGACCATGGTAAAACATCACTACTTGACTATATTCGTAAAGAGCATGTCGCAAGTGGTGAAGCGGGTGGAATTACCCAACATATCGGTGCTTACCATGTTAAAACAGACAAAGGGGTCATTACCTTCCTCGATACACCAGGACACAGTGCCTTTGCTGCAATGCGTGCTCGCGGGGCAAAAGTGACCGATATTGTGGTTCTTGTCATTGCTGCAGATGATGGCATTATGCCTCAAACAATTGAAGGAATTCAGCATGCAAAAGCATCTGATACTCCTGTTATTGTTGCTGTCACTAAAGTAGATAAACCAACCGCTGATAAAGATCGTATCATGTCTGAATTGACACAATATGAGATCGTTCCTGAAGAGTGGGGTGGAGATAACCTCTTTGCTTTTGTCTCCTCAAAGACAGGAGAAGGAATTGATCATCTTCTCGATCAAATCTTAGTTCAAGCAGAAGTTTTAGAATTAACCGCAATCTCAGAAGGTCCTGCGAGAGGATCTGTAATTGAATCAAAACTTGATCGTGGCCGTGGTCCTGTTGCTTCTATTCTCGTTCAATCAGGTTGCCTCAAGAAAGGGGATATTCTCCTAGCAGGTTATGAGTATGGCCGTGTGCGCGCATTAATTGATGAAAATGGTAAACAAGTTGAGAGCGCGTCACCTTCAATTCCAGTAGAGGTCATTGGTCTTTCAGGTGTTCCTAATGCCGGGGATGAAGTCATGGTCGTTCCTGATGAGCGTAAAGCGCGTGAGATCGCTCTCTTCCGTCAAGGTAAATATCGCGAAGTTAAATTGGCAAGACAGCATAAATCAAAACTTGAGAATCTCTTTAGCTCAATGGGTTCTGATGAGAATAAACAACTCAACATTGTCCTTAAAGCAGATGTTCAAGGTTCTGTTGAAGCGCTTGTGAATGCCCTTGAAGAGCTTTCAAATGATGAAGTAACAGTTAAAGTCATTGCAAGTGGCGTAGGTGGTATCACCGAATCTGATGCAAACCTTGCTGTCTCATCTGATGCCTTAGTGGTTGGATTTAACGTTCGCGCAGATAATACGGCACGTAAGATTATTGAGGATGAAGGTTTATCGCTCTACTACTATAGCGTCATTTATGATGTTATTGATGAGGTGAAGAAAGCCTTAATTGGTAAACTTGCTCCACAGTTTAAAGAAGAGATTATCGGTATTGCGGAAGTTCGTGATGTCTTTAAATCTCCCAAAATTGGGGCTATTGCCGGCTGTATGGTAACGGAAGGTATTATTAAACGAAATAATCCTATTCGTGTCCTTCGTGATAACATTGTGATCTATGAAGGGGAACTTGAATCACTCCGTCGCTTTAAAGATGATGTGAATGAAGTTCGGGCGGGCATTGAGTGTGGTATCGGTGTGAAAAACTATAATGATGTTCGCACAGGTGACCAAATTGAAGTCTTTGAAACAGTGGAAGTAGAGCGAAAGTTATAAAATGGATAGCAAAAATTCCCGTTTAAAACGTATTAATGAGCAGCTCCGTCAGGAGCTCTCACTTCTCATACGTAAAGATGTTAGTGACTCTCGGGCGCTAATGGTCTCAGTAACTCAGGTCGATACCGTGCGAGATTTTTCTCAAGCGAAAGTCTATATCACCTACTTAGGTCCTGATGAGGAGCGTAAAGAGATTATCGCGCTACTCCATGAGTATGCTCCTGAGTTTCGTCGTCAATTAGGAAAAATTCTTCGTCTTCGAACGATTCCCCGTTTCCATTTTGTCTACGATGACCTTCTTGAAAAGAGTAATGCGATCACCTCTTTAATTACAGAAGCGATCCGTTCTGATGAGATGAAAGCTGAAGAGAGCCGTAAAGATGACTCAGAAGATTAAACATAAACGCCGTCAACTTGACGGCATTTTGCTTTTAGATAAACCGAAAGGTTTAACAAGTAACCAAGCATTACAGCGAGTAAAGCGCCTCTATCATGCTGATAAAGCAGGTCATAGTGGCACACTCGATCCTATGGCAACAGGAATGCTCCCCATCTGTTTTGGGGAAGCAACAAAATTTGCCGGCATTCTGCTCGATAATTATAAACAATACCAATTTACCTGTAAGCTTGGAGAAAAGAGTAGTACAGGTGATGCAGAAGGTGAGATTATTGAAACCAAGCCGATTCCCACAACACTAACAGAAGAGGCTTTAAACGTGGCTTTGTCACAATTTTTAGGAGAGATATCGCAAGTTCCTCCTATGGTTTCAGCACTACACCACCAAGGAAAGCGGCTCTATGAGCTTGCACGAGAGGGGATTGAAGTTGAAAGAAAACCTCGACAAATCACCATCTCAAAATTAACCCTCGATCAATTATCCCCTTTGAGCTTCACCGCAACGGTAACCTGCTCAAAGGGAACTTATGTTCGTGTCTTAGCGGAAGATATTGCTGAAAAGTTAGGGACTCTTGGCCATTTAACGATGCTTCGACGTATCACAATAGAGCCTTACGGGATAGAGAAATTAATCACACTAGATGAACTCGAAGCCCTTGCTGAAAGAGAGAATCCCTATACAGCATTAGATGCGCTACTCCTCCCAATGGATAGTGCCGTAACAGATCTACCACTCTTAATCTTTACACAAGAGGAGGCTAGACGCATTCTTCATGGACAAAGGATACGAATTGAGGGTAAACTCGATCATAACTTATATCGCCTTTATAGTGACGATAACCAATTTTTAGGGATTGGTGCGCCCAATACCCCAACATCGATTGGGCCGAAGCGCATTATCTCGCAGAGTTAATTTTCTATTGAGATTCAATTTTGTTTAATTTTTATTTATTTTGGAGGTTTTATGAGTTATCAACATATCAAAGTCCCTGAGGGAGAAAAAATCACCCTTAACAAAGATTTTTCACTCAATGTTCCTAATCAACCTATTATCCCTTTCATTGAAGGAGATGAGGTAGGTGCAGAAATCACGCCTGTAATGCAGAAAGTGATCAATGCCGCTGTTGAGAAAGCTTACAACGGTGCGCGTAAAATCTCTTGGATGGAAGTCTATGCCGGCGAAAAGTCCACTAAAGTTTATGGCAAAGATGAGTGGTTACCGCAAGAGACTTTAGATGCTCTTAAAGAGTTTATTGTCTCTATTAAAGGTCCATTAACAACACCTGTTGGTGGCGGTATTCGCTCACTTAACGTGACAATGCGTCAAACACTCGATCTCTATCTCTGTATGCGTCCAGTTCAATACTTCAATGGTGTTCCTTCACCTGTTAAAGAACCTGAAAAGGTCGATATGGTCATCTTCCGTGAAAACTCAGAAGATATCTATGCCGGTATTGAATGGGAAGCAGGTTCTCCTGAAGCTAAAAAAGTGATCGACTTTTTACAAAATGAGATGCATGTTAATAAGATCCGTTTCCCAGAAACTTCTGGCATTGGTATCAAACCGGTCTCTGAAGAGGGAACTAAACGTCTCGTTCGTAAAGCGATCCAATATGCTATCGACAATGATAAACCGAATGTTACCTTAGTTCATAAAGGCAATATCATGAAGTTTACCGAAGGTGGATTCCGTGATTGGGGTTATGAGCTTGCTCGTGAAGAGTTTGGGGCAACATTGATCGGTAATGGTCCATGGTGTGAATTTAAAAACCCAAAAACTGGGAATATGATCACTATCAAGGATAGTATTGCCGACGCATTCTTACAAAGAATCCTTTTCGAACCTGAAAAATATAGCGTTGTAGCCACATTAAACCTCAATGGTGACTATATCTCAGATGCCCTAGCGGCACAGGTAGGGGGAATTGGTATTGCGCCAGGAGCAAACCTTTCTGACTCAATTGCAATCTTTGAGGCAACACATGGTACAGCACCTGATATCGCAGGTAAAAATATTGTCAACCCAGGATCACTCATTTTATCTGCAGAGATGATGTTACGTCACTTAGGTTGGACTGAAGCCGCTGATCTTGTGATTAAAGCGCTCAATGGTGCTATCTCATCGAAAAAGGTAACTGCTGACTTTGCCAATATGATGAAAGATGCAACACAGGTCTCTACGAGCGAATTTGGCGATATCATGATCTCCAATATGTAATATGTGAATATCTCTCAAGACTGAAAATTGAAATTTTAGAATTTCAATTTTATAAGATTATATAAAATCTTATAGAGAACCTAAAAAAAGAGATTAACTATTGAAAGTTAATCTCTTTTTTATTTCTATCTCTTTTCTATTTCTAGATCTAGAATCATTAAGTCTATGATCTAGAATCTTTATGATTATATCAACGTTAACACTACCGCTCTGCCCCTCTTATTCGACACGATAAAGCTTATAACAAGCTCTTACTCTTATAGCGGTACTTATAACAATAGTTATTAGTAATAGTTATTATCAATAGAGAAAATAGCTCCCTGAATCAAAAATGATTAAGAGAAACGAACGTAGCAGAAAAATGAAAAAGCCTCTAAGTAACTTAGAGGCTTTTTTTGTGTCCGGTTTTTGTGTGTTCTAGAGGTTACTAATTAATGCAATGCTAACTAACAATTCAATGGAACAACTAAACGCCGACTCTCATTACTTAAATAGAATTAAGCAGGTTTACAAACTGTTGTTTGAAGACCACGATCACTCTCTTTTGCTTCAAATTCAACTTTTTGACCTTCCGCTAAAGTACGAAAGCCATCCCCTTGGATTGTAGAGAAGTGTACAAATACATCTGCACCACCATCATCAGGAGTGATAAAACCGAATCCCTTGGATTCATTGAACCATTTAACAGTTCCAATACGCATAAAAAACCTCAAAAATAAAACTTATATGATCAACGATCATATTTAAAAATAGAATACTGTCTCAAATTCTTATTTGTAGACAGACTCTAACATTAAGCGTAAATTCCCCTAAATGCAAGATATATATTTTAATTATTTTTAAAACAGGTTTAAAAGACAGTATGAATATCGTATATCTCTCATTAGGTTCTAACCTCAATAATCCCCTTTTACAGGTGAAAAGTGCAATCAATGAGATTCAAAATAGTCCACAAATCACACTATTAGCGAGCTCTTCCCTCTATGAAACACCGCCTATCGGCCCTAAACAGCCCAATTTTATCAATGCCGCACTCAAGATAGCCACACCCCTCTCGCCCCTTCAATTACTCGAATCTATGCAACGTATTGAAGCCTCTCATCAAAGAGAACGAACGATTCATTGGGGACCGAGAACACTCGATATTGATCTTCTGCTCTACAATGATCAAAAAATCGATATCGAGCGTTTAACCATTCCCCACCCCTTTATGCATGAACGCGCCTTTGTGCTGCTACCACTACTAGAAATTGAACCTACGCTAGAAACGGCAATGCATGGCACATTGTCGAAATGTCTTGAAACATTAGCGGATCGCTTCGATATCGTAAAAGTGGAAGATCCACCTCTGATCCCCTAATTGACTACCCATGCTTAAGTCATCCATTATTTGCCAATTGAGATTGCCATTATGAGTCTCTTTCCATTTGTTAATCCTCTTAATTCCTATTCAATTCTATTCAATAATTTCTATTTAATAATCCCTATCACTATCTAATTTAGGAGATATTCTTGTGAAAAATTTTCAGAAAATTTTAATCGCCTCCAATAATCAAGGAAAAATTAAGGAGTTTAAAGCACTCTTCGAGCCCCTTAACATCGAGATCCTCTCCTTAAAAGATCTCAATATTGAATCCCATCCTGAAGAGAATGGCTTAACCTTTATTGAAAATGCGCTCATCAAAGCACGAGATGCTGCAAAAAAGAGCGGTCTTCCCACATTAGCAGATGATTCTGGTCTTGTTGTCCCTGCACTCAAGGGGGAGCCGGGGATCTACTCTGCTCGCTATAGTGATTCCGGCAATGATCATGACAATAATCTTAAATTACTAGAGAAGATGAGTCATCTATCGGGAGCTGATCGTGCTGCCTACTTCAAAGCCGTTCTTGTTCTTCTTCGCAATGCAGAGGATCCTGTTCCACTCATCGCGGAAGGGGAAGTTCATGGTTTTATTACCGAAAATATTGAAGGTCATGAAGGTTTTGGCTATGACCCTCTCTTCTTCTATCCCGAAAAACAATCGACCTTTGGCCTTCTTCCACCCGCTCTAAAAAATCAAATTTCCCACCGAAATAATGCGCTTCAGCAGCTCCTCAATAAAATTTCATCGCTATAATCAATACCTTAAATAGTTATCCACATATCCTGAGGACAACCCTTAGTATAAAGTTATCCACAAAAATGTGGATAACTCGTGGATAACTTTTCACTTTTTTATCGACAAAGTGATCCAGATATTTATACAACTACTTTTCAACAGCTAAAATTAGGCTTAAGATGAGTTATTCACTGCTTTTTATCAAAAACTGTGGATAACTATGGCTGCTCATCATCATCAATCTTTATAAAAGAGATGATAATAATAAAAGGATACCAATAATTTATTATTTCGAGGACAGCTTGGGTTCAGATTTCTTTAACTACTAAAAAATCTGAGAGATTATTCTGAAAAACATCAAAATTGTTATAAGAATAATGATCTGTAATTAATCAACTCACGCAAAAGCGCTAGTTGAATTGCATTTTCTAGAGATTAATTTGTATGTCTAAAAGAACTTTATTTATAGGATTTATGTTATTTGCGCTTTTTTTCGGCGCGGGTAACTTGATATTTCCCCCGACAGTCGGGCAATTAAGTGGTACTAACTTTCTTCCAGCAATTCTCGGTTTTATTGTGACTGGAGTCGGTTTACCACTAGTTGGCATTATTGCCGGATCATTTTCGAATGAAGGATTTCGCTCTGAGGCTAGACGCGTAAGCCCACTCTTTGCATTGGTCTTTATGGTGGTGATCTATCTCACCATTGGTCCTTTCTTCGCAATCCCAAGAACAGCAATGGTCTCTTAC
This sequence comes from Ignatzschineria sp. PL_is040, assembly GCF_055813795.1. NCBI lineage: Bacteria > Pseudomonadati > Pseudomonadota > Gammaproteobacteria > Cardiobacteriales > Ignatzschineriaceae > Ignatzschineria > Ignatzschineria sp. PL_is040. The sequence goes on from NZ_JBVPGU010000007.1 coordinate 51,887, forward strand.
GAAATGGCGGTCCTTCCCTTCTTAGAGGGCGGAATTGAGACTTTTTCATCAAAAGTTATCTTTTCAGTGATCTATTTTGGTTTAACCTTCTATCTCGCACTCAATCCGACAAAATTAGTCGATCGTGTCGGACAAATCTTAACGCCGCTCCTTTTAATCACGATTGTGCTATTGATTATCAAATCATTTTTTGATCTCAATACACCGATCACAGAGGTATCAGAGCAATTTCAGAAAGCTCCTTTCTTTGTAGGATTCTCTGAAGGCTATCAAACAATGGATACAATAGCGGCGGTGGCGTTTTCAATCATTGTTCTCAATGCGGTCAAAGCAACAGGATTAACGGAACAGAAATCGATCTTTAAGCAAGCCTCTATTGCGGCCATTATTGCCGGAGTAGGTTTAGGTTTAGTCTATATTTCACTGGCATGGATGGGGAATAACTATCCTTTAACAGAAGCGGAAGCAGCCGGTGGAAATACGGGAACCTCCATCTTAACTGGTGTTGCGCGTTTAACTTACGGTGAAGCAGGTCGTTTCCTCTTAAGTCTGATCGTGACATTAGCCTGTTTAACAACGGCTATCGGCCTTATTGTTGCAGTAAGTAGTTACTTTAATGAGATCTACAGTAAGATCTCCTATCGTGTCTATGCGGTAATCTTCACCTTAATTAGCTTTATTCTTGCCAGCCAAGGCTTAAGCTCAATCATCATGGGAGCAGTACCTATTCTTCTAATTATCTACCCCATTACGATTGTTTTAATTGTTTTAATCTTTATCGATAGACTCTTAAAAGGGATGCCTAATTTAGCATTTCAATTACCGATTTATGTAACGCTCATCATTAGTGCGATCTCGGTACTATTAGGATATCTCGATGATTCTAGCTTTAAAGCGGCTGTGGGATCGATCTTAAGCTATCTTCCTTATCAAGAGAGTGATATGGGCTGGATGATCCCGGCCATTGTTGCATTGGTTATCGGTCTTATCTTAGGAAAAGCGATCAAAAGAGAGCATTAACCTCATCCCATCAAAAAATGAGTGTTAAATAAGAATAACGGAACCTCACGAATTTATAACTTTGTAAGTTTATAAGTTTATAAAATAAGTGGGGTTCTTTTTTTACATCTTAAAAATAGCGTCAAAAAGGGAATCAGAAAAATTTTTTCCCTTCTAATCACCTCTATAGAGAGGATACAAGCGCAATTTTAACAAATTTTATTAAATCTCCTCATCTTTAGAGATGCTTTAGGATAATTATCCGCAAAAAAGAGGTAGAAACCTGTGGATAACTTCGTGATAAAAATCATAGAGATTTATCCCCTAGACCATCCCTCTATTTATGATAATAGATATACACAGAAAAAAAGGGGGCTAAAACTTGATTATTCCTCAACAAAGGCGGTAAATTGTGGATAACTCTGTCTACTCATCATTATCTTTTATTAGTTAAAGAGATGAATATAATAATTATAGACAAGAGTTATAGAACGATCATTCTCTAGAGGTTTGCTATGTTAAAAAAATTAATTATTGGTAGTTCGCTACTATTCGCCACACAAGTGATGGCTCAAGATGTGATTAAAATCGGTATTGAAGGTTCCTATCCGCCTTTCAGCTATATCTCTGAAAATCAGACGATTGAAGGATTTGAACCTGATCTAGCAAAATTATTTTGCGAAAAGATGGAACAGAAATGTGAAATTGTACAAGTTGACTTCGATGCATTAATCCCCTCTTTAAACACAAAACGTATCGATGCAATTTTGGCGTCAATGTCGATCACAGATACTCGTAAAAAAGCGATTAACTTCAGCAATAAGTATTATCAAACGCCTGCAAGATTTGTCATTCCTGTTGGTAAAAGCATCGATATTACGGATGAAGGTTTAAAAGGTAAAAAGATTGGTGTTCAAAGTGGAACGATCCATGAGATCTATATGAATGACAAATATCGACGATCTGCTGATGTTCGTAGTTATCGCAATTTAGATGAAGCGATGATGGATCTTGAAACAGGTCGTATCGATCTTGTTTTTGCGGATGTTGTTCCACTCGATATCGGTTATCTCAAAGAGGATTATGCCGGTAAAATCGAATTTATTGGACCTGCTTTCTTTGATGAAGAGTGGTTAGGAGAGGGTGTAGGCGTCGGTCTTCGTAAATCGGATACTGCACTTTTAGAGCGATTCAATAAGGCGATTCAAGCATCTCGAGAAGATGGCTCTTATCAAGAAATTGAAGCAAAATATTTCGATTACGATGTCTATGGGAAAGAGCCTGAGAAAGAGTAAAATAATACTTTAAGAGAGCCTAAAGCACTTAATTTGAAGATTGAGTAGTTAGTAAGATTTTGAAACTGAAAAGAGTTAGCTAAAACTAACTCTTTTTTTTGGGGGGAAGCTTTAGGGTCAATTAAGAATAGCGAGTATAGAATCGTTATGATGTGGTAAGATCATTGATCTAGTGGATAAATGAGGGCATAAACAAGGGTTAGCCTAAAAATTATCTACACGCCTTACAATGTCTATCAATAAATTACTATCAATAAATTTGTGCAGAAATTGCGACAATTCGTTGCAACTAACTGAAAAATAGAACTTTTTGATAGGGATCGATCAATACTTTGATACCTCTTCTGTAATTGGATTTAGCTACAATGATGAAACTAAATTTACCTAAAATTGACTCGGCATCAGGTTCGGTCACCATTCCTGGCTCTAAAAGTATCTCAAATCGAATTCTACTTTTAGCGGCATTGACAGATGGTGTAACTACTATTACCAACCTTCTACAGAGCGATGATACAGAACGAATGTTAGAGGCATTGGAGAAGTTAGGAATCAAGATTGTTGAGAGAGACCCCATTGCGCGTATCTTTGAAGTGACCGGTAATGCTGCTGGATTTCCTAATAAAAAGGCATCACTCTTTTTAGGGAATGCCGGGACTGCATTTCGCTCCTTGACTGCAGCGGTTGCTCTCAATCAGGGAGAGTATCAATTAACGGGAATACCCCGTATGCATGAGCGACCGATCAAAGATCTTGTGGATGCTTTAAGAACATTGGGCTGTCGGATCGAGTATCTTCAAAATGAGGGATATCCGCCCCTAAAGATCGGCAAGGGGGATTTTAAGGTTGATCGAGTCTCCATTAAAGGGGATGTTTCGAGCCAATACTTAACGGCACTTCTTATCGCCCTACCGCTCTTACAAAAAGAGATCACAATCGATATTGAAGGCATTTTAATCTCTAAGCCTTACATAGAGATCACCTTAACGCTTTTGCGCCAATTTGGTATTGAAATTACCCATCACGATTTTGAGTCCTTCACTATTCCTGCAGATGCTAAATTTACCACTCCGGGCACTTTTTTTGTGGAGAGTGATGCTTCTAGCGCCTCTTACTTTTTAGCTTTAGGGGCATTAGCCGGACCTTTAACAGTGAAAGGGGTAGGAACCTCCTCTATTCAAGGAGATATCCGCTTTGTCGATGCTTTAATAGAGATGGGCGCAGAGGTTGAGTGGGGGGAAAATGCGATCTATGTCTCTAAGCCTCAAAATGGCGTTTTAAGAGGAATTGATCTCGATTGTAATCACATCCCAGATGCGGCGATGACATTGGCAATTTTGGCTGTTTTTGCCAAGGGTAAGACCATATTACGCAACATTGGAAGCTGGCGCGTGAAAGAGACCGATCGAATTGCGGCAATGGCGACAGAATTGAGTAAAGTGGGTGTGAAGGTGGAAGAGGGGGAAGATTATTTGGTGATCTATCCTCAAGAGGAGATTTCTCCCGATATCGAAATTGAGACTTATGATGATCATCGGATGGCGATGTGTTTCTCCCTTCTCTCACTTAAAGCCCCTATTACGATCTTAGATCCTCTATGTGTCGATAAGACCTTTCCCACCTATTTTGAACTCTTTTCTCAGGTGACTCAATAGATTTTAGCGAGGTCATCTTCGATGTTTAAACATACTTTTAAAACTGTCTATAAGCAGGGTTTTTCATTAGTAGAATTGATGATCTTAACGGTTATTGGTGCTATTTTGATCATTATGTTTTCTCAAAATATTTTAGGGATCAATGATGAGTCAAAACGAGTTAAAGTGAAGCAGAATTTACGCTCTATAGAGGGGGCTTTAGCGATTTTTCGGGATGATCTTAATCGTTACCCAACAACGGAAGAAGGCCTTACTGTTTTGTTAGAAACGTCTGATGATCAGGCATGGAATGGCCCCTATATTCGAGAAGAGATCTTAATCGATCCTTGGGGTGTGCCCTATCTCTACGAGGCATCGGAGCAAAATTATCAAATTATGACTTTTGGTGCGGATAAAAAACGTGGCGGAAAAGGTCTTAATCGTGATATTACTCAATATCGAGGTGAGGGGATAGAGTCGTGATAAACAATCTAAAAGCGCCTTCGCTATTAGATCATCAAAATCGGAGTAATGAGAGGCTGGATGATCCCCTAATGGAGATATCGGCCGTTGACATGCCCTTAAAACCTTTAAAGATTCTCTATCAGGATGATACTTTGATCGCTATCGATAAGCCTAGCGGTTGGTTTGTTCATCGCTCTCCTCTCGATCCTAAAGTAACGGAGATTGTTCTACAACGATTGCGAGATCAAGTAGGTGCCTATCTCTATCCTGTACATCGTTTAGATCGACCGACATCAGGCGTACTCTGTTTTGCTTTAGATCAAGCGAGTGCTCGCGCTTTAGGGGCGCAATTTATGGCACATTCGCTAAAAAAAGAGTATCTCGCCTTAGTACGAGGATATGTTGAGAATGAAGGAATGATTGATTCCCCGCTCTCTTTTATCCGCGATAAGATTGCCGATCGAGATCGGGGAGAGATAGCTGATCAAGAGGCGATTACTTTCTACCATCCTTTAGCTCAATGTGAGATACCGTTATCCACAGGGAAATACCCAACATCTCGTTATACGCTTCTCTCTTTATCACCTGAAACGGGAAGAAAACATCAACTTCGCCGCCATATGAATCACTTCTCCCATCCTATTATTGGGGATAGTACATATGGTGACTTACGGCATAATAGGCTCTTTAGAGAGCATTATGATGTTGAGCGATTGCTATTACACGCTTATCGTATCACTTTAGCGCATCCTAAAAGTGGAGAACCTTTAACGATTACAGCCCCTTTGGATAACTTGTGGATAACTCTGTTGACAAGGTTGGGATGGAATCCCTCTATCATTGCCTCAATAGGGCTCCATAATTCTTAAGAATCATCTTTTAATATTATCTTTTGAGATAAGAATGAGCGCGGTAGTTGTCTTTCGTGGCTCTAATACCCTTTTTATGGATCGGGCTTGGTGTAAATAAAAAAGATCTATTCAATGATAGATCTTTTGTTGATACCGATTGTAAAGAGAGCTCTAATCGAGAATTTTTCCCTTTGTCTCGGGAATTAAGAAGATAAAGGAGAGCGCAGAGAGGAGGTAGACACCAGAGATAAGGCTTAAGGCGTAGCTAATATCATGCTTCATCGCTAATGTTCCGATAATAACAGGTGCAAATCCCGCAATTCCTCGACCTAAATTGAAGATAATATTTTGCGCAGAAGAGCGAGCTTCCGTTGGATAATGCTCAGAAAGTAGCGCACCGTAACCGCCCATCATGCCATTGACGAAGAATCCTAAAATTGCCCCTAAGAACATTAAGACGTAGTAGTTTGATTGTTGGAAATAGATCCAGACAAAAGCAGCACTCACTAAAAGAAAGAAGATATAGGTTGGACGACGCCCAATTTTATCTGAAGTTGCGCCAAAAGAGAGTGTTCCGATAACCATCCCAATGGTTGTAATAATGGTCCAGAAGAAGGTTCCAGAGAGCGTAAAGTTATGCTCTTTAGCAAGCATCATCGGCATCCAGATCATAATGCCGTGAAAACCAAAGTTTTGGACACTGGTAGCAATAATGAGCCCAATGGTGGTCAATGTTGTGCGTGAATCTTTAAATAGTGGCTTGATCGATATCTTATTCCGATTTTCCCGTTTTACTTGTAACCAGATCTCTGGCTCACTAAGATTTCGACGAGTCCACCAGACTAAAAGTGCCGGGAGTGCGCCAATAAGAAACATTCCATGCCAACCGATATAGGGTGAGAGGAGGCTTACTAATGCCGCTAAGACGATTCCTACCTGGAAGCCGATCGCGACTACCGCAGTTGCGCGTGAACGCTTATGTGCCGGCCATGTTTCTGCTACCAATGTCATGCCGATACCAAACTCTCCCCCTAAACCTAAGCCGGCGATAAAGCGGAAGATGGTAAACATCTCAGCGCTTGTTGAGATTGCCGCAAGCCCGGTAAAGATCGAGAAGAGGAGAATCGTCCAGTTAAAGACACGAACGCGTCCAAACTTATCTGCCAGCATTCCAAAGAAGATACCACCGATGACTGTTCCTATTAAGGTGATGGTCTGAATCATGCCACCTTCGGCATCTGTTAATCCAAATTCTGCTTTAATAAGAATCATCGCAAAGGCGAGAATCATAATATCAAGGCCATCCATGGCATAGCCTAATGTGGAGGCGAGTAATGTCTTCCGATCACCTTTTTTGATAATCGGAACCTGTGTCTGCTGTTGCATAAAAGATCCTTTCTGAATGAGTAGGAGAGGGGAGATTAAAACGGAAAATATTATAGCAAGATCTTACTTGAACTGATAAAAAAGCCGCCATTTTTGCAGAAGGTTAGTTGAATTATGAGAAGAGGGCGTCAATAGATCTGCACTTAATTGACCAGTAAGGGAAAGGCCTTTGATTTTCCCTCTATTCATTCAAATAATTTCTCTTTTAGAGTCACAATGTTATTATTGCCCTTTAAATTAACTGTGGTTCGCAACCATCCCACATGAAAAAACTAGGAATGAATAATGAGTAATAAGAAAGAGCAATTAGAAAATTTAACCCTATTAGGTAACCAAGCAACGATCTATCCTACTGAATATACGCCCCAAATTTTAGAGACATTTAAGAATGCTCATCCCGATAGAGAGTACTTTGTCAATTTTCATTGTCCTGAATTTACAACGCTCTGTCCGATGACAAATCAACCCGATTTCGCGACAATCTATATCTCTTATGTCCCAACAATTGAGATGGTCGAGAGTAAATCACTAAAACTCTATCTCTTTAGCTTTAGAAATCATGGCTCATTTCATGAAGATTGCGTCAATATTATTATGGATGATCTTATTAAATTGATGGATCCGCTCTATATTGAGGTACGCGGGGAATTTACGCCTCGAGGTGGAATCTCGATCCATCCATATACTAATTATGGAAAAGCAGGAACTCAATGGGAAGCGGTCGCCACTCAGCGCTTAGCAAATTTTCAATTTTAAAGCGTTATCTGAGTCATCTTGTTAAAGATGCTCTAAAGGTTAACTAAAAAAACACTCAAATTGATGAGAAGTCGACTGATAGTTGCTTTTCTCCCTATTTCGATACTTTTTTAATATTGATTAAATAAAAAGATTATTGAATTAATCTTTCATCTAATCTTGTTATTGTTGATTATTTAACTCAATTTTAACGCTATTTAAAAATGAATTTCGGTGAAAAAGAGAAGAGGGATGAAGCGTTAACCGATACGCATAGAAGAGATAAGATAGAAAGCTCTTTTTCTTAGATCATCTTTTAATAACAAATCAATTGATTTGCCTATTAATTGATCTTATTGCGAACTTTTTGTAAAAAGTTTCCCTTTTTTGTAAAAAAAGATATAAAAAAATAGATCTCTCAAAAAAGGCTATTAATGGCTATTTTGAGAGATTTTTTTGTTTTTCTAGAGTAAAAAAAGCGCAAAAAGTGATTTTATAATTTGGGAAACGCTATTCCGCTTTGCTATGTTGTATTTAAGGATATGGAAATAAAAAAGAGCAAAGGAGTGATTGATTGAAGAGATTCTTCTACCAGAAGAAAGCTTAAGAAATTAATCAGAATTAATCAGAGTTAATCGAAAATAATCGAAAGGGATCAATATTTCATTATTTTGAGAATAAAATCAGAATCTATTTAAGGATATTTCAATAGAGTTGGAATAAGAAGAGTGGGCTATTTTTTAGTAGAGAATGCTCTCTTTGAAAGCGATAATTGATATACAGCATATGTAAAATATATATATTAAAATATATATAAATATAATTTAATCTGCTCTCAACTACTCTTTCTAATCATAGATCATGATTCACGATTTTTAATTGACGCTGGTGATAGCACTTCTCACTCTGACAAATAAAGATGTAACAGATATTGCTGTAGACAACCTGTTGCAGGAAGATTTAATAGAGGATTAAGATCGCTCTAGAGAGCGATTAACTACAAGAAAGGATCTTAATTTTAACCATGATGTAGAAGAAACCAAAGGAGAGTTGTAATGAGCATAAAAACAGCAGGTGAGAGATTTCGAGAAGCATTAAAAGAGGAATCTCCCCTTCAATTAATGGGGGTGATCAATGCCAACCACGCCTTGTTAGCTGAAAGAGCAGGTTTTAAATCGATCTATCTTTCAGGGGGTGGTGTAGCGGCAGGATCATTGGGTATTCCAGATCTTGGAATTACGACGTTGCAAGATGTGTTGATCGATATTGATCGTATTACCAATGTCACCGATCTTCCCTTAATTGCAGATGCTGATATCGGATTTGGAACCTCAGCCTTCAATGTGGCGCGTACTGTGAAGTCTTTTATTAAGGCGGGTGCTGCTGGATTACATATTGAAGATCAGGTGGGTGCAAAACGTTGTGGTCATCGTCCTAATAAGGAGATTGTCTCTAAAGAGGAGATGGTTGATCGTATAAAAGCAGCCGTTGATGCGAAGACTGATCCCAATTTTATGATTATTGCGCGTACCGATGCGCTTGCAGTAGAGGGGTTAGAAGCCTCTTTAGAGCGAGCGGCAGCTTATATTGAAGCAGGTGCTGATGCGCTCTTCCCTGAAGCGGTAACAGAATTACCTACTTATCGCGATTTTACATCAAAGGTTAATGTTCCAGTTCTTGCGAACATTACCGAATTTGGCCAAACACCCCTATTTACACTCGATGAGCTCAGAAGCGTGGGCATTGCTATTGCGCTCTATCCGCTCTCAGCTTTCCGAGCGATGAATAAGGCGGCAGAAACTGTGTATAACACCATTCGCAAAGAAGGAACTCAAAAGAGTCTCCTCCCTATGATGCAGACACGTGACGAACTCTACCAGAGTATTCGTTACTACGATTATGAAAAGCAGCTCGATCAGCTCTTTGCATCAAAAAAGTAGTAAAAACAGAGAAAACAGTAAAAAACAATAATAAATCTACCGATCTGTGAGTTACACGGTAGAGCTGTAGCACTGTAAAAATTAATCACCTATATAAAGAGAATTCCTAGGAGGAAAAAATGACGACTCAGAATGCGTCCGGCACTTTTCGCCCCAAAAAATCTGTTGCTCTTTCCGGCACTATCGCTGGAACCACCGAACTCTGTACCGTTGGTCGAAATGGTAATGAGCTCCATTATCGAGGGTACAATATTCTCGATCTTGCTGAGAATTGTGAGTTTGAAGAGGTGGCCCATCTCTTAATTCATGGGAAGCTTCCCAATGAGAGTGAGTTGCGCCTCTATAAAGAGAAACTGCAAGCATTAAGAGGACTCCCTGTCTCTATGCGTAAAGCATTAGAGACCTTACCGATGTCTGTTCATCCGATGGATGTTTTACGAACGGGCGTCTCCCTATTAGGTTGTATCTCTCCTGAAAAGGATGATCACAATACAGCAGGTGCAAAAGATATTGCCGATCGCTTGATCGCTTCACTGAGCTCAATGCTGCTCTATTGGTATCACTATAGCCATAATGGTGTCCGTATTGAGCTAGAGAGTAAAGAGGATTCTATCGGCGGTTACTTCCTACATCTACTCCATGGCAAGCGCCCTAAAAAATCGTGGGTTAAAGCGATGCATGCTTCGCTTATTCTCTATGCAGAACATGAATTTAATGCATCGACCTTTACCGCAAGGGTAATTGCCGGAACGAACTCCGATATCTACTCTGCAATTACCGGTGCGATTGGGGCATTGAGAGGACCTAAACATGGGGGTGCAAATGAGGTAGCTTTCGATATTCAGCAGCGCTATGACTCTCCTGATGAAGCGGAAGCTGATATTCTTGAGCGTTTAGCCAATCGTGAGATTGTTATTGGTTTTGGTCACCCTGTTTATACGGTTGCCGATCCACGTCATGAGGTCATTAAACGGATCTCCTACGATCTCTCTCAAGAAGCGGGAACAATGCGCATGTACGATATTGCTGATCGTATCGAAGATGTGATGCAAAATCATAAAAATATGTTCCCCAATCTCGATTGGTTCTCAGCGGTCTCTTACCACATGATGGGGGTTCCAACTGCGATGTTTACCCCTCTTTTTGTAATTTCTCGATCGGCAGGATGGGCAGCACATATCTTAGAGCAACGAAAAGATAATAAGATTATTCGTCCCGGCGCTCAATATACCGGACCAGAAGAGTTGCGTTTTATCCCGCTATCAGAGAGAGATTAAGAAGCGGTTAAAGCGGAAATAATCGTTCATTGATCAAAGAGTATGGGGTGAGATTGAGTCGATTCATACCCATAGGTGCACTCCTGCGGGGGTAGAGGGGCACTTATGATCTCAGTAATACTCCATACTCTTTCTTTAAGATCTGATCGCTATCTTATCCTTTCAAGAGGCTGATGGAGCGGTTCAATATAGTACCTAATATAGAGGATAGATCCATCATGACGCCTTATTAATCATTTACTACCTAATTAACCACTTAATTAACCAGTTAATGGTTCACCTATTACCCATTCATTAGCTATTTTCATTAACCATTCAATTACCCACTATTACTAATCATCTAAAATAGGAGATATATCTATGTCTAAAGAGAGAGAAGTTAAATTTGATCAGGTCTTAGTCGATATTGTCGATTATGTTCGTAACTATGAGATCAAGTCAGATTTGGCTTATCAAATTGCGCAATATTGTCTAATCGATACTTTAGGCTGTGGGCTTGAAGCACTCGATTATCCTGAATGTGCCAAACTTTTAGGACCTATTGTGCCCGGAACGGTCGTTCCTCATGGTGCAAAAGTTCCCGGAACGCAGTTTCAGTTAGACCCTGTTCAAGCGGCTTTCGATATTGGGGCAATGGTTCGTTGGTTAGATTTTAACGATACTTGGCTCGCTGCTGAGTGGGGGCATCCTTCCGATAATCTTGGCGGTATATTAGCCGTTGCTGATTGGCTCTCTCGTGTTGCTGTGGCTTCAGGAAAGAAGCCATTAACAATGAAAGCAGTTTTAACAGCGATGATTAAAGCGCATGAGATTCAGGGCTGTATTGCACTTGAAAATGCCTTCAATCGGGTAGGATTAGACCATGTCATCTTAGTAAAAGTGGCCTCAACAGCTGTTATTTCAGAGTTGTTAGGCTTAAGTGAAGAGGAAGCTCTTAATGCTCTGTCACTGGCATTTGTTGATGGTCAATCACTGCGAACCTATCGCCATGCACCTAATACTGGCTCACGTAAATCATGGGCGGCAGGAGATGCAACTTCGAGAGCTGTGCGTCTCAATTTAATGGCACAGAAAGGGGAGATGGGGTATCCCACAGCATTAACGGCAAAAGTATGGGGCTTTTATGATGTCTTATTTGAAGGGAAGCCTTTCCAATTTCAGCGCGATTATGGCACTTATGTGATGGAGAATGTTCTCTTTAAGATCTCTTACCCTGCTGAATTTCACTCCCAAACGGCTGTTGAAGCGGCAATGACGCTTAAAAAACGTCTCGATGAATTAGGCAAGAGCTCAGATGATATTGAGCGTATCGATATTAGAACACATGAAGCATGTATTAGGATTATTGATAAGAAAGGGCCACTTAATAATCCGGCAGATCGAGATCACTGTATTCAATATATGGTCGCTGTCCCCTTAATCTTTGGTCGTCTGACAGCAAGTGATTATGAGGATGATATAGCTAAAGACCCACGTATTGACGCGTTGAGAGATCGAATCATCTGTCAGGAAGATCCTCAATTTACAAAAGATTACTTCGATCCAGAGAAGCGCTCGATCGCAAATGGTTTAACGATCACGTTAAAAGATGGCACAAAACTTGATGAAGTTGTTGTGGAGTATCCGATCGGCCATGCGCGTCGTCGGGAAGAGGGAATGCCGGTGCTTGTTGAGAAATTTAAGCGTAACTTAGCGCGTAGATTCCCTGCAAAACAGCAAAAAGCAATTTTAGAGATCTCCTTAGATCGTGATGCACTCTGGGAGATGCCGGTTAATGAATATGTTGATCTCTATGTGATCTAAATATCATCTCACCTCGCTCTATTTTCAGTTATGAAGAGTAACTATCATTGACCGTCATTGATTGTCATTGATTGTCATTGATGCTCGTTGATAGTTATTAGAGATTATTAGAAGTTATTAAAAATAAGGAGGGAGAGAGTGAATCTCTCCTTCTTACAAGTTTCAGGTGTGATCTACCTTAAAACTCCCTAAAGAGAGATCTCTAGAGGGAAATCTTAATGGTCGATCACTCCTTGAAAATAGATCACTCTGTGATCATTTCTCCTTCAATATGAAGATCTTTGCTCGGCTTGCCGAGCTTTTTTTTATGACTTTTTAATGATTGACTCATCGATTGATCTTATCTCTTTTTTTTGCAAAAAAATACCTTAAGATCTTTAACCTTAAGGTATTGTCATGATCGTTAAGTAGATTAATCGATCAATCGATAGAGCTTGAGTTGGGAGATTTTATGATTCTCTCTCTGCTCTCTTCTCTTTTTTCTGATGTGCAGCTTCCTCTCTTTCGGCATTACCTGCTTCGATCTCTTTGCCTAAGAAGTAGGAGATTGCTGTTCGAATGACCACAATGCCGCCGAGGATTAACATATCATCGATCGAAGGATTCATAATTGTCTCAATAATATCGGAGGCGATTAGAATTTCGAGGCTTAGGAGGATATAGGATCCGAGATAGACCTTAATCCCATTATTTTTTTGGGCAATCACAAATCGATCTTCCCTTGAACACTCATTTCTAATAAAGCCTAAAGCCGCTTTAATAACACCAATCAATAGTACAAGAATAGAGAATCCATTGAGGATATCGACTAAGAGCTCAACTGCCCATTCAAGAGAGTGAAACGTCATAAAGTTACTCCATAAAGATGCCTATTTACCCCAACTGCTAGGATCTTTATTCCATTCAGTCAGAGCAAGGCGTTCCTCTTCATTAATAATATTTTTAGCAAGGGCTGTTTCGACTAATGCCGGGTAGTTACTGAGCGTTGCATGGCGCAGGTTTTCACGTTTAAAGTTTTCATCTGCAATAGGTAACTCGTACGAGAAGATTGCCGCAACCCCTAATACATCTGCGCCTGCCTCTCGAAGTGCATGAGCACAAGTAATGGAGCTTCCACCTGTGGAGATGAGATCTTCAACAATTACCACTTTCTGCCCTGGTTTGATAATTCCCTCAATCATATTACCGCGGCCATGTTTTTTGGGTGAACTACGAACATAGACCATCGGTTTTTCTAATACGGCGCTGACCCAAGAAGCGTGTGGAATACCAGCAGTAGCCGTTCCGGCAACGACCTCTGCTTCGGGAAATGTTTCTCGAATCAATTCAATGAGATTTTTTGAGATAAATTTACGAACGGCGGGATAACTAACAATTAAGCGATTATCACAATAGATGGGTGATTTTAAACCTGAAGCCCAGGTAAATGGCTTTTGTGGAGAGAGTGAAACAGCATCAATTGAGAGAAGTGCTTCAGCGACATCATGTGCAACATTTGTTTTCATCATAGCGTTCTATTCCATTCTTCTTTAACAGTGTAATAAGCTTTAAGAGGATCTTTAGCTTGCGTGATTGAGCGACCGACAACGATATAACTTGCACCATTTTTCTTCGCTTCAAATGGGGTCATAATTCTGCGCTGATCATCGGCAGCATCTGATGCAAGACGAATTCCCGGCGTAACACAGAGGAAGCTTTCACGGGTATTCTCTTTAACCATCTTCGCCTCTAATGCCGAACAGACAACGCCATCGAGACCTGAGTTATTTGTAATCTTACTATAATGGATGACCGATTCGAGTAGGCTCGTTTGGATATTCTGCTCTCGTTGCATTTCGATCTCGCTCATACTTGTCAATTGAGTCACAGCAATAAGGCGTGGGCGCTTTGCATTACCACTTCCAATCTCTAACCCTTCAAGTGCTTCTTCCATCATGCGTTTACCACCGGCAGCGTGAACATTGACCATATCAACGCCCATCTTTGCAAGGCCGATCATTGCGCTCTTAACGGTATTGGGGATATCGTACAGTTTTAGATCTAAAAAGACCTCATAACCACGCGCTTTGAGTGTTTCTACTAACATCGGCCCTTCATTGTAGAAGAGTTCCATTCCGATCTTTATATAGAGCTCTTCTTCTTTTGGCATCATCTCCAAAAAAGCCTTTGTCTCAAGGTAATTTGGAAAATCTAGTGCAATTATAGGTTTTGTCATTATCGATTTATCTTCTTTCTTTTTTCCAAAAAAAAACCGACTATTGTCGGCTATTTAAAACAGATAAGGAGAACGATAGATGGTGATGCTATTCACTTGCATAATCTACTCTCCTTATTGCTTACTATCTCTATAGATGTTTTGACATTTTCGTCTACATAAAATTGGCAATATTCTAACACTAGAAGTAGCACTTGAAAAGAAAGAGCTTTTTAAAATTTCTATCTTACTGTTTTATATATAACTTATTTTTAGCTGTTAGATTCCCCTTCTACTATTGATCGCTCTCTTTTCAATGGAATTTAGATATAAGAAGCACTCTAAGATCATTATCGGAGCTGTGGGAACTCACTATTTTATCCTTGTCACAGCGGCATGCCCGCAAGTGGCATCTTTGATGCCGGAGCAGATTCCTCTTTAAGATAGAATAAGATAAAAGAGTGTCGGTGAAGATCCCTTACCGGCGCGTGATTATTAGAAGAGTGTAATTGTAAATCCCGATACCGTTTAGCTTATTTTATTGCAATAAAAGCTTTGTGGATAACTTTGTGGATAGCTGTGGGTAAAAATGTGGATAAGATCTATTGGTGAATGAAATAATTTAGGGAGATATCTGCTATAAATCTTTCTGTTACATCAAAAGAGCGACTCGTTAATTGTCTATTTTAGAGAAGTTGTCAGGACTTTTTAGCTGAAATTCTTTCTAAGAATAGCTGAGATAAGTGTGATCGATAATTAATTGTCACTTAAATCACTTCTTAAATCACCTCTTATATCGCTACTTAAATCGCTCATAGTTGTGGTAATAAAATGGCTTAAACTCTGATAAATCAATGAGATTACACTTTTCTATAGAGCACTTAGTAAAAATATTTGATGATTGCTATAGACAAAGCGAATAAAAGCATTAATAATAAGAATCATTCTCAATAGATACTATTCTCAAAAGAGATCTGGAACCAGTTGAGATCTCTTTTTATATTTTATCCCCAGTTGCTTTACGCAATCTATTTTACGATTTAGGTTTTGCGATTTAGGAATCAATTATGAAACTTTTTTTAAAAAAGAGCCTCTTATCTCTCTCCCTCTCATTAGCTGTTGCGATGGCTAGCCCAAAAGCAGTTGTGATGGATTTTGGTGCGGTTGATACGTTACAAGCGCTAGATGCCACAGATCTGATTGTTGCACTCCCTAAAGGGAATCTACCGACCTATCTTCAATCATTAGATTGGGGTCATGCAGAAGATAGTGGTGGGATGAAGAATCCTGATCTAGCGAAGTTTGAGGAGATGGAGATCGATTTTATTGTGATCTCTCCCCGTTTAGGAAATCAGATTGAGGTCTTAAATGAGTATGCGCCGGTATTAAACTTTACGGTTGATTCTGATCATTATCTTGAGTCGGTCTCTGAGAATATCACTCAATTAGCAAAGTTAGCGGATAGAGAGCAAGCTGCGGATAGAGCCCTTAAGGCGGTAACTGATGAGATCGCACAGATTCAAGCAGAGATAGCAAAGAGTGATCAGCAAGCGCTTGTTGTGATCCACAATGATGGGAAGTTGATGGCAACACCAACAAGTGGCAGTGCGAAGTTTATCCACAATGTTCTGGGGGTAAAAAATGCAGAAAAGATGCCTAAAGAGGGGCGTCAAGCCGCAGATTTATCCTATCTGACATCAGTTGCGCCAGATTTGATCTTTGTGATTGATCGCAGTGCCGCAATTGGTAGCACACCGATGGATCAAGAACAGGTGGAGAAATCTCTCATAATTCCCCTCAATGAAGCGCTCGATAAAGAGGTGAAGATGGTCTATTTAGATCCAACGCTCTGGTATCTCTCTGGCAATGGATTGATCTCGATTGTGAAGGAAGCAGAAGAGATTAAAGCCGCACTCAAAGACGAGTAGAGCCCCATAATAGCGATATTGATCATCTATCGATTGAGCTGAGTATTACCGATTAAATATTTTGCCTTTTTTGTATCCCTAAGGATACTCCTTTCTAGCAGTTGTTTATTGTTCTTTTAAACTTTATTTTTAACTTTTGAATCAAAGTTTCTGCTCTTGGCCCTGATTGATCGAGATAAAATTTGTTGACTTCCTCCAAAAAACATGCAAATTATATCCTAAGTATCTCGATTAAATCAGGGTCTTTTTTAATTCTCTTAATTCTCGGTTGTTAAATCGATTATTAAATTTGGATTCTCGATAGTAGAGATTTAAATATGAGATCACTATGAATTTAATATAAACCTGATATTAGATGGGTACTTGATTAACCTCTAGATAGAGAAGTCACCTTAAAATAGAGATAGGGATTTAATAACAGATGATTCACTCGACACACACAATTTGTTTTTTCCGTCGTTGGTGGTTACGCGCATCGTAGCGGGTAAGCACTTTTTTATGACGTTAAAAAAGAGTGTTGAGAGAAGAGGCCCGCAATATGCGGGTCTTTTTTTATGCTCCATATTGCGCTCATCCGAAAATAAGGCCTCAGAGTAACGCTTAAAAAGAAGAGAGTATTTTTAATTTAGACGCCTTTAGCATGTCGATAGAGCGATCGTTAAATTGTAGGAGACCGTATGGAAGCACCTGTTGTAGCAGAAATTTTTACTTTAAGTCGAGAGATTCCCTCCCACTTTGAACCTTTTGATCTCTTTGAAGGAGTGATGAAAAAGGGGCCATCCTCATTAGGGATGCTCTTTGAATCGGCGCGTACTGATAATCAGAGTGCTTTAAAGAGTATGATGATTACGAAAGCGGCATTGCGGATCACCGCCTTGAAAGAGCAGGTGACAGTTGAAGCATTAACCCCTTTAGGTAAGCATTTAATTAAAGATCTAAAAACTCTATTTTCCACTGCTATTGTGGAAGAAGATGTGGGAGAAGAAGGCGCTTGCGTTATAAGATTCTCTTTTCCTTATCCCCAATATTCGCGTGGAGTATTAACGATATTAGATCCACTATTAGCTCTGAAAAATCCGCAATTTGCGCCTTTCATTGGTGGATTATTTGGATATGACCTTGTTGGAGAGTATTACCAGATTCCCGTGCCGGAGAAGGGACGAAATCTCGATCTCTGTCTCTTTTTGGCGGAAGAGCTCATTCAGATCGATCATAAAGAGGATCAGGTGATCTATGAACATCTCTATTTAGAGAGCGATAAGCGAGATCGTTTAGAGATCTATCGCTCTTTTAATCAAAAGGCCGCTCATTATAGTGATCTGATTGAAAAACTGGCAGGAGAAAGAGCGGATTTCCCCACAATATCCCCAGAGTTATCCACAGGAGAGCTGGGGATTACTGAAAAGATTGAAGAAAATGGATCAGGAAAGAGGTTAGAAGAGGAGATAAGCACACGTTATCCTGAAACTTATTCACAAAGTTATCCACAGGTTACTTCTGATCGAGATGAACCACCTCATCATTCAAAGATTCAAGAACCGATTGTTAGTGCCCAAAATGGAGTTGCTACGCCTGATCGTGGTGCTTTTAAAAAAATTGTTGAACACTTTATTGCTAAAACTACTTCGGGAGAGTTATTACAAGTAGTTCCATCACGTCGTTTCTCTCTCCGCTGCCACTCCCCTTTTAAGAGTTATCGTCAATTAAAACGCGCCTATCCTAGCCCTTATCTCTTCTATCTTCACGATCGCGATTTTACCCTCTTTGGTGCATCCCCTGAGTCGGCTCTGAAATATTCCCCTTATACTCGGGAGTTAGAGCTCTATCCTATTGCCGGCACAAAGCGTCGGGGATGGGTGGATGGAGAGATTGATCCAGATTTAGATCAGAAGATGGAGGAGTTGCTCAAGAACGATCCTAAGGAGTTAGCAGAACATCTGATGCTAGTTGATCTTGCGAAAGAGGATCTTGGCAAGGTATCAGAAGAGGGATCTATCTATGTTAAAGATCTTTTGAAAGTGGATCGTTATCGTTATGTGATGCATCTTGTCTCTCGAGTTGCCGGAAGACTTAAAGAGGGCTTAACACCTATCGATGCTTATCTTGCGGTGATGAATATGGGGACATTAACCGGAGCGCCTAAGATTGAGGCGATGCGTCAAATATATCAATTTGAGACGGAAGCGCGTGGAAGTTATGGTGGTGCTATTGGCTATGTAGAAGGATTGATGCAGGGAGATCGCTTCGATAGTGCAATTACAATTCGCTCAGCTTATGTTAAAGAGGGAATCGCCTATGTACAGGCAGGGGCTGGAATTGTCGCAGATTCTGATCCCGAGAGTGAAATTGAAGAGACAGAAAATAAGGCTAGTAGTGTTGTGATGGCAATTTTAGAAGCAAATTCTCAATCGATTTAAAAAGCATGCTACCTTTAGAGATTGCCTTTAAGCAGCAGTGAGGATTCTCACCGATATTTTCGCAAATATTTAAAGTTTAAGTGATTTTTACCCAAGATCACTGAATTTACTTAAATTGATAGAGATCTCTCTTACAAAGAGGGAAGATTTTAGAGATTCATCATCATTATAGAGGAGAGAAAAGCGCACTCATAATCGATTAAATCTCTTTTAAGAGGATTATTTGCGTTTGGAATAATTTAAATCGAGATAGGAGTAATTTTAGATGCAAGCGTTAGCTCGTTTGAGCCAATTTGGGGAAGACATTCGCTTTTTGGGTACTGCTCTTTGCAGGATTAGCTTTTTTTACCCCCGATACTTTTAAATTTATTGGACCTTATGTTCCTTGGTTGCTAGGTATAGTGATGTTAGGGATGGGGATGACCCTGACTCTCTCCGACTTTGGCGAGATTTTACGACATCCTAAAGCGGTCATTTTAGGTGTTGTCGCGCAATTTGTTATTATGCCGCTTCTTGCTTATGGTTTATCGATGGTCTTTATGTTGCCGGCACCGATTGCGGTAGGGATTATTCTTGTGGGTTCTTGTCCAGGAGGAACCGCTTCTAATGTCATTACTTTTTTAGCAAAAGGTAATATCGCCCTTTCGGTTGCTTGTACCTCCGTTTCAACATTATTAGCGCCACTCTTAACGCCTCTAGTCTTCTATCTATTAGCGAGTCAATGGATCGATATCTCTATGGGGGCTATGTTTATGTCAGTCTTGAAGATGGTACTACTGCCTATCGCTATCGGCGTTCTATTACGAATGCTCTTTAAAAAGCGAATAGAGCAGGCAACAGAGGTATTACCACTTGTCTCTGTAGCGGCAATTGTTCTGATTGTTGCCGTTGTGGTGAGTGGTAGTAAGCAGTCCATTATTGAATCGGGGTTACTCATTTTTGGTGTTGTGGTACTCCATAATGGATTGGGCTTCCTCTTCGGTTTTTGGGTGGCAAAACTCTTTAAGCTTAATTATGCCGATAGCAAAGCTGTTTCCGTTGAAGTGGGTATGCAAAACTCAGGTTTAGGTGCAGCATTAGCGAAGACCCATTTTGCGATCGATCCTGTAATAGCGGTTCCGAGTGCTATCTTTAGTTTATGGCATAATATTTCAGGGCCTATTTTAGCAACCTATTGGTCGGCAAGAACCGATGAAAAAGGCGCGAAAAAGGGTGAAGTTAAAGAGTAGTCCGTTATATATAATTGATTCATTATCGATACCGTCGATTATCGATACGATAGATCATTGTGAAGGGCAGATAACAGAGAGTTATCTGCTTTTTTATCGTCTCTCTTTTTAATGTTTTTATAAGTATTACTGCTATAAATATTGTTTATGAAAATATTATTTATATGAATATTGTTTATATGAATATTGTTTATGCGAATGTTATTTTTGTGAATGTTATTTATATGAATATTATTTGCTAGTAATGTTATTTTGAGATCTTGGTATTGTCATGTTAATTATTACCCTCTCGACCAATATTTTCTTCAATTATTGGATATTAAAGCAATTTTTAATAAATCTATAGAAAAAATAGTGATTAATCTTCTATAAATTATATAAAATTAAATCTTTATAGCTTTATATAAAAATATTACAATGGACAGGTAGCACATTTCCTGTTTTCGATATGAATATGATCTATATGGAGTCATTATGTCTAAGAAGAAAGTTGCAAGAATTGTTGTGGAAGCACTTGAGCAAGCGGGTGTTAAACGTTGTTATGGTGTCGTGGGCGATACGTTAAATTATGTGACCGATGCGATGCGTTATCACACTGATATTGAGTGGGTTCATATGCGTCATGAAGAGGCTGGAGGCTTTGCTGCCGGTGCTGAAGCTTATATGACAGGAAACTTAACTGCTTGTGCCGGCTCCTGTGGTCCTGGAAGCCTCCACTTTATCAATGGTCTTTATGAGAGTCATCGCAATGGTGCGCCGGTGGTCCTTATTGCCAGTCAATTACCTACAAATGTATTAGGCACGGACTTTCCTCAAGAAGTAGATTATATGCCGATCTATAAAGGATGCTCTGTCTTTTGTGAAGAGGTTAAAAATCCCCATGAAGCGAAGCGTGTGATTATGACCGCTTGCCAAGAAGCGATCGCAAAGCGGGGTGTTTCTGTTGTGATCCTCCCTTCCGATATTAGTGCTACTGAGGTAGAGGATACCCCTATTTTACAACCACAAGCGCCGAGTGCTCCAGTGATTCGACCAACAGATGGGGAGATTAAAGCAATCGCAGAGCTTCTAAATAGTGGTAAGAAGATCGGTGTTTTTGCCGGCGTAGGTTGTGCCGGAGCATTTGATGAGATTATCGCTCTTTGTGAAAAGTTAAAAGCCCCTATGGCACATACCTCAAGAGCAAAAGATTTTGTTGAGGGTAATAACCCTTATAACGTTGGTATGACCGGTATGTTAGGAGTTCAATCCGGTTATGAGATGATTAAAAATTGCGATACGCTTTTAGTATTAGGTGCTGATTTTGCTTGGTCACAATTTTATCCTAAGAATGCCGAGATTATTCAGATCGATCTCAATCCTAGCCGATTAGGTTTACGTCATGCCATAAAACTGGGTGTGATTGGTGATGTTAAGGAGACCTTAAAAGCACTATTGCCGGCGCTAGAGAGTAAGAGTGATACTGCATTTTTAGATCATTATCGTCAGTTACATACAAAATGTATGGCGAAACTCGATAAGAAAGCCGTGGCTGATCATGAAGGTTTAATCCATCCTCAATACTTAATAGAATTATTGAGTGAGTATGCCGATGAAGATGCTATTGTTACCGGCGATACTGGTTCAGCGATGGCTTGGGTCAATCGCCATTTCCATACGAATGGTCAACGTCGCACATTGCTATCGATGAAACATGGAACAATGGCAAATGCGATGCCACAAGCGATTGGAATTCAGAAAGCTTACCCTGATCGTCAAGTCATCTCTGTTTCAGGAGATGGTGGATTAGCGATGTTAATGGGAGATCTATTAACATTAGTTCAAGAGAAGATTCCTTTAAAAGTGATCGTTCTCAATAATGGAACGCTCGATTTTGTGGAGTTAGAGATGAAAGCAGAGGGAATTGTGAATAGCTACACTGACCTGCAAAATCCTGATTTCTCCAAAGTAGCAGAAGCGATCGGCATTAAGGGCTTCCTTGTGAAAGGTTCTCATGAGTTAGAGGCAACATTAAAAGAGTTTCTAGCGTATGAAGGTCCGGCATTGCTCGATGTACATGTTGAGCGCTTAGAGCTTATCTGGCCACCACATGCTGAATTTACCAATTATGAGAATATGGCGCTCTATGGAGCGAAAGCAGTCTTAGGTGGAGAAGGGCACACCTTTTTTGAGATGTTAAAAGAGAACTTTTTAGAGAAGTAGTGATTCGGCATTAATTGTTCGATATTAATCATGATATAGAAAATGGTATGAAAGGAGCGATCTAACAGTTCAGTAAGAGCCGTGAAGGTCGCTCTATTTTTATCATTCTATCAATCGATAGGAAGAAAAAAGATGGCAAAGAAGAAAGTAGCACAGATTATTGTGGAGACATTGGAGCTCTTTGGCGTAAAGCGTTGTTATGGTGTGGTCGGCGATACGCTCAATGATGTCACTAATGCAATGCGTTTTCATACGGAGATTGAGTGGGTTCATGTGCGTCATGAAGAAGTGGGGGGATTTGCCGCTGGTGCAGAATCTTTTATGACCAAAGGGTTAACCGCTTGTGCCGGCTCTTGTGGTCCTGGAAGTCTACACTTTATCAATGGTCTTTATGAGAGTCATCGCAATGGTGCGCCGGTGGTCTTGATAGCTAGCCAGCTTCCAACCGCTGTATTGGGCACCAATTTTCCTCAAGAGGTGGATTATAAACCGATTTATGAGGGGTGTTCAGTCTATTGTGAAGAGGTTAGAAATCCCCATGAAGCGAAGAGAGTGATTATGACTGCCTGCCAAGAAGCACTTGCAAAGCGAGGTGTTGCGGTAGTCATTCTTCCATCTGATATTAGTGCAACGGAGGTTGAGGATCTCCCTATTCGTCAGCTCTATCAACCTAAACATCCATTGATCTATCCACAAGAGAGCGAGCTGGTAAAATTAGCAAAAATTATCAATAGCGGTGGTAAAGTTGGAATCTATGCCGGAGCGGGATGTGAAGGGGCGCATGAAACAGTGATTGCGTTAGCAGAGCGTCTTAAAGCGCCGATTGCACATACTTCTCGCGGAAAAGATTTTATTGAAGGGGAGAACCCTTACAATGTTGGTATGACCGGTATGATGGGGATTAAATCGGGATATCAGATGATTGAAGAGTGTGACACGCTCATTATTTTGGGTGCTGATTTTGCTTGGTCTCAATTTTATCCCAAGCATGCCAAAATCGTTCAGATCGATCGAGATCCTCAAAAACTTGGGCTTCGTCACGGTATTGAGCTAGGGCTTATTGGTGATATTGAGCCCACCTTAGAGCGATTATTACCCCATCTTGATCAGCGTGAGTCGACAGAATTTTTAGATCGTTGTCGTCATCTTTATCAGAAAACAGTGAAAAAACTCGATAAGAAAGCTGTTGCCGCAAGTGAAGAGCTCATTCACCCTCAATATTTGACAGAGCTATTGAGTGAATATGCTAAGAAGGATGCTTTTGCAACCGCTGATGGTGGTTCTGCTACCGTCTGGTTACTGCGTCATTTTGAAACATTGGGAACGCGTCGAACATTAGTATCACTGAAACATGGAACAATGGCGAATGCGATGCCTCAAGCGATCGGTATTCAGAAATCACATCCCGATCGACAAGTGATTGCGCTCTGTGGTGATGGGGGAATGACCATGTTGATGGGGGATCTATTGACGATTGTTCAAGAGAAGCTCCCCGTTAAGATTGTCGTGATCAATAATGGAACGCTCGATTTTGTAGAGTTAGAGATGAAAGCTGATGGTATGGTTAATAGCTATACCGATCTACAAAATCCTGATTTTGCACTAATGGCAGACTCTATTGGAATGAAAGGATTTTCTGCAAAAGGTTCTCATGAGTTAGAAGAGACTGTTAAGGCCTTTTTAGAATATGAAGGTCCGGCATTACTCGATGTTCATACGAGTCGTTTAGAGCTGATCTACCCTCCTCATGCAACGCCTGGAAATTATCTCAATATGGCACTCTATGGTGCAAAGGCGATCATTGGTGGTGAAGGGGAGAGTTTCTTTGGAATGTTAAAAGATAACTATCTACGGAAATAGAGGCTTTCCATCAGTGGTCAATGATCATGTTTTAAATGGCTCGTGATTCACTGTAATAATTCACTATTACCGCTAAAGAAAAGGTCTCACTTCAATATTGAGGTGAGACCTTTTATCTTCCTATTTCAGTTACAGTTTCTGCTCCTACTTCGATTTACGCTTGTAATCGATTGTTTGATTATTTCATCTGATCAGATAGATCGTGATGTTAAGCAAGCGCACTATCACCTTTATTGATCAATTTAATGGGAAGCTTTTTAATATTGATAGTGATAATCGTGATGACAATAATTGCTCCGATGAGGTCTGTCACTGTCTCTGGAACAACCAACATCAACGCGCCGGCAGCTAAAATAATGCGACCGATAAAACTAAAGCTACACTTGAAATAGCCTTCAACAGCGGCACTTAAAGCGGTAATGCCGATAATTGAGGTGATCGTAATGCTGATTATATCGAAGATAGGGGGAATAGGAAACTCTGTTGCATTCATCGGTAATCCTGTTGTATCGATCATCAACATCGCTGGATTATAGACAAACATAAAGGGAACGATAAAGCCGGCAACGGAGAGTTTAAGCGATTGCCATCCGGTTTTCATTGGATCCCCACCGGCAATTCCTGCTCCGGCGAAGGAGGCAAGGGCAACGGGGGGTGTAATATTGGCAAAGAGTCCAAAATAGAAGACAAAGAGATGCGCAACAATTGTTGGAATCCCAATATTGGCAAGTGCCGGCGCGGCAATGGTTGCGGTGATGATATAGGCCGGAATGGAAGGAAGACCCATACCTAAAACCATCGATGCGATCATCGTTAAGAAGAGCGTCATAAAGAGCATACCTTCCCCAGTTCCTGTAATAGAGCCGATGAGCTCTGTTGCTGCAGAGGTTAAGCTTAACACGCCGATCACAATACCGATGACCGCACAAGCCGCCATAACAGAGAGGGATTGCCTTGCACCATCTTCTAGTGCCTCTAAAATATTTTTAAAGCTCATGCGCGTCGTTTTTCTAAATTGACTGACCACAATTGCAATTGCAATGGTATTAAACGCCGCATAAGCGATCGGCATATTGTTACCTAAGAAGTAGACAAGCGCAAAGATAGGAAGGAGAAGGTGACCACGCTCCTTTAAAACCTCTTTAACACGAGGAAGATCGGCTTTAGGAATCCCTTTAAGATTATCTTTTCCTGCTCTAAAGTGAACTTGTGCAATAACCCCTAAGTAGTAGAGAAGTGCCGGGAAGAGCGCTGCAAGTGCAATCGTTCCGTAAGAGATCCCGGTGGTTTCTGCCATAATAAAGGCGCTTGCCCCCATAATAGGCGGTAGGATCTGTCCACCAACGGAAGCACTCGCTTCAACTGCGCCGGAGAAGTTTTTGCTATAGCCCACCTTTTTCATCATCGGAATAGTAAAAACACCGGTACCAACAACATTACCTACGGCAGAGCCATTGATACTCCCCATAAAACCACTGGCAACAACGGCAACCTTAGCAGGTCCCCCTTGTTTATGTCCTGCTAATGCAAGTGCAAGATCATTAAAGAGTTGCCCCATTCCTGATTTATTGAGGAAAGCCCCAAAAAGGATAAAGAGGAAGATAAAGGAGACCGATGCGCCGACAGCAGAGGAGTAGAGTCCTTCTGTTGTAATATAGAGATGTCCAAAGATATCGCTAAGATCGAAGGGGCGCGTCTGCAATATTCTCGGCATAAAGTGATAACTACTCACAAAGGGGTAGATTAAGAAGATCGCCGCAAGCGTGGGCAAAATAAGGCCCATAACGCGTCTTGCTGCTTCCATCACTAAGAGAATAGTCATAATGGACATGAAGATATCGGTATTATTAGCGATTCCGCCTCTAACAGTTGCAATCGCATTATACTCTGTAAAGAGATATCCCAATGAGACAAATGAGAGTGCAACTAAGACCCAATCATACCAAGCGATCTTATCGCGAGCTTGTTTTTTATAGGTAGGGTAGATTAGAAAGACCAGCGCAATTCCGACGGCAACGTGAGTTGCACGATAGAGTAACTCCGGCATCGGGTTATAAGTTGTCCAAAGATGGAAGAGGGAGTAAAAGATTG
Organism: Ignatzschineria sp. PL_is040; assembly: GCF_055813795.1. Classification (NCBI taxonomy): domain Bacteria; kingdom Pseudomonadati; phylum Pseudomonadota; class Gammaproteobacteria; order Cardiobacteriales; family Ignatzschineriaceae; genus Ignatzschineria; species Ignatzschineria sp. PL_is040. The sequence continues at coordinate 78,190 of NZ_JBVPGU010000007.1, forward strand.
CAAAGCAGGAGATAAATATACGGAGATATTTACTGCTTGGCGTTCTCACTATCGATTCACGGTCAAATTTTTCTAAAATCTGTTCCGTATCGGCAGGGATCGTATCTGCAATATGGTAAGCTTCTGCATTATTGCGGCTCATGACAGTTCCTTATAGATAAACGTTGCCAAAAATTAAAAGGTCTATTGCGAATTTTTACTTCGCTATAACGATCAACCTCGTTATAAATCTCCCAAGGCTGATCTTTAGAAAGATAGATAGTAGAACGGACATCGTGATCAACAACCCAGTTGATCTCCGGCATAAAGTGATCGATCTGATAATGAATCATATCGTCATTGCGATCGAGCAAAATGCCATCATGAGGGACGCCCGCACCAAAAGTTTTGAATTTTGTATCGGTTAAAATAAAGCCTTTATCTTGGCGCTCATAAAACTCGATCCAAGGAGTTTTATCCACTGAGTGAGTCCATGAGAGTGCGAAAGTGGGCGACTCAATTTTACAGAGATCATGGTCAGTGATAATAAGCGTAATAGGCTGCGAGCGAATCGTTGTAGAGAGTAGAATGATAGTGGTAGTGATTACTACCACTATCGATAGAGTGAGTAATCGTCTCTTATCTCTATTTAGCAGCTTGCTCATCATAATATTTCTTCGCGCCAGGATGGAGCGGTGCCACTAAACCTTCTTGAGCATGCTCAAGAGAGATTCCTTTTGCAGCTTGATGCGAGTTAGCAAGATCATTGAGACTCTCAAAGAAAGTCTTTGTTAACTTATAGACATCCTCTTCACTGAGATCTTTACGTGCAACTAAGGCATTAACAATGATTGCTGTTGGAATAGGCTCTGCATTACCGTAAGTTCCGGCAGGAATCTCTGCAGAGAGGAAGTAAGCTTGATCTTTTGCAATTTCATCGACCATCGGTTTTCTAATCTCAACTAATTGAAGATCAAATCCTTGTTCAAGCTCCATAATAGAAGCATTAGGAAGGCCACTTGTTAAGACGGCAGCATCAATTTTTCCACCACGAAGTGCATCTACCGCTTCGGCAAATCCTAGATAATCGACTTGTAGATCATCATAGGTGATTCCATGCCCTTTAAGGAGCGCACGCGCATTCATTTCAGTACCTGAGTTGAGATCCCCTACGGCAACACGGCGACCTTTGAGATCATCCATTGTTTTGATGCCCGATTTTTTGGAGGTCACAATTTGGACATAGTTAGGGTAGAGTGCCGCTATTTGTACCACATTTTCTAGCGGTTCTTTAAAGGAACCCTCACCGGCAACAGCTTGACTCAAAACATCACTCATGGTGAGCGCTAGTTCAGCTTTACCTTGATTAACAAGGTTCACATTTTGAATGGAAGCTCCTGTTGATTGTGATTTAGAGTTTACACCGTAGGTCTTTGAGTAGATCTGTCCAAGTGTTGTACCAATAATGTTATAAGGACCTGATGATCCACCTGTTGCGATAGTAACAAAACGGGTATCTAAGCCATCCCCTTTATCTGCAACATTCTCTTTGTCATCACCACAGGCGATTAAGAGTGTTGAAAATGCCGTCACCATTAATAATTTTTTTAGACCAAACTTTTTCATAATATCCTCCAGAGTAGAGTTTTTAAAACTCCGCTATCTTACTCGACTTCTCGCCTTAAGGTAAAGGAAGCGATCGGTGCCGAGTATTTTTTAGTAAAATTAAAAGATCGATATCTCTATCAATGTCTCATGATTGCTCTTTCAATATTGCCCTCTAAACATTGCTCTTTAAATATTGCAAATATTAGAGCAAATCTCTACTTAATATTGCTCACTATCAACTCTCCATTTTTTACAGATCGATAAGATCGATCAAGAGGGATAAAGAGCAATAGGTAAGATATTGATATCGCCTTAAAATGTAAAGATAATGTAAAGATCAGAAGCCAATATCAAAATCTATCTGGGAAACCTATCTTAGAGATCTATATCGGAAATGGATCCTATTATTGACCTATTGTAGTAATACAATCTTTAACTGAATCATACTCTCAAAACATTGTTGCATGCAACATATTAGTTGTAAAGATTGTTCAATTTCTTCTTTAAAGATTCTGCTCCTTTGTGAGATTAAAAGAGAATTTGATGAAGATATTAGATCCTTATTTAGCACTATGTGTATACTGATGCTTCTCTCTGATTAGTCAAAATATTGAAGGAATTATGCGATTAAATTCATATGAGGTCATACCGACGATTAAAAAGGGGATGGGGCGGATAGCAGCTCTTTTAATCTCTGGGGATGAACCCTATCTCTCTTTGAGTCTTGCAGATCAGGTTCGTGCACTCTATCGGGAAAATGGATTCAATGAGCGAACCCTTCTAGAGGTGGATAATCGTTTTGATTGGGGATCTTTTACCAGCGCGACGCAATCCCTCTCTCTCTTTTCAGAGAAGCAGATCATTGAATTAAGATTTACTTCGACACCCGATCGTAAAGCGCAAACAATGTTAGAAAACTATTTAGCTGCGCCACAAGAGGATCTTTTTCTCTTAATCTCTATTCCTCTTCTTAAAAGTGCCCAGCAGAAAGCTAAATGGGTTAATGCGATCGATAAGGTAGGCATCGTTTCAATTCTCTATCCACCCAGAGTACATGAGTTCCCCGGCTGGATCTTTAATGAAGCGAAGCGACGAAATCTCCATTTAGAGAAAGAGGCGGTCGATCTTTTAGCACAAAATAATGAGGGCAACCTCTTTTCGGTCATTCAGGAGCTCGATTATCTGGCGCTCTACTATGGTGATCGAAAGATTGATGCTGAGAATCTTCGCTCTGCTTTAACACAGAGCTCTAAGTTTATTGCATTTGATCTTAGTGATGCCATTTTGTCGGGCGATGTTGATCGTATCAATCGTATTATTACCATCTTTGAAGAGGAGGGGGAGCCGGCAACATTGGTGAACTTTCTGCTACAAAAAGAGATATCTACACTAGGAGAGATGCTCTTCTCATTAGAGCAAGGGGAGAGTATGCGGCAGGTATTATCGAAAGTTTGGCGTAATAAACAACCCCTTTATCAACAGGCATTATCTCGGCTCAATCTTCGTAGATGGCGAAATATTATGAAGATGGTTGTGCAGATCGATCAGGCAATTAAAGGGCAGATTAAGGAGAATCCTTGGAATGCGATTCGCCGGGTTGCTTTTGCTTTATCAGGAAAACGTCTTCTCTCTTTAAGTGCTGTGGCAACAGTGCGATAATAACTCGATAAAAAATCTCGATAGAGAATCATTGAGGTAGATTATTGCGATAGATTCTTGCGTTGTTTACTCAATAGATAAGCTCAATAGATAAGCTTCAATGGATATTAGGTAGAAAGAAGATTAATAGAAATCATGAATGATTATGAACAAGAATTAAAAGCGCTATTAGAAGCGATCTTAATGGCTTCAGAGGTTCCACTCTCTCTGAAAGAGATTTTAACGATTTTAGATGATGAGAATTATAGTGAAAGCGATATTATTCGGGCGCTTTTTGCGTTAGAGGCGACATATCGAGAAGCAGCTGGCGGTATTGAGTTAGTGGAGGTGGCGTCAGGTTGGCGCTTTCAAGTCCCCGCTCGCTTTGCAAAATGGGTGGGGAAACTCTTTGAGGCGAAGCAGCAACGGTTTAGTAGTGCTTTTTTTGAGACACTAGCACTCATTCTCTATAAGCAGCCGGTAACGCGGGGCGATATTGAAGCCGTTCGAGGTGTCTCTGTCAGCAGCAATATTATTCGAAGTCTAGAGGAGCGGGAGTGGATTAAGGTGGTAGGGAGAAAAGAGGTTCCGGGGCGACCGATGCTCTATGGGACAACTGATCAATTGCTCGATGATCTTAATTTAAAATCATTACGTGATCTGCCTCCCCTTCCAGAGTTAGAAGAACTCTTTAAAGAGGCGACTCATGTTGATGAGGAATCTCTGATTGTTTAATTGTATCCTTCTACATCAATTCCTCTATACTAAATTTTCTGAATCACTTTGAGATTAATAAAGATCAACCATTATGTTTAGACCTTTACCCCTATTTATGGGATTACGTTATACCGCAGCAAAGCGTAAAAATAACTTCATCTCATTTATCTCTTTTGTCTCAATTGGCGGCATTGCACTGGGTGTGATGACGATGATTGTAGTCCTCTCCGTTATGAATGGCTTTCAAAAGGAGGTCGCTGAGCGGAGCATTGCAATGGCTTTTCACAATCAGATCTTAAGTGATCAGAAGGGGTATATCGAGGAGTGGGAACCCTTAATGACGCTCTCAGAAAAAGAGCAAAATGTAGTAGGGAGTGCTCCCTTTATTGAGGGGCAGGGGTTAGTCAATGCTTCTGGCGTTATGTTGCCGGTCCAAGTTTATGGTGTTGATCCTCGTTATGAAGCGCGAGTTTCGGCAATTGCCCATACCATTACAACTAAAGATCCCGTCACAGGGCACTATATCGAGGGGAGTTTTGATCTACTCGATGATACGCCGTTTGGTGTCCTGATCAGCCGGGATATGGCAAGCCGTTTAGGTCTATCGATAGGAGATTACCTCTCCTTGGTGACTTCCGATATCAATGTGACCGTAGCCGGCGTCTCACCTCGAATGAAGCGTTTAAAAGTGGTGGGATTCTTCCGTGCCGGTATTTATGAATATGATATTAGTAATATCTTCGTTAACTTAAAAGATGCGGCAACACTCTACCGTCTTCCGAAGGAGGCTGTCACGGGAATTCGTCTACAGTTAGAAGACCCGATGAAGGCGCGTGAAACTGCTTACTATCTTCAAGTCAAACCTGAAGTTGAGGGGCAGTACTCTGTCTATACTTGGGTGAATCAATTTTCAGCGCTCTTCAAGATGATCGAGATCGAGAAGATCTCCATGTTTCTTATTATGAGTCTGATTGTTGCCGTTGCTGTTTTTAATGTGGTATCGATGTTGGTGATGGTGGTGACGGAGAAGCGATCAGAGATTGCGATCTTACGGACCTTGGGGATGCCACCGCGGCATATTATGGCGGTATTTATGGTTCAAGGAACTTTTATCGGTTTCTTTGGGGCATTAATCGGGATTATTTTGGGGTTATTGATCGCCTTTAATGTTGCCGATATTGTGCGCTGGATTGAAAAGATGGTTGGAAAGACACTCTTTGAGCCAAGTATCTATCCTATATCGGAGATCCCTTCAATTGTACTCTTCTCTGATGTTGCGACAATTGCCGGCATAGCCTTTCTATTAGCAAGTGTTGCGACACTCTATCCTGCGTGGAAGGCATCGAGAACACAACCTGCGGAGGCATTACGTTATGAGTAGAGAAGGATCGATTGTTTTAGATGTGAGAGAGATCTCGAAAAAGTTTATCGATCAAAAGAGTGAGATTGTTATCTTTCAAAATCTGACTTTTGAGATAAAGAAGGGGGATCGTATTGCTATTGTGGGTGCATCAGGTGCCGGTAAGAGTACCTTGATGCATATTATCTCTGGATTAGATCAACCCACAAGTGGAGATATCTATCTCAATGGCGAGCACTTTAATCGTTTATCGGAAGCCAAACGAGGATATCTTCGTAATCAATATCTCGGTTTTATCTATCAATTTCACCATCTTCTTCCTGAATTTACAGCACTTGATAATGTGGCGTTGCCACTCGTGATTGGTGGGGCAAGCATTGCTAAAGCACGTCATGAAGCGGAGCAACTCTTAAATAGAGTCGGTTTAGCGCATCGATTAACGCACCATCCGGGAAAACTATCGGGTGGTGAGCGGCAACGTGTTGCTATTGCTCGTGCTTTGGTAACAAAACCCTCAGCGGTCTTAGCAGATGAACCTACAGGGAATCTCGATGAGGAGAATGCTCATGCGATCTTTGATCTCATGTGTGAGATTAATGCCGAGATTGGTACGGCATTAATTGTAGTCACTCATGATTATTCTTTAGCACGTAAGATGGATCAATGTTGGCGTCTTAATGAGATGCAGCTCCATCCTGTTGATCGGACTGCTCTATAGTGATTTCATCGCGGTGATTTAAGAGACTATAAAAGTAGTGATAGCGAAATAGAGAAATAACGGAATAACGAAGTAGTCAAATAGCAAGATAGCAAGATAGTAGTAATAGATAGAATGTCATAAATCGAGTGTCAACGTTGTCAATTAACTTAAAGATGATTTTGAGATATTTTTGAATTGTTGTGTTAAAGCAAAGTGGACGTAGAAGAGAGAAGGGTAGAGTAGCGTGATGGATTGGTTAATGCAGGTGGTCGATATATTTCTCCATGTAGATGATTATCTAGAGGTGATTATCTCTCAGTATGGATATTGGATCTATGGGATTTTAATATTGATCGTTTTTTGTGAAACAGGGCTCGTCGTAACTCCCTTTTTACCGGGAGATTCTCTTCTCTTTGCGGCAGGTGCTTTAGCTGCAGCGGGATTGATGAATATCTGGATTCTCTTTGGAACATTACTTGTCGCGGCAATTGTTGGTGATGCTGTTAATTATCAGATAGGGCAACATTTAGGTGTTAAACCCTTTAGAAGAGATGCTAAAATTTTTAAGCTTAAATATTTAGAAAAGACAGAAGAGTTTTACCAACGGCATGGCGGGAAAACGATTATTTTAGCGCGCTTTATCCCGATCGTGAGAACCTTTGCTCCTTTCGTTGCAGGTGCTAGTCGGATGTGTTATCGTCGTTTTGGTACTTATAATATTTTGGGTGCCCTTCTTTGGACAGGGAGTATGTTAGGCGCAGGTTACTTTTTTGGCCAAACTCAAATAGTCCAAGAGAACTTCTCTCTGATTGTCCTTGGAATTGTCTTTATCTCGGCACTACCTATAGGGATCGAAGTTTTAAAGGCCTTAATCACAAAATATCGAAATAAAGTTGCACGGGACGGAGATAAAGCATAAACTTTCGCTAATAATAAATCTTCTATCCATTTCTCTCTATTAGTAGCCCAACTTATCGTTGAGGCCTTTAAGGAAATGTGAGGGCGCGTCCCCTATATTACTCATAAAGATAATTCACAAGATAAACTCTTCTTATTCATTCTAAATATTTATTTTAAATAGAATTTTATTCTAAACAGTATTTAGAATCCTCTCTTATACTTTTTATAAAATCAATCTATGAATCTAACAGAACTAAAACAAAAAACGGCCCAAGAGCTAGTAGATATTGCCGAAGAAATGAATATCCAAGGACTAATGCGGGCTAAAAAGCATGAGCTCATCTTTGCCATTTTACAAGAACAAGCAGAAAAAGGTGGCGAGGTTATTGGTGATGGGGTGCTTGAAGTCCTTAATGATGGATACGGTTTTTTAAGAGGGGTAGATAGCTCCTTCTTAGCAGGTCCTGATGATGTCTATATTAGTCCTTCTCAAATAAGACGTTTCAATCTTCGAACAGGAGATACCGTTTCAGGTGTTATTCGCGCACCTAAAGATAATGAGAAATATTTTGCACTCGTTAAAGTAAATGAGATCAACTATGAGCCGGTTAGTAAGAATCGCCGTAAGATCGCTTTTGAAAACTTAACTCCTATTCATCCTAATGAGCCACTCAAAATGGAATTAGGAAATGGGTCGAGCGAAGATATTACCGCCCGTTTAATCGATATTGTAGCGCCGATTGGTAAAGGGCAAAGAAGTATGATCGTTGCGCCCCCAAAAGCGGGTAAGACGATTATGATGCAAAATATTGCGCAATCGATCGCGATCAATCATCCGGAAGCTTATCTTATGGTATTGCTTATTGATGAGCGACCAGAAGAGGTGACAGAGATGCAACGCCTTGTTAAAGGTGATGTGGTGGCTTCAACTTTTGATGAGCCTGCTCTGCGCCATGTTCAAGTCGCTGAAATGGTGATTGAAAAGGCGCGTCGTCTTGTAGAGCATGGTCGTGATGTGGTCATTCTACTCGATTCTATGACCCGTTTAGCACGCGCTTATAATACGGTAGTCCCCTCATCAGGAAAAGTTCTCTCAGGAGGGGTTGATGCCAATGCGCTCCATCGTCCTAAGCGTTTCTTTGGTGCGGCGCGGAATATTGAGAATGGTGGAAGCTTGACCATTATCGCTACAGCAATGGTGGATACCGGCTCGAAGATGGATGAGGTGATCTTTGAAGAGTTTAAAGGAACTGGAAACTCAGAGATTCAGTTAGATCGTCGTATTGCTGAAAAACGGATCTTCCCGGCGATTAATGTTAATCGCTCAGGAACACGTCGTGAAGAGCTCTTAATGGGGCCAGAAGAGCTACAGAAGATGTGGATTCTTCGTAAATTGATCCATCCTATGGATGAGATTGAAGCTGCGGAATTTATGCTTGAGCGGATGCGCGAGACTAAGACAAATGCAGAGTTTTTCCAAATGATGAAGGGGTAAATAGCCCTAAGAAGCTCTAAAATGGATCGAAAGAGGGGTCTTTGATGCGTAATAGATTTGCATTAGGCTTCTCTTTACAGTAAAATTCCCGTCTTGATTATTTTTTTAATGCGGTAGACATTTAGATTGACGAATCTAACTGTGCATTAAGGAAGTAGGCTCGAGAGAGTCAAGCGATAAACATTAATTAATGGATAAAATATTATGTCAAAAGAAAATACAATCAACTACCGTCCTGTAGTGTTTCAAGATGCATCTAGTGATTTTGCGATCTTAACACGTTCAACAATCGCAACTAAAGATACAATCGTATGGACTGATGGTAACGAATACCCATTAGCGCGTATGGAAGTAACCTCTGCGTCACATCCATTCTTCACAGGTCAACAAAATATTCTTGATGCGGAAGGTCGCGTTGATCGTTTCCGTAAGAAATATGGTCGTTAATATTAGTGAATATAACGCTATGAGGATTTAAAAGAGAGCATCTCATTAAGAGATGCTTTTTTTACGGGAAAATCTTTTCTAAAGTGATGATTCAATGTTTTTGCTAGCTTTGTCTCAAAATAGGAGGATAATAGCGGCAACAGAATTGTAAAGATTGTGCTGATGATAAAAAAAATTATTCAAAAACTACTCTTTAAGCTAGATCCTGAATGTTCCCATCATCTCTCATTTTGGGGGATTAGAGCATTAACGGCACTCCCTTTTGTCAAAAATCGTCTGATCGATCGTGAGAAAATTTTAGAGGATCCTCGCCTTCAGCGGGAGGTTTTTGGTCTCACTTTTCGTCATCCTGTCGGTTTAGCTGCGGGATTTGATAAGGATGCTAAACTCTATCAAGCGTTAGGAGATCTTGGTTTCTCTTTTGTTGAGATCGGGACTGTGACTCCGAAAGGGCAGCCGGGTAATCCTAAGAAGAGACTCTTTCGTCTCGTAGATGAGTCCGCAATTATTAATCGAATGGGTTTTAATAATGAGGGTGTTGATGCGGCACGACTTCGTTTATTGAAGCGGCAACATCGGTTAATCATCGGGGGCAATATTGGTAAAAATAAAGAGACGCCTAATGAAGAGGCGGTGGAAGATTATTTAACCTGTTTTCATACGCTGTTTGATGTTGTCGATTATTTTGTGGTTAATGTCAGTTCTCCCAATACGCCTAATTTGCGAGCTCTCCAAGAGAAGGGGCCACTATTGGCGCTATTGCAAGCGTTACAGAACGCAAATCAGAAATATCAAAATCCAAAACCAATTCTACTTAAAATAGCCCCAGATCTCTCTAATGAGCAGTTGCAAGAGATTGTCGAGATTGTCGATGAATCAAATATTGCCGGCATTATTGCGACCAATACCACTATTTCACGAGAAGGCATTCAATCTCCGTTGAAAGCTGAAGCCGGAGGCGTAAGTGGAGCTCCTTTAACAGAACGATCTTTAGCGGTTATCCGTTTTTTAGCAAAGGAGAGTCAGGGACGCTTTCCGATTATCGGCGTAGGGGGAATTATGACGGCCCAAGATGCTCTAGATAAGTTAGATGCCGGAGCATCTTTGGTGCAACTCTATAGTGGTTTTATCTATGAAGGACCACAATTAATTATCGATATCAATCGAGCGTTATTAGCGCGATTAGAAAATTGAATCACCGAGGAACCATTGTGGCTATTTTAAAATAATCGTTTATGTACTAAGATGGTCGAACAATATTATTCATCTCAAGTTTGAGTTTTTATTAAAATAGAGCTGAAGTGATAACTCCATTAATGGAGATAGTTACCGAAAGCTGGAGGAAATTAGTATGAGTACAAAAGATACTGTCACCTTTAGAAATAATAGAACAGGACATGAAGCAGAATTTCCAATTTTGGATTCTGTTTATGGTAATTCTGTTATTGATATTGCGAAGTTAAACAGAGAGATGTCGATGTTTAGCTATGACCCAGGTTATGTCTCTACAGCAAGTTGTGAGAGTGCAATCACCTATCTTGATGGTGAGAAGGGTGAACTACTCTATCGTGGTTATCCTATTGAGCAGTTAGCGGCGAAGAAAGATTATCTCGATGTTGCTTATCTTCTTTGGAATGGTGAGCTTCCAGATGAAGCGCAATCAAAAGAGTTCAAAGAGATCATTATGACGCACTCTTTGATGCATGAGAATATGAAGAGCTTCCTTCAAGGATTCCGTTATGACTCTCATCCTATGGCGATGTTAGTAGGATCCGTTGCTTCAATGGCGGGCTTCTACCATGACAAGATGAATATCTTCGATCCTGAGCATCGTATGATTATTGCGCACCGTTTAATCTCTAAGATGCCAACAATCGCAGCTGCTTGTTACAAGCATGGTCAAGGCCAGCCGATCCGTTACCCACGTAACGATCTCTCTTATGCAGGTAACTTCTTACAGATGATGTTCTCAACACCATGTGCTGATTATGAAGTTGATCCTGTTGCAGAGAAAGCAATTGACGTGCTCTTTACGCTTCATGCTGACCATGAGCAAAACGCATCAACTTCAACAGTTCGTCTAGCAGGATCTTCAGGTGCAGATCCATTTACTGCGATTGCATCAGGTATCGCATCATTATGGGGACCTTCACATGGTGGTGCTAACGAAGCTGTACTCGTGATGCTTGAAGAGATCGGTGATGTTAGCAATATCGATAAATTTATTGCAAAAGCGAAAGATAAGAATGACCCATTCCGTTTGATGGGCTTCGGTCACCGTGTCTATAAAAACTTTGACCCACGTGCACGTATCATCAAGGGTATTGCTGATGAAGTATTGGCAAAATATGGTAATGATCCATTGATGGAGATCGCCGTTAAACTTGAAGAGATTGCACTTAAAGATGAGTACTTTGTAGAGCGTAAACTCTATCCAAACGTCGACTTCTACTCAGGTATTATCTACAAAGCATTAGGTATTCCTGTTGAGATGTTCACACCTATGTTCGCAATTGCACGTACAAGTGGTTGGATTAGCCATTGGGCAGAGATGATCGCAGATCCAAATATGAAGATTGGTCGTCCCCGTCAACGTTACATCGGTCCTAAGATCCGTGATGTAAAATAGGCAGAAAAAGAAAGGATTATTATCTCAAGTTGAAATTTGAGTAATAACAATAAATAATAGGAAGGTGTAGCTATTTTGTAGTTACGCCTTTTGCTTTTTTATAATATCTATTTGGAGAAATTTATGTCAGCAATCAACTCGATCATTGCACGAGAAATTCTTGATTCACGCGGTAATCCAACCGTATGGGTAAAAGCTACTTTAGAGTCGGGTGTATCAGGTACTGCAGCTGTACCTAGTGGCGCCTCTACAGGGGCAAAAGAGGCGGTTGAACTTCGTGATGGGGATCAAAAGCGTTACGGTGGTAAAGGCGTATTGCGTGCATGTGAGAACGTCAATGGCGTAATAGCAAAAGCACTCAAAGGTGTTGAGGCATCAGATCAAAAAGATGTTGATGAGATCTTACTTAAATTAGATGGTACTGAGAATAAATCAAACTTAGGGGCAAATGCTCTATTAGGTGTCTCTCTAGCGGTTGCACACGCAGCGGCAAATGAGAAAGGTTTACCACTTTATCGCTACTTAGCTGAGCGCGAAAGTTATACGTTACCTGTTCCGATGATGAATATTCTTAACGGAGGAGCGCATGCTGACAACTCTGTAGATGTTCAAGAATTTATGATTCTTCCAGTAGGTGTTCCTACATTTGCCGAAGCGATCCGTTGTGGGGCTGAAATCTTCCATGAGTTACGTAAAGTGCTTACAGAGAAGGGCTTAGCAACAGGAGTGGGTGATGAGGGTGGTTTTGCTCCAAATCTTGGCTCTAACGAGGAAGCATTAGAAGTAATTATGACGGCGATTAAACGTGCCGGCTATACGCCAGGAAAAGATGTTTTCTTAGGTCTCGATATTGCGGCTTCTGAGTTTTATAAAGATGGGCAATATGTTTTAGAGTCTGAGAATAAATCCTTTACATCAGAAGAATTTGCCGCTTTCCTTGAAGATTGGGTCAATCGTTATCCGATTATTACGATCGAAGATGGTATGGATGAAGAAGATTGGGAAGGTTGGGCTGTCTTAACTGAGAAGATTGGTAATCGTGTGCAGATTGTCGGGGATGATCTTTTTGTCACGAATACAAAAATCCTACAAGAAGGGATTAAGCGTGGTATTGCAAACTCAATCTTAATTAAGCCTAATCAGATTGGTACCTTAACAGAGACCATTGATGCGATTAATATGGCAGATGAGGCAGGTTATACCTCTGTTGTGTCACATCGTTCAGGCGAGACAGAAGATACAACGATTGCTGATATCGCTGTTGCCACTGTTGCGACACAAATCAAGACAGGTTCACTCTGCCGTTCAGATCGTGTTGCAAAATATAATCGTCTCATCTGCATTGAAGCAGAATTAGGCGATAATGCGGTCTATGCCGGAAAAAATGCTTTTAAATCAGTAAAATTTTAATACGCTGTTAATCAGTGATAAATGAGATGAGTAGAGGTCGTTTGGAGTGGATCTAAACGGCCTCTTCTTTATTCCGCTTTAGTACGATGCGCTATCTTCTAACCTATAATCTTCTAACCTATATTATTCTCTATTTTAATATTGGGTACATATCTTTCGGGCAGTTATTAGCAAGTTATTAACAAGTCATTAGAAAACTATTAGGAGGTTATTAGGAAGTTATTAAAAAGTTATAGAGGGAGTATTACTTCTGCTATTGAGGTGCTTAATAGCTGTGATTATCAAAACAAATTTGAATTAGGACTAATATGGTACTATATTACTCCTATATTGATTTTTTAGAGAGTCTTAACATTGAGAATTACCCGAGAAACAGATTATGCCTTACTTGTTCTTACTAAGCTTGCGGTAAGAGAAGAGAGAATGAGTGCATCAACGCTAGCGGAGATCTGTGATCTAAATGTCTCTTTGGTGAGTAAAGTTCTGAAGCTTCTTGTTAAAGCGGAGCTCTTAACTTCAACAAGAGGTGTTTATGGAGGATATCAATTGCAGAAGTCTCCTGAGGAGATTACGTTACTTGATGTTATTGAGGCAATTGAAGGCCCTGTCGCAATGAATGCTTGTAATGATATTGAGAATCCTTGTGATAAAGCGATAGATTGTCAATTAGCCCCTCATTGGCGAGTCATTAATCAGCAGCTCTATAAGAGCTTTTCTGAAGTGACATTGTTATCTCTTCTCGGCTCACCGAGCGATCTAAAAGCAGAAATGAATGTGATAGATCTCTTATAAACTAATTTTTTAAGATAATAAAATAGAACGATTATGACAGCAGAAATTACAGAAAAAGATAGAATTGAAGCGCTTGCCGGTGAAGAGTATAAATATGGCTTCACAACAGAAATCGAGCAAGAAACCCTTCCGCCGGGATTAGATGAAGATGTGATTCGTAAAATATCCCAAATTAAGAATGAACCTGAATGGTTGTTAGAATATCGTTTAACGGCTTATCGTGCTTGGTTAGAGATGGAGACTCCCGATTGGGCACATCTCAATATTGAACCGATCGATTATCAAGCAATCTCTTACTACTCAGCCCCTAAATCGATGGCAGATGGGCCAAAGAGTTTAGATGAAGTTGATCCTGAGCTTCTCTATACCTATGAGCGCTTAGGGATCCCGCTTGAAGAGCAAAAGATATTAGCAGGCGTTGCTGTTGATGCGGTATTTGACTCCGTCTCTGTTGCGACAAGTTATAAAGATCGTCTTTTAGAGCAGGGCATTATCTTCTGCTCCTTTAGTGAAGCGGTTCAGGAATATCCCGAATTGGTAAAAGAGCATTTAGGAACAGTTGTTCCTCATGATGATAACTACTTTGCTGCTCTCAATGCAGCTGTCTTTACTGATGGCTCTTTTGTCTATATTCCAAAAGGTAAGCGTTGTCCCATGGAGCTCTCTACCTACTTCCGTATCAATGCTTCTAATACAGGGCAGTTTGAACGAACATTAATTGTTGCAGATGAGGGGAGTTATGTCTCCTATCTTGAAGGATGTACAGCACCTCAAAGAGATGAGAATCAACTTCATGCTGCGGTTGTTGAGTTAGTTGCTAAAGAGAAAGCTACGATTAAATATTCAACTGTCCAAAACTGGTATCCCGGGGATGAAGAGGGCAAGGGTGGAATCTATAACTTTGTAACAAAGCGCGGTATTTGTGAAGGATTTCAGTCAAAAATTACTTGGACGCAGGTTGAAACAGGATCTTCGATTACGTGGAAATATCCAAGCTGTATCTTAAAAGGGGATGAATCTGTTGGAGAGTTCTACTCCGTTGCTCTTGTAAAAGATCGACAACAGGCAGATACCGGCACTAAGATGATCCACATTGGTAAAAATACTCGCTCTACGATTATCTCTAAAGGAATCTCCGCAGGCTACTCAGAAAACTCCTATCGAGGTTTGGTGAGAATTGGACCTAATGCAACGGGCTCACATAACTATTCTCAGTGTGATTCTCTCTTGATGGGAGATAAATGTGGGGCCCATACTTTCCCCTATATCGATGTTCGTAACTCGAGCTCAAAAGTGGAGCATGAAGCCTCTACTTCGAAAATTTCTGAAGAACAGCTCTTCTACTGTCAACAGCGTGGACTCTCTGAAGAGGATGCAATTAACCTTATTGTCAATGGTTACTGTAAAGAGATCTTCGATGAGTTACCGATGGAGTTTGCTGTTGAAGCACAAAAATTGATCGAACTGCGATTAGAGGGTAGTGTCGGTTAAAACGGGACTAAAAGCATATCGCCATCATATTGAAGCTGGTGGCAGAAATAACGATTACAAAATTAATAACGAGAGTAGAAATATGTTACAAATTATAAATTTACATGTAGAAGTTGATGGTAATGAGATCCTTAAGGGAGTTACCCTCAATATTGAAGCGGGAAAAGTCCATGCAATTATGGGTCCAAACGGCTCAGGAAAGAGTACATTAGCCAATATTATCGTTGGAAAAGAGGGATATGAGATCACGGAAGGGGATATCCTTTTTGAAGGTAAGAGTATTTTAGAGATGGATCCTGATGAGCGTGCACAGATGGGGATCTTTTTAGGGTTCCAATATCCAGCAGAGCTTCCTGGTGTTAATAATCACTACTTCTTAAGAAGTGCATTGAATGCAATTCGTAAGTATCGTGGGGAAGATCCGGTTGATGCTTTAGAGTTTTATGAGTTGCTGCAAGAGAAGATGAAGACTGTAAAGATGGATGCCTCTTTCTTAAAGAGAGCCGTGAATGCAGGTTTCTCGGGTGGAGAGAAGAAGCGTAATGAAATTTTACAGATGTTAGTTCTTGAGCCTAAGTTAGCAGTTCTTGATGAAACTGACTCCGGACTCGATATTGATGCGCTTCGTGTTATCTCTGAAGGAATTAACTCATTGAGAGATCAAAATCGTGGGTTCTTATTGATTACCCACTATCAACGTCTACTCGATTATGTACAGCCAGACTTTGTTCATGTAATGACGGATGGCAAAATTGTTAAAAGTGGCGGTAAAGAGTTAGCGTTAGAGCTCGAAAAAGAGGGTTACGTAGCATTCCGTGGTGAAGAAGCTGGCGGAACTCGTATTCATAAGTAAGGAGAGATTAATGCTAACAGTATATAAAGAGAATGCTTCAAAAGAGCGTTTTAGAGATACCCCCCTTCGTAAAGTGATCTCTGTGGATTGGAAAGATCCGGTTTCACGTGAAACAGCTGCGCCGATCTCAGAAGTATTACCTGAAAATGGGGTCGTATTGCCGATCTATAATGGTGAGGTCAGTGCCCGTTGGATTAGTGAGTTGACTCTACCTGAAGGTCTTTTGGTTCGTGGAACTGAACAGCTTTTAGAAATTAAAGTGGTGGAGGGTGCGAAAGTTGATCGCCCCGTTGTTATCTACCATTTTTCTGATGCAGGAGAACAACCCACTAAAGTTGATTTTAAAATCAATATTACAGTTGAGGAAGCTGCGGAAGTCTCTTTTCTATTCGTTGAGTCAGGGGGAGGACATTATCTTAATTTAGGTAAAGTAGAGGCTGATGTTGCCGCTGAAGCAAAAGTAGAGTTTGTTCGTGCAGCGCTTAATGGTGCTAAAGGATCTTCGCTCTTTGATTTTACTTCAGAGCAAGCAGAGAGAAGTCATGTTCACTATATGAGTTATCAAGCGCAGGGTGAACTTTCTCGATCTAATATCCATCTTCATATGAATGGGGAAGAGGGGGTTACCGACCTCAATATATTAAATATTGGAGAAGGTAGAGAACATATCTCACACATTATCGATATGGATCACCGCGTTCCTAATTGTGAAAGTCGTCAGCAGGTGAAAAATATCTTAAAAGATCGTGCAGAGTCGATCTTTGATGCACAGATCCATGTCTATCAAGATGCACAAAAGATCAATGCAGATCAGATGACGCGTTCTCTGCTCCTCAATGATGGTGCTCGAGCACTAACTATTCCTCGTTTGTTGATCTATGCCGATGATGTTCGTTGTACACATGGAGCGACCGTGGGCTTTATCGATCCCGATCACCTCTTCTATCTTCGTACCCGAGGTATTTCAGAAGGAGAAGCAAAGCGGATTTTAATTCGTGCCTACGCTGTTGAGATCTTAGAGACGATCGAATCTAAATCGATTAGTGAATGGCTCCATCATCAGCTAGATAAAGATATTGCGCAATTGATGTGATATCAAAATAAGGAGTAGTGAGAGAGGTAGCGAAACGAGTCATAGAATCGTTTAAGACATCATTTTCTCTAATTCAAGTTGTGAAGAGCGGCTATAGCTGTCACCGGTATCCTCTTTACTGGTACTGGTTATAGCCGTTTTTGTGACCTTCTCTAATTGATTTATCTAAAGAAACTTATCAGAAGGGCTTTGAGCTTGAGCCATTCTATATCTCTCCTCTACTTTCATCTTTAACTTATAATTTCTAGATCGCAAATCTAAATCTTGAGTCATAATCTTGAATTTAAGTTTAAAGTATTAAATGTATATTAAAATCACACTAATATATTAAAAATTAAAACTCATCAGCAGAGGTACCGCATGATTGCATTGCCAGAAATACGTCAACAGTTCCCTATCTTTAATGAAACGGTAAAAGGAGCGCAGGTAGCGTTTTTAGATACCGGGGCTTCAGCACAAAAACCTCAAGTGGTGATCGATGCTGAACGAGAAGTTTATGAGAAATATTATGCAAATATTCATCGGGGAGTCTATTTCTTTAGTGAGAAATCGACCCAAGAGTATGAATTAGTCCGAGATGTTGTTCGAAAGTTTATTGGTGCAGAAGATTCTCGAGAAGTAATTTTTACAAAAGGTACAACCGAAAGTATTAACTTAGTTGCACAAAGTTATGGGCGGATGGTTTTAGAGCCGGGCGATGTCGTGATTATTTCAGAGATGGAGCATCATGCAAATATCGTTCCATGGCAGATGATCTGTGAAGAGAGGGGGGCTGAACTTAAAGTAATTCCCATTAACGATCAGGGAGAGCTTCTATTAGACCACTATCTAGAGATGTTAAATGAGCGTGTAAAAATTGTTTCCGTGACTCAAGTCTCAAATGTGTTGGGTACGATTAATGATGTTAAGCATATTATAGAGGCTGCTCATAAAGTAGGCGCAAAAGTATTAATAGATGGTGCGCAAGGAGCTGTACATCAGCCACTTAATGTAACGGAACTCGATGTCGATTTCTATGCATTTTCTGCTCATAAACTTTATGGACCTACAGGTGTTGGAATTCTCTATGGAAAAAGAGAGTTATTAGAAGCGATGCCTCCTTATCAGACCGGTGGTGATATGATCGATCTTGTTACCTTTGAAAAGACAACATTTGCCCCATTACCTAATAAGTTTGAGGCTGGAACACCTAATATTGCGGGTGTTATTGCTTTTGGTAGAGCGCTTGAGTGGGTGGAAGAAATCGGTTTTGAGACGATTACAGCACATGAAGATGCATTGCTTGATTATACAATGGCGCAATTAGCTCAAATTCCGGAAGTAAGAGTTATCGGTACGGCAGCAGAGAAGGTGGGTGTGATCTCATTTGTTGTCGAAGGAATTCATCCCCACGATATTGGCACATTACTCGACCATGAGGGTGTTGCTATCCGAGTAGGTCATCATTGTGCACAGCCTTTGATGAGAAGAATGGATGTGCCGGCAACAGCTAGAATCTCTTTTGGTGTCTATAACAGTAGTGAAGATGTCGATCGCTTGATTGCAGGATTGAAAAAGATCATCAAGCTTTTTGGTTAAAGATGAGGTCAGTAGCCTGTTAGTTAAGAGTATTAAATTTTTAACAATTTCTCTACTCACTCCAGGCTATCTATTCTTCCTTATTTATTCATTAGTTATCTGTATGAAGATATAGTTAGATCCCCCTTTTTTCTAACTTTTTTGCCAGCGCTTACATTTTGACCAGAAAAAGAGTTGCAAATAAAAATGAAAGGGGTAAGATACACCACTCATTCAGACGGCAACGTTGAAGATGATTCGGTAGAAGCCAGTTCTCTAGTAGTTTCTTTGCTTCTCT
>NZ_JBVPGU010000008.1:0-77102 GCF_055813795.1 Ignatzschineria sp. PL_is040
AACCATTTCGTTCTTTTCACTCATGCATGCCCGCTTATTGGCATCTTTGATGCCAACTGCCGGCGCGTGATTTGGGGAAGCGAGCGATAGTGAGGCCCGGCAACGTTCAGCTCTTTTTGTTACACTGCTTCCAGTGATTAACAATGAAATCTATTATTGATCAATATATTCTATGCCAAAACTATTAGAAATTTATGCAGACGAGGCTTGGACTCAACAGGACCCGCTATATCGATATCATTGCTTTTTTGGTGGAATAATGGCGCCTCCAGAAACCATGGTTGATTTAGAGAATGGAATTAGAAAATTAAAGAAAGCGTATAAATTTAGGAAAGAAATAAAGTGGACTCGAACATCTCCACAAACTGAAACTTTTTTTATAGAGCTGATCGGTCTGTTTAAGAGGTTTATGTTAGCTGAGAGTACTAATCTAAAGTATCGGCAATTATTTCTTGATAGATCAATCTCTTATAGGGGAGAGCCAGAAACTACTCTCAAATCTCAATATAAGGTGTATTACCAATTTATAAAACATAGCTTTGGATTGCTATATGCAGATATACCTATTCATCTAATAATTAATCTTGATACTCACTCTAGTCATATGCATAAAGCAAGATTAATAGAGTTTGCAGACCAATTACCAAGAATTTTAAGAAAAGAAAAATCTCTTAAATTGGATATAAGGTTTGTTGATAGTACTCAATCTTTAGCATTACAGTTGTGCGATCTGTTGATGGGAGCTTCTGGGTATTATGGTAATAATTTGTATAACTTAAGAAAAGAGAATCAAAAGAGAATCTCCAAAAATCAATCAGCTAAAAAACGAATAGGAAAAGAGGTTTACGATACTCTTTGGATTATAAATAACAGAACAAGAGGTAAAAAAGCTTTTAATTGGTTTGAGACAACAGGGATTGATGGGGATAAAGCCAATCACTTCAAGCATAAGTTACGTATTTGGAAATTTGAGGCACATGAATCAATCGATAGGCCTGAATGGAGTGATAAAAACTTTCCAGGCATAAAAGCCCCTAGAGTTATCTATCCTAAGAAATGACAAAGGACATCTGATTAGATGTCCTTAAAATAGTATCGACGGCGTGTCATTGCCATAATGTTAATACTAGCTCTTATTGCTAAGAGTCTTAAAAGCCCCTTATGGGTTCATATACAATGTTATACGATTTAAACCAACTTGCAACTTTTTCCTTCGCTTCCTGAAAGCGAGTCTCATCTAATTTATTCATTACATTAATCTTACCTTTAGCGTTATATGTTTTTATTAGACTTAACCGCTCAATGGAAACTACAGTTATATAATTGCATTTGATATAGGATGATTTAGCACTATCTAGATCGGTTGGCGTCGGACATTCAACTTGAAATTCAGCCTGATTTCCGAAACTTTTTTTACTACTTATAGGCAAGACAGTAACCAATTTGGGATTATAACGATCTTTAAATAAAACGAGTACAGGTCTCTTTTTATTAAACTCAGGGACCTTATTTCCTGAAAAATCGCATATTAAAATACTGCCTTTTTTAGGTTGATATCTTAATCCTTTAGCCATCCCGGTCCTCTAAGCAAGTTTATAAACGAATAACTTTATCTCTTATAATGGTATGTTGACACACTTTATCTATTTAATTCTATTGAAGATATTAGAAATATAACAGACCATAAGTGTAGATCATTATTAGGTAAATTGTATTTTTGTATTCGGTTCCATAAGAAGTTTTTTGGGGCTGCAGGAGCCAACCATTTCGTTCTTTTCACTTATGCATGCCCGCTTATTGCATCTTCGATGCCAACTGCCGGCTCGTGGTTTTTGTGAACTTGGCAACTCGATCAACATTGGTTTAATAATCCTTATTTGATATATCTAATTGAATATAAGTAAGTTATATTGTGCTTTTGTTACCGTCGAAAGTGCTACCTTGAATAATAGAAGAGGCGTTTATGAACTTTATCCCTCAGTTGGTGCAATTTAAAGTACAGCAGGAAGAGAGCCTTGTTTGGAAATTATTACGAGCCGATAATGCACCCTATATTTTAGCTTTTATAAGCGCGCTTTTTTCGGAGGATAAGGAGATTTCTTATACGCAAGCCCGTTTAAAGTTAGATCACTATATTAAAGAAGGGCTACAGCAAAATTTTTGGAATGTGGGCGAACAGAGTGCTAGCGATTATTTACGAGCCTGGATCTATGAAGGTTGGTTGAGAGAATCGAATGATCATCTACTCACTACAGATGCGAGTGAAATTGCGCTTCGTTTTGTCTATTCACTACAAGAACGACGCTTAGGAACAACAGCCTCCCATTTTCGAATTGTGCAAGAAGCTGTACGGGACTTGACTATTACTTTGACGCAAAATGTAAAGGAACGTATTGCGTTGTTGCAAGCGGAGCAAATTGCATTACAGCGAGAAATAGATGATTTACAGCAATATGGTATTGTGCCATTAAAATCAGAAGAGAAGCGTGAAAAAATCTTAGAAGTCTTCTATTTAGCATCCCAATTAACGGATGATTTTCGCAAAATAGAGGAGGAGATTCGTCAATTAGATCAATCCATTCGGATGAAGATGATTGAACAAAATCGGACTAAAGGGGAGATTTTGACACAAATTTTAGAGGCTGAAGAGACACTATTTAATAAAACAGAAGCGGGCAGTTCTTTTGAGAGTTTTTATAAGTTGCTTTGCGATGCTCATCACTTTAATGAATTTCGATTACAACTACGCCATTTAGTAAAAAGTGAGCTAGGGCAATATCTTAAACCGACACAACAAAAATATCTCTATTCATTAGCACAAGTGTTAAGCCGCGAAGGAGAGAGAGTCCGGTCGATTCGACGTAAAACGACAGAGAGTTTAAGAACTTTTATTGAACATGATCTCTATGAGGATAATCAAGCAGTTGCAAAGCTAATAATGCGATTAGAGCGGCGATTGTTGCAATTAAAGAGTGAGGGAGTCGATGTGCGAAACCATCTATTACCGCTCTCTCTTCCTACCGGTATCCCCGTTATTACAAGCCCGATGTCGATGCGCCTGCGTACTCCTGATGAGGAGATAGAAGTGGGTAATATCGTAACTCAAAAGAATAGCCGTACGGTCAGTGCTACCATACTCAATTATCTAGAAACAGTGAACATTCTTGAGCTTGCGCAGAAAGTGAAGTCGCTATTAATAGAACGAAATACGGCATTAAGCATTGGTCAAATTTTAGAAGACTTACCACCCCGCTTTGGTTTAGAAGAGGTGGTTGCACATATTAGAATAGCAAGGCGCATTGGTGCTCCACAACTACCCCTACAAGAATCTGTCAGGGTAGCCGATCAATATGGGGATTTTGTTTTAAAGCTTCCTAAAATTGTATTAAGTGCCACACAATTTCCCGATGACTTTAATGAATGGATGGTTTAGTAATGACAATTGAAGAGCAAGATTTTTTTAGAGAGCTATTGGCAGATAAAGACGCTAGACAGCGCAAGGATCAGGAATTAGATGAAAGATCGGATGAAGGATCGGATGAAGTTGCATTAGATAAAGAGGTCTCATTTGAGTCTACAGCTGATAGACAATCATCCCAATGGGAGGATGCAGATGGTTTAGAGACAGCTGAACATGACCTTCAATCAATGTTGCTCCCCTCAGAAGTTCGTCGTGCATTGATCTATTTAATGCGTAATGGCGCCGTGTTTGATCAAGATAAACCCCATATTTATAAGACGTTGGCCCAATATGAGCGGGAAATACGACAGCATTTAGCAAATTTTTGTCTACAGATTATTCATGATTCTCAACAGAAGTATCTCTTCCTTGCGGATTATGATGGGGATACTGAAGAGGAAACCTTCCCCTCTTTGATTAGTAAAAGAACATTATCCCTCTATGACACGCTTATTCTGCTCATTTTACGCAAACACTATCAGGAGCGAGATCGTGCTGGAGAAGCTGTGATTATGATCGATTTTGAGAAGATTTTAGATGAACTACAACCCTTTATTGGTCTCATCTCTAATGAAAATCTTGAACGTAAAAAAATCTCAGCGCGGTTAGAGGAATTTACAAAACGTCGATTATTGCAAAAGGCAAGTGGTACGGATGAGCGCTATCAAATTACCCCCATTATCTGTTATGTGGTCAATAGTCATTTTTTGACAGAATTATTATCTGCTTATGAAGCAATTGCTCAGCAAACAGATCAACAGCCTGAAGAATTAGAAGTTGTTGATACCAAAGATGTAAGAAACTCAGATAAAAATCCTATAACTTTGGTGCAGAGTACTTTTGATATACCAGAATATGCAGAAAGTGAAGAGGTTCCAATAGATAAAGCCCTGTTTAAAGAGGATTGATAGAGATGACAAATTATGATCTTTTAGGAAACTCTCAAGTATTACTGACTGAATTATCCGTTTGTAATTGGGGATCTTTTACAGGGATACATACTGCACATATCAATTCTGGGGGAACGTTAATTACCGGCGATAATGGTGCTGGAAAGTCCACCTTAATTGATGGATTGATGGCACTTTTAGTTGCGCCAGGTAAAGCGGCATTTAATATTGCCGCCGCGCAAGGGGATCGTACCGATCGCTCGCTTTTGACCTATATGCGTGGAAGTTTTGGGGCAGATCACGATGGGAGTACAACGAAGACTAAAAATAAACGAAATCGTGGGGTTATCTCAGGCTTACGAGCACTCTATCGTTTTACAGATGGCGCTGAAATTACAATGGCAGCGCTCTTTTGGACTTCAAGTAGCAGCAATGATATGAGTGATGTTAAAAGGCTCTATATCGTCGCTCGGCAAAATATTACGCTAGAAGAGATATTAGCCGAATTTGAGAATGAGAACATCCGCAGATTAAAACAATTCTTAAAAAATCATCCTGCAATTTTATATGCTGATAATAAGTTTGGGGATTATCAAAATATCTATCGAAGCTGCTTACATATGGATAATCAAAATGCGCCGGGATTACTTTCTCGAGCATTAGGCTTGAAGAAGGTCGATGATTTGACAACCTTGATTAGAGATCTTGTATTAGAGCCGATTAATCTTCGAGAATCTGGTCAAAAGATTGTTGAGGATTTTGAGAATTTAAAAGCTCTATATGACACGATTGTGGATATTGAAGCACAAATTAAGCACCTTAATCCATTAGTTGAATATGATCAGCGGTTACAAACTGGAAAAGTACGAAAAGAGGAATTGTTAGAATCTCTTACGATACTACCTATCGCATATGCTAAAACCCAAGTAAGCATCTTGCAGGCAGATATCACTCAATTAATGGCTGAAGAGAAGGGGGCAGAAAGTGCTTTACGGGCATGTATCGATCAGTTAGATCAACAACGCTCATCACTAGAATCACTCAACTTGAAATATCATCAAGCAGGTGGTGGGCAACTTTTAACACTTAAGCAGCAATTAACTCAGACAAATAGAACCTTCAAAACGCAGCAAACTCAGGCCGCACATTATCAAAAATGGTGTCAGAGCTTAGGGATTGATGATACTTTAACGCGCTCTCAATTTGAGCTTCATCAAGCAAAATCGGTGGAGATGCTTGATCATATATCGCTAATGATTGAAGCGTTACAAGAGGCTGTTACGGAGGTTGCGATTGAGCTACAAAATCATCAGCAATCGGCCGAAAGATTACAGGAAGAAATCACTCAGTTAGCGGCATCCCCTGATTCTAATATTGATAGTCGATATCAGTCAATGCGTAGAGAGTTAGTATCGGCATTATCTCTTTCGGTTGAGGATTATCCTTTCATTGGAGAGTTGATCGATGTTAAAAAAGAAGAGAAAGAGTGGCAAGGCGCTATTGAGCGTGCATTAGGTGGGCTTCGTACAACACTTTTGGTTCCTGAAAGAAACTATCAGCAGATTACCGCCTGGTTAAATCAACATCATTTAGGGCTACATGTTCGGGTACAAGTAGTGCGTGAAGCTGATGATCAAATGAGTGAATTCAATCAACAAGGATTCTTAGCGAAGTTGATCTGGAAACAACATGCTTATCGAGGTTGGTTACAACAATTTTTACAGCGTTTTGATTTAACATGTGTCGATTCGGTCGAGCATTTAAATGTGACTGTTAACTCAATGACACAACAGGGATTAATTCAGCGACAAAAAGGGAGATTTGAGAAGCAAGATCAGCAAAAGGTGATGGATCAACGCTATTGGAATATCGGGTTTAATAATAAGATAAAGTTGATGCTTTTAAAGAAGACGCTCGACGAACAGATCACCTGCATAAAAGCTACAGAAGAAGAGAAGCAATCCCGGCAAAAAGCATTAAGAGAGGCACAAAATAATCATACTATTTGGCAAAAACTCTCGGAGATTCTCTGGGAGCAGATCGATATGGCTAAATCTCAAGCAGAGATAGCACATCTAACCTCATTAATTGCAGAGTTAGAAAATGAGAAAGGAGGTCTTGCAAGTATTCAGCACAACATTGATAACGTGAAAAAAGAGATTCAAACGTTAGAGCAGCGTCGGGAGTCATTGATCCGAAAAGGTGGGGAATTAGCGCAACAAAAGAGTGAGAAACAGCGGCAGTATCAGGGGTATCAGCAAGATGCCACAATGGAGATGAGCAAGGATGGATTACAATTATTGACCCCCTATATCGAGCGATATTCCTTACAAGATAATGTTGCTTTTAAGCAGATAAAATCAGAGATTGAGCAACATTTAACGAAGATTAATGATCTGATTCATAACACGAGTCGTAAGGTTGAGGGGATTATCACGAGCTTTATGGTGAAAGATCAATGGCGTTCTTTTTCATTAGAGTGGCCAGTGGGATTAGAGGCGCTTTCTAATGCTTTAATATATTTAGAGGCATTAGAAAAAGAGGGATTACCTGCACATAAACTACGTTTTAAGGAGCGATTGAATCAACATACAACGCAATCCTTAGCGGATTTTAATAATATGATGCGAGGCTCATTAGAGGAGATTGAAGATCGCATTCAGGTGATTAATCGAGTGCTAGCAAAAACTGAATTTCGGGAGGGGAGTTTTCTACGGTTAGGATATAAACGGGAGCGAATCGCCACATTACAAATATTTCAACAAAAATTAGATAGCGCCCTACACCTCATGCTAACGGAGAGAGAAGATGGTCATGAAGCCCGTTTTGTCGCACTTAATGAAGTTATTGTGATTTTAGATCGTGCTTGTAATATTGCGCCTAATACGCAAGAGAGTATTAAATTGCTAGATACCCGTTATCAGCTCTCCTTTTATGCATCAGAAATTGATCGTGAGAGTGGTGAAGAACGTGATGTGTGGGAATCTTCAAGTGGTAAATCAGGGGGTGAAAAAGAGGCATTTGCGGGTACAATCGTCGCGGCAAGTTTAGCTTATGTATTAACGCCAGAAGGAAGTGAGTTTCCTGTATATAGTACGGTGTTTCTTGATGAAGCGTTCTCTAATACTGCAGAAACGGTAAGTCGCCGAGTTTTGAGGGTATTTAAAGCATTACAATTGCATATTAACCTGATCACACCTTATAAAAATATTACGATTGCGCGAGAGTCTGCAAGTTCACTCTTAATTGTTGAGCGGGATAATGATCAACATGAGAGTCGTATTTTAGAATTAACTTGGGAAGAGTTAGATGCGCAGCGACAACAATTATTACAAAAGCGGGTAAATGATGAGATGGCGGGTCATTAGAGATGCTCCACGAGAAAAGCGCATTATCGCATCTATTATCTAATAGAGTTATCAATCGAGCTATCAATAGAATTATCAAATAGAGTAGGTATTGTGTATGCAAAAGGCACGATCGTGGGGTGTTTTACCTGAAACATTAATTAAGCGATTATGGCAACAAGAGTGGCAAAATAAGGGCCGCTTGAAATCGAGGTTGTTAGATTCGGAGTTTACCCTTATTGAAGTGGGCTTAAAGCCGCCGACAGAACAGATTATTTTACAGGATGTGTCGGCATTTCAAGCGTTTGTCGAGGCATGGCGGGAATGGGATGGAAAGATTGAAGTTATTCGAAAAACGTTTCATTATCCTCGCATTGGAAAACAATCCATTCCTATTAAAATCCGTATCTCTTCTCTTTTAGAGTTAGCGACTTTTCTAGGTGAGGAGGCGCTAGAGTTATTGGAAAGTTGGCGTACTACGATCGGGCGTTTTCTCTATGAGTTAACCCTGACAGATCAAACGCCTTCTTATGCGCTTTTTAGCGCTATTGTTAATTCCATAGAAGCACTCACAGCGCTCTCTCCTTTAGATCAAGAGAACATGTTAACGTTATTACCTCAATTATCTTATCGCATGGGAAGAGGGTGTTATCTTCGAGCGCTCAATGTGACCGGCATCGATACGAAGTTCATTGAAAATAATGAGACCTTAGTGGCAGCGTTATTAGCTGGGATCTATCCTTCAGCATCGTTAGACCTTAAGTCTACAACTGAAATCTCTAAAGAAGTGATTGGAGATATTACAAAAATAGGGCTCTATCAGTGGTTAGATGTGAAACAGACACCTAAAGATTGGTTATTAGTACGCTTGCTCTGCCCACAATTACAAGCGCAGTACCAAGGTTTAGATCTCTTAAGATTACCGGCAGCGGTATTAAGGGCACAAATCTTTGAGGTGAACCATATTCTGATTATTGAAAATGAACAGATCGCATTTAGCCTCCCTAATTGGGATGATCTATTAATTATTGCCGGCACGGGGAAGAATCTCAATTGGTTAAGTGCGCTATGGTTACAGGGTAAGAGGGTTGCTTATTGGGGAGATATTGATCTTGATGGTTTAAGTATGCTTAGTCAGGCTCGATCGCTCTTTCCCGAGATTACTCCTTTGATGATGGATGTATCGATTATTAACCGATATCGTAATTATATGGTGCCGGGAAGTCAGCAGTTGATCTATGACCCTCCTTTTTTAACTCCTGAAGAGGGAGTGCTGTTTCAACAATTGCGCACCAATTATTACGGAGCTTCTCGTTTAGAGCAGGAGCGCATCTCTCAAGATGAGATTATCGCTACAATTCATGATTGGATAAATGAAAAGAGTAATCTGTAGTAATCTCCGGCAACTCAACAGCTCTTTTGTTTCAATTTTGGGTGACAAATTTTAGGCAAAAAAAAGCCGAGCTCTTAAAGACTCGGCAAAATAACCACCAAAGGAGGATATGGAGGAGAACGTCTGATTGCTCAAACGTCACGCATATAGTAGTGCTTTTTTTAAAGGTTGTCAAATAATATCTTAAGCAAAAGATAAAAAATTTAGAAATATTTTCAAATTAGCAGTTTTTGTGAAAAAAGTAGCCATTTTTGCGGGAATATCGACGTAAAAAGCGATAAGTGAGCAGAAGTAGGAAGAGAAAACGTTTTCAAAGAGAGATCTTGAGATATGAAAAAAGACTCTAATTGATTAATATTTAATCATTATTAGAGCCTTTTTAGACTGAGTACATTGATCAATTAGTTAACCAATGAGCCAACTAATCAATCGGGAAAATTACATGCCGGCAATAACGGTATTGAATCCGCCATCAACAAAAGTGATCTCGCCCGTTACACCTGATGCAAGATCAGAAGAGAGGAATGCAGCAACATTACCCACTTCTTCAATGGTGACACAACGACCGATCGGCGCTGCTGCTTCAAATGCTGAGAGCATGCTCTTAAAGTCAGCAATTCCTGATGCTGCTAGAGTACGGATCGGTCCTGCTGAGATCCCATTAACACGAATACCCTCTTTACCCAATGCTAATGCCATGTAGCGAACATTTGCTTCAAGTGATGCTTTGGCTAAGCCCATCACATTGTAGTTTTGTACTGAACGCTCACTTGCAAGGTAGGTTAATGTTAAGAGTGAAGCATTTTCACGAAGGTAAGGGCGTGCAGCTTTTGCTAATGCGGCAAAGCTATAAGAGGAGATATCGTGAGCAATTTGGAAGTTCTCTCTTGTTACGGTATCGAGATAGTTACCATCGAGCGACTCTCTAGGTGCAAAGCCTACAGAGTGGATCACAATATCAAAGCCATCACTCCAAACATCTTTGAGTGATGTCATCAATGCTTCAATCTCACTATCACTTGCCACATCACATGGGAGGACGATGTCAGAGTCGAGCTCTGCCGCCATCTTTCTAACACGATCTTCTAAACGCTCACCATGAAAGCTAAATGCAAGCTCTGCACCTTGCTCACGCATCGCTTTTGCGATTCCCCAAGCGATTGAACGATTCGAGGCGAGACCGACGATTAATGCACGTTTACCTTTTAAAAAACCCATATTAAATCCTTTCTGCTTCTGTTTGATTATTGTTGCTGATCGATAGCGTATCGAAGCGCATCAAAGAATCAAAACGATATAAAAATAGTATAAAACACCATAAAAAAGCGTGTAAAGATCTGCCACTTTGCGACAGATTAAATAGCACCATATTACCACGAATCTTTGTAGGGGCATTGTGCTATTTCTCCCAAATTCCAGGAAGAATCACTACGATTATTATATTTAAGAGCGGTTTACCCTCAATAGTTAGGGCGCTATGAGTGTGATTTATCGATATTTGAGTATTGAGTATTGGTTTATTTTTGGGAGAAGGTTAGGGGGCGGATCGATGGTTTCAGTGATCTATACGAGAGCCTTAAGTGCGCTGCATGCGCCGGAGGTACGTGTTGAGGTTCATATTAGTAATGGCTTGCCGGCATTAACGATTGTGGGGATGCCGGAGACAGCGGTCAAAGAGAGTAAAGATCGGGTCGTTGCCGCTATTGTCAATTCTGGTTTTGAGTTCCCTAATCGTAAAATTACTATCAATCTCTCTCCGGCGGATCTTCCTAAAGAGGGTGGGCGTTACGATCTGCCTATTGCTCTAGGGGTATTAGAGGCTTCAGGGCAGTTACAAAATTCACCTAAAGCGTATGAATTTGTCGGTGAGTTGGCGCTTACCGGAGAGTTGCGACCTATCACAGGGTTATTGCCTACAGCCATTCAGGTGATGAAGCGCGAGGGGCGCTTAATTGTCCCATATGATGGGGCAGAGGAGATCGGTTTTCTGGGTTATCAACATTTTTTGATGGCGAAAAATCTCCGTGAAGTGGTCGATTTTATCGATGGGAGAGTCAAATTAGCAGAGCCACCTGTTCTACAGATTCAATCAGAGACCCCTATTCCCGATTTTTCAGAGGTTAAGGGGCAATTTTTTGCCAAACGTGCATTAGAGATCGCCGCAGCCGGTGGACATAATGTTCTTTTGATCGGCCCACCGGGTACGGGAAAGACTATGCTCGCCTCCCGTTTTGCCGGCATTTTACCAAAGATGACGCGAGAGGAAGCGATCGAAAGCGCGATGATCGCCTCTATTAGTCGGCAGGGATTTAGAGCGGAGCAATTTGGTGTTCGTCCATATCGAACACCCCATCACACCTCTTCATCTGTTGCCTTAGTGGGGGGCGGAACTTATCCAAAGCCAGGGGAGATCTCTCTTGCACATCACGGCATTCTCTTTCTCGATGAGTTGCCAGAGTTTAATCGCACGGTGTTAGAAGTATTGCGAGAGCCTCTTGAATCGGGGATGATCCATATCTCAAGAGCGATGCAACAGGTGGAATTCCCCGCCAAATTTCAATTGATCTCAGCGATGAACCCTTGTCCTTGTGGCTATTTAGGAGATCCTGTTCATGAATGTAGCTGTAGTGATTATGCGATTGCTCGCTATAAGGGGCGAATATCAGGGCCGATGTTAGATCGGATCGATCTTCATGTGGAAGTGCCTCGTATCTCCACAGAAGAGCTCCAAAGTAGTAAGAGAGGGGAACCCTCCTCAGAGATCAGAAAACGGGTTGAGGTTGCAAGAGCGGCACAATTAGCGCGACGTGAGAAGATCAATGCTGATCTTACCGTCAATGAGATTGAGTCTGACTGTCCCCTTGGAGAAGGTGAGTTGAAATTATTGGAGATGGCGCAAAAACGGCTCAATTTCTCCCCACGGAGTTATCACCGTATTTTACGAGTGGCGCGAACAATTGCCGATCTTGAGGAGAGCGAAAAGATCAGTAGCCGACATTTAACGGAGAGTCTCGCTTTTCGAGCGCTTGATCGCGGTTATCAAAAGAGCCCTTAGCTATAGATTATCCGTATTAATTTCTCGCTCTTTAAGAGATCCCTTTCGCTTGTGGGGCAAAGGAGGATATACTAGAGGGCTATTGAGCTCTATTTTAGTAAATTTTGGTGAGTATTGATGGGTGGTAAGAAAATACTATCGATCAGCACTTCACGCAGTAGATAACCGATCAGATCAAGCGATCGAAGGAGATTTAAGTTGAGTCAGTCACTTGTAGCGCCTACACAATCTATCGAAGAGGTGGTAGGGAAGATTGTTAATGGCTTTCAGTTTTTAGATGATTGGACCGCCCGTTATGAATATCTTATCGATTTAGGGCGCGCAATGCCTCCCTTTCCCGATGATCAGCGTATTGAAGAGAATCGCCTCTATGGTTGCCAAGCACAGGTTTGGTTGCTCTCTCAATATCATGAAGGGCGTCTCTATTTTCAAGCTACGAGTGATTCTGCTATTGTTTCGGGGCTTTTAGCGTTGCTTCTTCGTGTCTATTCAGGCCGTACACCGCAGGAGATCATCGATCATCCCCCAGAGTTTATCCGTGAAATTGAGTTAGAGCAGCATCTTTCGCTTTATCGTGCCAATGGTTTAGCGCAGATGATGAAGAAGATTCGTCTGATCGCTGAGCAGACCTTAATCGAAGAGGAGCATGGCGCCCTTTAAGGTGTCAAGAGGGGCAAAATGCGCTATCCATTTGAGATAACAAAGAAGGGGGCGAATACCCCGCTTCAACTCCCTGCGGAGATCTTGGCACAATTGGAAGAGAGTGATCGAGAAGAGAATCGATTTATCTGGGATGGTAAAGCCTTTTTTTGGCGTGATTTAACCGCTGGCGACCTGAAAATTGACTTCTTTTCAAAGAAGATGCGCTATCGTATGCAACATCTCAATAAAGCGCAAGAACCGCTTCTTCGAGCTTTAGGGTGGAAGAGTAATGAGCGTAAAAATGTACTTGATCTTACGGCGGGATTAGGGCGAGATTCTGCGCTTCTCTTCTTTGCCGGCTTTAATGTCACGATGTTTGAGCGCAATCCTGTTTTACAGATTCTTTTAAAAGTGGCGTTAGAAGCGGTGCCGATGGCAGAGTTCCCGCAGCAGTGGCGTCTAAAAGAGCAAGATGCAATTGAGTATCTAACCCATTACAGACTTTATCGTGCGGATGAAGCGCAAGATAGCATGGGTGAGAGCCTGGGGAAGATTGAAAAAGATCAGACTGATGGAGATCCGATTGAGTTGATCTATCTCGATCCGATGTATCCTGAGCGGAAGAAATCAGCCTTAGTGAAAAAAGAGCTTCGTATTATCCGTGAACTGGTAGGAGATGATCCCGATAGTGAAGCACTTCTTGAGGCAGCGCTAGAGAGTGGCGCTGAACGAGTGGTTGTGAAGAGGCCGAAAGGTGCTCCTTTTGTGGGGGAGAGAAGCCCCCATCATTCGGTGGAATCCCCCAATACACGTTTTGATGTTTATCTTAGAACGCTTCATGCGGGGTAGGGAAGAAGCTCATTTCAGGGTGATTAAAGCGTATAGGGCATAGGATCAAGGTCGATTAGCAGAGAGTAATATTGATATAGGTATTGATTGGTATAAGTATTGATGCCGTTATTGATACAGATATCGATATACATATTGATACAAATAGGGATTTAAATAGTGATATCAGCGTGGTGCTATAGATCTAGTTATTGAGTAGGAGTGAAGAGGAGAGAGATGAGTCGCGAAATTACCGATTTAGTAGCAGTGAATGAAGATTCTACCTTGAAAGCCTCAAGTCGTAGTGCAAGACGAATTCCGATCTATGATATTCCCATTGTTAAAGCGGAATTAGAGCGAGCGGATGAAGTTTTAGGGTTGCGTAATTTAGAGCCGGCAGTGAGTCTCTTCGGTTCTGCACGATTAACGAAAGATGATCGGAGCTACCAATTAGCTTTTGAGATTGCCAAAGCGCTCTCAGAGCGGGGCGTTTCTATTATCACCGGCGGTGGACCCGGCGTTATGGAAGCAGGAAATAGGGGGTGTCAGGCAGGGAAGTTAGGAACTTCAATCGGTCTTAATATTAAGCTACCTCGTGAACAGTCGCCGAATATCTACCAAGATTTCTCGCTCCATTTTGATCATTTTTTAACGCGTAAGACGGTATTTTTGGCCTACTCCGAGGCTTTTATCTGTGTGCCCGGTGGATTTGGAACACTCGATGAGTTGATGGAAGCTTTAACCTTGATGCAGACTAAAAAGATGATCGAAAAACCGATCATTTTAGTAGATCGACAATTTTGGCAGCCACTTCTCGATTGGTTTGGAAATGAGCTTCTCTCTCAAGAGATGATTATCGCGAAAGATCTCGATCGCGTGACGCTAGTCGATAGTGTGGAAGAGGTTTTAGCGGCCTTAGCGCCTATCTATAAAGAGCTCTCTTCAGAGGAAGCGAATTAAAATCTTTCTCTTCTTAAGAAAATTCGTGGAGCTGCGGGAAACGACCATTTCATTCTTTTCGCCGGTGTATGCCCTCGGGTCGGCATCTTTGATGCCAACTGCCGCGCGTACTTTATGGAAGTATGCGATAGTAAGATCCGGCAACGTTCAGCTTTTTTATTTCAAGAAAAGAGTCAGCGATGGAGAATCGCCTCTTGCCGGCATGCAACTTATGGAAGTATGCAGTGGTGATCTTCGGCAATTCATCAGCTTTTTGTTTTGATCAATCACAATATTGTTCTTAAGAAAATTCGTGGAGCTGCGGGAACCGACCATCTCAATCTTTTCACCGGTGGCATGCCCGCGGGTCGGCATCTTTGATACCAACTGCCGGCGCGTAGTTTATAGAAGTAAGTGATAGTAAGATCCGGCACCGTTCAGCTTTTTTATTTCAAGAAAATAGTCAGCGATGGAGAATCGCCATTTGCCGGCATGCAACTTATGGAAGTATGCAGTAGTGATCTCCGGCAATTCATCAGCTCTTTTTATTTCAATTAATTTTAATTAATTTCAATTAATCATTCTTAAGAAGGTCTGTGGAGCTGCGGGAACCGACCATTTCATTCTTTTTATAAGTGCATGCCCGCGGGTCGGCATCTTTGATACCAACTGCCGGCGCGTACTTTATGGAAGTGCGCGATAGTAAGATCCGGCAGCGTTCAGCTTTTTTATTTCAAGAAAAGAGTCAGCGATGGAGAATCGCCATTTGCCGGCATGCAATTTGTAGATGTATGCAGTGGTGATCTCCGGCAATTCATCAGCTTTTTTTATTTCAATCAACAATCTAATAAAGAGCAATAAAAAAATGCCACCATTGATACTCTATGGTGGCATTTTGATATCTATAGATCTTTATGACAAGTTACAAATGAGCGTAACTTTGCTTCATTTTGCTTTTTAATTAGTTTGCTTTATGAAGAATCTGTTTTACTAAGAGTTGAATTTTCTCTTGTGGAATGTGTAAGTTAGGTGCCATTGGAATAGGACCCCAAACACCTGAACCACCGTTGGTGACTTTCTCAACAAGATAGGTTTCAGCACCATCATCATCTTTATACTTTTCGTATACTTCATCGTAGCTTGGGCCAATTAATTTGCTATCTTGACGATGGCAAGCAAAGCAACCTGAAGCTGTTGCAAGCTCAGGGTCAACCTGTGCAAAAGTTGGAACTGAAAGTGCTGCGAATGAAGCGGCAATAAGAAGAATTTTTTTCATATGAATTTCCTTTTAATTGAATGATTCATCACTGAAGTCTATTGTGACTCTGCTAGTAACTATTGTGATCGAATGCCTCTGCTCGGAGCGGATCCACAATAGATGTTGCCATAAATCACATCCATATAACTTCTATTCTACCAGAATCATCCACTATTCTACCGTTAAATGGGAGTATTTACTCTATATTTTTGTATATCAATTTTCAACTAATTAGGCAGATGATCGGAATCATCTGCACTTTAAGAAGTTTTAAGTAGCATTAAGAAACTTTAAGCTGCTCTTAAAAACTTTTAAAATTTATTTTTTAGTATCCCCTTTTTTCGGAATCTCCCAATTTTCCACATGAATCGCCTCTAAGCGATTACGAACTAAGGTATGATCTTTAACATCTTTAGGAACAATAGAACCCGCGGCTGTTGCTGCATGATTACCAATTTTAACGGGGGCTACTAAGGAGCTATTTGAACCGATAAAGGCATGATCACCAATAATGGTCTGATGCTTGTTTGCTCCATCGTAGTTACAGGTAATGACGCCGGCACCAATATTACTCTCCTTGCCGATCGTAGCATCCCCTAAATAAGCAAGATGAGAGGCTTTTGCCCCATCAGCAAGGGTACTATTTTTAGTTTCGACAAAGTTACCAATGCGGGTATTATCCCCTAATTTACTATTCTCTCGAATGCGCGCAAAAGGACCGATAGAGGCATTCGCACCGATTGATGCATTCTCAATAACAGAGTAAGGATGAATAATGGTGTTATCACCAATAACGACATTTTTTAAGACGCTACCAGTACGGATTACAACATTTTTACCTAAAATGACTTTACCTTCTAAAATCACATTCGCTTCGATATGGCAATCGAGGTCATTCTGAACGCGTCCACGAATCGTTAAAGAGTCGGGATGATCGATCGTAATACCATTGAGCATGAGTTGTTTTGCCATCTCTTGCTGATAGTAGCGCTCAAGATTAGCCAATTGAATACGATCGTTAACGCCCTGGATCACTGCCGGATCTTCCTCGATGGTATGGATCGTGATTCCATTTTGGACTGCGAGTTTTGCAACATCGGTGAGGTAGTACTCATTTTGTTGATTATCATTACCGATCTGTGGAAGCGCCTCTTTTAAGAAGTTTTGGCAGATGGCGAAGATTCCGGTATTGATTTCTTTGATCTCTTTTTCGGTCTCATTGGCATCTTTCTCTTCAATAATCGCAATCATATGATGGTTATGATCACGAATAATACGGCCATAACCGGTAGGATTATCAACAGAGGAGATCAACCAGTTGAGGCGCGTATTTTCGGCATTTTTGACGAGCTCTTCCAATGTTTCTGCACGGATCAGTGGTGTATCGCCATAGAGTACGAGAACGGTAGAGTCTTCAATGGTGTAGGGTAGCGCATATTTCATTGCATCCCCAGTTCCTTCAAAGGTCTCTTGTTTTGCCCAAGTGATATCTTCATGGTGGGTGAAGGCCGCTTGTAGCTCTTCTCCGCGGTGACCATAAACAACAATTAAACGATCGGGATTGAGCTTTCTTGCACTCTCTAAAACATGTTCAAGCATCGGCTTGCCTCCAATTTTATGGAGAGGCTTGGGGAGTGCTGATTTCATTCTAGAACCTAAACCTGCCGCTAGAATGACGATGGAAAGCTTTTTCATATCCTAAATTCCTTTTCTTTTGATAGCTCTTATTGATCAATAAGATTGTTCAAATAATACAATGATATATCGTAGAGATATGGCAAATGATATTGTATCTCTCGGCTCTATAGACTTTTTTCGGCTCAACAAAAAGGTTTAATTGAGCCTATCGACCATGATGCCGACCCGATATCGATCTCCCCATTTTAATCTTTTACGCTGATCACTTCAGGAAATTTTCGGCAAAGCGGGATAAGATCAATCTTTGCCGGGAATCTCTGTTATTAATTGAAACCAAAAGAGCTGTTGAGTTGCCGGATCTCACTATCGCACTCTTCCACAGACCACGCGCCGGCAGTTGGCATCGAGGATGCCGAATGGCGGGCATGCACCGGTAAAAAGAACGAAATAGTCGGCTCCCGCCTCTCCATAAACCGTTTTAAGAACAATTCATCAAAATAGCAAAGGCTGAACGCTGCCGGATCTCACGATCGCGCTCTTCCACAGACCATGCGCCGGCAGTTGGCATCGAGGATGCCGAATGGCGGGCATGCACCGGTAAAAAGAACGAAATGGTGAGTTCCCGCCTCTCCATAAACCGTCTTAAGATCAATTCATCAAAATAGCAAAGGCAGAACGCTGCCGGATCTCACTGTCGCGCTCTTCCACAGACCACGCGCCGGCAGTTGGCATCAAAGATGCTGAATAGCGGGCATGCACCGGTAAAAAGAACGAAATAGTCGGCTCCCGCCTCTCAACAGATCCTCTTAAGAATCATAAGAATGATTAGCTGAAATTAATTGCAACAAAGAAGGCTGTTGAGTTACCGGAGATCACCATCGCGTGTTTCTATAAATCGCGCGCCGGCAGTTGGCATCAAAGATGCCAAACCGCGGGCATGCATCGGTAAAAAGAACGAAATGGTCGGTTCCCGCCTCTCCATAAACCGTCTTAAGAACAATTCATCAAAATAGCAAAGGCAGAACGCTGCCGGATCTCACTATCGCACTCTTCCACAGACCACGCGCCGGCAGTTGGCATCGAAGATGCCGAATGGCGGGCATGCACCGGTAAAAAGAACAAAATGGTCGGTTCCCGCCCCTCCACGAATTTTTTTAAGAACAATATTATGATTGATCAAAACGAAAAGGGGATGAAAGGTGCCGGCACCGCATACTTTCATAAGTTGCACGCCGGCAATTGGTGATCTTCTTGCTATTAGCTGAGAAGATCGATTAGGCGGCTGATGGCATTGATGCGAAGTTCTGGGCTCTCAAGGGGTAACTTGTAACGTAGGGCCTCTTGTCCTTGAAGTTGATAAAATTGGGGTTGCTCCTGAATTAGGCTGATTAATTTTGGCGTATTGATACGAGGCTGTTCTCCAAAGAGAATGCGTACCCCTTGGGCATTCGCTTCGATCTTCTTTAAGTTGAGCGGCTTTGCTCTTAACTTAAGTTCTGCGATTTTGAAGAGTCGTTTTGTCGCATCAGGAAGAAGACCAAAACGGTCGATCATTTCGATCTGAATCTGATCGAGCGCATCAATACTCTTCGCACTAGCGATCCGTTTGTAGTAGGAGAGACGGATCGCAACATCAAAGATAAAGTCCTCTTGAATCAATGCCGGCGCACCGATAGTGATCTCTAGGCCTTTGTTGAAGGGATCTGCCACATCGAGTTTTCCACCCCGTTTAATCATCTCTGCCGCTTCACTTAAGAGCTCCATATAGAGAGAGAAGCCGATCGCATTGATCTCACCACTTTGCTGATCTCCTAAGAGTTCTCCGGCACCTCGTATCTCTAAATCATGATTGGCTAACATAAAGCCGGCACCTAACGTATCGGTCGTGGCAATCGCTTCAATCCGTTTTTTCGCATCACTGGTCATTGCAGCTGCTTCCGGCACGATAAGATAGCAGAACGCACGATGATGAGAACGACCAACACGCCCCCGAATCTGATGAAGTTGCGCCAGTCCAAGATGATCTGCACGATTGATAATTACCGTATTGGCATTGGGAACATCGATCCCCGATTCAATAATGGTGGTACAGAGAAGGATATTGATACGATGATGGTAGAAATCGAGCATCACTTTTTCTAGCTCATTCTCATGCATCTGCCCATGCGCCATGCCGATAGAGATATTGGGCATTAGC
This sequence comes from Ignatzschineria sp. PL_is040, assembly GCF_055813795.1. NCBI lineage: Bacteria > Pseudomonadati > Pseudomonadota > Gammaproteobacteria > Cardiobacteriales > Ignatzschineriaceae > Ignatzschineria > Ignatzschineria sp. PL_is040. The sequence continues at coordinate 19,648 of NZ_JBVPGU010000008.1, forward strand.
GCGGCAAGTCGCTCGGCAACGAGCTCAATACTTTTAACCTCATTGTGGAGAAAGTAGACCTGTCCACCCCGTTTAAATTCACGCATACAGGCTTCAACAATCAACTCATCACTCCACTCATTGACAAAGGTCTGTACCGCGATACGATTTTCGGGAGGCGTTGCAATAATGGAGAGCGCTTTAAGCCCTGTTAAGCCCATATTGAGTGTGCGAGGAATGGGGGTTGCGGTCATCGCCATAAAGTTCACCTCTGCTCTTAAAGCACGAAGGCGTTCCTTCTGTTTGACCCCAAATCGATGCTCTTCATCGATAATGACTAAACCTAAATTGTGAAAAAGGGTATCTTCTGAGAGCAGGCGATGGGTGCCGATAATAATATCGATCTCCCCTTTTTCTAGGCTAGCTAAGATCTCGCGAGTCTCACGACTCTTGCGGAAACGGGAGAGCGCGGCAATCTTAATGGGCCAATCGGCAAAACGATCCTCAAAGGCGGTGGCGTGTTGCTCAGCAAGAAGGGTTGTAGGGGCTAATATTGCGACCTGATAACCATTCATTGCCGCCATAAATGCGGCACGCATTGCCACTTCTGTCTTTCCAAAACCGACATCACCACAGACAATACGATCCATTTTTCCCGCTTCAAGATCACTTAAAACGGCATCGATCGCTCGCTGCTGATCGGGCGTTGTCTTATAGGGGAAGCTCTCGGCAAAGGCAGGATACTCTTCTGGCAGTGTCATCCCCTTACCCGATTGCGCCTCTCGGCGAGCATAGATATCGAGGAGCTCAGCAGCAGTATCATTCGCCTTTTCAGCCGCTTTTCTTCGAGCCTTATCCCATTGATCAGAGCCTAACTTATGTAGCGGTGCGCTACTCTTCTCACTGCCTGAATATTTAGAGAGGAGATCGAGCGAGGTGACGGGAACATAGAGCTTGGCATTATCTCTATATTGAATCACCACAAGTTCGGTATCATCGATAATATCCATGCCGGCATAACGACCAATCCCATGATTGATATGGATAATGGGATCACCGATCTCTAATGTGTCGAGATTCGTTAACATCGCCTCAATATCGGCCACTTTTCCTTTTGCACGATACTCACGGGGTTTAACGCCGAGAAACTCTGCCTCTGTCACCATGCGGAAAGGGGGTGTTTCATTAGAGAAACCTTGACTGAGAATGCCCGTTAAGAGCATGAGGGGTGCCGGTTTACTAAATGCCGCTTGTAGGGAGGGTGCCATTACCGGTGTGATCTCTTCATTAGCTAAACGATTGAGAAGATTTTCACGGCGACCGGAGGTTTCAGCGCAGAGAAAGAGGGGGCTTTTCCCCGAATCTGCTTGTGTCTTTAATGCTTTAAGATCGATCGAAGGTTGAAACTGCGTGGTAAAGCGAAGATCGACCTGTGGATAGTGACTAATGAGGCTCTCCGCCCCTTTCGGGGTGAGATAGAGGCGCGTTGGGGGAAGAATCGGTTTGAGATGATCGTGGCGATAGCGTTCAAATCGAGTCTCGATCAGCTCTTGAAAGCGAAGTGCTTCTTGCTCGACATGAGGATAGAGAATGAGCGAAGTCGTCGTCGGGAGATAGTCGAAAAAGGTGGCGCTATTATCAAAGAAGAGGGGCATATAGTTTTCAATGCCGGAGGGGAGATTCCCCTTGATTGTCTCTTGATAGATATGAGATTTGCCTAAAATAGCAGGATCATCGGTAAAGGTAGATTGGTATTTTTGGGCAAAGGTCTCCAAACCTTTGGGGCTCATATCGAGCTCTCGTGTTGGTAGAAGCGATAATTTCTCAAAGGTCTCAATAGTATCGCCATTTTCTGGATCGAAGGTGCGAATTGAATCGATCTCATTGTCGAAAAAATCGATTCGGAGCGGCGATTTCTCCCCCATTGGAAAGAGATCGAAGAGTGAGCCGCGCGCAGAGAATTCACCCGGAGAGAGAACATTGGAGACAGCGAGATAGCCCGCCGCTTCTAAGTTGAGACGAAACTGTTCGCGATCGATAATATCGCCTCGTTGAAAGAGGAGAACATTTGCATCGAAGAATTCGCGAGGGGGAAGGCGCTCAAGGAGAGTGGGGATCGTGATAATCACAATCTTGCGATTGCCGGACTTCAGATGGAAGAGAAGGGAGAGCCGCTCGGAGATGATATCGATCTGAGGAGAGAAGGGATCGTAAGGGAGTGTTTCAGTATCGGGAAAAATCGCCGCTTCACCCCCAAAAAAGGTGCAATCTTGCGCAAGATTCTCTGCCTTACGCATATCATTAACAATAACCACCAAGGTTTGATCGCTACTCTTTGCTGAGTTGACCAGGTTGAGAGCAAAATGAGCGGGGTTTTCAATCTCCCACTCAATAGTACGTTTCTGCACGGGGATAGAGCGAGAGGGGAGGGCAATTTTTTTCATAACTTAAGCGCGCTTTTTGTTAGATTGTTTCTCTTTTTTAGGAAGTTGAATAATCTCAGTGCCGGAGAGCTTATCATGCCAGGCGAGGCGAGTTGGGGAGACAAAGACCCATAAAAAGCCTAAGCCCAGTGGAATCCAGCTAATGATCGCGGTAAGCAGGCGAAGAATGGCTCGTTGAGCTGTAATAGGACGCCCATCGATCTGTTGAATACGTAGACGCCATGCGCGCATGCCGGTTGTATGGGCATCCCTTAACCAGAAGAAGAGAAAGTAGATAAAGGGGAGCAGCGCAAAGAGTGTTCGTTGAAGGGGAAAGAGGGGATGACCCGCTTCAATAGCATTGCCACCATTAAAAGGCAAGAAGATCACAGCAATTACCATCTCGAGCGCAAAGATCGCGAGAATATCGTATAGCAGAGCGCCGAGTCGGCGGTGGAGTAGGGCACGGGGATAGGTTGTCATCTACAACTCCTCATAGATTGATCGATTGAGAGATCGAAGTCTTAGTAGGCGACTTTAAAACAAGATCATCTCGAGAGACTTTTAAATCATGGATTAAAAAATGGCTACTATTTTAACATGCCTATTGCAGAATTGCGGAGGGGATTTCGCCGTTGCATTTTTATCAGTGATGGGTCAATAGTAAGGAGTAGCCATGAATGAATCAGTAATGAGTTATCAATAAGTAATCAATGAGCCATCAGTGAGGAGGAGTAATATGAAGGAAGAGATGATAAGAGAGAGGATGATGAAGGAGGAGCGAGTGAGATCGGAAGAAGCGCGAAACCTGAAGATTTTACAATTAGTGGATCAGATTGATCAGCCATCGATCTTTGCTGATTTTGCCGCTTTAAAAGCATTAACCGATTCTGATCAGCCCTATACGCGCCGTGCATTTACCGATCAGTATCTAGCTGGCAGAGCATGGCTCGTTGAGCGATTAAGTGCATTAGGTTTAACGCCTTACTATGATGCCATTGGCAATCTTCGGGCGCGTTTAGAGGGGGAGCGAGCAGAGACAATCTACTTCGGGTCCCACACAGATACGGTGCCGGGTGGAGGACTCTATGATGGTATCTTAGGGGTGATTGCCGGGATCTCAGTACTACAAAGCATCATTGCTTCCGGAGCAAAACCGCAATACTCTCTAGAACTAATCGATTTTTTAGCAGAGGAGAGTAGTGATTGGGGGCTCTCTTGTATCGGCAGTCGAGGCTTAGCCGGTGTTTTGCATGATCAAGATTTAGCACGAAAAAATCCCTACACCGATGAAGTGTTAGCAGATGCTATTGTCAAAATGGGGGGAGAAGCGCCCTTCCAGAGTGATCTTCTTTCACCAAAGTCGGGAAGTTGTTTTGTTGAACTCCATATTGAGCAGGGACCTCTCTTAGAAGCATTGGATGGGGAGGTGGGCATTGTCTCCGGCATTGTGGGAATCGATCGTGTGGAGCTCAATATTAGTGGGAAGCAGAATCACTCCGGCACAACCCCGATGACCTTAAGAGAAGATGCTCTTGTGGGGGCATCAGCATTGATCACGAGGATTCATCAATTAGCGACTGAGATTGCAGCAGAGGCTGCGCTTGAAGAAGGTTATTTTGTAGCAACCTGTGGCAGACTCATCATCACGCCTAATGCGATCAATGTTGTGCCGGGCGCTGCGCAACTAGTAGTGGATATCCGTTTTTCTAGGACGCAATATCGGGATCGTTTTTTAGAGGCGTTAAAGGAGCAGCAGCGCCACATTGAGAAGCAGTATCGGCTCTCAAGTAAGTTGACGCGACTCTCTACTACAGAACCTGTTCTTTTCGATAGAGCTCTTCAGACGCAGGCAACCTCTTGGGCCGAGCGGCTGGGATATCGATCTCATTCGCTCTTAAGTGGTGCCGGACATGATGCCGCTTTTATGGCGATGTTGATGCCAACGGTAATGCTCTTTATCCCATCGGTCGATGGATTGAGCCATCATGCTCAAGAGTTGAGTCATGAGGCAGATATTATTCGGGGAATCTCCCTCTTTTCTGCGTTGATATTAGATTTAGCGCTCTAAATTTGAAGATGATTTCAATATCTTGTTATCTCTACTAAGATTTCTAACCTCACGATTTTAGGAAGTGTTTCTATCTTCCTTCGTCTTCCTTCCATCTTCCTTTCATCTTTCTTCATTATGGGGTATATAGGAAGAAGAGAAGGGCGAAATAGGCGCCCTTTAGGAAGATCTGAGCGAAAAAGCTCGATCAATTTCAGTTTAAAGGGATGAGAAGAAGAGTGGAGTGATATCGATGAATGAAGGTGAGCGAAGAGGCGTTTCAACAGATTTTCAAGAGGGAAACATTCAAGAGGAAGATTCGCAAGCGCATTGTGTTAACAGGCATCGTGCTCAAGCAATTTTGCAAGAGATCGAAGGCTGGAAAGAGGAGGCGAGAGCGATCCGTCACGCTTTCCATCAACACCCAGAGTTGGGATTTGAAGAGTCAGCGACAAGCGCGAAAGTGGTCGAGCTCTTAACAGCTTATGGTGTTGATAAGATCGATCTCTCCTTTGCAAAGACGGCAGTAATTGCTACTATTGCCGGCCGTTATGAGGGGCCGATGATTGGTCTTCGAGCAGATATGGATGCATTGCCGATAGTAGAGCAGAATCAATTTACCTATCGCTCTGAATATCCCGGCATTATGCATGCATGCGGTCATGATGGACACACTACGATGTTATTGATGGCGGCAAAATATCTTGCTCAATATCGAAATTTTGCCGGTACGGCGATCTTGATCTTTCAACCTGCGGAGGAGGGAAGAGGAGGTGCTGAGCAGTTAGTTGTTAAAGAGAATTTTTTAGCGCGTTACCCTTTAGATGCGATCTACGCGATGCATAATTGGCCCACATTGCCGGCGGGAACCTTTGCCATTAAACCAGGTTCGATTATGGCAAGTTCAGATCGAATCTTTATCACTATAAAAGGGCAGAGTGGTCATGCCGGGCTTCCGCAGTTGACACAAGATCCTCTTCTTGTCGCAACCCATATCTATCAAGGGATTCAGGGGTTAGTTGCAAGAACTGTCGATCCCCTTTCCCCATTAGTGGTAGCGATTACCCAGATTCATGGTGGAGAGACGACCAATGCGATTGCCGGCAGTGCCGAGATGGCGGGGACGATTCGCACTCATGATGAAAAATTGCGCCATAAGATCATTGCACAATTGCATCTCTTAGTAGAGAGTATGGGGCGCGCTTTTGGGATGGAGGCAACAATGCGTTTAGGGCCGATTAGTCATCCTGTTACAGTGAGTAGTGAGTTAGAGGCGGCTAGAGCGATCAGTGTCGCAACGGAGCTTGTAGGTGCAGATCAGGTCAAACTCGATATTGAGCAGCAGATGACAAGTGAAGATTTTGCCTTCTATCTTGAACGGGTGCCGGGCTGTTACCTCTTTATCGGTAATGGCACGGTAGCAACAGAAGCGGGTGCACCGATCGGTTTGCATCATAGTCATTACGATTTTAATGATGATATTACCCCTTTAGGGGCCAGTTTTTTGGTAGGTTTAGTTGAGTCCTATCTTCCATCGAAATGATGTTGGAGAGGGAGTAGATGAAGTGGATTATCAGTCTGAATTGTCAGTATCAATTATTAGTATCAGTATCAGTTTTAGTATAAGTTGCTAGTTTTAAAGGGAATGAAGAATGATCGAAGTCTCTCTACTTCGATCCTCTTTTTCAGACTTTTTCAGACTTTTTAAGTTTGGTAGAAATTAGAGATAGATCAATAAAGGAGATCGATGATGACAACCTTGTGGGATGAAGATGCCGATGAGGTCAAAAAGAGCATCAATTGTGTACTCAATCGTGGGGGCGAGCAGATTGCCCTGAAGAAGAGTGCCATTGGATGATGTAGATAGATGAAGTAATTTAAGGAGAGCGCGAATGCAGAAGAATTTAGAGCGGCCTATTGTGACGGCAGAGAAGAGAAGTTGGTTTGATCGAGTGGAATCATTTGGGAATAAGATCCCTAATCCGCTCTATCTATTTGTTATTTTTTGTCTCTTAATCGCGGTACTATCCGCAATTTTAAGTGGTATTAACCTAGAAGTGATCCATCCTGTGACGAATGATGTGGTCTCTATTCGCAATCTCATTAGTGGAGAGGGTTTAGTCTATATTTTACAATCAACGGTGAGTAACTTTATCGACTTTAAACCGCTCGGTTTAGTACTCTGTATGATGATTGCTGTAGGTCTTGTGCAAGAGGTTGGGTTAGCTGATTCAGCGATTAAGGCGCTTCTACTCAATGCGCCGCGCCGTTTTGTGACCGCTTCTATTTTTATTGTTGGTATCGTTGGCAATCTCGCATCAGATGCAGCATTTGTCCTTGTTCCACCTTTAGCCGGGATTATCTTTGCAGCAACTAAGCGGAATCCTATTGTGGGTATTTGTGCCGGCTTTGTTGCTGTTGCGGCAGGGTTTACCGCGAATATCTTTATTGCCGGGACAGATGTGCTTCTCTCCGGTGTCACCAATGAAGCCTCTAAGATTATCAATGGTGTTGAGATTACACCTGCGGCAAACTGGTATTTTATGTTGCTCTCTGTCCCTTTCTTAACCATTTTGGGGACTTGGATTACAGAAAAGATTATCGAGCCACGTTTTCCTATTACGGCAGATTACAATGATAATTTAGCGCCGGCAGGGGGAGATGATTATCAGGTTACTGCGAAAGAGAAGCGGGCTCTAAAGATTACAGGATTGTATGCCTTACTCTTTGTTCTACTCTTAATTGCAACGATCTATCCAGAGGATTCTCCCTTAAGAAATGGCAATGGTGGTCTTGTACCATCTCCTTTCTTAAGTGGCATGATTCCGATTATTATGACCTTCTTTATCAGTTGTGCGATTGTCTATGGGATCTTTGCCGGCACGATTCGCCATTTTGATGATCTACCAACGCTATTAGCCAATGCTTTAAAAAATGTGGGGGGATATATTGTTCTCGTCTTCTTTATTGCCCAATTTATCGGTTGGTTTAATTGGACCAATCTTTCGATGTGGCTTGCGGTCTCGGGGGCTGATTTTTTAGCAGAGATAGAGTTACCCAATGTTGTGATGCTAGGGGCATTGGTGATTTTAGCCGGGTTAATCAATCTTGTTGTCTTTAGTGGTTCTGCTCAATGGGCGATGATGGCGCCGGTATTTGTCCCGCTCTTAATGTTAGTCGGCGTAGAGCCAGAAGCGATTCAGATGGCATATCGTATTGGGGATTCCACGACCAATGTGATCTCGCCTACAAACCCCTATCTACCGATGGTATTAGCATTGATCGCACAATATAACGCGAAAGTTCGCTTTGGCACTTTTCTCTCTATTATGTTGCCTTATTGTTTGATCTTTATTAGTAGCTGGACAGTTCTCTTTTTAATCTACTATAGCTTAGGGCTACCGCTAGGACCGATGTAATCATTCTTAAGAGGGGCTGTTGAGAGGCGGGAACCTACCATTTCGTTCTTATTACTAATGCATGCCCGCGGTTCGGCGGTTTCAGCGCCGAGGGGAGTGGAATTTATTTAGAGTAGATCAGTCGCCAATTGCCGGCAGTTAAGGATTGCCTCTTGCCGGCATGAACCTTATGGAAGTATGCAGTGGTAATCTCCGGCAACTCAACAGCTCTTTTGTTTTGATCAATCATAATATCTATTCTTAAGAGAATTCGTGGAGGGGCGGGAACCTACCATTTCATTCTTTTTACCGGTGCATGCCCGCGGTTTGACATCTTTGATGTCATTTGCCGGCACGTGATTTTGGGAAGTGTGCGATAGTGAGATCCGGCAACGTTCAGCCTTTGCTATTTTGATGAATTGTTCTTAAGAAGGCTTATGGAGAGGCGGGAATTCACCATTTCGTTCTTTTCACCGGTGCATGCCCGCGGTTTGGCATCTTTGATGCCATTTGCCGGCACGCGGTTTTAGGAAACGCGCAGTGGTGATCTCCGGCAACTCAACAGCCCTCTTTGTTTCAATTAATTTCAGCTAATCATTCTTGTGATTCTTAAGAGAATCTGTTGAGGGGCGGGAGCCAACCATTTCGTTCTTTTTACCGGTGCATGCCCGCGGTTTGGCATCTTTGATGCCAATTGCCGGCGCGTGGTTTTTAGATGTACGCGATGGTGATCTCCGGCAACTCAACAGCTCTTTTTGTTCTAAGAAAATAGTGGGTGATAGAAGATCGCCAATTGCCGGCATGCAAATTATGGAAGGATGCAGTGGTAATCTCCGGCAACTCAACAGCCTCTTTTTGTTTTGATCAATCATAATATCTATTCATAAGAGAATTCGTGGAGGGGCGGGAACCGACTATTTCATTCTTTTTACCGGTGCATGCCAACGGACCGGCATCGATAAGATCGAAGGGATTATTGATGGTGAATAATTGCCGTTTTACTATAACCACTCTTTGTTTTGGTGACTTCGATACGTGCCGGCAATGTCTGCTTGAGCTCTTCTACATGGGAAATCACACCGATCATACGTCCAGAGGCTTGTAGCTCGATGAGAACATCGATTGCCTGCAGAAGGGACTCCTCATCAAGTGCTCCAAATCCTTCATCAATAAAGAGGGTATCGATAGAGACGCCACCTTTATGGGATTGAATCACATCTGCCATCCCCAAAGAGAGACTGAGCGAAGCTTTAAATTTCTCTCCGCCTGATAAGGTCTTAACATCGCGATTTTCTCCGGTATAAGCATCATAAATATTGAGATCAAGCCCACTTTGAACATTGCGCGCAGCAATATCTTCGGAACGAATAAATTGAAACTGACCATGACTCATCTGATAGAGTCGGAGATTTGCCGCATGAATAATCATTTCAAAATATTCGATGAGAATAAAGCGCTCGAGCGAGATTCGGCTACTATTTTGTCCGCGGACAAGATCATAAACCTCAACTGTTTTTTCATGACGCGCACGTGTCGCTTCTAAAGCGCTACTGACCTCATTAATCCCGGTAATCGTCTGCTTTATCTGGGTGATAAGTTGCTGATTTTTATGGAGTCTGCTCTGCAATTCTGCAAGCTTCTCTTTATCGCTACCTACTTTTCGCTCAAGCTCGGAGAGCTCGATCGGTGCTTTTCCGGTAAGAGCAAGAGAGAGGGCATTGACCTTCTCATGGGCAATGAGCGCGCGTCGTTCAAACTCGGCCACCTTTTCACGATTGTCAAAGAGATGAGGGATCTGCTGTTGCGCTGCAATAAATTGAGCTTCATCAGCCTCTTCAGTCCCATCATCACTCTTTTTGATAAAAGAGGCTTGGATAAGTGCCTGAGTAAAATCCTCTTCTGCCTTTTTTGAGCCTTGAGAGAGCTTCTCTTTTTCTATCTGATGTTGCTCTAGCTTCTGAGAGAGAAGCGCTCGCTCTTTTTCTGCTTCTTGTAATCTTTTTTCTGCTAATTTGAGTTGCGTTTTGAGCGTTGTTAAAGCGCTTTTTTGCTGATCAAGATAGGTTCGATAGGCTTGTGGATCACGCAGCTCTTCAGGGATATTTTGGAGTATCGATTTGAGCGCGCTCTCCATCTCTGTAAGGTAGTTTCTCTTCTCTTGATAAGATTCCCTTACTTGGTCGAGTTCTCTTTGATGTTGCATTAAAGCAGTTTCAATCGCTTCAAGCTCGGGGCGTAACGTTCGTAATAGCTGTAATGATCTTTGGCTATTATCAAAGGCAGATTGTACTTTTTGCCGATTAGAGGCAAGTGATGAAACCATCATTTCGTAGGTCGAGATCTGTAGGGCTAGAGGCGCTATCTCATCACGCTCTTGTTGGCTGAAAGTGATCATTTTTTGCCACGACTCTTCAAGATCTTGAGAAGCTTGTTGAACTCTCTCTTCTAGCTCTTTCTCTCTATTGAGTAGTTGATCATATCGTCGCTGAGCATCGATCAGATTCTGATTGGCCATCTCAAACTGATGTTGTGGATTGATGGAATCTTCACCTGCTATATGAGCATCTATTCCATCGATTTTATTTGGATGCTGGAGGCTGCCACAAACAGGGCAAGGTTTGCCATCTTCAAGCGTATGGGCAAGCGTTAAAGCTTGTTGCTGATAAAATTTTGCAGCCGCATCTTTCTGCTCTTTTTGCGCATTTTCAAGCGCAGTAGCTCTTCTTGTTTTCTCTTCTTCGAGTGATAAGAGCGTTGCTTGCTCGTGCTTCTGCTTCTCAAGTAATGTTGAGAAATGTTCAAAGTCGCGATGCAGTTGTTGATATTGTGCTATAGGATCGCTACCGGTTTCAGCATTTTTTATTCTCTGCTGCCAATCACTCTTTTTGGTCTGCTCTTCGCGAATGAGATCGCTTAAACGGTTGATCTCTTGTTGAATCTGAGTGATCTGCTCTCGGCTCTGAGAGATCGTGGTCTGATATTGGGCTAGCGCCTCAATCTCTCTTTCTCGACTCTCAAGAAGGGTCACCTCCTCACTCAGCGTCGTGATAAGATCTTCTTTCTTCTGTGCAAGTTGATGTTGTTCTAGCGCATTTTGATGCTCTACTTCCGCCACTTTGAAGCGCTCTTGCGCTGCTGCTAATGCCTTTTGGGCTTCAGTGTACTCTCGACGTAACCGAAAGGCATCATTGGCAAATTTTTCCATCGATAATGCTTTTTCCGCAAGAGCGACAGAATGTTTTAAGCTGTCAATCGCTAATTGTTGTGCGCTAAGGGTTTGAAGATTTTTTTGTGCATCCTCTAACTCTTGGAATTTTGCATTGAGCGCTCGGCTCTCTATCAGTCGTTCCTGCTCTGCTTCGATGATGGTTTCTTGTTGCGTGATCTCTTTGCGAATTGTGCGCTCTTCTGCTTGATAAAATGCCGCTTCTACACCTAAACCTTCAAGCGCTTGAAAGCTATTGATCTGAATTTCACTCTCCTCTTGAAAATGTTCGAAGAAAGGGGATTCCCGCGGTGGTAGTTGCCGATAGATCGATTGGATCAGGGCGTTATAACCAGATTGAATCTCTCTGACCTTCTCTTTAGAGTGATCGGCGCTCATTTTGAGATTCTCAACAACGGTTTGATAACGTTCAGTATTGAAGACAGTGCGTAAAATCGCCTCTTTATCGGTGGTCTTGGAGGTTAGAAAGCGCTGATACTCCCCTTGTGGAAGCATAACCAGCTGATTGAATTGGTCTCGATTGAGCCCTAATAGCTCCTCAATTTTAGGGTTGACCATATTGGGGATCTGCCGTTCAACGAGTGGGATCTCTGCAAAGAGATCACTTTGAGGACCATCATGGTTAAGCGCATATAACTCCGCCTTTCCTTGGGTAATTGTCTTGTTACCCGTTTTGCGGTAGGGAAGCTGACGAAAGATGCGATACTCTTTCCCCTTGAGCTCAAAAATAAGCTCGGCAGTCGTCGGCTCATCATCGATCGCAAAATCACTTCGGAGTGAGAGAGTGGCATCTTGACGATCAAGACCGCTCGCTTCACCAAAGAGCGCATAGGAGATGCCATCAAAGATCGTTGTCTTGCCGGCGCCGGTTTTCCCGGAGATCACAAAGAGATTATGAGGAGCAAGTTTACGAAAATCGATCACTTCCGTTCCATGGTAAGGGCCAAATGCGGTAAGGGTTAATTGAATGGGGCGCATGGGATTCTCCTCTACTCTCTCTCTGTCTGTTGGATGGCATCGGCAAAAATCTGTAATGACTCGGCATCGGGTTCTCTATCGAGCAGGGCACGATAGAAGCCGGTAAAGAGGGAGAGATCATCCTCTCGCTCTCTTTGAGGTGTCTCAAAATGTTTCTTGTGAAACATCGGTGTCTCTATCGGTAATCTCTGAACATGCATTGCATTGGGGAAAACGGTACGAATTTGCGCCATCGGTTGGAGTACCGGCGTCTCATCTAAAAGGGTGACAAAGCAGTAATCTTCACTTTGAGGCATCTGGAGAATCTCTTTGAGATATCCTTTCACTTCACGCAACTCCCGGCGGGGAGTAAAAGCGACCTTCTCAACGGATAACTCCCCTTTAGCACCGAGTTCAATCTCCAAGATCGCTTTTTGATGATTGGCCTCTGATTGAGAATATTTTAAGAGGGAGCCTGCGTATTGTATGCGCTCATCTTTGATGTAGTGCGCTTGATGGAGATGGCCGAGCGCTACATAATCAAAGATCTCAAAGTGCTCGGCAGAGACATACTCACTACCACCAATGGCGAGCGGACGTTCTGAATCGGAGGTGAGTCTCTCTTTTGAAGAGGAGTGGATCACAAATGCATGAAGAATGAGAATATTACGAACAGTAGGATCATATTGCGCTTCGATTTTGGTGACGATCGCTTTTAAGGCGCTATCGTGATCGGTGATATGCTCATCTTGTAAAATATGGCGTACGAGAGAGGGTTCTAAGTAGGGAATCGGGTAGAAATGGACTTCTCCCCATTGGTCCGAGAGAATGATCGGTTGAAAGGTAGGGTCGAGCTCTGTGATTAAAAAGCAGGATTGACTCTGGAGAAACTCATTACCAAATTGGAGGCGCTTAGGGCTATCATGATTGCCGGTAATGGCGATAATAGGAATGCCGGCTTTCAGGGCGATATCACGTAGAAATTGATCGAGCAGTTCGATAGCTTCAACTGGCGGGATGGCGCGATCGTAGAGATCTCCGGCAATGATGATCAGATCGGGGCGCTCTTGCTTAATATAGGTGGTTAACTGCGCTAAAATAGCACGCTGATCCTCGGTCATATAGATTCCATGGATCAGTTTGCCAAGATGCCAATCGGCGGTGTGTAAAATTTTCATGCCGTCTCTATTCCTCTCTCTCTTTTCTCTTTCTTTTCTCTTTCTTGCAATTGATGCTCTCTTTTTTTTAAAAATATCTTATAAGAATTTGATTATAACGAGCTTAATAAAGAGTCGATATGTTAGAATAATTTTATAAAATGATTATCGATATTGCGATATTGAAATATTGAATATCTATCAATAGGTCTATCAATAACGTTTATCGATAATTTTTCAGTTATCGCTGTTAGGGTAACAATGGGATCGCGCCTCTATTGACGCTCTAAGGCAATGACTCAAGCTTAGCATATTTGTGGGAAGGAGTTCGCTATGACAACACGGCCGGATCAAGTCTATCAGCAGAATCAGAGTGGTAGAATTACATTAACCTTTTTTTTCATCTTTAATCTCTTTGCGTTAATCACCTATATTATCGGGTTTACGCTTCTCAATAAGTTGGTAGCCGATGGGAATAATGCGGCTATGGAGTTGAGTAAGATCGTTCCCTTTTCAACAATCACCTTCTCCGCTATTTTACCGCTTGGGTTGATTTTAGGCTTCTGGATGAGTGGTTTTGCGAAGCAAGATTTAGGGGGACTCTTCCGCTTAACGGCCTTAAAACGAGGATTTATCTTAAGTTTCTTCTATCTCTTGGTGATTGTCGGCATTATCTTCTTTATCGATGAGCCCATTGCGCAGATGTTAGGTATTAGTTCTTTCTCCTACCGGATCTTTATCATTGTTCCCATCGGTGCTGTTTTAGGGGCGATCTTTGCTTATATCTGTGCTGCTATTACGATTAAATTTTCAAAAGTGGCAAAAGCATATGATGAGAATCCTAATCGTAAGCCAGGGCGTATTGAAGAGCCTAACTAGTTGTTAGACGTTATGAGGATCGATCAGGAGATCTGATTTTGTAATGTTCAAAGAAGAGAGTGGAATGCTCACCTTATTGTAAGGTGAGCATTTTTTATCGTTGTTTTATCGCTATCTTGAGGCTATTGGATAGCTGTTTGTTATTTGTCCGTTATTGGGTTGTTATTGTCACTATTTGGTTGTTGTTTGGTTGTTGCTTGCTTGTTACCTGATCGTTATTTGATCACTATTTTGTTGGTAGAGAATCCTTTGTGCGATCTCTTGTAGCGACTTCAGGGGAGAGTTGTGTAAGATATGCGCCGTAGAATTGAAATGATGACTGAATGTTAGAAGGAGTGATATCACAATGAAGAGAGTGAAAAATTTAGATAAAGAACGCCATGAAGAGGATGCCGAATCTTGTCGATATACGATTCAACCGCTATCTGACGAGGAGATCGAAAGTGCCGGTGCACTACTTTATCAGCGATTAGCAGAGATCAACCATGGGGTTGGAAAGGTGCTCTACTCGGCAACGCTTCCGGAGACTCTCCAGTTTTTACGTGAAACATCAATTCTGTTAGGTGCTTATGTTGAAGGTGAGTTAGTTGGAATCCTTGCCGCTGAAGAGGATGCGATAGAACGTATAGCTGTTGATAAGGAGTGGATTCGTCTTGGCATCGGTTCAGCATTGATAAGCGCGGCAGAAGAGCAGGGCGCAAGCTATATCGATATCTATCGAGATAATGAGGGCGCGGTGAAATTTATTGAGGCATTGGGATATGGGATCTATGATCTAACAGAGCCTGAGGCGGGAGATCTCTTAGCTGAAGTGCCCTATGCGATGATGCACTTTATGAAGTAGGGAAGATTATTTCCAAGGATCGGTAGTGCGAAAAGAGAGAGCGAGAAGATGATGTTCCCGCTCTTTTTATTGTCTCTTTTATTGTCTCTTTTTGTTATTTCTCGATCGTCATCTCGATAGACTCCATCTTAATCTGTAGCGATCGATCTTAATTATCGGCTCATCATCTCCGCATGGTGAAGAGTCTTTTTAAGGAGCTTGATAAAGATATCTCGCTCCTCATCCGATAAGTGTGTGATAAGGGAGTTCTCTAGATCGATATGGGTAGGTGCTACTTTCTCAATCAGCGCTTTTCCCTCTTCTGTGAGCGTTACAATAACACCTCTTCGATCTTTAGGATCGGTGGAGCGTTCAATGAGACCTTTGGCTTCTAGGCGAATCATACGATTAGAGAGTCCCCCAGAGGAGACAAAGATCAACTCTTGGATACGACCAGGAGTGAGTTGATGATTCTCTTCTCTAAGGAGAACAGCCAAGATATTGAAGTCCCCAAAATTGATGCGATAGCGTGATAAGTTTTCGTCAATCATCTTATTGATGAAAGAGTCCATTCGTACAATCCGTCCGATAATTTCGGTGCCGGTAAAATCCATCTGTTGAAGTGGGGTTGCTTGCCATTTCTCAATCACTTGATCAACAAGATCAGGAGGGGTGTTATCACTCTCTATAAGAGTACTTTCACACGCTTGTTCTTGGGGCTCTTTGGGCATTATTTCGCTCCTTATGTAACTTTAATCCCGAAAATTTTAGGTTCCGTATTGATCGATCTTCTACTATCGGATGCAATAAATAATCGTTATAGAATATCGTTATAGAATCATGATCTATGATTGATGATCTTTAACGATAGGGCAATTATAACGTTTTTTCACTTTTTTGGCAGTGGCGCTCAAGTGCAATCTCTTATGAGAAGGATATCGTTTTTAGCAAAAATATGGTATCTTTCTACAAAGATTCTTCCGACAAAGAAATTTGCGGAAGTTTTTTTATGATAAAGGGGAATTGAGAGGAAAGAGATCGATGCAGAGAGTTGTTGTAGAAGAAAACTTGAAAGAGTATGGAGATCAAGGGGAGCGCAGAGCAATCCGTGGGGCGCTATTAACCTTCCATCAAGATCCCTTTTTTTATCCCCTTGAGGAATCATATCGCTATGAGTCAGATGCGATTGTGGTGATGGAAGGGGGGATGATTGTTGCGGTTGGTTCAGCAGATCAGTTACTATCTACATTAGAAAATACTCCGATTACCCACTATCGCGATCACCTTATTTTGCCGGGATTTATCGATAGCCATGTGCATTATCCTCAAACAGAAATTATCGCTTCTTACGGTGAGCAGCTGATCGATTGGCTTAATCAATATACCTTTATCGCTGAACAGAAATTTAAAGATCGGACTCATGCCGATCAAGTGGCGAAACGCTTTTTGCAAGAACAGCATCGTAATGGCGTCACCTCTTCGACGATATTTTGTACTGTCTTTCCAGAATCAGTTGATGCGATTTTTAGTGAGGCTGAGCGCTACAATATGCGCGTTATGGCTGGAAAGGTCTGTATGGATCGCAATGCGCCCGAAGCCCTCTTAGATACTGCTCAAAGTGCTTATGATGAATCGAAAGCGCTTATTGAAAAGTGGCATGGGCGTGGACGGGCAGAGTATGTTATTACGCCACGATTTGCACCAACATCCACTTTTGAGCAGTTAGAGATGGTCGGTGCGTTAGCTGCAGAGTATCCCGATACATTGATTCAATCCCATATCTCTGAAAATCTCGATGAGATTGAGTGGGTTCGTTCGCTCTTTCCTAAGGCACTCGACTATGCGGATGTTTATGATCAGTATGGTCTATTGCGAGATCGTGCGATCTACGGGCATGGTGTCCATTTAACAGAGCGGGAGCTTGCGATTCTTCATGAGCGTGGTGCGGCTGTAGCACATTGCCCCACCTCCAACTTCTTTTTAGGCAGTGGCGCTTTCAATCTCCAACATGCCAAAGCAGAGGCGCGTCCTATTAAGGTCGGTTTAGGGACTGATTTAGGTGCGGGGACGAGTTTCTCTATTTTGCAGACGATGAATGAGGCCTATAAAGCGGCTCAACTCAATGGGGTTCCCTATTCATCACTACATACATTCTATCTTGCAACTCGTGGGACAGCCGAAGCGCTTCAGCTTGAAGAGAAGATCGGTTCAATTGCTCCTGGGATGGAGGCTGATTTGACAATTTTAGATCTTAAATCAACTCCGATCATCGAATATCGTATGCAATCTGCTTCTTCATTAGAGGAAGCGCTCTTTATTCAGATGATGATGGGGGATGATCGGGCAATTGCTGCCACCTATATTGCAGGAGAACCAGTTTACACTGCCTAACGTCTCTTTGAGGTACTGATGATCTCTCTCCAAAATTGAATCGATACCTCGACGAACAGTGGGCTGTAAAGTGCCGGTAGCCGTAATAAGCTGCCGGCTTTTTTATTCTAGTAAGAAGCAATCTAGGAAGAAGAAACCCAGGAAGAAGCAATTCGATAAGAAGGAATCTGGTAAGTAGTAATCCGGTAAGAAGCAATCGGATAAGAAGTAATATTAAAAAAGAATAATTAGGAGATGATAGAGAATGATAGAGAGAGAAAAAGGGAGAGGGAGATAGAGATAGAAAAAGTTTGACTATTTTTCGCTCGTTTTTTGGGGATATGATTGAGATAGAGTATCGAAAACGAAATAGTGCTGGTTACTCTTTTTAGATCTTGATCATCTTCTATTTTAATATCTGTTAAGAGCATTTTTTGATACTGTTTTTGCTCTGTTCTACTTCTCTTTTTGGCTACGGAATGATCTTAATATCTCTCCCTATTGCTCACTTTAACCAAAGAGTTAAAGCGAATAAGAGTGGTAAAGTCGGTGAAAAGATAGGGGTAGGAAGTAAAGGCGATGAAAATTTTTACTCTGCTCAATTTTTAAAAGATAGAGCCTACAGAGATCTACTCTCTTAGATCATTTTTTGAGAAGGGGAGAGCAGTGCTTTAGTGAAAGAAGAGAAAGGTTGGGGAAAATATTTTAGTTGCTTTCTCTTTTTCTCTGCGATATAGCTATCTCTTAAGCGCCTAAGTTTATGTTTCTAATTTTTTGGACTTAGCGTGATTACTTTTTCATATCTCGATCCTGCGATTTGTGCGCCTCTAAGTGTAGAGAGCGCTTTTTTAGAGCGGATCGAATATGCAACCAATAAAATTTAGGAGTTCTTTTAAATGACTACCCAAAACTGGAGTTTCGATACTCTACAAGTTCATGCCGGCCAAGTGGTTGATGAAACCAAATCGAGAGCCGTTCCAATCTACCAAACCTCAAGTTATGTTTTTGATGATTCGCAACATGCTGCAGATCTCTTCGGGCTTGCAAAGCCGGGTAATATCTATACTCGGATTATGAACCCTACAACAGATGTGCTTGAAAAGCGTGTTGCAGCATTAGAAGGGGGCGTTGGTGCATTAGCGACAAGCTCTGGCATGGCCGCAATTCTCTACGCTGTTTTAAATGTGGCAACCCCTGGTGATGAGATTATCACCTTAAGTACGATCTATGGGGGAACCTATACCCTCTTTAATAATCGCTTACAATCTCAGTTTGGCATCAAGGTTCACTTTGTTGAGCCGGAAGATTTCGCAGGATTGGAGAGCTTAATTAATGAGAAGACAAAAGCGATCTTCTTTGAGAGTATCGGCAATCCAGATATCAATATTCCCAATATTGAGAAGATTGTTGAGATTGCACAAAAGCACCAGATTGTGACGATTGTTGATAATACCTTCGGAACCCCCTATCTGATCAATCTCAAATCCTACGGTATCAATGTGATTGTCCACTCATTGACAAAGTATATTGGTGGCCACGGCACCTCAATTGGTGGCGCAATTGTCGATAATGGTAATTTTAACTATAAAGATAATCCGCGTTACCCTGGATTTAATACTCCCGATGCCGCTTATCATGGTTTGCAATATGCCGATCTTGGTGAACAGGCCTATATCTTAAAGGCGCGTGTTGAGCTATTACGAGATACCGGAGCCTGTATTAGCCCCTTTAATGCATTCTTAATTCTTTTAGGTGCTGAGACCTTAAGTCTTCGTGTAGAGCGCATGACTGAATCTGCCCTGAAGATCGCAAAGCATCTTGAAAAACATCCGGCTGTCGCTTGGGTAAAACATCCTGGATTACCCTCAAGTGAATATTATGAGCGAGCGCAGCGTTATTTCCCGAAAGGTGTCGGCGCCATCTTCACGTTTGGTGTAAAAGGGGGGAAAGAGGCGAGCATTAAATTTATCGATAATTTAGAGATCTTCTCTCTTCTTGCCAATGTGGCTGATGCGAAGAGCTTAGTGATTCATCCTGCGGGAACAACTCACTCACAGCTCGATGAGGAGGGGTTAAAACTTGCTGGCGTACTGCCTGAGTTGATCCGTCTCTCTATCGGTTTAGAGGATGTTGATGATCTGATTGCAGATATTGATCAAGCATTAGAGAAATCACAGCAAGCATAAGGCTTAATAGGGTATTGATGATCGATGCTTATTCTCTTATCGATAGATTGTTAGAGGTGATACGAGCGTTAAGAGCGACAAGCGGTAGATGATCAATACAAAAATTAAAAGAGCTGTTTATCACTATTAAGCAGCTCTTTTCTCATTGGTAAAATAGATTATTGATATGTTGTTTTGAGATGTTATTGAGGTGTTACCCCATCGCTTTAACATTGAGAAATGGAATATGAGGAGGCTAAATGCCGGTTAAAATTCCTAACGCGCTACCTGCTTACCAGGTATTGAAAAATGAAAATATCTTCGTCATGGATGAAGATCGTGCTGTCGCACAAGATATTCGTCCTTTAAAAATTGCGATTTTAAATTTAATGCCACTTAAAGAGGTGACAGAGACACAGCTTTTGCGGGTATTAGGTAACACACCATTGCAGATCGATCCTGTCTTTATTGCAACAGAGAGCTATCAGCCTAAAAATACCGATAAAGCGTATCTAGATACCTTCTATCGTACTTTTGAGGATATTAAAGAGGATGCATTTGATGGTTTTATTATTACGGGTGCTCCGGTGGAGACGATCCCTTTTGAGGAGGTGCAGTATTGGCAAGAGTTAACGGAGATCATGGAGTGGGCGGATAAAAATGTCTTCTCGACACTCTATATCTGCTGGGGCGCACAAGCAGGGCTCTACTACCGTTATGGTGTTAATAAGCATCCCCTAGAAAAGAAATGTTTTGGAGTCTTTCCCCACGAGGTTACTGCCCAAAATGTGAAGCTTTTAAGAGGGTTTGATGATCAATTTTATGCGCCCCATAGCCGTCATACCGAGGTGAGAAGGGAAGAGATTTTAGAACATAATGATCTGATGATCCTAGCGGAGTCGGCAGAAGCAGGGGTTCATATTGTTGCCAATAGAGATCTGCGCCATGTCTATGTTATGGGGCATGGTGAATATGATCATGACACATTAGATCGTGAGTATCGCCGTGATTTAGAGCGGGGTGATAAGATCGATCCGCCTAAAAATTATTATCGTAACAATGATCCATCAGAGGCGCCGCTTGTCACTTGGCGTTCTCATGGTAATCTTCTCTTTGCTAATTGGTTGAACTACTGCGTCTATCAGGAGACACCATTTGATCTGCTCTCCCTTAAAAAGCGTTAAAGAGGGGGAGTCAGACCAGTAGAATGGATTCGTAGTGTTTGCTAAAAAGAGTTAGGGGATATTCTCTGAGAGTGAGATCCTGACATTGGAATCCTAAAGTCGAAACCCTAGAATCGAAATTATGAATCATCAATTATCAATCATCAATCACCAATTATCGAGAGAGATGAGAGAGGTAAGAGAGATAGCCAGGAAAATGGGTTATCTCTTTTTTTATAAAAAAGCGTAAAGTAAAAATAGATGACGATATCGATAGGGGGATTGATGGGGCATCGAGGAGATCATTAATTGAATGGGGTCTATAGATCGCTACTATAATCGGCACTATAAAATATTCTATAAAGTAGTGTATTATAACGATCTCTTATTAATAAATTTATGTAAATAAATACCTATAATGGTGAGGTAAAATCAAGATGAAAAGACATCTTATTGCAGTAGGGATCTGGATGGCGCTCTTTCCAGAGGCAGTTGTTGCTTCTGAGGAGAAGTCGTTACAAATTCGTATTGATCTTAATAATGTTGATGCGATTGGGTCGCTATTTGATGGAGGAGAGCTTCCTGAGCAACCCTTATCTGAGCAATCTCTATCTGAGATAACTACTGTTACTGAGATGGTTTCAGCGCCGAAAGAGTCAGAAAATATCCCCGCTTTAGAATTGCGTTCGCAAGTAGCAGAGAGCGCGCAAGCGCCTGTTGAGATTGTAGAAGAGATAAGCTCTTCAGATCCTCAATTATTGATGGAGGATCTTGATGAGTCGGAGGAAGAGGTGGCGCTCGTTGCTGAAAATTTTCAGCGATTTACAATGCCAACAGAAGCGATCGATTATAGTGCGCGTGCTAATTACTGGGCAGAAAAAGCAGCCAAGGCAGGGGAGAAATACCCTTATCAAGCACGGGTCAGTAATAATATCTTAAATCGCTTTCAACAACGTTTTAAAGAGCAGTTTAAGGAATCAATAGATAGCTCTTCGCTTCTTGTGAATCAGAAAGGATTGACCCCGAAGGGGGAGGCGCTCTATCAGCTTCTCTTAGCAAGTGAGGAGGAGGGGCTCTTGCCACAACTCTACCATGTTGGGCGTATTCAAAACCTCCTTCAAGCAGACCCCGCTCTCTATCAGGCCGAGATCAATGAGCTTTTGCAGGTAGGGATGTTAGCCTATATCCGCGATATGGTTGTAGGAATGCCGGAATTGAAGAAGCGGGATCCTGACTGGTTATTAGAAGGGCGAAAAGTGGATGCTCCCGAGGTTTTAATAACATTGATAGAGAGTGATGATCCTCAAGCGGTAGCGAATAAGTTACAACCTGCTTATCCTGAATATCATAATTTGAAGCGAGCACTTCGAGCCTTTAAGGCGAAAGAATTTGATCAAGAGCCGGCACTGATTGCAAAAGGGCCTACTATTAAGCCTGGCATGAGTGGAGAGCGTGTGATTCAGATGCGTGATCGCCTCAATTACCAGGGGTATGATGCAGGTGATGCTAATTATTACGATGCGAAAATGGGAGAGGCGGTTAAAGCATTTCAAAAGACCCATCTTTTAGAGCCAGATGGAGCCGCTGGAGCAAAGACGATTACCGAATTAAATCGCTCTAACCGTGATCGTATCGAGCAGATTCAGATCAATATGGAGCGTTGGCGCTGGATGCCGGCAACAATGGGGGATCACTATGTCGCTGTCGATATCCCTGGTTTCCGTTATGCTGTTATTAAAGAGGGTAAAGAGGTTCTTAATGCTCGAACTGTAGTGGGGCGGGGCGCTCGTAAGACGCCGGTCTTTATGTCACCGATGAGCTATATTGTCTTTAGCCCCTATTGGCATGTTCCACGATCGATGGCTGTCAATGACTTTCTCCCTAGATTGAAACAGAATCCTTATGCATTGAATCGCTCAAAGATTCGAATCTTTCGCAATGGGGTAGAGATTGATCCCGGAACGGTAGATTGGTCACAATATAGTCGTAATAACTTTCCTTTTCAGTTACGGCAAGATCCGGGGGATCATAACTCTTTAGGTCGCGTTAAATTTATGTTCCCGAATGAACATGCAATCTATCTACACGATACCCCTTCAAAATATCTTTTCGATAAAACATCACGAGATTTTAGCTCAGGGTGTGTGCGGATAGAGAATCCAGAAGAACTTGCTGAGTATTTTTTAGGCGAGGCTGGGTGGGATCAAAAACGGATAAAGTCAGCATTTAAGCGCTCTTCGGAAGCACATGTCAGTCTAAGTAAGGATAAAAAGATACCTGTCTATACTTTATACATGACAACGAGAGTAGAGAATGATAGTATTTCTTTCCGTGCTGACATCTACAGCAAAGACAAAGTGCTCCTAGAGTCACTCAGTAATCTTTCGAAATGATGTTTACACTGTTAGCCAAAGTTCAATTTAATTGTTTAAGAGCCACTTAAAATCGATTAGAGATTGTTTGAAAAAGATTTTAAGGAGTGATAAAAAAATAAGCAAAAATTAAATTGACACATTGAAAACACAATGTATAATGATGGCTTCTCTGGTGGAGTTCCCGAGTGGTTAAAGGGACTAGACTGTAAATCTGGCGGCTATGCCTTCGTAGGTTCGAATCCTACCTCCACCACCAAATTTTAGCTTCAAAAATGAGTTTCGCGGGTGTAGTTCAATGGTAGAATCTCAGCCTTCCAAGCTGATTGTGTGGGTTCGATTCCCATCACCCGCTCCATTTCTGCTCATATAGCTCAGTTGGTAGAGCGCGTCCTTGGTAAGGACGAGGTCACCAGTTCAATTCCGGTTATGAGCACCATTCCCCTTCCGTGTAATTAATCTAATCAAGAAGAGTGATATTATGTCAAAGGAAACTTTTAGTCGTAATAAGCCGCACGTCAATGTCGGTACAATTGGCCACGTTGACCATGGTAAAACTACATTGACAGCTGCTTTAACAAAAGTAGGTAATGAGTCTGTAGGTGCAAACGTTCGTGCATATGATCAGATCGATAATGCGCCGGAAGAGAGAGAGCGTGGTATCACGATTTCAACTTCGCACGTTGAATATGAGTCTGAGAATCGTCACTATGCGCACGTTGACTGCCCAGGACACGCAGACTATGTTAAAAACATGATCACCGGTGCGGCACAAATGGATGGGGCAATCCTCGTTTGTTCAGCTGCTGATGGTCCGATGCCACAAACACGTGAGCACATCCTTTTATCTCGTCAAGTAGGTGTTCCATATATCCTTGTTTTCTTAAACAAAGCAGATATGGTTGATGATCCTGAATTGATCGAGTTAGTAGAGATGGAAGTTCGTGAGCTTCTTGATGCATACGATTTCCCAGGTGATGATACGCCAGTAATCGTAGGTTCTGCGCTTAAAGCAATCGAAGGGGATGAGTCTGAAATCGGTGTTCCTGCAATTAAAAAACTTCTTGCAGCATTAGATGAGTGGATTCCTGAGCCAGTACGTGAAATCGATAAGCCATTCCTTATGCCTATCGAAGATGTGTTCTCAATTTCAGGTCGTGGTACAGTTGTAACTGGCCGTGTCGAATCTGGTATTGTTAAGACTGGTGAAGAGCTTGAGATTGTAGGAATTCGTCCAACTCAGAAAACAACTTGTACGGGCGTTGAGATGTTCCGTAAGCTTCTTGATCAAGGTCAGGCAGGTGATAACGTTGGTGTTCTTCTTCGTGGTACAAAACGTGAAGATGTTGAGCGTGGTCAAGTATTAGCAAAACCAGGTTCAATTAAGCCACACACAAAATTTGAAGCAGAAGTATATGTATTATCTAAAGAAGAAGGTGGTCGTCATACTCCATTCTTCAAAGGATACCGCCCACAATTCTACTTCCGTACAACTGACGTAACAGGTGCAGTTGAACTTCCGGAAGGTGTAGAAATGGTAATGCCTGGCGATAACGTCAAGATGGTTGTTGAGTTAATCAACCCAATCGCGATGGATGAAGGTTTACGTTTCGCAATCCGTGAAGGTGGTCGTACAGTTGGTGCAGGTGTTGTATCTAAAGTTATTGCATAATTACTGCTAGCAGTATTTGGGTCAATAGCTCAATTGGCAGAGCGACGGTCTCCAAAACCGTAGGTTGAGGGTTCGATTCCTTCTTGGCCCGCCAAAATATAAAGCAGTCAGTTTTGTTTCTGACTGCTTTTATTTTATCTAATCAAAATTATCTAGTATAATGCCGGTTTAATGTGCATGAATGAGAAGTAATAAGATGAAAACAAAGAAAAAGCCTGTAAAGGTGAATGAGCAACCCGCAGTTGCAAAGAGAGCCTCACAAACTAAAGGGCAAGAAGTTAAGAGCGGTAAAGGTTTAGTCTGGCTTGCAGTATTAGTGGTATTGGCAGGGATCTTTGTCTATTACTACTTTGAGGGCATCAATATGCTCTACTCTTTTGGCGCGTTGATCGCTGGGTTGGCTGTTGGTGCGGGGATCTTTTTTGTCTCTCCAACAGGGAAGAACTTAGTGGTCTTCTTTAAGGAGTCGAGAATGGAGTTGCGCCGAGTAGTATGGCCAACAATGGATGAGACTCGTAAAATGACACTACTTGTCATTATCGTTATGGTCGTGACGCTACTCTTTTTGATGTTTGTTGATTTTATTATTAAGAACATCATCTCATTTATATTGTCATTTTCGTAGGAGAGAAAGATGCATTGGTATGTGATACAAGCTTATTCTGGGTACGAAGGACAGGTAGTTCGTGCACTACATGAATATATTGCAAGAGAAGGACTTGAATCTAAGTTTGGTGAGATTTTAGTGCCGACTGAAGAAGTAGTAGAAGTTAAAGATGGTAAGCGTCGTAAGAGTGAGCGTAAATTCTTTCCGGGCTATGTCTTAGTTCAAGCAGATATGGATGAAGAAGTTTGGCACTTAGTTAATAGCGTTCCGCGAGTGATTGGGTTTGTTGGTGGTAAGAGTGATCGTCCAAGTCCTATCTCTGAGCGTGAAGCAAACCATATTTTAAATCGCATTGCTCAGGCTGAAGAGGGTCCTAGACTGAAAGTTCTCTACGAGGTAGGGGAGGAAGTTCGCGTTATCGATGGTCCATTTAATGAGTTTAATGGTACTGTTACTGAAGTTGATTCAGATAAAGGGCGAATTAAAGTCTCTGTGATGATCTTTGGTCGCGCAACCCCTGTTGATTTAGAATTTAGTCAGGTTGAGAAGCTGTAGTTTAATATCTCATCACTGAAAAGTAAGCAGTTAAGGAGAGTGTTGAAATCAAGGTGTTAATAATAATTTTAATTTCTTGATTTTAACGCTCTCTTCTGTTTTTGGGAGTATTTTGAGGTTTGTTTTATCCACCTCTCTTTTGAATAAATAGTTGTAGTGCTTGATAAAGAATGGTACAATACCGAGTCTTTTAAAACTTGGGGAGCTGAAGAGCGTTTAACCCATACAATTAGGAGTATCGCCAAATGGCAAAGAAAGTAATGTCTTATATCAACCTGCAAGTAGCAGCAGGTAAAGCGAATCCATCACCACCAATCGGTCCGGCGTTAGGTCAACATGGTGTGAATATCATGGAATTCTGTAAAGCGTTTAACGCAGCAACACAACAGATGGAACCTGGTATGCCAATTCCAGTTGTGATTACAGTCTATAATGACCGTTCATTCACATTTATCACAAAGACTCCACCAGCAGCATATCTTTTAAAGAAAGCAGCAGGTATCAAATCAGGTAGTCCAAAACCAAATACACAAAAAGTTGGTAAAGTGACTCGTGCGCAATTAGAAGAGATTGCGAAGACTAAAGAGCCAGATTTAACTTCAGCTGACTTAGATGCTGCAGTAAGAATCATTGCAGGAAGTGCACGCTCAATGGGTATCGAAGTGGAGGGTGTGTAATATGGCTAAGTTAACTAAGAAAAGAAAAGCTATTTTAGAGTTAATCGATTCAGAAAAAGTATATTCTTTAGAAGAAGCGGTTGAAACACTTAAAAAAGTTCCTGCGGCAAAATTTGAAGAATCATTCGAAGTTGCTATTAACTTAGGTGTTGATCCACGTAAATCAGACCAAGTTGTTCGTGGCGCGACAGTTATGCCAAACGGAACGGGTAAAGATGTTCGTGTTGCAGTATTTGCACAGGGTGCAAACGCTGAAGCTGCTAAAGAAGCGGGTGCGGATGTTGTTGGATTTGAAGATCTCGCAGAGAGCATGAAGGGTGGCGATCTCAACTATGATGTTGTTATTGCAACGCCAGATGCGATGCGTGTTGTAGGTCAATTAGGACAGGTCTTAGGTCCTAGAGGTCTTATGCCTAACCCACGTGTTGGTACAGTAACGCCAGACGTGGTGACCGCTGTTAAAAATGCAAAATCAGGTCAAGTACGTTTCCGTACTGATAAAGCGGGGATTATCCACGCTGCAATTGGTAAGGTAAACTTTGATGCAAATGCAATCAGAGAAAATCTTAAAGCACTTATTACTGAGTTGACTCGTTTGAAGCCAGCTTCAGCAAAAGGTGTATACCTTAAGAAGTTAACAGTATCGACCACTATGGGTCCTGGTATTACTGTTGATTTAGCTTCGGTATAAACAAAATAGAGAATGTGAACTTATCTTTTAATTTTGAGTAGCTCCTCTTTAGGAGGAGCTGGTTTTAATTAAAGGTGAGTCGAAGACCGTAGATTCCCTTCGGGTTTAATTGTCTAGATAGTCAAGTTTTACGCTATCGAGATGGTCTACGTAGACGGTGGTTCTAGATTAGGGTTACCGTAGGGCCAAACTTAATTGTTTGGGTGTTGTAACAGGTAAGTAATTACCAGATATGTAAAGGTGAAAAATGAGTTCTTTGCAAAGTAAACAAGTAGTGGTGGAAGAGGTTAGTGGGTTAGCAAATAATGCGCACTCTCTAGTTCTTTCTGAGTACCACGGGCTTACGGTAGCTCAGATTACATCTCTTCGTAATGCGGCAAGATCAGCAGATGTTGATATCCGTGTTGTGAAAAATACATTAGCAAGACTTGCATTGAAAGATACTCAATTCGAAGATGCGATCCCAAGTCTTGTTGGTCCGATCATCATGGCTTTCTCTATGAACGAGGAAGATCCAGTTGCCGGCGCACGTGTTATTCACAATTTCCTTAAGGAAAAAGAGAATGAGAAGTTAGTAGTTAAAGCAATTGCCCATGATGGCGAAGTCCATGATGGATCTGCACTGAAAGCAATCGCGTCACTCCCAACGAAGGAAGAAGCGATCTCAATGTTCTTAGCAGTATTGAAAGCACCAGTTCAGAAACTTGCAGCAACATTAGCTTCTGTAAGAGACAAGAAAGAGGCAGAAGCAGCTTAATCGCTCTGCTAACAATTCTTAATTTAGAATCGTTAACTAATCAAAATTTTAAGATAATTTTAGGAGTTATATTATGGCAATCTCACACGAAGATATCCTTAATGCAATTGAAGAGATGAAAACTGCAGAAGTTATGGAGTTAATCTCTGCAATCGAAGAAAAATTTGGCGTAACAGCAGCAGTTGCAGTTGCAGCTGGTCCTGCAGGTGATGCTGGCGCAGCAGCAGACGCTCAAACTGAGTTTGATGTTGTAATGACGGCTGTCGGCGACAAGAAAATCAACGTTATCAAAGTGGTACGTGGTATCACAGGTCTTGGTCTTGGTGATGCTAAAGCGCTTGTTGAAGGTGCACCTGCAACAGTTAAAGAGCAAGTATCTAAAGAAGAAGCTGACAAGATCAAAGCTGAGCTTGAAGAAGCGGGCGCAACTGTTGAACTTAAATAATCAGGCTATAATTAAAAGAGATGTACAACTATCTGCCTGATATTACCAGGTACTCTTTTAATTAAGAATGAAACATAAAGGCTAGGGTTACGACTCTAGCCTTTACTAGCTTCTAAAAAATATTTTTCAAGCGTATAAATTAGGCCTTTTGGCCAAAGGATTAATTTATATGTTTACACTCCCCATCTCATGAGGAATACATTGCATGGTCTATTCGTTTACAGAAAAAAAACGCATCCGTAAAGACTTCGGAAAGCAGATTGAAGTTCAGGAAGTCCCTTTCCTTCTCGCGACACAAATTGACTCTTACGAGAATTTTTTGCAAGAGCATACCCCTAGACGCGAGCGTAGAGATCAAGGATTGCACGCGGCGTTTAAATCGATCTTCCCAATTGAAGCTATCAAAGCTAAAACAGCAACATCTAACGGCTTTCGCCTCTCTTTAGAGTATGTGGATTATCACATTGGCGAGCCCGAATTTGATGTTCGCGAGTGCCAGATGCGTGGAACGACCTATGCAGCGTCGTTGCGTATTGGGATGCGATTAAAAATTTCTGATTTAGAAACCGGTGAAATTAAAGAGATCCGTGAAGCGGATATCGATCAATTTGGTCGCGGTGGTGTCTATTTAGGTGAAATTCCTTTAATGACTGAAAATGGTACATTTGTGATCAATGGTACTGAGCGTGTTATCGTTTCTCAGCTCCATCGTTCACCCGGTGTCTTCTTCGATCATGATAAAGGGAAAGGACACTCGTCTGGTAAATTACTTTTCTCCGCAAGAATTATCCCTTATCGTGGTTCTTGGATGGATTTTGAGTTTGATGCAAAAGATCTCGTTTATGCTCGTATCGATCGCCGCAGAAAATTACATGCGACAATCATCTTAAAAGCTTTAGGCCTCTCTGACGCTGAGATCTTAGCTGAGTTCTTTGAAACGAATAAGTTCTTAATTAAAGGGAAGAA
This sequence comes from Ignatzschineria sp. PL_is040, assembly GCF_055813795.1. NCBI lineage: Bacteria > Pseudomonadati > Pseudomonadota > Gammaproteobacteria > Cardiobacteriales > Ignatzschineriaceae > Ignatzschineria > Ignatzschineria sp. PL_is040. Next base: position 48,980 of record NZ_JBVPGU010000008.1, read on the forward strand.
GCTCTTCCTTGAGCTAGTTCCTGCTCGCCTCCGTGGTGAGATGGCCGCTTTCGATATTATTCTCGATGGCGATGTATTAGTAGAGAAAGGGCGTCGTGTAACAGCTCGTCATATTAAACGTCTTGAAGATGCGGGTATTGAAGAGTTAGAGGTACCATTTGAGTATCTTGTAGGTAAAGTCTTATCGCAAGATATTATGGATGAATCTACCGGTGAGCTCTTAGCATTAGCCAATGATGTTATTACAGCTGAGACATTAGAAAAATTTGTTGCTTATGGTATCAATGAGATTCCTGTGCTCTTCACGAATGATGTCGATCGCGGTGCTTATATCTCAGATACTTTACGTGCTGATACAACGAAGAGTCAATTAGAGGCGCAGATCGAAATCTACCGAATGATGCGTCCTGGTGAGCCACCTACAAAAGAAGCTGCTGAGAATCTCTTTGCAAGCCTCTTCTTCACAAGTGATCGTTATGATCTCTCTGCGGTTGGTCGTATGAAGTTCAACCGTCGTCTCGGTCGTGATAGCGATACCGGCGAAGGCACACTCTCTAATCAAGATATTTTAGATGTCTTAAAAGAGTTGGTTGCTATTCGCAATGGACATGGACAGGTAGATGATGTTGACCATTTAGGTAACCGTCGTATTCGTTCAGTAGGTGAGATGGTTGAAAACGTCTATCGTATTGGTTTAGTCCGTATCGAAAGAGCAGTTAAAGATCGTCTTCTCTTAGCGGAAGCTGAGGGTTTAACACCACATGATCTCATCAATGCTAAACCTGTAGGTGCGGCAATCAAGGAGTTTTTCGGATCTTCGCAGTTATCTCAATTTATGGACCAAAACAATCCATTATCAGAGGTGACTCATAAGCGTCGTATCTCTGCATTAGGTCCAGGTGGTTTAACACGTGAGCGTGCAGGCTTTGAAGTCCGTGACGTTCATGTAACTCACTACGGCCGTGTTTGTCCTATCGAAACACCGGAAGGTCCTAACATCGGTCTTATCAACTCACTTGCAAGTTATGCACGTACCAATAGCTATGGTTTCTTAGAGACACCATATCGTAAAGTGGTTGATGGACGTGTGACAGATCAGGTTGATTATCTCTCAGCTTATGAAGAAGCAAATTATGGTATCGCGCAGGCGAATGCAAAATTAGATGAAAATGGTGCTTTTGTTGAAGAGTTGATCGCTGCTCGTTCAGGTGGGGAGTTTACGCTTCTTACAAAAGAGCAGATTAGCTATATCGATATCTCGCCTAAACAGATTGTTTCTGTAGCAGCAGCATTAATTCCCTTCCTTGAGCATGATGATGCGAACCGTGCTCTCATGGGATCAAACATGCAACGTCAAGCAGTTCCAACACTCAATGCTGATAAACCACTTGTGGGTACAGGTATGGAGCGTATCGTTGCGCGCGACTCAGGAGTCTGTGTTGTTGCGAAGCGTGGGGGAGTTGTTGATTATGTTGATGCAACAAGAATCATTATCCGTGTTAATGATGATGAGACAGTGGTAGGTCAATCTGGGGTTGATATCTATAATCTCACAAAATATCAGCGCTCGAATGCAAACACCTGTGTTAACCAAAAAGTATTGGTAAAAGAGGGTGATATTGTATCGCGTCAAGATATCTTAGCAGATGGACCATCTACGGACTTAGGTGAGCTTGCTCTCGGTCAAAATATGTTAGTAGCGTTCATGCCATGGAATGGTTACAACTATGAAGACTCCATCTTGATCTCAGAGCGTGTGGTTAAAGAAGAGCGCTTTACAACGATCCACATTGAAGAGTTAACCTGTGTTGCTCGTGATACAAAATTAGGGCCTGAAGAGATCACCTCCGATATTCCTAATGTTTCTGAATCAGCACTCTCTAAACTTGATGAAGCAGGTATTGCTTATATCGGCGCAGAAGTTAAATCTGGCGATATCTTAGTGGGTAAAGTATCACCGAAAGGGGAGACCACTTTAACGCCTGAAGAGAAACTGCTTCGCGCTATCTTTGGTGAGAAAGCTTCTGATGTTAAAGATAACTCGCTTCGTGTTCCTTCAGGAATGGATGGAACGGTGATCGATGTTCGTGTCTTCACCCGTGATGGCATTGAGAAAGATAGCCGTGCGAAAGAGATTGAAGATCGCGAACTCCGTGGTGTTCGTAAAGACTTAAATGACCAACTTCGTATTCTTGAAGATGACCTCTTTGAGCGTGTAAGCAAAAGCTTGATTGGTGCTGATGTTGCTGCGGGTAATAAGGGCATTAAAGCAGGTGATAAGATCACTGAAAGGTATCTTCAAGGTATAGAGCGTGAAAAATGGCTCGATCTTAAAGTGAAATCTGAAGAACTTGCTGAAGAGTTGGTGAAACTTAAAGCGCTATTAGATCAGCAGCGTAAAGAGTCGAATAAGAAGTTTGAAGAACTTCGTGCGAAATTGACCCAAGGTGATGAGTTAGCTCCTGGTGTCTTGAAGATGGTGAAGGTCTATCTCGCGGTTAAACGTCGTATTCAACCTGGAGATAAGATGGCAGGTCGTCACGGGAACAAAGGGGTTATCTCCATGATTGTTCCAGAAGAAGATATGCCTTATATGGAAGATGGGACACCTGTTGATATCTGTCTTAACCCACTTGGGGTACCTTCTCGTATGAATATCGGGCAGATCCTTGAGACCCATTTAGGTTGGGCGGCACATGGTTTAGGTTTGAAGATCGATAAGATGCTCAAATCTCATGCTGAAGTACAAAAACTTCGTAGCTTCCTAGACGAGATCTACAATAAAGATGAGAGTGCTCAACAGATTGATCTTGATAAGTTCAGCGATGATGAGATCTTAGAGCTCTGTGGAAATCTCCGTAAAGGGGTTCCGATGGCAAGCCCTGTATTTGATGGTGCTTCAGAAGAAGAGATGCGTCGTATGCTTCGTTTAGCAGATCTTCCAGAGTCTGGTCAAATTACCCTTTATGATGGTCGTACAGGGGATGCTTTTGATAGACCGGTAACTGTAGGTTTTATGTATATGCTCAAACTTAACCACTTGGTTGATGACAAGATGCATGCTCGTTCAACAGGACCATACTCACTTGTAACGCAACAGCCATTAGGTGGTAAAGCACAATTTGGTGGTCAGCGTTTCGGAGAGATGGAAGTGTGGGCACTTGAGGCTTACGGTGCTGCATATACCCTACAAGAGATGTTAACAGTAAAATCAGATGACGTTGCTGGCCGTACAGCGGTCTACAAAAATATCGTCAATGGTGAGCATAACATCGAAGTGGGAATGCCTGAGTCATTTAACGTACTGATTAAAGAGATCCGTTCTCTAGGTATCGATATTGACACAGTCAATGATGGGGATGATGAGTAATCATCATCTCTTCTCTAAGTACTGCGTCGTAGAGACATTTCTTTAAATATACATTGGAAGATAACGAATGAACTTATTAAATTTATTTAAGACGGAAGATAAAGGCGGTTTTGATGCGATCAAGATCGGTTTAGCATCGCCAGAGAAAATTCTTAGCTGGTCTTATGGTGAAGTCAAAAAGCCAGAAACGATCAATTATCGAACCTTTAAGCCAGAACGTGATGGTCTCTTTTGTGCGAAAATTTTCGGACCTGTAAAAGATTATGAGTGCTTATGTGGAAAGTATAAGCGTTTAAAACATCGCGGTGTGGTGTGTGAAAAATGTGGCGTTGAAGTCACACTTTCAAACGTTCGTCGTGAACGTATGGGGCATATTAGCCTTGCATCACCTGTGGCACATATTTGGTATTTAAAATCATTGCCAAGTCGTATCGGTCTTCTTCTTGATATGACGCTTCGTGATATTGAGAAGATCCTCTACTTTGAATCTTTTGTTGTGATTGAGCCGGGCATGACACCATTTGAGCATGGTCAGATCTTAACGGATGAAGAATTCTTAGATGCGATCGAAGAGTATGGCGATGAGTTTGATGCACGAATGGGTGCAGAGGCAATCTTAGAGCTTCTTAAAGCGCTAGATCTTGAAGAGGAAGCTTCACGTCTTCGTGAAGAGCTTCAAGAGACGCGCTCAGAGACGAAGTTCAAGCGTCTCTCAAATCGTCTAAAACTGGTTGAGTCATTTATCTCATCAGGTAACAAACCTGAGTGGATGATCTTAACAAATCTTCCGGTATTACCACCGGATCTTCGCCCACTAGTTCCACTCGATGGTGGCCGTTTTGCGACATCAGATCTTAATGATCTCTATCGTCGTGTCATTAACCGTAACAATCGTCTACAGCGTCTTCTTGAGTTAGAAGCGCCCGATATTATTGTGCGTAATGAGAAGCGTATGCTTCAAGAGTCAGTAGACTCTCTACTCGATAATGGTCGTCGTGGTCGTGCAATCTCTGGAGCGAATAAGCGCCCATTGAAATCACTTGCCGATATGATCAAAGGTAAGCAAGGTCGCTTCCGTCAAAACCTTCTTGGTAAGCGTGTTGACTATTCTGGTCGTTCTGTAATTGTTGTGGGTCCGACACTTCGACTACATCAGTGTGGATTACCAAAGCAGATGGCGCTTGAGCTCTTCAAACCATTTATCTTTTCACAATTGATCCAGCGCGGTATTGCTACAACGATTAAAGCGGCAAAGCGTATGGTTGAGCGTGAAGTACCGGAAGTTTGGGATATCTTAGAACATGTTATTACAGAGCATCCGATCCTTCTTAACCGTGCACCGACCCTTCATAGATTAGGGATTCAAGCATTTGAGCCAGTATTGATCGAAGGTAAAGCAATTCAGCTTCACCCATTAGTCTGTACTGCATTTAACGCCGACTTCGATGGTGACCAGATGGCGGTTCACGTACCTCTATCGATTGAGTCACAATTAGAAGCGCGTGCCTTGATGATGTCTTCAAACAACATCCTTTCACCGGCAAATGGTGAGCCGATCATCGTTCCTTCTCAGGACGTTGTTTTAGGTCTCTACTATATGACGCGTGAGCGAATCAATGCGAAAGGGGAAGGAAGAGTCTTCACAGATACTGCTGAAGTTCATCGTGCTTATGTCTTAAAAGAGCTTGATGTTCATGCAAAAGTTTCTGTTCGTCTTCCGATCTCAATGTTTGAGGATGCCAAAGAGGGAGAGACTTATCGCCGTGTTGAATCGACAGTAGGTCGTATTCTCTTAACGGATCTTCTTCCTGAAGGGCTTCCATTCTCTTTAATTGACAAAGTTTTAACAAAACGCGAGATCTCCAACTTAATTAACAGTTGTTATCGTCGCTTAGGTCTTAAAGATACCGTTATCTTTGCTGATAAATTGATGTATACCGGCTTCTACTATGCAATGCGTTCAGGCTCATCAATCAGCTATGAAGATATGGTGATCCCGCCACAGAAGCAAGAGATTATTGAGCGTGCTGAAGCGGAAGTTAAAGAGGTTCAGTTACAATACTCACAAGGTTTAGTGACCAATGGTGAGCGTTATAACAAAGTCATCGATATCTGGTCGCGCACCAACGAAGAGGTTGCAAAAACCATGATGAATAACCTCGGTAAAGATGAGGTTGTTGATGAGAAGACAGGCGAAAAGGTTGAGCAGACTTCATTTAACTCGATCTTTATGATGGCAGACTCTGGAGCACGTGGTAGTGCGGCACAGATTCGTCAGCTTGCAGGGATGCGTGGATTGATGGCAAAACCGGATGGTTCGATCATCGAAACACCAATTACGGCAAACTTCCGTGAAGGTCTCGACGTTCTTCAATACTTCGTCTCAACGCATGGTGCTCGTAAAGGTCTTGCTGATACGGCATTGAAGACAGCAAACTCAGGTTACTTAACACGTCGTCTTGTTGACGTTGCACAAGATCTTGTAATTGTTAATGAAGATTGTGGTACAACAGATGGTCTCTTAATGACACCGATCGTTGAAGGTGGGGATATTGTTGAACCATTACGTGATCGTGTATTAGGACTTGTTGTTGCCGAAGATGTCTATATTCCTGGAACGGATGAGGTTCTTTTCCCAGCAGGAACTCTTCTAGATGAAGCTGCTGTTGATCTTCTCGATGAGAAGGGTGTGGATGAGTTAATCGCTCGTTCACCTATTACGTGTGAAAATCGTCATGGATTGTGTGCAAAATGTTATGGTCGTGACTTAGGTCGTGGTCACCTTGTTAACCCTGGTGAAGCCGTTGGGGTTATTGCTGCTCAGTCGATCGGTGAGCCGGGAACACAGTTGACGATGCGTACGTTCCATATCGGGGGTGCGGCATCAGGTTCTGCAGCTGTTTCTAATGTTCAGGTGAAGACGAAGGGAACATTGAAGCTTGTCCGTATGAAGACGGTTCGTAATAAGGATAATAACCTTGTTTCGATCTCTCGTTCAGGTGAACTTATCATTATGGATGAGTTCGGACGTAACCGTGAACGCTATAAAGTTCCTTATGGTGCGACGATTGTTGTTGATGAAGGTGGTAGTGTTGAGATCGGTGATGTTGTTGCAACATGGGATCCACATACAATCCCCGTTATTGTTGAGGTTTCAGGTTTTGTCAAGTTTGTTGATTTTGAAGAAAATATCAACGTTCAGAAACAGACAGATGATATTACCGGACTCTCTAACTTAATTGTTCTCGATTCTAAGCAACGTAATACTGGCGGAAAACGACCATCAATCTATGTTGTTGATGAAGCAGGTAATGAGCTCAATATCCCAGGAACAGATGTAACAGCAATGTATACACTTCCTGTTGGTGCGATTCTTAACCTCAATGATGGTGATGCTGTCTCCATCGGGGATGCGTTAGCGCGTATTCCACAAGAGTCGTCAAAAACACGTGATATTACCGGGGGTCTTCCACGAGTTGCTGACCTTTTTGAAGCGCGTCGTCCGAAGGAAGCTGCGATTCTTGCTGAGACAACAGGTATTGTTAGCTTCGGTCGTGAGACAATGAGTAAACAGCGTCTTATTATCACAGACTCAGCAGGCGTAGCTCATGAAGAGTTAATTCCTAAATGGCGTCATGTTAACGTCTTCGAAGGGGAGACTGTTGAGAAGGGTGAGATCATCGTTGATGGTGAGTTAAGTGCACACGATATTCTTCGTCTCTTAGGGGTGAAAGAGCTTGCGGCATATTTAGTAAAAGAGATTCAGGATGTTTATCGTCTCCAAGGGGTTAAGATCTCTGATAAGCATATTGAAGTCATTATTCGCCAAATGCTCCGTAAAGTGGAGATTCTTGAGGCGAATGACAGCTCCTTTATTAAGGGTGAGCAGGCAGAATATGTGGCAGTTCTCGAAGAGAATGATCGCTTAGAGGCAGAAGGTAAAGTTCCAGCAACTTACCAACCTGTTCTTCTCGGTATCACAAAAGCATCGCTTGCAACAGATAGCTTTATCTCTGCAGCATCGTTCCAAGAGACAACGCGTGTCTTAACTGATGCATCGATTCGCGGCTTGAAAGATCATCTCCGTGGTCTTAAAGAGAACGTTATCGTAGGTCGATTAATTCCTGCGGGAACGGGCCTTATCTATCATCAAGAGCGTCGTAATGCAGCTAAGTAGTCACTGGTTGATTTAGACTATTGATCGAGCGCTCCTTTAGGGGAGCGCTTTCTCATTCACAATATAAGAGGAAATATCGCGTGTCTGTTTCAAAGCGTAAATTAATAGCTTCAAGAAAATCGGCAAGATTCTTTTTAATTCAAGCACTCTATGAGTGGCAAATTGCACAGAGTTCTCTCAATGAGATCAGTGCTAATTTAGCAGCCGATAATGAGAAGTTTGCTCAAGCAAATAGTGAGTACTTCCACGAGCTATTACAAAATATTGTCCAAAAGCGATCTGAGCTTGATAATACCATTGCACCATTTTTAGATCGTGATGTAACGCAGGTTGATCCGATTGAGCATGCGATCTTATGGTTAGGAACTTATGAGTTGCAATATCAACTCGATATTCCTTATAAGTCAGTGATCAATGAGGCAGTAGAACTTGCTAAGCAGTTTGGCGCTGAGGGAAGTCACCGTTATGTGAATGGTATTTTAGATAAAATCGCTAAAACTGTACCATTACGCAATGGTGAGAAATAGAAGAGTCTTTAGAAAAGAGCCCACAGTATACGGGAAAGATAATATAAGAGCTTGAGAGATATGTTCGATCTGCTTTACTTTATGCTTAAGCTTGAGTTAATAGGTGAAAAGGCATAAAATTGATCTACAGCAACTTTTTGTCAATGAGATCTTTATTGATAAGTTGATAAATAGAGGCATATCGATCAGAGCAGAGAATGGTGATTGAAGTGAAATCGCTATTGATCGATCTAATGTGGCTCAATAGATAGCACTCTAAGATTAGATTGAAGCCCAAAGGCCTATTTGCTTTTGGGCTTTTTTACAGCAACTATCGCTTAAGGTGTTTGAGATAAGCGGAAAGGCTCTAATCCTGTTATTATGTAAAGGGGTATTGAGGCTCTCTCTTAAGGGTATTAGTAGTATTAAAAGTATTAAAAGTATTAAAAGTCTTAAGAGTAAATTGAAGGAAGTTCATTTCATGGAAAGCTCGTAGATAAGCAGATAGAAACAGAGATCGCTTATCGGGAGTGATCTATGATATGGGATATGAGAGGCTCAATATCAGATCAAAATGAAAGAAAGGAGAATAAGAAATGGCATTTGAATTACCAAAATTACCTTATGCATTAGATGCGCTTGCACCACACATCTCTAAAGAGACATTAGAGTATCACTATGGTAAGCATCACCAAACTTATGTAAATACATTAAATACTTTAATTGAAGGCACTGAGTTTGAAAATGCATCTTTAGAAGAGATCATCTTAAAATCATCAGGCCCAATCTTCAATAATGCGGCACAAGTATGGAACCATACCTTCTATTGGGAATCTTTAAAACCACAAGGTGGTGGTGCGGCAACAGGTAAAATTGCTGAAGAGATCAATAAAAAATGGGGTTCTTTTGAAGAGTTCCAAAAAGCATTCGACAAGTGTGCAATTGGTACATTCGGTTCAGGTTGGGCATGGCTTGTGAAGAACAAAGATGGTTCAATCGAGCTAGTCTCTACCTCAAACGCAGCAACTCCTTTAACAGAAGATCAAACACCACTTTTAACATGTGATGTTTGGGAGCATGCATACTATATCGATTACCGTAATAGCCGTCCTAACTACCTAGAGAATTTCTGGGCATTAGTTAACTGGGATAAAGTAAACGAGCGTTTAGGTTAATTATTTAAGAATCAGTGATCTGTGGTCAATTTTCTTGATCATACCGATCATACCGATCATACCGATCTTATTGGAATCAATTATGAGAATAGACCCTCATATTCAGTTAACAGCAATAAGATTGTAGTATCGATTAAAGCGTGAATTGCTGATTTTAAAGATAGGAGATATCAATTTGATATCTCCTTTTTTATGACTTATTTTATGGCTCATTTTATGACTCGTTTTAGGACCCATTTTAGGACCCGTTTTAGGATCAAAAACGATTTTATGATCAGGGCGATATTTTGAGAATCTTCAGAGAAGTGAAGCGTTCTTAGGAGTTTGTAAAAAGCTTAGAGAGAATCAGAGAAACAGCTATCTTTTTAAAATTTATGTAAAATAGAGATCAATTTATGATTGACCATTCGCTGTAAGCGTATATTTCAAGGATTTTTATGTTTGAGCAAGATTATCAGCGCCGATTTTCAACTTTAGAGCGCCTCTATGAGAAAGAAGGTTTGAAGCGTCTTGCTGAGAGCCATGTGGTAGTTATCGGAATCGGTGGAGTGGGCTCTTGGGCTGTAGAGGCATTAGCGCGAAGTGGAGTTGGGAAGTTAACACTCATCGATCTCGATAATATTGCAGAGAGTAATATTAATCGGCAGATTCATGCATTAAGTTCAACGATTGGGGCATCGAAAGTTGAAGAGATGAAGCGCCGGATTGTTGAGATCAATAGCGCGTGTGAGGTAGAGGTGATTGAAGATTTTTTAACAGAGGATAATCTTAATCACTATTTAACGCTCGATCGCAAAAAGGCTTGGATTTTAGATGCGATTGATGAGGTGAGAGTAAAGGCGGCATTGATAGCTTATGCTAAGCGGCATCGTTATAAGATCATTTCAACGGGGGCCGCTGGGGGAAAATGTCAAGCGGATGCGCTCTTAATTGATGATCTTAATGCAACATTCCATGATCCACTCTGCGCGCGTTTAAAATCGATTTTACGAAAAGATTATCATTTCCCCGATCATACTCAGCGTGCAGGTATTCCGGTTGTTTTTAGTCGCGAGAATAGTCAAGCGAAAAAGAGTGCAAATGGCGGACTGAATTGTCAGGGGTATGGTTCTATCATGACGGTTACAGCAACGATGGGGATTATGGCTGCCGGCTATATCATCAATAAAATTACAAAGCGCATCTAGTCGTATCTAATCAATCGTATTTAACGGCTCGAATCTTATCCTCTAAAAGGGTATACAATCTATATTTGAGCGTTTATCTTTTAGGTTAGAGTTTTTATCATACTCATACTCATACTCATACTCATACTCATACTCATGTAGTGTAGTGCTGTTAGAAAGCAGCAGTTTAAGAATTATTGAAGGAATTCTCAAATGGATAGTTGGCATCCTCAATCGGCTCTCAGATCGCTTCTTATAGAGGCTGGCTTTGATCTTGAGCTCTATCTCCCTCTTTTGACGATCCAATCTTTGACACAGGGATTAGAGGGACTTAACCCGGCATTTAGTGTCGAACTTCTCTATTTAGGCTCGCTCAAAGTAGCTGATAGGGATGCTTTTAGTCGTCGAGTTAAATTAAAGTTAGAGGAAAAAGCGGTGATTGCTGCAGAGAGCCTCTGTGATCTAGATTCTCAATTTTGGCAAGCATATCTCAACTGCGGAACTCAATCATTAGGTAGACGACTCTTTAATGGAGAGAATCTCATTGAACGCACTCCTTTTGAGTATGCGCTCATTTTGGTTAAGGATTTACCCGATTTTGCACAAGAGGGATTAAAAGAGGATGAGATCATTGTAGCGCGAAGGTCTCTCTTCTATAGAGAGGCCGAAGAGCTCTCCTTGATTGAGTATTACCTTCCCTCTTTGAATCAATTTAAGAGAGGCTAATCGACTCTGATTGACTCCCATCGATCTGAACCGATCTGAATCAAGGTCAATTAAAGCAGCTGAAATAGTTGGAATAGTTGGAATAGTTGGAATAGTTGGAATAGTTGAAACTATGGGAGCTAGATAGAAAAAAGGATTCAATGATAATGAATCCTTTTGATATCGATAGATGATAGTAGATGTGTGACAAGCGATATAACGTTAGCTATATCAAACCTGCTATATAAAATCAGCGGGAGAAGATCACTTTTTCTTCCTATTGGAGTTCAAGAAGTGGTCGCTCTTCTGCACCATTTTCAATTAAGGGCTTGAGGATCTTTTCATCGAACTTTGCCGGCGTTATATATTGAACAATGGCACGATACTCCCCTTTGGCATCAAGCGAGATATCGACCCCTTTTTCTGGATAGAGATAGTGATATGGTCCATTATCCTTCTCTTGCAGTTTGATGGGATGATCGCCAAATCGCCCTAAAATAACAGTTTCATCGAGATTGACAGCCATAGGGATAAAGGCGATATTCTCAATTTTATTCTGCATGAAGCGTCCATGATACTCTTCTGGAATCTCATAGATCTGCCGTTTTGAGGTAGACATTTTACTCGCCGTTAAAAAGGGCATAAGAGAGCTGACTTCGCTTTCATCAAATTGGAGAGTAAAAGGAATTCTGGCGGTCAATCCTCCGATATGGGTCTCTCTAATATATCCCTCTAGGCTCTTCTGATCGCCCTCAACAAAGAGAGAGAGACTGAGACGGTTGCCAAGAATGTAGATAAGATCTTGTAACTCCGATTCATTGAGCGTTATCTCAAAGACTTTTAGATAATCGGGATTTTGCGGAGAGGTTTCTACAACCCAAAAGGGTTCTGTCTCAATATTTCCCTGTTTAGGGGGCTTAAAGAGGGGGGCAGCAAAGTATGCAAAAACTGCAATAAAGAGGACTGTGGCTAAAATCCAGAAGATATTTCGTTTCATATTTAACCTTAAGGGATATAAAAGGCTACGAAGCGATGCTTGTAGCCTATTACTGTTTTATGGCATTGCTCAGTGACACTGCCTATATTAGCAGAGTGAACTTATAGTGATGGATCTAGAACTTTGAAGATCTCTTGTGAAATCTCATTAATATCGCCATAACCATTGATCGTTTTAAGTTTTCCTTGAAGGATAAAGTAATCCACTAATGGGAAAGTCTCTTCTTCAAACACTTTACGACGCTTAAGAATAGTCTCTTCGGTATCATCAGAACGACCACGTGATTTAAGGCGCTCTTTAATGACTTCAAAAGGCACATCAAAGTAGATCACCTTATCAATCGGCATATTGATCTCATCGAGGAGCTTATCGAGCTGTTCTGCCTGATTGATGTTGCGTGGAAAACCATCTAAAAGAAAGCCATTTTCTGCTTTAAGGATATGATTTTTAACCATGCCAAGGACGATCTCATCAGAGACAAGTTTGCCTTCATCCATGATTTTTTTAGCTTCAAGACCTAAAGGCGTTCCTTCACTAACTTCCGCACGAAGCATATCCCCTGTAGAGAGGTGGGTGATTCCAAATTTTTTAACAATATTTTCAGCCTGAGTGCCTTTTCCAGACCCAGGTGCGCCAAGCAGGACAATACGCATAGATAACTCTCTCCTTAAATTATAAAAATCTGTTCAATAACAGATTGCTTGATAATCTCTTCATAATACACGCTAAGCAGAGTGCGCTCAATTATGAACTGCTATTTTAGCTTATAAATTAGACAAAAGAGGGAGAAAGAGGTAGAGGTAAGTCATCAATTGTTGATAGAAGCCTGTTATCGTGCATATGATCGGTAAAAAACTGGGCAAATAGGGATAACAAATTGTAAAAAGATATAATGTAAGTTAGTATATGGAAGGGTCGTTAATAGAGAATATTAATAGAGATCTCTAGGAATTAATTAGGAGCCATTAAGAATGACACAATTTACATTAGTTACACCAGAGACTGCAGATGAGATTGCAAAGCCAATTTTAACGCAGTTGAAAGGCAAATTTGGAATGTTACCTAACTTCTTTGGTGCATTAGGCATTGACGGAATGAGCTTAGATGCTTTTTTAGCATTACAAGCAAAATTGGAAAACTCTAAGTTTTCAAAAAGAGATCAGGAGTTATTAGCATTGGCTGTTGCCAATTACAATGGCTGTCACTACTGTGTTAGTGCTCATACCTTTACAGCAAAAAAAATGGCAGGATTGAGTGAAGAGGAGTGTGTTGAAGCGCAACATGGACGTGCGAAAGACCCTCGCGAGCAGTTGATTATCGATATTGCTTTAGCGGTACTTAAAGGGAAGGGTAACTTAGATGATGCGTTAGTAGCGCGAGCAAAAGCAGCAGGTTTTACAGAAGCTGATATTGTTCAGTTAACGCTCTTTACAGCCCTCAATAGTTTTACAAATTGGCTCAACAATATCGTTGATCCGAAGATCGACTTTCCTGAAGTGCCATTAGTTTAATGACCGCTGTTAATGATGACAGTTAATCGCTATTGGTTGATTACTATTAGTTGATTACTATTAGTTGATGACTATTGGTGAATTACGATAGGAGAGCGATCATGAATGAGCTCTATTGCGAGATATCAGGGAGAGAACTCCCCCTAAATGCGCTCTTTCTGGTGAGATTAGATTGTTATAGTCGATCAATTTTTCAATAGAGGTTTATGAAAGTCCTTAACCTTCACTTCATAGGTTAAGGACTTTTTTTATTTCAATTTTTTATTTCAATGTCTTACTTTAATATTTGATGTCAATTTTAATTTTTATTCTCGTACTTAATTATTCCCACTCAATTGTTGCAGGCGGTTTGTTAGAGACATCATAAGTGACGCGTGAAACTCCATCGACTTCTAAGATAATGCGATTAGAGACATGCTCGATAAACTCCCAAGGAAGATGCGCTGCACGTGCGGTCATAAAATCGATCGTTTCAATAGCACGTAGTGCAATAACATAGTCATAGACACGTTTATCATCGGAGACGCCTACCGATTTTACCGGTACAAAAACAGCAAAGGCTTGGGAGACAGTGTCGTAGAGATCGGCTTTTATCAACTCTTCGATGAAGATATCATCAGCGAAACGTAAAATATCAGCATACTCTTTTTTGATCTCTCCCAAAATACGCACGCCTAAGCCAGGTCCTGGAAATGGATGACGATAGACCATCTCTTTAGGAAGTCCTAAAGCAACGCCTAATTCACGCACCTCATGTTTGAAGAGTGAGCTAATAGGCTCAAGAAGCTTGAGATTCATATCTGCCGGCAATCCACCAACGTTATGATGAGATTTAACGGCAACCCCATCTTTTGTATTGATTGATTCTAAGATATCGGGATAGATAGTGCCTTGTGCTAACCATTTAGCATTGGGGAGTTTGCGAGCTTCCTCTTCAAAGATTCGGACAAAGAGTTCACCAATAATTTTACGCTTCTTCTCAGGGTTATTTTCACCCTTTAAAGCTTCTAAAAATCTTGCCTCTGCATCGACACGAATAATATGAATCCCCATATTATCGGCAAAAGTTTGCATCACTTTATCCCCTTCATTAAGGCGAAGAAGGCCGGTATCGACAAAAACGCAGGTTAATTGTTTGCCAATGGCTTTATGAATCAGTGCAGCAACAACGGAGGAATCAACTCCACCAGAGAGACCTAAAATAACCTCATCGCCTTGGACGCTATTTTGAATCGCCTTTGTGTGATGCTCAATAAAAGCTTCTACATTCCAGACCGCTTCAGCGCCCGTTCCTTTGATAAACTCGATAACGGCTTCAGGGGAGCTATCTTCTGCTAAAGCAAAGAGTGGCGTTGTTAGAGATTCATTTTTTAAGATCATCTCAATCTCAGCTGTTTGATCACTTAAAATCGCTTTTGTTGGGCCGCTTTTTAAGGCTTCAGCAAGATCTTTTAGGGTGACGATTTCTGAGTAAAATTGCGCATCCCGGAGAAGGCGTGCAATTTTTTGAGCTTCTTGTTGATTTGCGTGTACAATTAATACTCTATTATTTAAGTGCTGTGGCATAAAATATGTATCCTCGATGCAATTCTAGGGATTGATTAAGGGGTAAAGTATAGCAAAAATGTCTATCAACCCCCCAATTTATCGAGAACGTACTGTCACAGAGAGTGAGAATTTTATTAACAACTTGTAGATCGATTAACTTATGGGAGAGATGATGCAGAACCGTTTAACCGATCAGCTCAAACGATTACTTTTTGTAGCGGCGCTATTGAGCCCAATATCTCTTGCGGTTGCAGATGCAGATCTAAAGCAAGAGAATCTATTAGGGGCGAAGTTTTCAGCGATTTATTATGCAAAGGGGCAAATTGGCCGCCCTTATCTTTTTGGGGGAACAGATCCTAAACGGGGGTTTGATTGTAGTGGCTTAATTCAGTACGCCTATAAAAATGCCGGCATATCACTACCACGAGATACTCGAAGCCAGTATCGTTACGCGAAACGTACCGATAAACCTGAGCCGGGAGATCTCGTTTTTTTTATCACAAATGGTAAGAGCATCTCTCATGCAGGAATCTATATTGGGGATAACCAGATGATTCATGCTCCTAGCTCCGGCAAGCGGGTTGAAATTACTCGATTTGATACCCCTTATTGGCAGCAACGTTTTTATGGCTACGGTAAACTATAATATTGTTTTTAAGCTATAAAATGGATGGTGAAATCGACCAAACGTGCGATAAAGAGAGGTCGTCGCTGGATCATTTTGATAATGACAACATTGTTGTCACTTGATACAATACCCACTATCTTTCAATTAATTATGAGATCTATATTCATCAATGTTTATCCATCAATGTTTATTTATCAATATTTACTCACTAATATTGAATTGGATTGTTGATATTGAGATGTTGATCCTCAGATATCGATACCGATATATATGATGCTCATATATTAATGATATTATTATTGTAATAATTGTATGCTACAAATAACGCGTATATTATGATAATCCTATATTTAAAGCGTATTGTTAAAACGAATTGCTCCAAACTCAACTAGAGGTTGATCAAAGATATGAAAAAATCACTGTTACTCGTCGGTGCCCCCTTTATTTTAGCCGCTTGTTCCATGGCGCCTACTTATGAGCGTCCTGCACTCCCTGTTATTGATAGCTTCCCTGTCTCATCAGGGGCCCAAGCAGGTACATTAGCAGATCAAACCTTTGCTTATCAGATCAATTGGGAGCACTACTTTAAAGATCCACGCTTGAAGAAGTTAATCGCGTTAGCATTAGAGAATAATAAGGATCTACAATTAGCAACCTTAAATCTAGAAGCGGCGCGTATTGCGTATGGTATCTCTGTTGCCGATCAGCTTCCTGGGTTTAATGCCGCTGGTGGTTATTCTCGAACTAAAACGGGAAGTGCTAATAATGTAAATCCCCTTACAGGGCAATCTACTGGCAGATCTTCTATATCTGAACGTTCATCGCTTAACTTTGGGGTCAGTAGTTTTGAGATTGACTTCTTCGGTAAGGCAGCCTCTTTAAGTGATGCCGTTTTTGCAAAATATTTAGCAACGGAAGAGGGGAAACGAGCAGCGGAGATCGCCCTTGTTTCAGGGGTTGCTCGCGCTTACTTAACTGAAGTACTTGCAGAAGAGCAGTTACGAGTTGCCAAAGAGACCTTAAACTCCAATAGAGCCTCTTATAATCTTGTTCAGCAACAGGTTGAGGCGGGAATTGCAAATGACCTTGATTTAGCCCAAGCGAAAGGGCAGGTCTTCTCAGCACAAGCTCAAGTGGCCAATATTGAAGGGCAGTTAGGTAAGGCGCGTAATGCGCTCTACACGTTAGTGGGTGCGGTGGCAACAGATCTACCTAAAGGGCTCTCATTACGCGCAAAACAGTTCTCGGAGGAGTTGCCCGTCGGTCTTCCATCACAAGTCTTATTGGTGCGTCCTGATGTGATTGAAGCTGAATATCAACTGTTAGCCGCAAATGCTGATATTGGTGCCGCAAGAGCAGCATTCTTCCCGAGTATTACCTTAACCTCAACCTTTGGTAATGCATCCTCAGAACTCTCTGACCTCTTTAAATCGGGCCATAGTGGCTGGAGCTTTGCACCACAAATCAATATTCCAATCTTCAATTGGGGTAAAATCCAGAAGAACTTAGATCTCGCTTATGTTCGTAAGAATGTGGAAGTAGTGAAGTATGAGAAGACAATTCAGACCGCTTTCCAAGAAGTGGCAGATGCTTTAGTCTCTAAAAAACCATTAAGCGATCAATTGCGCGCACAACAAAATCTTGTGGCAACAACCTCTGAGCAATTGCGTTTAGCAAATCTTCTCTATACTAACGGAATTGCGAGCTATCTTGATGTGTTAGATGCACAGCGAACACTCTTTAGCTCTCGTCAAGCGCTCTTAACGACCTACTTTAATAAGCATATCAATGATGTCATGCTCTACGCTGCTTTAGGTGGTGGAGCACAGAGTATGGGAACGATCGATGCCGAGCATAGAACGGTCTATATGGATGCAAGAGCAAAGGATAACCCTGTTGCTAAAGAGTTAGCAGTAACACGAAAAGCACCTTATAACGCCGAGAGTGGGAGTAGCGATACCCTTTTCCCTGGCTTAAAGCTAGAGGAAGTTAAAACGGTTGTTAAGGAGTAAAATAGATAATAGAGGTAACAGATAAAAGTGGAGAAACCCCCTCTTCTTGAGACTTTTAAGGAGGGTAAAGTGACAGGATCGGGAAAGGGTCTTGTCACAACACTTTTTATTTGCTATTATTTAGATCTCATTTCGTCGGGGCATGGCGCAGCCTGGTAGCGCACTTGCATGGGGTGCAAGGGGTCGCAGGTTCAAATCCTGCTGTCCCGACCAATCTTACTAAGTTATTAAAGAGTTATATGTCAAAAGAAGATCATATTGAAATGGAAGGCACGGTTATTGAAACCCTTCCGTATACACAATTTAGAGTAGAGTTAGATAACGGTCATGTTATCACTGCTCATATCTCTGGTAAGATGCGTAAGAACTATATCCGTATTCTTATGGGAGATAGAGTTAAAGTAGAATTAACACCTTATGACCTTACTAAAGGTCGTATCGTTTATCGCGGTAAATAGTCATTAGTTATTGATAAGCCGCAATTAGTGATGCAACTAATAATTTGACTAGTAGATTAATAGTAAGTCTATCGGTAACTCTTTACAGAGAGATGCTTAAATCGATACCCAATAGGGTATTGATGCTATTGATTTAATAGTTTAAATCGGTCAAATCGGACAAGTTGATCAGAATTAAAGATTTTATTAAAAAAGCCCGTTTTTAACGGGCTTTTTTATATTGTAGAAATCGATACACAACTAAAAAAAGAGAGATAAGAGATGGTAAGACCTTCAAAGAGAGCGGCAGATGAGATGCGTTCTTTGCAATTTATTCCTAACTTTACAATGCATGCTGCTGGTTCTGTTTTAGCGGTATTTGGTAATACAAAAGTATTATGTACTGCCTCGATCGAGGAGCGAGTTCCCCCTTTTTTACGCGGAGAAGGAAAGGGCTGGATTACTGCAGAATATGGTATGTTGCCGGGATCAACTCACACACGTTCAAGTCGTGAAGCGGCAAGAGGAAAGCAGAGTGGACGAACTTTAGAGATTCAACGTCTGATTGGGCGCTCACTACGTGCAGCGGTCGATCTTGAGTTGTTAGGTGAACGAACGATTACAATCGATTGTGATGTAATACAGGCCGATGGTGGTACGAGAACCGCATCGATTTCCGGCGGTTATATTGCTTTAGTGTTAGCGCTTCATAAGCTTGTAGAGCAAGGGTTATTAGAGAAGACACCGTTAGTTAGTCAAATTGCGGCAATTTCTGTAGGAATCTACCAAGGTGTTCCGGTATTGGATCTTGATTATCTTGAAGATAGTGCCGCAGATACCGATATGAATGTGATTATGGATAATAATGGGCAGATGATTGAGGTGCAAGCAACGGCAGAGCAAGCACCATTCTCTACGAAAGAGTTATTGGAGATGATCAAACTTGCAGAGAAGGGCATTGCCCAAATTACAGCAGCACAAGTTGCTGTTTTAGCTGAAGCGATCAATTAAGATTATCAATTCAATCGATTCTCTGATTATCGATCGAAAGATCAATCAACATTAGCTGATTGATTATCCTAAAAGAGTAAGCCCCTTACGATGTTCTGTCGTTAAGGGGCTTATTAGTTTGTACTTTGTACTTTTTATTTTTGTGCTTGCCTCTCTCTGCCCCCATCTTTTTCTATTTCTCGATCAATATGTTTAGTCGAGGGGTGGGAGATGGCTTGATCTCTATTGTGCTAGTTTAAGAAGCGAAAGAAAAGCTTCCGTCTCTTCAATCATCTTCTTCGGCGTTAAACCATAATCTGCTAAGATCTCTTCTCGCTCCCCATGTTCAGGATAGTAATCTTTAATGCCAAAATGTTTAATGGGCATAAAGATTCCTTCAGAGGCAAGTAACTCATTGATGGCTGACCCGGCACCCCCCATAATCGCACCATCTTCAATCGTGATGATTGCTTGATGTGATCGCGCAAGCTTTAAGAGCATCTCTCGATCGAGAGGTTTAACAAAGCGAAGATCGAGTAGGGTTCCACCAAAATGATTGGCAATGGTAGTTGCATTCTCAATGAGAGGGCCAATATTGATCACTAAGAGTGACTCTCCCTCTTGTAGGAGTTGGCTCTTTCCTATCTCTATCTTTTCTATCGGTTCATCACTGATCTGAGTGCCAATCCCTTTTCCGCGTGGATAGCGAACTGCTGCCGGCCCTGGATAGTGATAGGCTGTGGTTAACATCTTATAGCACTCCTCTTCGCTTGAAGGTGCCATAATCACCATATTGGGAATTGTCCGAAGATAGGCGATATCAAAGGTTCCGGCGTGAGTCGCTCCATCAGGGCCCACAATGCCGGCACGATCGATTGCAAAGGTGACATTGAGATTTTGAATTGCTACATCATGGATCAGTTGATCATAAGCGCGTTGAAGGAAGGTCGAGTAGATTGCAACAACCGGTTTGACACCCCCAAGCGCCATGCCGGCGCCTAATGTTACGGCATGTTGTTCGGCGATTGCCGTATCGAAGAAGCGATGGGGAAAACGTTGGCTAAAGGCAACAAGGCCGGAGCCCTCACACATTGCCGGCGTAATTGCCATCAGATCAGGTTCAATCTCTGCCATATCACAGAGCCATTGGGAGAAGACTTGGGTGTAAGTTAAGCTCGGCTTCTGTTTCTCTAGTTTTTTCTCTAAATGACTTTCACTTTGAGTTGCGCTGATTTTATCTGCCGATGAGCTCTCTCTTTTTGCTGCTGATACGGCATGGAATTTTACAGGTTCCGCTTCAGCTTTCGCATATCCTTTCCCTTTTTTGGTGGTGATATGGAGAAAGCGTGGTCCACTCTTCTGCTTTAAGTTTTTCAGTGTCGTGATCAGCGTCGGAAGATCATGCCCATCGATAGGGCCAAAATATTGAAATCCGAATTCTTCAAAGATAACGCTCTGTTCAGCAACAGCACTCTTGACCCGAGTCTCTGCTCTTTTAGCGAGATCAAGCGCTTGGGGGAAAGGGAGATTCTCTAAAAATTTTGCACCACTTTCACGAATCGACTGAATTGCCGGCTTAGAGAGTGTGCGCGTCAACATGGTACTGAGCGCCCCTACATTAGGAGAGATCGACATATTATTATCATTGAGAATCACTAAAAGATTCGCCTTAAGATCACCCGCATGATTGAGCGCCTCAAAGGCTTGCCCTGCGGTTAAAGCTCCATCACCGATGACGGCAATAAGCTGTTGGCTCTCATCATGATGATGCTTTGCACCAATCGCCATGCCTAAAGCGGCACTAATTGACGTAGAGGAGTGACCTACGCCAAAAGCATCGTAATCGCTCTCATTAAGAGAAGGGAAAGGTCCTAGCCCCCCTTTTTTACGAATGGTATGGATCTGATCTTTTCGCCCCGTTAAGATTTTGTGAGGGTAAGCTTGATGTCCAACGTCCCAGATAATCTTATCGTGAGGGGTATTAAAAACATGATGCAATGCCACTGTTAGTTCAACCACTCCAAGGCCTGAAGCAAAATGCCCTCCAGAATCGAGAACTGAGCCAATTAGAAATTGCCTAAGCTCCATAGAGAGTGTCTCAAGATCATTGAGAGAGAGGGATTTGAGGTCATCAGGTGACTGGATTTGATCAAGAAGTGGTGTTGGATTCATTCTAAAACCTTAATGATTGCGCTTTTGAATATAGTGGGCAAGATCGATCAGTGGTTCTGCTTTTTTACCCAAAGGAGAGAGTAGTTCAATTGCTTCATTCGTTAGTTCATCAAGCTTTGCAATAGAATCTTCTAACCCTAAAAGTGAGATATAGGTGGATTTCTCTTGAAGAAGATCACTGCCGGGCTTTTTGCCGAGCTCTTCTTGGGTTCCGATGAGATCTAAAATGTCATCTTTAATCTGAAACGCAAGCCCAATATTATCGGCATAAACAGATAGTTTATCATAAGTTGATTGATCCGTATCGCCGGCAATTGCCCCTGCTAAAATAGAAGCCTTGATGAGTGCTCCTGTCTTTTTACGGTGTAGCGTCTCTAATTCATGAAGAGAGATGATTCTATTTTCAGAAGAGAGATCGAGATATTGCCCACCGACCATTCCGGCGCTGCCGGCTGCATGGCTAATGAGTTGAATCAGCTGCAATCTCTTCTCTGCTGAGATCTCTTCAATATGACTTAAACTTTCAAAACTTGCTGTTAAAAGAGCATCGCCAGTTAAAATAGCGGTGGCTTCATCATAGGCCTTATGACAGGTTAATTTACCGCGACGATATTCATCATCATCCATTGCCGGTAAATCATCGTGGACTAAAGAGTAGGCATGGATCATCTCAATGGCAGAGGCAATGGATAAAATTGCCGCCATTTTAGCATCACAGAGCTCACCGCTGGCGATGGTTAAGAGTGGACGAAGTCTTTTACCCCCATTGAGCGTGCTATAGAGCAGCGCTTCTTTAAGACGCTCAGGAGCTTCGATCTTCTCAAGCTCTTTTGTGAAAGCGGCTTCAAAGAGGTGAAGTTGCGTTGTAAACCAAGCGGTAGGCATGAGTTGCTAAGCTCCTTATGATTCAATCTGTTCTTTGGATAAGAGTTGAGAGATCTTCTTTTCAGAGGCTTCAAGCAGCGCTTGGCACTCTTTTGTCAGTCTGATTCCCTCTTCAAACTTTTGAAGAGATTCCTCTAGCGGAAGCTCATCATTTTCGAGCGCTTCTAAAATTTTAGTGAGCTTCTCTAGTTGCGCTTCAATACTTAAGTTCTCAGCGATATCTTGACTTATTTTTTCGGACACAGATATTTCCTTAAAATAATTAATAATTCGGTCTCATATTCTAGATTGAGTAGGCGCTATATGCAATAATATTAGACTGGAGTCTGATCTAATCAGCAACGTGGAGTTTCAACCCACCTTTCGACTATTTTGGGCTTTTAACTCTATTTCTCCCCCCTAATTCAGCAAGAATTTAAATAAGAGGTGCCTGTGACCAAGATAAAGCGAGCTTCAACGCTACTATTGATAATGTTGATGAGTTTAAGTGTCGCTTTTTCTCAGGTTCATCCTATTAGCTCGTTACTGCAAAATGGATTGGGTACTGTGGAAAGTGGTCAAGAAGAGGAGCTTATGCTTCCTGATCCTATGTCACTTAATACAGCATGGTGGAACTATTTTGAAAATAAAAAATCCGGCGATCTTAAACAAGCAGTGATCGACTTTATTCAACGTATTGATGAAGAGTCACAAAAACTGCCAGAAGAGGCTCTTAAGCGGGAATTGCCGAAGATCTCTCATATTAGCGCGAACTTTTTTGCTTATGTGGCTCTGAAAGAGAAGAGCGTTACTAAAAAGGGTTTTAAATTTGAGCTAAAAGAACACTATAGCATCGGCGAACTCTTGACAATTATCCATCGAGAGCGGGAGCTTAGCACAGAGCTTGTTAGCGTGCGGGAAGATATTCGTGATCAGGATGTGCAATATCGTGATATTACGCGGGATCTTAATAATCGCTTTGTCTCCTATCTTGAGACTACAGAGGGGAGTCATGCTCGATTTTTAGCTGCACTGCAGGTGATTACACTGCAGACGGAACAAGCATTATTAACAGAGCGATTACGCCTGTTACGAGAGAACTTAACAATCATTGAGTCGGAATCTCGTGAGCTTCAAGATATTAAGAATGCTGCCATTACTCGATTGACCTACACCGGTGATGAGATCGATGCGCTCAATGATCGGATCGATAACACTATTATTCGTCTTCAAGAGGCTAATACAAAATTACTTCGTGAGCAGTCACAACTTCTACTTCTTCCTGATGAGACGGTGGAAGATCAAGCTGTTGCGAGATTACGTAATCAACGTGTAGCAAAAGAGAAGATCAATGTTGCGATTTTAGAAGCGCGGCTCGATATGTATGAAAATGAGCGCGATATCTTAGCCATTCTCTCGGATGAAGAGGGACTCGATGTTGAGCGAATACAGAAAAATTATGCCGATCGTCAGCGTAATTTAGAGGAGATCTCACTTAAAGCGAAAGATTGGTTCAACCAAAATGAGGTGGAGCGAAGTAATACCAATGCATTACTTGCGGATATTGAAATTCGTGGTGGCGTCAATGAGAATAGCTTCCTTGCCGGCATCGCGAATGATCGCCTAACGCTGATTCAAGAGACCTCTGTTCTGTTACAAAAGCTACAGACAGAGATTGCCGATAGTCAGTTTATGGGGCGGATCTTAGAGAATCAATTATTACAGTTTCAAGGCGTATTGATGAATACCATCAATCGTACGAAAAGCACGCTCAGTTATGCTTGGCGCAATGTGAAGCAACTTTTGAGAACGCCACTCTTTACTGTGGGTGATACACCGGTAACCTCGATCAGTTTCTTTCAGTTTCTCCTCATTGTCCTGGTCTGTTGGTGGATCGCATTCTGGCTCAATCGTGTCTTCAATCGTATGGGGAATAAGCGAGGTGATGATAAATTACCGGCTTACTATCTTGCCGGGCGCTTAACTTATTACGCTATTATCCTCTTCGGATTTCTCTATGGTTTGACTGCTGTCGGCATTGATTTTACCAACTTTGCGCTTGTCGCGGGGGCACTTGCAATCGGACTGGGATTTGGATTGCAATCGATCGTTAATAACTTTGTCTCAGGTTTGATTCTACTCTTTGAACGCTCGATTAAGGTGGGTGATTTTATTGAGCTACAGGATCAAAAGAGTGGAAAGCCTCTCTGGGGGGAGGTGAAAGAGATCAATGTACGTGCCACTATTATTACTGATAATGATAATGTCGATATCGTGATTCCTAACTCTGAATTTATCAATACCAAGATGCTCAACTGGACGCTTAAAGAGCCTCAGCGCCGTATGCGTTACCCCTTTAGAGTTGCTTATGGAACAGATAAGGAGATTGTTCGAGAAGTGGTTCTTGCCGCTGCAGAGGCGTTGCCACACACCTTAAAAGGAATTCCAGGACGTAATCCTGCTGTTTGGTTAGTCGATTTTAAAGATTACTACTATGAGTTTGAGTTAGTTGTTTGGCTCACCTCGCGGGCTGTGAAACGTCCCAATGGTATTCGTGCAGCTTATATGTGGGCGATCGATACGGCATTAAGAGAGAACAATATTGAGATCCCTGTACCTCAACGAGAACATCGTTTCCGTCCGGGTGAGGTTCTGCCGATTGAGCGCATAGAAGAGGAGATTCTCGATGATGAGGAATTTCTAGATGAAGCTGAGAGTGAAGCGCGCAATCCTCAATAATTGGGGTATAATATCGGACGTAGATCAGTAGATAATCGGTCAGCAGATACAATAGAAGATTGATCAACTAAGATTACTAACTAAAGATCACTAATATCGATAGGGCTTAAATAAAAAACCATCGATAAGTATTTACTGAACATAAGTAAAGAGTATAAGTAAAGAACATAAACAAAGCATACAAATAAAGAATACACAGATAAAGCATACAGATAAAGATATTAAATATGAAAAAAATGACTTTCCAAGAGATGATTTTTACGCTGCAAACTTACTGGGCAGAGCAGGGGTGTGCGTTACTTCAACCTTATGATATTGAGGTGGGGGCGGGAACATTCCATACGGCAACATTCCTTCGTGCATTAGGTCCTGAACCATGGGCTGCCGCTTATGTTCAACCCTCCCGTCGTCCAACGGATGGTCGTTATGGTGAAAACCCGAATCGTCTACAACATTACTATCAATTTCAAGTCGCGATTAAACCCTCTCCAGAGAATATGCAAGAGCTCTATCTCGGATCGTTAGAAGCATTAGGGATCGATGTAACTAAGCATGATATTCGTTTTGTTGAGGATGATTGGGAGTCACCGACATTAGGTGCTTGGGGCTTAGGATGGGAAGTGTGGCTCAATGGGATGGAGGTAACACAATTTACCTACTTCCAACAGGCAGGTGGTTTAGAGTGTAAACCGGTTTTAGGGGAGATCACCTACGGACTTGAGCGCTTTGCGATGTATGTTCAGGAAGTTGAGAGTGTTTATGATCTTGTCTGGTCGGATGGACCTTTTGGTAAGATCACTTATGGCGATGTATTCCATCAAAATGAGGTAGAACAATCTCACTATAACTTCTCTCATGCTGATGTTGAGTTTCTCCTAAATTCCTTTAATTTTTACGAAAAAGAGGTATCACGCCTTTTAGCTGAGAACCTAGCGCTTCCTGCTTACGAGATGGTTCTGAAAGCTTCCCATGCCTTCAACCTATTAGATGCGCGTAAAGCGATCTCCGTAACAGAGCGACAAGGCTATATTTTACGAGTTCGTAAAATGGCGGGGATGGTGGCGAAGAGCTACTATGAATCCCGTGAAAGATTAGGCTTTCCTATGTTAAAAAGAGAGTCATAGAGTATATTTGTGATAGAGAGATGATGGCTTGATCCATCATCTTTTTTTATTCGTCATCATGTTCACCATTATGTTCGTCATTATGATCAATGAGAGAGTATTATGTGATGACCCCTATCTGAGCTGATCTTAGCATCGAGATAGGGCGCGTAGATTTTGATAACCAATAGAGAGAGAAGAGTAGATAGAGAT
This sequence comes from Ignatzschineria sp. PL_is040, assembly GCF_055813795.1. Taxonomy (NCBI): domain Bacteria; kingdom Pseudomonadati; phylum Pseudomonadota; class Gammaproteobacteria; order Cardiobacteriales; family Ignatzschineriaceae; genus Ignatzschineria; species Ignatzschineria sp. PL_is040. Next base: position 75,293 of record NZ_JBVPGU010000008.1, read on the forward strand.
GGATATGCAAAAATATTTAGACTGTGCGTTAGAGGCATCAGAGATCGCAAGAGAGTTGATCGCAACAGCTTATGATGAAAATGCCTTTAAAATTGAGATTAAAGCCGATGCAACGCCGGTAACAGAGGTTGATATTGCAGTAGAGAAGGCGATCTATGAGCATATCTCTAAAGCTTTTCCTGATCACGGCTTTTATGGAGAAGAGAGTGGACAGAAGAATATGAGTTCTGACTTTATCTGGCTCATTGATCCTATTGATGGCACTAAAGCATTTGTTCGCCGTCGTCCTTTTTTCTCTTGCCAAATTGCTTTAATGTATAAGGGAGAGATTGTCTTAGGGGTATCAACAGCCCCTTGTTTTAACGGTGGTGAGCGAATCTATGCGCTAAAAGGGCAAGGCGCTTTTTTAGAGGGTAAAAAGATCTCCGTTAGTGATATCGATCAGTTATCACAAGCGGTCTTCTCTTCAGGAAATCTCAAGCGTTTAACTCAAGATGCTGAGAAATGGGCAAATTATGGCCAATTAGTTGGAGCGGTCAATTCTACGCGTGGATTTGGAGATTTCTTACAATACCATTTCTTAGCAACGGGGAAAGTCGATATTATTGTTGAATCTGATGTCAATATCTTAGATATTGCAGCACTTTCGATTATTGTTAAGGAAGCAGGAGGAGTGATGACCGCACTCGATGGAAGCGCAATTGATCTTGATGTTACAACGATCCTAGCAACAACGCCGGCACTCCATCAAAAAGTGTTAGATCTTCTGCAATATTCTGTATAAAGATGAGAGATGGAATATTAGAGATAGAAGTGAGCTGTAATGATCATTGAGATAAAGAGTTGGGATAGATATGAATAGAGCACGTAGAGCGATCAAAACAGCTCTTAAAGTGGTAGGTATTATGCTGATTCTATCTGCTTGTAGTAGCTACTCTAATACGCCATCTCCCTCCTACATATCAGGAGGTCCATTAACAGAGCGCCTTAAAAATTATGGTTTGAAGCCGGGAGATGAGGTCTTAATTCGCATCTTTAAAGAGGAAGCGATGCTTGAGGTTTGGATGAAGCCTAAAGGGAAAAAAGAGTTTATCCACTTCTCAAATTACCCAATCTGTAACTATTCAGGTACATTAGGACCTAAGATCTATGAGGGAGATCATCAAGCGCCAGAAGGTTTCTATCGGGTCGATCGCAGAGCGCTCAATCCTCATAGTCGTTTCTATAAATCTTTCAATCTCGGTTTTCCTAATAGCTTTGATCGAGCATTAGGTCGAACCGGAAGCTACTTGATGGTTCATGGTAAGTGTGATTCAGTCGGTTGTTATGCAATGACAGATCCACAGATAGAAGAGATCTATGGTCTAGTAGAATTGGCATTGAAGAATGGGCAACCTTATGTTGAGGTGCAAGCATACCCTTTTAAGATGGAAAAATCGCGTCTTAATCGAGAAAAGCAATCTCTGCACTATGAGTTTTGGGATAATCTACAAGAGGGGTATCAACAATTTGAGCGCTCTCGCCGTCCTCTCAATTATAGTGTGAGTAGTGGGAGATATCTATTTAAGGGATAGACTTGTCAATTGTGAAAATATTTAGTATCTTATCTGCCTCAACCGAAAAAGATTGAGTTGAGATACAATTAGGAAAAGTGGCCGAGTGGTTGAAGGCGTTCGCCTGGAAAGCGGATATACGTTAGTAGCGTATCGAGGGTTCGAATCCCTCCTTTTCCGCCAAACCTTTAAAACCTTAGCAATCGCTAGGGTTTTTTTATTGCCTTTAATAAGCCATAAATATAGCAATAATCGAG
>NZ_JBVPGU010000009.1:0-73259 GCF_055813795.1 Ignatzschineria sp. PL_is040
GTGTGGGAGATCCCATGTGAGAGTAGGTCAACCCCAGGGCTTCATTAAGAGCTCCTAGCTAATTAGCTAGGAGCTTTTTCTTTGTCTGGATTTTTTATTCTTAAGAAAGTTTGTGGAGCTGCGGGAACCCACTACTTCATTCTTATTACTAGTGCATGCCCGCAGTTTGGGCATTTTCAATGCCTTTTGCCGGCACACAATTTCTGGAAGAACGCGATAGTAAGTTCCGGCAACTCATCAGCCTCTGTTGTTTCAACTATTTCATTCTTTTAACCAGGGCATGCCTGTTGGTCGGCATCTTCGATGCCAGGGAGTTACTTGTTACGATTGATTTCTGTATTCCACAGACGAGTATTGGTGATATCGATAAAATGATAGGGAAGCGTTGATTATTTATTTGTTGAATCTTCAGAAGGTATAACATGAAAAAATGTTTCATCTTCTTTAATAAGACCTAAGTGCTTTCTGGCTAACTCCTCTCTTGCAGAGTAGTTGTGCTTGATTCCATTGATAATTTGACGAGCATGATCATTTTGCTGATGGAGCTTCTTATTTTGCTCTTTCAATGCCTCTAGTTTTACTTGCAGTTTTTCAATCTGTTTCGGTCCGGAATCTGTATCAAACCATATCTGTTTAATAAGTAGCCCCAATACGAGAACTAATATAAGAAATAGTAGGTGCATTAGTTTCATAATTGATTAACTCGCAATGTATACGAAAGCCTCTAGATTTGAGATAATGGCAGATAGATGTTTTAATCCACTATTATAGCGCATAAGTACTTATGAAAGACAGTATAATTATAAAGTTAGATGAATTGGCGGAACGATTAGAAGAGGTGTCTCATCTTCTATCGGATCCAGATGTAATTAGTGATAATAATAAGTTTAGGGAATTATCACAAGAATATGCTCACTTAGACCCTGTTGTTGCAGAGTTTAATGAGTGGAAGCAAAATGAAGCTGCATTGCAAGATGTGAAAGAGATCTTTGATGGCTCCGATAGCGAAATGAAGGAGTTGGCAAAAGAGGAGCTTCCCTTATTAGAGGCAGAGAAAGAGCGACTAGAAAAATCATTAAGTATCTTATTATTACCAACAGACCCTTATGATGATAGTAATATCTTCCTTGAGGTTCGTGCCGGAACAGGTGGAGATGAAGCAGCTATTTTTGCGGGCGATCTTTTACGTATGTATATGCGTTATGCCGAAGAGCGTGGCTGGCGTGTTGAGTTGATCAGCGAACATCATGGTGAGCATGGTGGGTATAAAGAGGTAATTGCTCGTATTGAGGGACAGGGTGCTTATTCTCGTCTTAAGTTTGAATCGGGAGCACACCGTGTTCAACGAGTTCCTGAGACAGAATCCCAAGGTCGAGTTCATACTTCAGCTGCTACCGTGGCTATTTTGCCAGAAATTCCTGAAACAGAGATGATTGAGATTAATCCTGCAGATCTTAAAATCGATACATTCCGTTCATCAGGTGCCGGTGGACAGCACGTTAATGTAACAGATTCAGCGATTCGTATTACGCATTTACCAACCGGCGTTGTGGTTGAGTGTCAGGATGAACGTTCACAGCATAAGAATAAGGCGAAGGCGATGAGTCTTCTTGGATCCCGACTTTTAGAAGCTGAACGTGAACGTGAGCAGAAAGAGATGAGTGAAACTCGTCGTAGTTTAGTCGGTTCAGGAGATCGTTCAGAGCGTATTCGCACTTATAACTATCCTCAAGGCCGGATCACCGATCATCGGATCAATTTAACGCTCTATAAGCTCGATGAGATTGTTAATGGTGATCTTGATCAGATTATTGAACCCTTAATTCAAGAGAACCAAGCAGATCTATTAGCTGCGATAGGGGATGAGTCATAATATTTTATGAAGAAGGTGAGTGATAGGTTAAAGTTACGCATTCTTGCTACAACCGATATCCATGGTTTTTATACAAACTTTGATTACTATAAAGATCAGGTTGTCGATCGTTTAGGACTGATTAGTCTGGCGAATCTGATTGATGATGCCCGTAGTGAGAATAGTAATACCTTGCTCTTTGATAATGGAGATCTGTTACAAGGATCTCCGATGTCTGATTATCTACGTGATTATGCTGTCACCAATGGCCATCCCGCCTATGCGCTGATGAATGCAATCGGTTATGATGCGGCAACATTAGGTAATCATGAGTTTAATTTTGGCGTGCCTTATCTGCTTGAAGTTTTGTCACAGGCCAATTTCCCTTATGTTAATGCCAATATTGAAACGATAGATGGTGTGCCTTTTCTTCCTCCTTCTGTGATGTTAACGCGAAACTTTATCAGTGAAGCGGGGGCGGAGATTGAGTTGAAAATTGGGGTTACTGGAATTGTCCCCCCCCAAATTACAACTTGGGATAAGACGCACCTTGATGAATATGCGGTTGCCAATCAACGTTTGGTGACTCAAGATGCCTATCAAGCGGTTAAAGAAGAAGCTGCAAATTTAAAGGCTGCAGGTGCTGATTTAGTGGTTGTTTTAGCCCATACAGGTCTCTCTAAGCGTCCTTTTGAGGAGGAGATGGAGAATAGTGGCTACTATATCGCTCAGATTGAGGATGTGGATCTTCTAATTACAGGCCATCAGCATCGTCGTTTTCCTTCTGAAAGTTATCGTGAATTAAGTTCCTTAGGTTTTGATGTTGATGCGGGGACTATTTGTGGTACACCCACTGTCATGCCGGGATCATGGGCAAAATGGTTAGGTGTGATCGATCTAGAATTAGTTGAGAGCGATGAAGGCTGGCAACTCGAATCAGGAAAGAGCGAGTTGCGCGGGATTGATAGTTATTTAGCTCCTAGCAGAGCGATTAATCCTCACTATTGGAAGAGTGTCGAAGTGGCACATGAGGTGATTCGTGAAACGATGAATGTTCCCGTTGGTTATACCGATAGCGGCTTTTATAGTTATCTCTCTTTGATACAAGATGATAATTGTATTCAGATCGTTGCTGATGCGCAGAGCCATTATGCCGAGAAGCTGTTAGCGGAACTTCCTCATCGAGAAGAGCTTCCACTTCTTTCCGCAGTCCCACTCTTTAAGGTGGGAAGCCGAAAAGATGATCCTACTTACTTTACCGAAATCTCTCCTGGAAAGCTCTCTTTCAAGGATATCGCTGATCTCTATGTCTATCCCAATTATCTGGTTGTTTTAGAGATCTCGGGAGAGAATTTAAAAGAATGGCTTGAGTGTTGTGCAAGTATCTATCATCAAATCCTCCCCACGGAGGAGGCGCAACATTTAATTAATTGGGCAAAATATCGTCCCTATAATTTTGATGTTATAAAAGGGATTACTTATCAGATTGATCCCACCGTTCCTCCTCGTTATGCGCCAGATTTGACATTGATGGATCAGGAGAGTGAGCGAATTGTTAATCTAGAGCATGGGGGGAGAACGATTTTGCCAGAGGATCGATTCTATTTAGCAACTAATAGCTATAGAGCTTTGGTGGATCGTTTTCCTGGCGCGGGAAAAGGGAATATGGTTTGTAGCACGATGAAGGAGATTCCTGAAGTAATCCTCTCTTATATTATGGAGAAGGGGGCGCAGATGTTGAGTATTAACCCTGATTGCAATTGGTCTCTTGATCAATCCGCGCTTGAAGGACGAATAGTTTTGCTAGAGTCTGCTAATAGCGCTTTAGCCGAATCTATTATTTCGCAGACATCACAATATCCTATTAAGAGAGTTGGAGAAGATGCTGAAAAATTTGCACTCTACCAGTTAGATTTTAGGTAGGGCGAGACTAACGCATCTTATTTCTGATCCGTTATAAGTCTCTATTCTTACGCTTCTTTCGATGAATCTCTTCCTCTACTTATCCCTATTTCTCTGAGAAAGTCTTCTCTTTTATTGTTTGAAGGTAGAGAGATTTCAATTTTTTACTCAGTTCCAGAACCACTTTTTGACGTTTGCTATTGATCATAGGTCCCTCTTTTTCAAAATATTGTGGGTAGGAGCGGAGATAACGACCTTCAGCAATCAATTGGTGTAGATCGCTTTTTTCACTCTTATTATTCTTATCACTTTTTTGAATTTCTTGAAGGTAGATCGGTTGGAGAACAGCATGACTTCTTCCATTGAGAAGACCGACAACATAGAGCATTCTCGAGAGAAGGAGATCAATTGCCGTATCATTGATACAGTAGGTCTCTAAGTTATTAAGATGATCGAGAAGAGAGTTTCCATAATGTTTAAAAGAGGCGGCAAGCCCCCCTAATATCGCGCCAGTCGCTGTTGCTGCTCCTAAAGTGGTAAAGCCTGCTAAAGCATCAACGCCGGCAAAGAGCCCTGCACCTACACTTGCGCCTTTACCAAACTGCATAGAAAAATCGATGAGATTATCACTTGTGAAGAGATCTTGTTCATATTGTGATCCTTCAATTGCTAATTGAAAATAGGCGATATCTTCACGATTAAATTGATAAAGAGAGAGCAGTGCTTCAAAGGCACGTTTTTCTAATTTTTCAATCATCTGATTGAGTTTTTTCATTACCTTTTCTGCCGGGGCATTCTGCTTCTCTTTGAGTTGTAAGGTCATCAAATTGAGATAGAAGTTTGCCACAATCTGCATCGCTCGCTCTAAGCGCTGTTGATCGGCTAATTCTTCGAGAGCATTATAAGCCATAATTTCCGCATAATATTCAGGAAACATAATCGCGATCTGCTCATAAAATCGCTTCTTTTGTGGCGGCATAATAGTGTCAAATTCGAGATAATGATGAATGCCGTGGGCTTTAAGATGCTGTTTCCATGCAGAAAGATGTTCTCCTTGAATAAAGTTGAGAATGGGGAGAATCGGTTTATGGGTCTTCTCAATGAGTGTCAGCTCATCATCAAATTTAGGAAGGAAGGGGAGACGACAATCGACGACATAACAGATCAGATCGGCCACAAAGAGCTGCTTAATCACCTTAACCTCTTGTTCAAAGAGTGCTTCAACTGCATGATCTTGGGCAAATTTAAGGAGGTTTTCTGACTCCTCTAATCGTGTGTTAGAAGGGTACCGTTCCTCTAGAAGATCGAGAACGCCCATCGCATCTTCCATACCGGGAGTATCTACATAGGTAAATGTTAATGCTTGAGAGGCGCGTTTAATCTCGGCGACATCGATGGTAGTTGAAGCTTCATCACGAACTTCACCAAAATTTCTCTCTCGGGTAATCGTTCTAATTAAGGAGGTCTTTCCTGTATTGGTATGACCTACGATAGCGATCTTTAATGTTTTTAGCCCCATAATTATTCGACGAAATCTCCTTTTAATCGATTAATGATATTAAATCAATGTATTAAATATATGTATTAAATATATGCATTAAATCAATATATTATATGTGATAGATATCATAGATGCAGTAGCTATGATAGAGGGTCGTTATTACTTCTAGGTGGCTGATCTCCTCTATTTTTTACCTTCTGCGGTGCAGGGTAGAGAAGAATTCTTTCATCTTTATAGAGATTAGGGGTCAATTTATGTTGCCACTCCTCTTCTCGTGAAGGATTTTGATGGGTTACTAAGATGATCTCGGCGCTTAATGCTAAATTCATCAATGTATAGATTCTTCGTAATAGACTTCTATCGGGTGTCAATTGAGTATCGATGTAGATAACAAGATATGCTAGAGGTGACGATTGTAGGTGCGAGAGTAGCTGTTGGAAATCAGCTCTGCTATTGATGATCTCCACGATTTTATCACTCTCTTTAGAGTGAGGTACCTCTCCGACATAATCGAGGGCAATCCTTTTTTCACCTTCTCCGTGGCGGATGCTTTTCGGTGGGCGAATACTTTGTGGTCTTGCTTTTGCGGCATCTATCACTTTTCCTTCCCCAGATTGAAGCGAACGATGCTCATTTTTTTGTTGATCTTTGAGATACTTCTTATAGCTTCTTTGGGCGAGAAGGAAGAGAATAATGCGTGGAATTAAGCCATAGAGAGCAATCATTATTAAGATCCAGCGCGCCCATGCGGCATTCTCGATGGCGGTCGGGGGCAGATTGAGGCTATGTTCGACAATTGCAGGGGAGATCAATTCTCCGGCAATGAGGTCAGGAAGAAAGTTCAAGAGCTGAATGATTAGAAAGTAGAAGTCACTACGATCAGGAAAGAGAGTACTAAAGAGATTGAAGGAGTACTGCTTGAGGGTGAATTGAAAAAAGAGTGTAATGAGTAGTGTCGCAAAAATTAAGATCCATGCGCCATGCATAATTACTTTAGTGAGATAAAGAAATTGTTGCGGGTCGGGCTCTTTGATCTTTTGTGAGCTATTTGAAAAACTTTTTCGAAGAGGCTTCTCAATTTTTTGCCACCCTTTTTGTAGCAGCAGTAATAACTCAGCAAAGAGTGAGTGGCGTCTAACAAAGGCAAAAAGAAGAAACAGATAGGCAGGGAGAAGAATACCCAATACAAGCGCAATGGGATGGATGGGTGAGGTTAAGAGTGCATTACTACCGCTTGCCGTAATAAATATAATAGAGAGTGAAAAGAGAAGTACAGCCCCTTTAGATAGGGGGCGTTGATTATCTTGGATCTGATCTGGATATTGCACGTCTTCTCCTCTTTATGCTCTATGGATCACTTCATAGAGAAGGGTATTACCTTTAACTGCTGTAATTCTAATCTGGCTGCCGGCAGGGAGATCTTCTCCCTCAATTGCCCAAGTGCTATCTCCAAGTGCAACACGCCCTTGTTGATTGATAACGGCTTCTTGCAGCGTGATATTTCTTCCAATAAATTCAGAACCCCTAGTCTGATTGAGGGCACTACTCTTAATCTCTTTTCCTTTATAGGTTTTAACACCGACAATGACCGCAAGAAGTGCAAAAATGGCGAAGAGAAGAATCTGTAGGATAATCGATAGATCGATAACACTTAGGACCCCACCGACCATTAATGCTGCAATGCCGATCCAAAAGAGATAGACGCCGGGAAGAATAATTTCAAAGAGAATAAGGAGTGCTCCGGCAATGAGCCAGAGCATCATGGGATTGATATCTGAAAAGAGCGCAATCATTTAGATTCCTTTTGTGCAGATTTAACGAGCTCCGCAATACCTGCAATTGAGCCAACAATGCCGGATGACTCCATCGGCATCATAATAATCTTATCATTTTTACTCTCAGCAATTTTACCAAATGCTTCAACATATTTTTGCGCAACGAAGTAGTTAATGGCTTGGACATCCCCTTCTCGAATTGCTTGAGAGACCATCAATGTTGCATTTGCTTCCGCTTCTGCTAAGCGCTCACGAGCTTCTGCTTCTAAGATCGCCGCCTGCTTTTTACCTTCAGCCGCTAAGATTGCCGATTGTTTCTCCCCTTCTGAGCGAAGAATATCTGCTTCTCGCACGCCTTGAGCCTCAAGAATTGCAGCGCGTTTTTCTCGCTCAGCCTTCATCTGCTTAGCCATGGAGTCGACAAGATCGCGCGGGGGTTCAATATCTTTAATCTCAATTCGGGTGACTTTAACACCCCAAGGTTCAGTTGCGTGATCAACAACGGCTAAGAGACTGGCATTAATCTCATCTCGTTTTGATAACAATTCATCGAGATCCATTGATCCCATCACTGTTCTGATATTGGTCATGGTGAGATTTAAGATTGCTGATCCTAAATTGTTAACAGCGTAGGCAGCGCGCGCGGCATCATTGATCTGAAAGAAGACGACACCATCGACCCGCACCATTGCATTATCTTTGGTAATAACCGCTTGTGAAGGGACGTCGGTGACACTCTCCATCATATTGATTTTTCGTCCAATACGGTCAAAGATAGGGATAATAAAGGAGATCCCCGGGGTGATAGTCTTTCGATAGCGACCAAAGCGCTCAATCGTATACTCATAACCCTGAGGCACCATTTTGACCCCTAAAAAGATGAGGAGAATTGCGATAATCGCAATAATTAAGACTAAAATTGCACTAGTTGTCATAATGACCTCTTAAGCAGTTGTAACTATTATCGATCATCGATATTACTCATCGATACCGAGTCATAGGTGTCGAAACAGATATCAAAGATAGGTATTGTGAAGCAAGGATCGAGAAGTAGATCCAATTAATATCCCGTTAATATCTGGTTAATATCTATCTTATTAATATCTTATTAACATCTCATTAATGTATCTCATTGTAGAGACTCGTTCTCATTTTGGACTTGACTAAGTCTACGATATCTCTACAAGATCTATTATAGATAAAAAAACACCTATCTAACGAACTTTTAGATAGGTGCCATCTATAGTGATCAGTTACGAATCTTCATGAACTGATTTTTCATGCTGCATTAAGCACTAAATGAGTTACCACATCCACAAGTTGTTGTAGCATTGGGGTTACGGATTACAAATTGCTCACCTTGTAGATCATTGACATAATCGATCTCAGCGCCCACTAAATATTGGTAACTTAATGGATCGATTAAGAGCACTACATCTTGGTTCACAACTTCAACATCACCCTCTTCTACTTCATTGGCAAACGCAAATCCATATTGGAAGCCTGAACAGCCACCACCTTGGATATAGACACGAAGTTTAAGTGTTGAATCACCTTCCTCTTCGATTAAGCTCTTTACCTTAAGTGCTGCAGAATCTGTGAAGTTAATTCCTGTATCTTCAATCATCGACATCCCTTTCTCCTTAAAATCAATACATTTCTGCTCCATTATACCGCAGATTGATCGGTAAGGTGAGAACACTTTTGATATTTTGGATAAGAAAAGATGGGGCATTCCCTAACTTTTTGTAAATTTAAGGACTCTTGAAATATTTTAAAAAAAAAGGGTGGGGGAGAGCCTTAATATTAATCAATATTAATCAGTATATTGATAAGAATCGTTCATTTTCCATCTCCCATCCCCTATTCTCTACACACCATTACTTATCAAGTAAGTCTTCGCATCTGATGATTGTAGTTCTTAATAAAGTGGGGCAGGCTAGGGTTGGCATTATCTCGTCGCCAGACAAGTTCAAGGTCAAATGTCACATCAAGCTCCGGTAACTCATGCATGACAACATCGTAAACTTTTAGATATTTGGCTACTGCCGGCACAAAGGTATATCCTCGGCCTGCAGAGACAAGGCTCAACATAGAGTTGTAATCGCAACCTTCATGATCAATTTTTGGTGTGAAATCATGGCGTCTTAACTCATCAATAATCATTTTATAGAGGTCAAAAGCTTGATTTTCCGGAGACCAGATAAAGGGTTCTGAACGTAGTTGATCGATCTTTTCGGGAGGATGATCAGCAAAAGGTGAGTTTTTATTAACTGCCAGAAGCATCGATTCTTTATAGAGGAATCGTCCTAAAAAATCATTATCATCTTGTGGTCGGATAAACATAAAGCCGGCATCTAGCTCCCCATTACGAAGTGCCATAATCTGCTTCCGGGAGTGCATTGTGCAGACATTCAGGGAGATTTCAGGGTTATATTTTCGAAATTCACTTAAGTGTTGTTGCACTTCAGTAAGCCAGATATGTTGTGGCGTAATCCCAATTTTGATGTAACCAATATCGCCTCGATCTGCTTTTACCGCCTGTGATTTTGCACGTTCAATAGCATTGAGAATATTGAGCGCATCTTGATAAAACTTTCTCCCGGCAGATGTTAAAACCATCCCTCTAGCATGTCTTTCAAAGAGGGTGACACCGATGGTCTCTTCAAGGTTCTTAATCTGTCGGGTGATGGCAGGTTGGGCAATATGTAGTGATCTTGAAGCCGCCGCTACACTGCCAAGTTCTGCAACCATCACGAAATAGTGTAGTTGTCTATTTTCCATATTATTCCCTTAATCATTTTAAATAAATATTTTAATTAATTTTTTATTAGACTTTGTGTTTTTTGACTTGTTTTTTAATTATTTGGCTTTTTGTTTGGTTTTTGGGATGTTGTTTCCCCAATATCTTTATCACTATTGTGTAGATACTCTTGAGCAACTCTTAAGAGAAATTGATCAAGGCCTTATCTATGATATTACCCTATTTTCAACATGTTGTATCGATTGCTCTCCCAAGGTTCTCTTTATCTTGAGCAATTAAGCGCCTTTTAAGAGGCGGGATTAATATCTATAACAAAAAGGTATATGAGAATCACAATAAAGGTATTTTTTATAAAATATAGGATTTGATAATGTTGTACTCATGCTATTTGCCCTAATTTAAGGAGAAGCAAAAAGGTATAGGTTTGTAATGAGTGATGAGTGTAGTAACGATGTAGCAGTTATGTAGTTTTACCATCATTGCGATATTACAAGTGATTAGATTCTCATGTTTGTGGAGTAGATATGATGAGTGCAATTTTGTTAGCGCGGATCCAATTTGCGTTTACTGTCTCATTCCATATTATCTTTCCGGCAATTACAATTGGGCTAGGAATGTGGCTCGTTGTGCTAGAAGGACTCTGGTTGAAGACGAAAAAACCAGTCTATATGGATATTTATAATTTTTGGGTGAAGTTTTTTGCCGTTGCATTTGCAATGGGCGTAGTCTCAGGTGTGGTGATGGCCTTCCAGTTTGGTTCTAACTGGAGTGAGTTTTCTAAGTTTTCAGGATCGGTAACAGGACCCCTATTAATTTATGAGGTGATTACTGCATTCTTCTTAGAAGCGGGCTTCTTGGGGATTATGTTGTTTGGTCGAGATCGTGTTGGTCCTAAGATGCACTTTTTTGCAACAGCAATGGTTTCGATAGGAACTACATTCTCTGCTTATTGGATCTTAGTCTCTAACAGTTTTATGCAGACACCGCCATCTCTTGAGTCGGGTGCGATTGAGATTGTTGATGGTGCTGTTGTAGTGAAAGATTGGCTCGCGATTCTTTTTAGTGCTTCTCTGCCTATCCGTATGGTGCATATGTTAACAGCTGCGCTTTTGACGGCAACATTAATTATTTCGGGAACAGCCGCTTGGCATCTCTTACGAGGTAATCGTAACGCGGCAGTTAAGAAGATGTTGAGCATGTCGTTAGTAACACTCTTCTTTGTCTCTATCTTCCAAGTGGTTATCGGTGATATTCATGGGTTAAATGTTCGAGATCACCAGCCAACAAAATTAGCAGCGATCGAAGGGCATTGGGATGCAACGCCTGAAGGGGAGGGAACGGGTTTTATTCTCTTTGCAATTCCTAATCAAGAAGAGCAGAAGAACTATTTCTCTATTGAGATTCCTTATGCTGCAAGTCTTATTCTAACCCACTCATTAGATGGGAAAGTCGCGAATTTAAAAGCATTTCCTAAAGAGGATATTCCTCCTGTCGGTTGGGTCTTCTGGTCTTTCCGCGTGATGGTAGGATTGGGTTTCTTAATGGTTATTTTAGGAATTTGGGGTGTTTGGCAACGGCATAAGAAGACTCTGGGCGAGAAAAAAGGATTACTTCGCTTTGCATTATGGATGGGGCCTAGTGGTTTAATCTCAGTCTTAGCCGGTTGGTTTGTCACAGAGATTGGTCGTCAGCCTTGGTTGGTCTATAACATTATGCGCGTTACCGAGGGGCACTCTTTTATACATACCGCAGGAGATTTAACAGTGTCATTAGCGCTCTTTGTGATTGCTTATCTCGTAGTTTTCTTATTTGGAGTGACGATCCTTTTCCGTATTTTGCGCAGAGGACCTCAAAGTTCTGATGTTGCTGTAGCTGAGCAGTAAGGAGTCAATAATGGATTACAATATGTTAGTTATCATCTGGACAGGTATTATCCTATTGGGTGTAGCGATCTATGTCGTTCTAGATGGCTTTGACTTAGGGGTAGGAATGCTCTATCCCTTCGTAAAGAGTGAAGATGATCGAACGACGTTGATGAATAGTATCGGTCCTGTATGGGATGGAAATGAGACTTGGCTTATTTTGGGCGGCGCCGCACTTTTTGGGATCTTCCCGATTGCTTACTCTGTGGTGTTATCTGGGTTTTATCTGCCGGTGATACTCCTCTTAATGGCCTTGATCTTTAGAGGCGTCTCTTTTGAGTTTCGTGGGCGGGTTTCTGAGCAACGCCGTAATTTTTGGAATAATGCCTTCTTTTTAGGGTCACTCTTTGCCGGTTTCTTTCAAGGAGTGATTGCGGGAGCTTTAGTGCAAGGCTTTGATTTTATGCCGGCGGCAGATGCGATCAATGCACCAGAAGGATATGTCTCTAAAGGGGCATTAGATCTAGTTATGGCGGGAGGTATTTGGGCTTGGCTCTCCCCATTTTCGATTGTTTCAGGATTGGGTCTCACCGCTTTTTATGCATTATTAGGTTCAACCTGGGCGATTAAGAAGACTGAAGGAGCGTTACAGGCGCATATTCGAAGCTTAACGCGTAAGATTGCGCTGATCTTCTTCCTCCTAGCTACTATTATTTTGGTATGGACCTTAATGATTTGGCAAGAGCAGCTCTTTATGGCGGAAAATCTCTGGAAGGTCTATCTCTTTGGTGCACTCTATCTTGTAGCGATCATTATTGCCTTTATCTTGATGCGTTCAATTCAAAATCCTAATACGCATTGGCAGCCATTTATCTATTCGTTATTAATGGCTGTTTTAGGTGCTGGCGCGTTGGTGGGCTTCCTTCTTCCCTATATTGTTCCATTTAAGGTCACTATCTTTATGGCAGCGGCACCAGAGTCGACTCTAACCTTCTCTCTAGTCGGAGCATTGATCTTTATTCCCCTCGTGCTGATCTATACCGGTTATATCTACTATGTCTTCAGAGGTAAGGTGCAAGGAGAGGGGTACTAAGATGAAACAGGAGAGAGAAGTGTTCAACGAGCTCAAGGGAAAGGTAGAAGCAGCTCAAGTATCTGCTAAAAAAGGGCAAGATAGAGAGCAAGGCGATACTCGAAATCATGGCAAGAAGAGATCATTGAAGTCGCAACTCTTCTGGATGATGGGTTTATGGCTCGGTGGCGTGATCTCTCTCTACCTCTTTGTAAAATTAGTGAAAGTGATTATGTCCCTTGTCGGTTTATATGCATCCCCCTAGAGATAAAACCGACAATTTACCCCTAAGGATCAATCCTCCTTAGGGGATTTTTTTGTCTCAATTTTAGGCTGTTGATAGTTGGTAGTTGATTGGCCGGTCAGCTATTTATTTTTTGTACACATTGAGAGCGGTAAAAGTAGAGATAGATAAAGAAATAGGTAAAGTAGATCTCTGAAACAGATATTTAGGATTGTATTCAGGATAGAGAGTAGATATAGAGAAACCCCTAGATGGCGGTGTTTGTAAGCACTTCCATCATAGGGGTTTTTGTCTACTTGAAGAGTATCGTTCGTTTAAAGACTTAACTTTAACTCAACTTCTTGCTGCTTACTATTTTTGCATCTCTTTCTCATCTTCGACAACAGCGATCGCAAGCTCATCTAATTGTGCTTGACTGATATGAGCTGGTGCTTCAGTTAAGAGACATGCGGCTGACTGTGTTTTCGGGAAAGCGATTACATCACGGATTGAACTTGCTTCTGCCATCAACATCACTAAACGGTCAAGTCCAAAGGCGATTCCCCCGTGAGGCGGTGCGCCATATTTAAGTGCATCAAGAAGGAAGCCAAACTTCTCTTCCGCTTCTGCTTTATCGATCCCGAGTAATTCAAAGACCTTCATCTGGACATCATGTTTGAAGATACGGATTGATCCGCCACCAAGCTCTGTGCCGTTGAGGACGAGGTCATAAGCGTTGGCAATAGAGTTTGCAGGATCGCTAAGTGATTCGATACCTGTTTTCGGAGTTGTGAAGGGATGGTGAACGGCAACATAACGTTTCGCCTCCTCATCATATTCAAACATCGGGAAGTCAACAACCCACATCGGAGCCCATTTACAGGTTAAGAGGTTAAGATCCTTACCGATTTTCACGCGAAGCGCACCAATAGCATCATTGACGATAGTTGCTTTATCAGCACCAAAGAAGATGATGTCATTATTTTTAGCATTCGTCGCTTCAAGAAGTGCTGTAAGCGTTGCATCATCTAAGAATTTAACGATAGGGGATTGTAAGCCGTCGCGACCAGCGGCAACATCATTGACACGAATGTAGGCAAGGCCTTTCGCACCATAACGACCGACAAACTCAGTATACTCATCGATGTGACGACGGGTAAATTGATCCGATGCATTGGGGATATTGAGGGCAACAACACGACCATTTTCACGGTTAGCAGCATCTTTGAAGACCTTAAACTCACATCCTTTCATCATTTCAGTGACCTCTGTAAATTCAAGAGGGATGCGAAGATCAGGTTTATCGGAGCCAAAGCGAGCCATCGCTTCATGCCAAGTCATACGTGGGAAATTATCGCCTAGATCAACATCGATCGACTCTTTGAAGACATCACGAATCATCTTCTCTGCAATATCCATAATTTGATCAGAGGAGAGGAACGATGTTTCGATATCCACTTGGGTAAATTCAGGTTGACGATCTGCACGGAGATCTTCATCGCGGAAGCAGCGAACGATCTGGTAGTAGCGATCAAAACCACTGACCATTAATAGTTGCTTAAAGAGCTGAGGGCTCTGTGGGAGCGCAAAGAACTCACCATGATGAACACGGGAGGGAACAACGTAGTCACGGGCTCCTTCTGGTGTTGCTTTGGTTAAGAAGGGGGTCTCAATATCGAGGAAGCCTTGCTCATCGAGTGCTTTACGAATGTAGCGCGTTACTTTTGAACGTAACATGATATTTTGATGCATGCGCGTATCGCGAAGATCAAGATAGCGATATTTAAGGCGAACCTCTTCTGATGTCTTATCATCACCTAGTTGGAAAGGAAGTGGTGCTGCGCTATTGAGGATCTCTAAGCGTTTAGCGACGACTTCGATCTTCCCGGAAACAATATTGGGGTTAACCATCCCTTCGGGACGTGCGATAACTTCACCCTCAATTTTGATAACAAATTCATTTCGAATTTTCTCTGCTTCTTCAAAAGGAGTTGTGAGATGTGCAGGGTCGATAACCACTTGCACGATTCCCTCTCTATCCCGAAGATCTACGAAAATAATTCCGCCATGGTCGCGGCGACGATGTACCCAACCAGAGAGGGTAACCGTTTTATCGAGAAGCGCCTCGTTGACGAGTCCGCAGTAGTGTGATCGCATAATTGAGTCCTTAAATATCAAATATATGAAATGGTGGATTCTTATTATTTAATTAATGAATAATGAATAGTGGATAGAAGACGCACCATTTTGCACTGAAAATGAAATAATAAATTATACAATTATAGGGGATTTTAAGGAAGATTTCAGGAGAAGATCGAATTGATTTTTCTTTAACTTTCTACTTTAGCTTTCTCTTTAACGGCATCTGTTACTTTGAGTGGCAGCGTCATTGAATAGTTCGCTACCCGCTTCAAGATGAGCCCCCGAGTAAATTAGACGAATTTACCGCAGAGCCATCTTGAATAATAACCTAGGAACCTACGCCTTATAAACGTAGGTTCCTAGATCTGTAAGCCTATCTGGTCTCTTATTTTTCTTCTTCTTTTGAGACTTCGATACTACTTCACCATATCTACTAAACCGTGAGAGTATATTCTCTCTTTAGTTTAGTCCTCCTTTGAATGTGCCTAGATTGTGGTGATCTATTATTGATATTTTTTATCAATCTAAGCACAAAATTTTATTAAGCCGACACCTTTATGAGTATCAATTCTAATTAGAAAAAGCAAACATTAAATTGTTTTTGGGTCCATTTTTTGATCCATTTTTTTATCTTTTTAAATAGGTTTTCGATATAACTATCTGTTTTAAATGGTGTTTTTAAAGATGTTTTTGATGGGGATTTTGATACAGTTTCTGTGGCTGTTTTTGATAGTGTAATAGTATGAAATCGAGCGCTATTTAATCTCTTATTCTCTAAAGGAGATATGCGTAAAATAGGGAGGGAAAAGCAGCTCGTTAATGAGAAGATATGATATTGTTGATCTTTTAATTGAATGATTAGCTACAAGTAAGATCGGATTGACGAGAGAAACGGTTAGAATGTGGGGAGATAACCAAAACAACTGAAATAACCGAAATGGCTGAATGAGTGAACAATTATATAACGGCTTAGGATATAACGATTTGGGCGTATAGAACTTAGGTGTATCGCGCGATAAGTTATGAGACCTATATGAGACCTATATGAGACCTATAAATTGTATATTTATATATTATGTAATTATATAGTATATTGGGTGTTCGGTAATGAGTGATCGTTAATGTTAACAGATGGTTAATCAAAGAAAAACGTCTTTCAGTAGTGTTTGATGAGCTATTGAGATGGTAACTATTATATATTAGGGAAAATATCGGGAAGCGAGGATAGGATGGGTGTTGAGTTATTAATATTTCTTTTTTTAGGTTCTATTATAGGTCTTATTTCAGGGTTATTAGGTGTCGGAGGGGGGACAGTTGTTGTGCCGACATTGGTCTTCTTTTTGGTCTCTATCGGTGTTGATCCTGAGTTGATTATGAAGGTTGCTTTAGGTACCTCTTTTGCTGTTGTTGGAATTACAAGTCTCTCTTCAGTAATTGCCCATCAAAGAAGAGGGTCGGTGATGTGGGGCGTTGTTTTTCTCTTAGGTATTGGGGCAATGATCGGGGTCTCTATCGGTAGCCTAGTTGTTACAATGATGAATGATCTGATATTACAATTGCTCTTCTGTATCTTCTTAGCATATACCATCTACAATATGTTACGAACAGCTTCTAAGAAGGAGGCGGATACTGTTTCCCATTTTGCTAAACCCCTCTTTGTGTTAGTGGGTGGTGCGATTGGTTTTGTCTCAAGTTTTGTGGGAATCGGGGGAGGTGTGATGATTGTGCCGGTATTAAGTAAAATTGGTTACAAGATGAAAAATGCAATTGCCTCCTCTTCGGCAGTAGGGATGATTATGGCGACGGCCGGTGCAGCAAGTGCGATTTTTAATGGAATGGGGGTCGAAGGTGTGCCGGAGTCATCTCTAGGTTTTGTCTATTATCCTGCGGTGATAGGTCTCTCCATTACGAGTGTTATTTTTGCGCCCATTGGTGCTAAATTAGTTTATATCTTGCCGGTAAAGCGTATTCGTCAGATTTTGGCAGGATTTTTATCGATTATTTTAGTGATCTTTATCTATAACAACTTTGTGTCATAGGTTTTGTATTGTAAAGCTTATTTCATAAGTTTTATTTCATAAGCTTTATTTCATAAGCTTTATTTCATAAGTTGATATTAAGAGTGCATCACAGCTCTCCCTATTATCTATAGGGAGAGATGCAGATCGATCGTAGGGGCGAATATTAGAGAGAAGATAAGAAGCAGGCGCGAAGTTCCTGCTTTTTTTGTATAATCGATTCTTATATCGAGGCAATATCGAACTTTTTCCCCTCTTTTTTTAAAGTTTTATCGATCGCTCATCATTGCAGTATAGATTAATCAAAAGGTTTAATTTTACCCATGTCAAAAACATTTTTAGTCGTTGATGGTTCTAACTTTCTCTTCCGTGCATTTCATGCGCTTCCTCCTCTTAAGAGCCCTGATGGCCGTCCTACCGGAGCGATTCGGGGGGTGATTAGTATGTTTGAGAAGCTTGTACGCGAGTTTAAGCCAGACTATTTAGGCGTTATTTTTGATGCAAGTGGGAAGAGCTTTCGGAATGATCTCTTTGAAGATTATAAAGCACATCGACCCCCGATGCCGGATGATCTGCGGGCTCAAATTGAACCGCTATATGAAATTATCGATCTGATGGGATTTCCGCGGATCTCTATTCCTGGGATTGAAGCGGATGATGTGATTGCTACTTTAGCCGTTGAAGCGAAGGCGAAAGGTTTACGTACTATTATCGCCTCGAGCGATAAGGATCTTGCGCAATTGGTGGAAGATGGCGTTATTACGATGTATGACGGCATGAAAAATGAGATGCTAGGCCGAACAGAGATCTTTGAGAAGTATGGTGTCTATCCTGAACAGGTTCGTGATTATTTAGCATTGATGGGAGATAGTGCCGATAATATCCCCGGCATTCAAGGGGTCGGTCCTAAAACTGCCGCAAAGTGGATTCATGAGTGGGGTGATTTAGATGCAATTGTAGAAAATGCTGAGAAGATTAAAGGAAAGGTGGGTGAACGACTCAGAGATAATTTAGAGATCTTAAAGCTTTCTAAAGAGTTGACGACACTGCTCCTCAATGCCCCGCTCCCGGTCAAAGTGGAAGATCTTACCCCTAATCCTCCATTTATTGAGCGTTTACGAGAGGTCTATCAAGATTTTGGTTTCCGCCAATTACTCTTAGAACTTGATCAAGCTGGTGGTGGGGAGAGCTTTGTTCCGCCTGTTGCACAATCGGTTGCAAGTGATCAGGTAGAGCTGGCAGCGCATTGGATTAATCCTACATTGCCGGCAAAAAAATCTTATCGAACCATTTTAGATTTAGCAGAGCTTGAACAGTATCTCTCCTTGATTCCTGAGACTGCACTTTTAGCACTCGATACGGAGACTGATGGATTGGAGTTTATGCGCTCTCATCTTGTTGGACTCTCTCTCTCAGTGGCACCAGGGGATGCGATCTATATTCCCTTTAAACAGGCAGGCCTTGAGAATCCATTAGCGATCGATGCTGTGATGGCGCGTTTAAAACCGATCTTAGAGGATGAGAAGATTCCTAAAGTTGGACAAAATATTAAGTTTGATTGGCATATCTTAAAGCGTCATGGTGTGGAGTTACGTGGAATTGTTGATGATACGATGTTAGCAAGTTATATCTATGATCCTACCGGGAACCGCCATAATATGGATGCATTAGCGGAACTCTATTTGGGCTTTAAGACAACCCCTTTTGAAGAGATTGCCGGCAAAGGGCGTTCGCAGAAACGCTTTGATGAGATCGATATTGAGATCGCTAGCTTTTATGCTTGTGAAGATGCCGATATTACCTTGCAATTACAGCGAAGTATCTTACCGCGACTCCGCTCTGAGGTGACACAATATAAGGTCTATCAGGAGATAGAAGTTCCTTTAATCTCTGTTCTTGCAAAGATGGAGCATGAAGGGATTTTAGTAGATGCTCAGCATTTAGAGAGTTTAAGTGCCGAGTTTGGGGAGAATTTAGCGGAGCTTGAGGCAAAAGCATATGAGCTTGCCGGCGAAGAGTTTAATATGAGCTCATCGAAGCAGGTTGGAGAGATTCTCTTTGAAAAATTGGGGCTGCCGGTGATTAAGAAGACACCTAAAGGAGCACCTTCAACGGCAGAAGACGTTTTACAAAAATTAGCAGAGGATTACCCTTTACCGAAAATTATTATTGAGTATCGTGAGTTTTCTAAACTCCGTTCAACCTATACTGACTCTCTTGTCGCTGAGATCAATCCTGATACTGGGCGCGTTCATACCTCCTTTAATCAGGCGCAGACAAGTACCGGGCGTCTCTCATCCTCAAATCCCAACTTGCAAAATATTCCGATTCGGACAAAGGAGGGGCGCCGTATTCGGGAAGCTTTTATTGCTAAAGAGGGCTCAACTCTATTAGCCGCGGACTATTCACAAATTGAGCTTCGTTTAATGGCGCACTTTTCTCAAGATGAGATGATGCTAAAAGCATTTAATGAGGGGAAAGATATTCATGCGGCAACAGCTGCAGAGGTATTTGGTATTCCCTTAGAGAAGGTGACAGGGGCTGAGCGTAGAGCCGCAAAGGCAATTAACTTTGGTTTGATCTATGGTATGGGTGCTTTTGGTCTGGCTAAGCAGTTGGGGATCTCCCGTACCCAAGCGCAAGAGTATATTAGTCTCTATTTTAGTCGTTATACCGGCGTTTTAAATTATATGGAAGAAGCGAAAGAGAAGGCGAAAGAGAAGGGGTATGTAGAGACAGCTTTAGGGCGTCGACTCTATCTTCCTGGAATTCATAGTAGCAATGCGATTGCACGATCAGGAGCGGAGCGTGTTGCCATTAATGCCCCCCTTCAAGGAACGGCCGCAGATATTATTAAGTTAGCGATGTTAAAGGTGGACCGATCTTTAGCGGAAAATCCTCATCTTTCAGCAAAAATGTTACTTCAGGTGCATGATGAGCTGATTTTAGAAACGCCTATTGAGCAGATGGAAGAGGTCCGAGCATTATTAGTCGATGCAATGACTGATGTCCTCAAGCTTGATGTTCCTTTGATTGTTCAGGTTGGAAGCGGTAAAAACTGGGATGAGACTGCAGGATAATTGCAAAACAGCCACCTCTTTTAAAACACGATAGCGCTTTTGTGGGTTATTGCTGAAAACAGTATGCAGTTATCGAGGTTGTTGCAAGAATCGTAGATAGAGAGAAGGGGAAAGATTAGGCTTTCCCCTTTTTTAATGATTGTTTTAGCGATGCGCTTTTAGTGAGAATTAAAAAAGATGGGGTAGTAATTTTTTAGGGATTACAAATCGCGCAGTTAATTGAGGATCAACTAATTGGCTGATTTCAGCATCACAAGCGATGCTGCCGAGCATCGTCGCCTCTTCTAGGGAGATTTTAAGTTTTTCCGCTAATTTCTGAACGCCGATATTAGTCGCTTCTGTAAGAGCATCATCAATTGTTTTACGTGAAACCAAAAAGGCAAAGCTCTCCTCATTTTCAACAACAGGATGAGTAAGCTTCTGCTCTTTGATAAGATCGATCGTGACAATAACCTCTCCGGCAACTTCAACGCCAGAGCCACCAATTTCCCCATCTCCCATTGCGGCATGCAGATCTCCCAAGGCAAAGAGCGCCCCTTCAACAAAGATTGGGAGATAGAGCGTCGCTCCCTCTTTAATCAGTTTGGTATCCATGTTACCACCATGTTCGGCCGGCGTGCCTGTGGAGATAGGCTCCTCTTTAGGAGCAACACCGATGACACCGATCATCGGATTGAGTGGAAGGATAATCTCATCACTAAAGTGAAGCTGTTGATCTCGGATGGGAATAATTTTTTGGGTCATCTCCGGCAGTGGGATTAATCCAAATCCAGGACCAACGGCACAGACACCTTGATCTGCTACAGTAATTGAATCGATGCTCACTTTTAAAATATCGCCGGCTTCAGCTCCTTCAACAAAGATCGGTCCTGTGACGGGATTGATTTGGTTCCAGTTAATATCGGCGAGACGATGATCATCATCCACCTGATTGCTAAAGCAATCTTTTGTGATGATTTTGACGCGTTCACCCGCTTTGATTCGCAATTGTGGGGGATTCTTTTTGTCAAAGGCATAGATGGTAGCCTCACTGCTGCAGAGTTGTTTCATCTGCTCCTCCTTAATTTTAATGAATTTGATGAGTTATTAGATCAGTTGTTAGATCAGCTGCTAAATTATGGGTTAGGTTGTTATGCCGGGGAATTACCCCTACTTAATAACTATTTTTCTATTTTCCTTTCTCAATATAGCAAGATTTCTATCGCATGTGGAACGCGACCTATTTTATCCCTGTGGATAACTCTGTGGAATCAACGAGAACATTTGGGCGGTTATTTTGTGAAATCCCATATTAGCAGGCTTAGGGAGCTCTTTTTTATCGCTATTACTGGCGGGGTTGTGGATAACTCTTGTCGATAAAGTGTATGTGTAAAGAGAGGGCGGTAAGGGAGTCGATAAGGAGCAGATAAAAAAGCACTCACCGCAATAAACGATGAGTGCTTCTAACTTAGGTATTATTGAGGGACAATCTAAGAATAATGTAGAGATTTAAATTGAAATCTAAAACTTTAAAACTCTAAACACTTAAGGTGATTCTTAGAGTGATTTTAAGGTTGTAATCATCTCATTGACAACTTTCTGCGCATCACCATACACCATATCGGTATTATCGAGATAGAAGAGATGATTTTCGATTCCAGAGAAACCAGAGCCTTGTCCACGTTTAATAACAAATACTTGCTTTGCCTGATCTGCATTAAGAATAGGCATACCATAGATTGGGCTAGATTTATCGGTACGAGCGACAGGGTTCACAACATCATTAGCACCAATCACAAGTACGACATCGGTATCTTTAAATTCATCATTGATCTCATCGAGGTCAAAGATGCTTTCATAGGGAATGCCAGATTCAGCTAATAGAACATTCATATGTCCCGGCATCCTTCCTGCAACAGGGTGGATCGCAAAACGGACATCAACATCGCGAGCTTCTAAGATCTTCACAAGCTCTGCAACTTTATGTTGCGCTTGTGCTGCCGCTAAACCATATCCTGGGACAATAATAACGCGATCAGCATATGCCATTGTCATAGCGGCATTTGCAGCATCACTCTCTGTCATTGAGCCTTCGATATCACCAGCCTCGCTTTGACTTTCACCAAAGTTAGAGAAGAGGACATTGCTTAAAGAGCGATTCATCGCCTTTGCCATTAGTAACGTTAAGAGGGTTCCTGCCGCTCCGACAACAGTTCCGGCAATGATCAATCCACCATTATCAAGCGCGATTCCTTCAAAAGCGACGGCAATACCCGTTAAGGCATTAAAGAGTGAGATGATGACCGGCATATCGGCTCCACCAATGGGAATCGCAATTAAGACCCCTAATGCTAAGGTAAATGCGAAGAAGAGGAAGAGCATAAAGTAGTGAGGCGCAGGCTCAGAGGCGAGAAGAATCGCCAATAGGAGCGCAAAGCCAAAGAGGAAGAGATTGACAATATTACGATTTTTGTAGCGAATCGTTGATGTCATACGACCATCAAGCTTTGCCCAAGCAACCACCGATCCGGTAAAAGAGACAGCCCCGATAAAGCCCCCTAATGCCGCAAGAAGGAGTGTTCTTGAGCTATCACTTGCATCGGGCATTCCGATCTGTAGAAGTGCAATTGCACCAATGATTGCGGCCGCTCCACCACCAACACCATTATAGATCGCGATCATTTGTGGCATATCTGTCATCTCAACTTTAAGTGCTGAGCGTTTCGCAATGATAAATCCAATTCCAATCGCAATAATAATTAAGAGCAGATTAGTGAGAAATGCATGATGTGTAATGGCGGGATGAAAGATGGTAATAACAACGGCTAATACCATCGCTAATCCACCATAATGAATTCCTTTACGTGCGGTAGAGGGGTGGCTCATACTCTTGAGTGAGTAGATAAAGACAATGGCTGCAATAAAGTAGCCAATATTAACTAAGAGAGATCCCATCTGTTATTTCTCCTCTTGTTTATTAGATTTGAACATTTCCAACATTCGATCTGTGACATAGTAGCCACCTACAGCATTGATCGCGCCGAAGACGACAGCAATAAATGCAAGCGATGTTTGGAAGAAACCATCCGCATGTCCAAGCGCAATCATCGCCCCGACAAGAATGATTCCGTGAATAAAGTTAGAGCCAGACATCAATGGGGTATGTAAAATTGCAGGAACCCGTGAGATGACTTCAAATCCTAAAATAGCGGAAAGCACAACGATATAGAGCGCTGCAAATCCTGTTATCATAAAAATCTCCTTGAGCAATTAAGCTGAAATAAGGGTGCTAATACGATCAGAGATAATCTCTCCTTCATAAGTAATCAGAGAATCTTTGATCACTTCATCTTCTAGGTTGAGATTAAATCCATCTTCAGTAATAAAGGGGGCGATAAGGTTATAGATATTTTGTGAGAACATCTCTGATGCATGAATAGCAACAGTTGAAGGAAGATTGCGAGGACCGGTAATCGTTACCTCTCCCACTCGAATGGTTTCGCCGACTTTGGTTAATTCACAGTTACCACCTGTCTCTGCAGCCATATCAACAATGACAGCTCCCGGAAGCATCGATTCCACCATCTCTTGGGTGACAATAATGGGAGCTTTTTTACCAGGGATTGCTGCAGTCGTGATAACGACATGGGCTTCTTTAACATGCTTTGCTAAAGCGGCGGCTTGTTGTGCGCGCTCCTCTTCAGTCAATTCACGAGCATAACCTCCTTCTCCTGCGGCATTGACTCCTGTATCCACTAATTTTGCACCGAGAGATTCTACCTGCTCTTTAGCATCAGGACGAATATCATAAGCCTCTACTTGTGCGCCTAATCGTCTTGCTGTTGCAATTGCTTGTAGACCGGCGACGCCTGCGCCAATTACCAAGACTTTAGCTGGGCGAATGGTGCCGGCAGCGGTGGTGAGCATAGGGAAGAATCGCGGTGAAAGATCCGCGCCGATGAGGACACTTTGATACCCCGAGATCGTCGCTTGAGAGGAGAGTACATCCATACTTTGCGCACGAGTGATACGTGGGATAAACTCAAGTGCTAATGCATCGATTCCTTGTTTCGCAAAGAGCTCAACAAGTGAAAGATTGTGATAAGGATCAAGTAGCGAAATAGAGAGAGAGCCCGATTTAAACTTTTGGGTGATGGTTTTTGTGGGGGCATTGATTGAGAGAATAATGGCTTTCTCATCAAAAGAGGGTTGCTCTACCATTGCACCGGCCGCTTCATATGCCTCATTACTAAAGTAGGCATTGATACCGGCATCAGGTGTAACAATCACCTTAAACCCAGCTTTTACAAGGCGTTCACAATTTTTAGGGTCGAGCGCTACACGCTTTTCTAGTGAGCCTGACTCTTTGAGGAGAATGATGGTTTTAATCATTTTTTAACTGCTCCCTTTATTAATAGAATAGTGATGTCTAAAAGAACATGTCATTTTTTTATAGTAACATGAGTTTAGGGAAAGATCATTGTCTAGGCGGAGGGATGAAGAGGTGAATATCTTCTACATCATCTCTAAATTTACTCTAAATTTTCTCTAAATTCTTTCTAAGCACCCTCTAAGTACCCTCTAAGTACTTTCTATCTAACTGAGATACTCGCTATCTCTTGTCATAGATACATCTTTTGATTATTTTTCAATTTCTTTTGATGCTGATAATTTAGTATTTGCTATACTGTTTCCCTTAAAATGAGAGATCTTAGAATAAATTCTTGGATAAAGGGTTACCTGTGACCAATATTGATCAATTGAAAAAACCTTCTCCGAAAGAGAGTAAGAAGCCACGGTTTATCTTCTTTAAACGACTCATCAGTTATAAATACTTTACTCGCTTAGCGAAGAGAATTATCCCTTGGGCCTTTCTCTTAAGTGCGATATTTGCTGTTGTTGGACTCTATTACGGGCTATTTGATTCTCCTGTCGATTATCAGCAGGGAGATACTGTTCGGATTATGTATATCCATGTGCCGGCGGCGATCCTCTCATCGGGACTCTATATGTTTATCGCCTTTATGAGTGTGATGTATCTGATATTCCGTATCAAACTCTTTCCTGTGATTGCAAGAGCGACGGCTGTTTTAGGTGCTGTTTATACACTCATTACATTAGTCACCGGTGCGATTTGGGGTGCTCCGACATGGGGAACTTGGTGGGTTTGGGATGTTCGACTCACCTCCGTTTTGATCCTTTTCTTTCTCTATCTTGGCTATATTGGGCTCGATAGCGCATTTGAGGATCGGGAAAAAGCTAATATGGGGATCTCTATTTTAGCCATTATTGGTGTTGTGATTGTGCCGATTATTAAGGCTTCTGTTTATCTGTTTGCAACACTTCATCAGAAAAGTACACTCTTTGCATCGGGTGGACCGAGCTTAGATCCTGCAATGTTGAAACCTTTGATGTTGATGTTGATCGCTTATCTACTCTTTACCGTTGGTTATATTCTATTAAAGAGTACGCATCTTATCTATAAAGAGCAGTTATTGCAGGCGTATACCCGGCAGTGATGATACATTGTGGGGTAGGGATGTCGATCTTTAGGGGATGATCGCTACAACTTAAAAATGAAGTAGAATTAAATTAAAAGTTGGGGTTATAAATAAATGGCTGAGTTTTTAAGTCTATTTGATATGGGCAAACATACAGTATATGTATGGAGTTGCTATGCTTTTGTCACGATCTGTCTATTCGGGCTGATCATCTCATTGATGGCAGAAGGGCGAAATTTAAAACGAGCAATGAAAGCGGAGGGATTAGAGTAATGAGTCAAAAGCTTAATAGTAGGAAGCAGGGGAGCATTATGTCTCCAAGACAGAAGCAGCGTCTCTATGTGGTGATTGCAGTGATTATCGCTGCTTTTTTAATTATAGGTTTTGCGATGTTTGCATCACGAGATAATCTCAATCTCTACTACTCTCCTGAACAGGTTCATAACGGCGAAGCGCCTTTAGAGAAGACGATTCGTGTCGGGGGGCTTGTTGTACCTGGGTCTCTTCATAAAGGGGCTGAAACATTAGCGGTTGAGTTCGCGCTTGTTGATGGCTCTTCAGAGCAGATCATTGTCGCTTATGATGGAATTTTGCCTGACCTGTTCCGTGAAGGGCAGGGGATCATTGCAAAGGGGATGCTCGTTGAAGGTAATCAGTTTGTGGCAGATGAGATTCTTGCAAAACATGATGAAGAGTATATGCCACCTGAAGTCGCTGCAACTTTAGAATCACAAGGTCATCCATTTAAAGAGAAAGATATCTAATTGTATCTATGGCGTTTTATCAATGTTGATCGATTTGTCATTGATAAAGCGCCTGACTCTTTTAGAATCAAAAGCTCTATAGAATTAATATGTAAGGATTAATAATAACTATGCTTCCGTTGGGTCAGCTCGCGCTCTATATTGCGCTCGGTGTTTCTATAGCACTCTTTATCTTGCCGCTAGTCGGCATTAAGTTTCGTAATCCACAATTGATGTATAGTGCAAGGCCATTAACCATATGGCTTTTTGTGCTTGTGGCCTTCTCCTTTATCTATCTCGGTCATCTCTTTTGGATTAATGATTTTAGCTTCTCTTATGTTTTTCAAAATTCCAATACTAAATTGCCGGGAGTTTATAAAATTACCGCAATTTGGGGTGGGCATGAAGGCTCGATGTTACTATGGGTTTTAACATTAGTGCTCTGGATGTTAGCAGTTGTCTTCTATACTCGTAAGATGCCTTTAGAGCTTTCAGCAGCAACTTTAGCGGTTTTAGGGGGGATTACAGTTGGTTTTATTGCATTTTTAATCTTTACTTCCGACCCTTTTGCCCGTAATTTAACGCTCGATCTCTATGATGGACGAGATCTCAACCCCTTACTACAAGATGTTGGTTTAATCATTCATCCGCCACTTCTCTATATGGGATATGTTGGTTTTGCAGTTCCCTATGCATTTATGTGTGCGATCTTAATGACAGGGCATATCGATCGGCTCTCTGTCAGATGGGTGCGTCCTTGGGCATTGGCAGCTTGGGGATTCTTAACCTTAGGGATCACAGTTGGAAGTTGGTGGGCATATTATGAGTTAGGCTGGGGTGGCTGGTGGTTCTGGGATCCAGTTGAAAATGCATCATTGATCCCTTGGATTTTAGGTGCAGCACTGCTTCACTCCTTAGCAGCGACAGAAAAGCGTAAAGCTTTTACTCTCTGGACCGTTATTATTGCTATTTTAACCTTCTGCTTAAGTGTCTTAGGAACCTTTCTTGTACGTTCAGGTGTTTTAACCTCCGTTCACTCCTTTGCGGCAGATCCTTCGAGAGGACAATTTATCCTCTTCCTTCTTGGTATTATTACACTTTTTGCATTTCTCTTACTGCTCTTTAGATCTTATAAAATTCGCCAAGAGTCGCATCTTAGCTTGATCTCAAAAGAGTCGGGAATTCTCTTTAATAATATCTTTCTTTCGGTGGCCTGCTTTGTTGTAGTCTTAGGGACGCTCTATCCATTGATCGTTGATATTTTGCAGATTGGTAAAATCTCCGTAGGAGAGGGATATTTCAATGAGTATCTTGTTCCTATCTCACTTTTACTGCTTGTTGTATTAGGTTTTACTCCGCTCCTTCGTTTTAAGCAGGACTCCTTCTCCCGTATTAAGAAGCCTTTGAGTATTATGGCGCTTCTTTCACTCATTTTTGGTGTGGGAAGTAGTTATCTCTATGCGGGTCAATTGGATCCTTTAGTGGTGATCAGTCTGATTCTCAGCTATTGGGTCTTCTTTGGAATTCTCTTTGAGATCAAACTCAATGGACGTAAGAGTGATAACTTCTTCCAAGCACTCAAACATCAATCATTATCACGTTGGGGAATGAATCTTGGGCATTTAGGATTAATTATAACGATCGTGGGAATTACACTCACATCTCACTATAGTGATGAGCAAGATCGTTTAGTTCGAGTGGGAGAGACGGTTCAGGTAAGAGAGTATGGTTTTGAGCTATTGGCGCTCGAAGATGTTCAGGGTTCAAACTATATTGGGACAAAAGGGATTATTCAGGTCTACCAAAATGGAAAGCCCTTACGCATGATGTATCCCGAGAAGAGAACCTATACCGTTAGCGGAATGCCGATTAGTGAAGTCGCTTTAAGACCCTCTCTTTTAGATGATCTTTATGTTGCTATGGCGGAGGAGCGCGCTGAAAATGCGTGGGCTATTCGTCTCTATGTCAAACCATTTGTTCGTTGGATCTGGCTAGGAGGTATCATTATCTCCATCGCCGCGTTACTATCAATGCTTGACCGCCGTTACCGCATTGGGCGAAAGCAGCTTCAATCAACTGATAATATAGAAACTGTTCAATAGGAGGGATCGATGTTAAGAGCAATTATAGCCGGGATTGTAGTGGTTGTTGTAGGCTTTCTTATCTTTCTCTTTATGAGTTTAGAGAATGATGCGAGTTACCTTCCTTCAGCGTTGAAGGGGAAACCATTACCCCCTTTCAGTGCCTATGAGGTTGCAGCGCCTGGGAGTCAAGCGAGAATCTTAACAGATGAGGATATTCAAGGGCCTGCGCTTCTCAATATTTGGGCAACATGGTGTCCAACTTGTGAGGCAGAGCATGAGGCGCTTAAAGAGATTGGCGCAACAGGTGTTCCGATCTATGGTGTCGATTATAAAGATGATCCACAACTTGCTTACCGTTGGTTAAGAGATTTAGGGAATCCTTATATCTTTACCATTGCCGATGAGAGTGGCAAGATCGGTCTCAATTTAGGGGTCTATGGTGCACCTGAGACCTACTTCTTAGATGCTGATAATGTGATTG
Source organism: Ignatzschineria sp. PL_is040 (assembly GCF_055813795.1). Lineage (NCBI taxonomy): Bacteria > Pseudomonadati > Pseudomonadota > Gammaproteobacteria > Cardiobacteriales > Ignatzschineriaceae > Ignatzschineria > Ignatzschineria sp. PL_is040. The sequence continues at coordinate 28,980 of NZ_JBVPGU010000009.1, forward strand.
TCTATCGACATGTGGGCGAGATGACAGTCGATCTATGGAACAATGAGCTCAAAGCGATCTATGAATCGAGCTTTAAGCGTAATGATCAAGAGAATCATACGAAGGGAGATCAGTAGTGAGATATCTATTTTCAATCATCACATTGGTTCTATTATTGACCTCAGGTTATAGTTTTGCCTCTGTCAATCTTTATGAGTTTAATAATCCTGTTGATGAGCGTCGTTTTCAGAGTTTAACGCGAGAATTACGCTGTCCAAAGTGTCAAAATCAGAATATCGCAGATTCTGATGCGCCGCTTGCACAAGATATGCGTGATTTGACTTACGATATGATTATTGATGGGCAAGCAGATGCACAGATTATCAGCTTTATGGTTGATCGTTATGGTGACTTTGTGATGTATAACCCGCCGGTAAAACCGGTAACATGGTTGCTCTGGTTTAGCCCTTTTGTGTTGCTCTTATTGATTTTAGCGCTTGTTTTCTTGGCAAAGCGTCGCAAACCGGCTGTTGTAAAAGTGGCCGCGCCCAAAGAGTTAACGGCAGAAGATCAGGCACGATTAGATGAAATATTGACGAGAAAAGATAATTAAAATGACGGCACTAGGTATAACATACACACTCCTTTTCATCCTGATCTCGCTTCTATTTATAGGATTTGCCTTGTGGGGCAAGAGCGCAGGAAAATATCCACGACTTAAAGAGGTTTATCGCGATAAATATCTTGATGAGACAGAGACTCTCGATGATGATTTAGCACGTGGAAAGATCGATGAGGCGACTTATGAAGCAACAAAAGTGGAGCTTGCAAAAGATCTTTTAGCAGTTGCGCATCCTGATCAACCATTGACGCCGGCTCTTAAGTGGATCACCTTTCTTTTTGGTGGGGTGATTATTGCTTTTTCTGCACTCTACTTTTGGGCAGATGGTTACTCTGAGGATGCCAAAAATCTCGATAATCAGCGAGCGGCGGCACTTCCTTATGTGAAGGCTTGGTTGGCGGCGACCTCTATTGAAGATCTTCAACGTGAGAGCAATCTGATGGATCTCAATCCTCCAGAGCCATTACAACAGAATCTGTTAGGAACGTTAGCAGCACTCAATTTAATGAGCTCAAGAGATCATCATACCGATCCTAAGGAACTCAATCTTTTAGGGAAGATCTATCTTAATATGGATCAATTAGGTTTAGCAGAGAAGAGTTATCTCGATCTCTATCGTCTCGATCCTACCAATGATAACACCTACTATACGCTCTTAAATATTCAGCTAGCAAAGAACAACTATCAACTCGATAATCGTTTAGAGTCGCTTTTTGATCAATTTGTCTTAAATAATGCCACCAACGAAAGTCTACTTCTCTATTACGGAACAGTCCTATTTGAGAATCAGAAAGTTGATAAGGCGATGCACTTCTTCTCTATTTTAGCTGATCTCTACCCTGAGGATTCAGAGAATCGCCGCGTGATTTTAGCGATGATCGATACCTTAACAGGTCAAGGAATGAATCAGCCGGCAGAGATGGTGACAGCAGACAAGGTGACTCTTCCGGTCACGATCTCATTATCGGAAGAGATTGTGCAACAACTTCCGCAAGAGGCGGTACTCTTTATCTATCTAAGGGATCAACCTGTCGGACCACCGTTGGCGGCAAAACGTATTCCGCTTGCGGCAATTGAGACCTTCCCATTAAGAGTGACAATGGGGGATCAGGATCTCTTAATGCCGGGATCGGCTTCTTTAGCGAGTAAGCATGATTTGAGTGCTTCAGCGAAGATTAGTCTCAATGGTGATCCTACCACTTCAGCCGGCGATATTGAATCGACAGCGGTCGCGGTACCTGATCTCAATCAGGGAATTAATCTTCTTTTAGACCATATTGTGGAGTAGATCTATGGTAGCGCCCTTTAACTTGGAGGTGGAAGCGCTCGGTGTAACGCGAAATTATCGACCGATCTTCAAACCCTTTTCATTTAACTTAACAAATGGAGAGTCTCTCTATATTAAAGGGCGTAATGGCGCAGGGAAAACTACTTCATTACGGGTACTTGCCGGTATTAGTCAACGCTATCAGGGAGATATATATCTCAATCAAGTGGAACGACGAGAATTGCTTCATCACTACTCAAGAGAGATCTCCTATGTGGGTCATCAGTTGAGCCTCAATCTCGATTTGACGGCGATAGAGAACCTCTCTTTTTTATTGAAGCTACGTGGAAAACGGATTGCACGAGAGCAAATTTTAGAGGTGTTTTCACTCTTAGGTCTTCCGTTAGAGGAGCGTCCTATCCGTTACTTTTCGGCAGGGCAGAAGAGACGTGTCGCCCTAGCAAGGCTCTGGCTCGAAGAGAGTGCAATTTGGATCTTAGATGAGCCTTTTACTGCGCTCGATATCGATTCTATCGCTCTTCTTGAGCAGAAGATGAAGGCCCATTATCAAAGTGGCGGGGGGATTATCTTTACTTCACATCAAGCGCCGGTAGAAGAAGTTGTCTCTAAAACATTAGTGATCGAGAGGTTCCGCACAGATGTTTAATGTAGTGATCGATATTATTGTGAGAGATATTCGGGTCGCGATGCGTAATCGCTCCGAGATCTTTATGCCGCTCATCTTCTTCTTGATTATTATCTCGCTCTTCCCGTTAGGATTGGGGTTGGAAAATCAGAAATTATTAAAGGCTGCTGCACCTGCAATTCTCTGGATTGCAGCACTTCTTTCAACAATTTTGGTCCTTGATCGAATCTTTAAAAATGATTTTGATGATGGCTCGCTTGAGCAGATGGCAATCAGTGGTGCGCCGCTCTATAGTCTGATTTTAGGCAAAATTATAGCGCATTGGTTGGTGACGGGGCTTCCGCTTGTAATCTTCTCACCGATTTTAGCGGTGATGTTAGGCTTTACTCTGTCAGAATCGGTAGTGGTTGCTTTAATCCTCCTAGTGGGAACCCCGCTGTTGAGTTTTGTTGGGGCGATGTGTGTTGCGCTTTTAGTCGGTTTACGGCAAGCGGGCCTTCTTTTGAGCATTATTATCTTGCCACTCTATGTCCCTATTTTATTGATTGGTGTCCAATTGATCTCCCGTTTACAGGAGGGGCACTCTTTAAGTAGCTTGATGTTGATTCTCATTGGTGCTGATTTAGCTGCTCTCATTATTGCCCCGATTGTGACCGCTTTTGCCATTAAAATGAGTCTAGATTAATCTAGGCTCATCAACCATCAGCCATCAATCATTCTGTTATCGAGGAGATTGGTGCGCTATCTCTATAAAAGCCTCTAGATAATCGATTTTTTGATCTGAAATTCGTGAGCCTAAAAAGATCTGTTTTGCGATTCCTTGCTCTCCAAGGCGAACCGGTATAATCGGTAATCGCTCGCAATACTCTTCAATCAACCAACGTGGAAGGGCGGCTACCCCGCGACCACTAGCAACCATCTGTAACATAATATCGGTAGTTTCAATCGTTTTGTGGCGTCTAGGTGTGATGCCTGCCGGTAGAAGAAATTGATTATAGATATCGAGTCGGCCAATATCGACAGGATAGCTAATTAAGATCTCTTCGATCAGATCTTCAGGCTCTGCAAAGGATACTGTCGCTAGAGGATGATCTTTCGCAACCACTAAAACCTGCTCATAATCGAAGACAGGATCGAAGCGTAAATTAGGTTTATAGAGTGGATCAGGCGTGACTAACAGATCGATTTCATAGCCGAGAAGCGCACCAATACCTCCAAATTGAAACTTCTGTTTCACATCTACATCCACATCTGGCCAAGCGTTTAGATAGGGGGCGATCACCTTTAAAAGCCATTGGTAACAAGGGTGACACTCCATGCCGATCCGTAATGCGCCACGTTCCCCTTCGGCAAACTGTTTGAGGCGCTCCTCAGCAAGTGTTAGCTGTGGAAGCACTCGATTGGCAACAGAGAGTAGATAAGCCCCTGACTGTGTTAATTCTAAATGTCGTCCTTCTCGCCGCCAAATTTCAATTCCTAATCGTTCTTCAAGCTTGCGAATACTATGGCTAAGTGCCGATTGAGAGAGATGGAGCGCTTTTGCAGCTGCGGTTAAAGAGCCTTGTTTATCGACCTGTTGCACAATAGTAAGGTGGATTCGTTCTAACATAATTTTAAAGGACCTCTTAGAGAAGCTAGGTAGAGTGGTAAATGTAGGATATTCAGAATGTCGATCTAATATCGATATTAGATCGATCTATAGAAGAGTTCTAGAGAAGAGTGTCATAGCTGAACTTAATATATGAGCAGAATTCATCGATTATTGAAATATGATCATTTTACTTCATTTGTTGCTCTTCCTACAATGATTCTCAGTTCAAGATGTTATTAAAGAGAGAGAAGCTCCTACCGAGTTAATGCTTCTCACTAAACCCTTCAAAACGATAATAGCAAAGAGGGTTTTATCAATGACATCTCTCTATTTAATAGATCTATTAGATCTTCTTCTATATCCCCGATCTATATTCCGATCTACATTATTTACCGCTACTCAATATCAGGAGAAGTCATGTCAGACGCATTTACCTTTAATATTAGACGAATTAACTTTGATGAGAATTATCAACCCGCCAATGAAACTCGTTTGACCACCAACTTTGCTAACTTAGCACGAGGTGAGAGTCGGCAAGAGAATTTACGTAATACTCTCAATATGATTAATAATCGCTTTAATAGTTTGGCAAATTGGGATAATCCTCAAGGGAACCGCTATGCCGTTGAGATTGAGATTATCTCTGTCGATATTGATATTGAGGGAAACGGTGAACAATTTCCGATGATTGAGATCTTAGAAACGACCATTATCGATCATCAAACGGGAGAGCGAATCGAAGGAATTGTGGGTAATAACTTCTCCTCTTATGTACGCGATTACGATTTTAGTGTTCTTCTTCTCAATCATAATCGTGATCAAACAGAGTTTTCTCTCCCTGATCAATTTGGTGAGTTGCATGGCAAACTCTTTCAATATTTTTTACGCTCCGACCTCTATCAACAAAATTTCAGTAAAGCGCCGGTGATCTGTCTGAGTGTTGCGGGAAGTCGAACCTACAGACGGACAGAGAATGAGCATCCGATTTTAGGGATTGAGTATCAGCAAGGTGAGCGCTCTTTAACGGATCAATACTTTGCAAAGATGGGGCTAGAGGTGCGTTACTTTATGCCTAAGGGGAGCGTAGCACCGCTTGCTTTCTACTTCTCCGGTGATCTGCTCAATGATTATAGCCCTCTTGAGCTGATCGGAACGATCAGTACGATGGAGACCTTTCAGAAGATCTATCGACCTGAGATCTACAATAGTAATTCTCCGGCAAGTGCGATTTACCAACCTAGCTTAACACATCAAGACTTCTCATCGACACAGATTGTCTATGATCGTGAAGAGCGTAATCGTCTTGCAGTAGAGCAAGGCATCTTTACGGAAGAACATTTTATTAAGCCGTATCAGCAGATTTTAGATGCATGGGCGAAAAGAGTTAACTTCAGCGTTTGATCGCATGATAAAAGAGCGATGAGGTCATTAAAACAGGTCATTAAGAGAGATCGTTAAGAGAGATCGTTAAAGTAAATCGTTCAGGTAGATCGTAAAAGCAGACTCGAAATCGATCAGTAATAACAAAAATAACAAACAATAGATAATAACAACAGAGACAGTCAAATAGGGATTATTAAAATGAAAAAATTATTGCCAACTTCAACTGCCGGTAGCCTCCCTAAGCCTTCTTGGATTGCAGAGCCTGAAAAACTTTGGTCCCCTTGGAAATTAGAGGGAGAGGCATTAGAGCAAGCGAAAAGAGATGCCCTTCTACTCTCCTTAATTGAGCAGGAAGCAGCGGGTATTGATATTGTCAGCGATGGCGAACAGACACGACAACACTTTGTGACCACCTTTATTGAGCATCTTAGCGGTGTTGATTTTGAAAAGCGGGAGACTGTTCGTATTCGTGATCGCTATGATGCGAGTGTTCCTACTGTTTTTGATGCCGTATCGAGAGAGCGCCCCGTCTTTGTCGAGGATGCTAAGTTCTTACGTCAACATACTCAAAAGCCGATCAAGTGGGCATTGCCAGGACCGATGACCATGATCGATACCCTCTATGATGATTACTATAAAAGTCGTGAAAAGCTTGCATGGGAGTTTGCTAAAATCCTCAATGAAGAGGCAAAAGAGCTTGAAGCTGCGGGAGTCGATATTATCCAATTTGATGAGCCGGCATTTAATGTCTTCTTTGATGAGGTTAATGATTGGGGTATTGCTACGTTAGAGCGAGCGATTGAAGGATTGAATTGTGAAACAGCGGTCCATATCTGTTATGGCTATGGTATTAAAGCGAATACTGATTGGAAGAAGACACTCGGTTCAGAGTGGCGCCAATATGAGGAATCTTTCCCTAAATTACAACAATCGAAGATCGATATTATCTCCTTAGAGTGCCAAAATTCCCATGTGCCGATGGATCTGATTGAACTCATTCGTGGTAAAAAAGTGATGGTCGGTGCGATTGATGTTGCGACAAATCAGATTGAGACTGCTGAAGAGGTTGCGGCTACATTGAGAAAGGCATTACAGTTTGTGGATGCCGATAAGCTCTATCCAAGTACCAATTGTGGCATGACTCCGCTCTCACGCACGGTAGCAAATGGTAAGTTACGGGCGCTTAGTGCCGGGGCAGAGATCGTTCGAAGAGAGCTCTCTTAGTGAGAAATTAAGAGCAATAGCGTCAGGATGATAACGTTGAGATTATAGTCAGGATGGGTAGATTATAAATAAATCATGCATAAACTATGAGTAATTCATGAATTACTCATTACTCATTACTCGTGATTTGCGTATCCATATCGAGGTCTGTGAGAGAGCTTTAAGATTGAGGATCAAGTGTAGAGAGGAGAGGGAGATAACTTAGGTGATCTTTCTCTCCTCTTAATTTTTTCCTTGGAAAAATGTTGACAACATTGTTGTCAAGACTTACTATTTAGCCTATTGTTTTAATTCTTTCTAAAAGAGAGATCATGACCGAAAATCACCCAATTGAACAGAAACAGCTCTTTGTTTCGATGTTCCAAGAGATATTTACCCTTTTATCAAAACTGCACCGGATCAGTGAAGATCTATTGGTTGCGGCAGAGAGTGATATGACCCACTCTTGCTGGGCCATCTTATCGATCATTCATTGTGAGCCGGAGCCTTTAACCGTGCCACAGATTGCACAACTTCGCTCTACCTCCCGTCAAGCGGTACAGCGACAGATCTGCCTACTACTAGAGAATGGTTATATTGAGGCGGTGGAGAATCCGCAGAATAAGCGCTCTCCACTCTATAAAGTGACCGCTGTGGGAGCCGCTTACTATCAAGATGTTAGAGCAAAGGTTTATGGGCAATGGCTTGCAGATGTGGCAAAGATTGTTGGAGTAGAGCAAGCGGAACAATTTTTAGCATCGATTCGGATGCTCGATGAAGCACTTAATATTGTGAGTGCGAAGAAAAATCAGCAGAATTAAGAGAATCAAAAGTTGAGTAATGGAGAAGAAGCCTAATTTAGATAGGACCATATATTACTTCTTAAATTATTAATATGGCATAGATGAGAGATAAGATGAGAAAGCGAAATCATTTTCAATATATTCGAAATATTGCGGGAAGTATCGGGCTTGCTCTATTAGTTGCGGCATGCGCTGAAGAGCATCAAGCCGGTCCAGCGATGATGACACCGCAAGCGGTCGTTCAAGAGGTTGAACGGAAAAATATTACCGTTGAGGCAGAGTTGCCGGGAAGAACGGAAGCTTCAGTCATTGCAGAGGTTCGTCCTCAGGTGGGGGGCATTATTCTTTCTGTTAATTTTACGGAAGGAAGCTTTGTCAATGAGGGGGATCAACTCTATCAGATCGATCCTGCCACTTATAAAGCAAGCCTATTACAGGCAGAAGCAACATTAGAGCGTGCTAAAGCGAATCAAAACGCGGCGCGCCTTAAAGCAGATCGATTAAATGCATTGAAGAAGTCAAAAGCGGTGAGCCAACAAGATGTAGATGATGCCAACGCGGCATTGATGCAGGCTAATGCAGAAGTTTTAGGGGCTGAAGCACAAGTGACTAATGCGAAGATCAATCTCGATTATACCCAGATGGAAGCGCCGATCTCGGGGCAAATTGGTCGAACAAACTTTACGCAAGGGGCGCTCGTTACTCCAGGTCAGGTCAATGAGATGGCTGTTATTCAGGTACTCAATCCGATGAAGGTTAATATTACCTACTCTTCTGCTGAGTATGCTGCCGTACGTAAAAAGATTATGAGTGGAGTCTATACCCCTACAAAGGTAGAAAATCTTGAAACCGGTGAGTGGGAAGATGGTCATTTGGTCCGTATCTACCTCGAAGATGGTTCACTCTATGACAAGGTAGGTTATATCAAGTTCTCCGATCTGACCGTTGATCCGACAACAGGATCGATCTTCCTTCAGGCTCAGTTTGAAAATGATGGCAGTCTCCTCCCCGGAATGTTTGTTCGTACGGTTGTTCAGCAAGGGATCGAAGAGGGAGCGTTAGTGGTCTCGCAAAAGGCAGTCACTCAAGGTCCTGGTGGTGTGAGTACTGTGATTGTGATCGATCAAGAAAATATCGCTCATATTCGTCCGGTTGAGATCTCTCGAGCTTATGAGCAAGATTGGGTGATCGCACAGGGCTTAAAAGAGGGAGAGCGTGTGGTTGTTAAGGGATTACAGTCGGTGCAATCTGCGATTCAACGTAGCGGTGGGCAGCCTGTAAAAGTTGAGGTAATTCCAGATGATAATACGATTCAGTAAGATCTTTTGATCCACTGATTTACCTTAAATTATCATCACACAATAAAGGATTAGATAATTGTTATGGCACGATTTTTTATAGACCGACCAATATTTGCGTGGGTTCTTGCGATCTTAACGATGTTTATCGGCCTCTTAGTGGTACGAAACATGGCGGTATCGCAATACCCCCCTATTGCACCGCCTCAGATCAGTATTTCTGGGGTCTACCCAGGTGCAAGTGCACAGACGGTTGAAGAGAGCGTTACACAGGTTATTGAGCAGAGTATTAGTGGCTTAGATGGCTATCGCTATATGAACTCCTCAAGTTCAAGCTCTGGAACTTTCCAAATCACTGTGACCTTTAACCAAGGGGTTGACCCAGATTTAGCGCAAGTTCAGGTTCAAAATAAGATTCAACAATCATTGAGCAAACTGCCACAAGCGGTGCAGCAACAGGGGGTGACCATTGCGAAAACAAGCGGTTCATTCCTCTTAGTTGTTGGCTTCTATTCACCTGATGGATCGATGTCTTCCGGGGATATTGGGGATTATATCTCCTCAACACTTGAAGATCAGATGAGTCGAATTGGGGGCGTAGGTGAGATTCAGTTTTTCGGTTCAAGTTATGCGATGAATATCTGGCTCGATCCCATAAAGCTCTATAAATATAATATGACGCCGACCGATGTTGTCGCGGCGATCAAAGAGCAAAACTCTCAGGCAACATTAGGTGCATTAGGTGCGATGCCGGCGGTGAAGGATCAGTTGATTAGTTATACCGTCACCTCGCAGTCATTACTGCAGAGTCCAGAAGAGTTTAAAGCGATTCAATTACGCGTGAATGAAGATGGAAGTGAAGTACTCCTTTCAGATGTTGCGCGTGTTGAGTTATCGCCTGAATCAGAAGCAGTTGTCGTAAAATATAATAATGCTCCGGCTGCGGGGCTTGCTGTGAGTCTTGCATCGGGAGCAAATGCGCTTGATACGGCAACAGCGGTGAAAAGTTACTTAGAGAAGATCTCAGTAGATTTCCCATCTGGTTTAGCTTACACCTTCCCTTATGACACAACTCCCTTTGTTGAGTATTCAGTTGCTAGTGTGGAAGAGACATTGATCGATGCTATTATCTTGGTATTTGTTGTTGTCTTCTTCTTCCTGAAAAATATTCGGGCAACGATTATTCCGATGTTGGCGATTCCCTACGTTTTAGCGGGAACTATGTTGATTTTGGATCTATTGGGCTTCAATCTCAATACGTTAACGCTCTTTGCGCTGGTTTTAGCGATTGGTCTATTGGTTGATGATGCGATTGTTGTTGTAGAGAATGTGGAACGTATCATGGAGGAAGAGAAAGTCTCCCCTCTTGAGGCAACTCGTCGTTCGATGGATCAGATCACAGGCGCCTTGATCGGAATTGGGGTTGTTCTCTCAGCGGTATTTGTACCGATGGCCTTCTTAGGGGGAGCGACAGGGGTTATCTATCGTCAATTCTCGGTCACAATTATTACAGCCATGTTGCTCTCTGTGGTTGTCGCTATTATCTTTACTCCGGCGATGTGCGCCACATTATTAAGAGATCATAAAGAGCATCATGTTCCTAAAACGGCATTCGGGCGCTTCTTACAGAAGCTCTTTGCACCTTTCAATAAGGTGATTGGATTAGCCGTTAAATATTTCAATATCGGCTTTGATAAGGTGAGTAATACTTATACTAAGACGATTGCGAAAGTCTTGAAACATCCGATGATCTTTGTTCTTCTTCTTATTGTCGGTTTAGGGGCAATTGGACATCAATTTATGAAGTTGCCAAAGAGCTTCCTGCCGGATGAGGACCAAGGGATCTTAATTGGGATGACTATTAATCCTAATGGAACCTCGCTTAATCAGACAGAGATTCCGCTCCAAGAGATTGCCGATTATCTGATCAAGGAAGAGCAAAAAACGGTCGAGTCGGTGATGACAGTTGCTGGATTTAGCTTTTCAGGACAAGGAAGCGAGCAGGGGATGTTCTTTATTAAGCTTCGTCCTTGGGAAGATCGTAAATCCACGTATGAGTCGATACCTGCATTAATGGATCGTTTACAGAAATATTTTGTCAATATTCCAGAAGCGCAGATCTTTGTCTTTAGTCCACCACCGATTATTGAGTTAGGAACGGCAACAGGGGTGAGCTTCCAGCTACAAGATACGATTGGGTTAGGGCATGATACCTTGATGAATTCCGTCATGAAGTTTATCGGTTTAGCTGCAACTTCTCCCGATCTTGATATTGCAACTTTACGTCCTGGAGGGCAGTTTGACACGGCGCAATATCATGTGGATATTGATCGCGAAAAGGCACAAGCATTACAGGTATCAGTGGGAGATATCAATACCGCACTCTCAATCGCTTGGGGTGGTATGTATGTCAACGACTTTATCGATCGTGGGCGCGTGAAACATGTTCAGGTGAAAGCGGATGCACCTTATCGTATGATGCCGGATGATTTTAATAGCTGGTATGTTCGTAATGCGAAGGGTGAAATGGTGCCATTTAGCGCCTTTGCAAAGGGCCGTTGGTCTTATGGTCCGCCACAACTGAACCGTTTTGATGGGTTCTCTTCATTCCCTCTCTCAATCAATGCGGCACCGGGTAAGAGTACCGGGGAAGCGATGGATGCGATTGAGATTTTGGTAAGAGAGCATCTACCGCAAGGGATTAATGTTGCTTGGACCGATACCTCTTATGAGGAGCAAGAGGCTGGAAACTCTCAGGTGATGTTGTTGTTAGTCTCGGTCTTTGTTATCTTCCTTAGCTTAGCGGCGCTCTATGAATCATGGAAGGTACCGATCTCTGTACTCTTAACAATTCCTGTAGGTGTTGTGGGCGCAGTGATTACCGCAAGACTCTTTGGAATAGAGAATGATGTCTACTTCCAGGTGGGATTATTAACAACAATCGGCTTAACCTCAAAGAATGCGATTTTGATTGTTGAGTTTGCGCGCGATCTTGTTCGTGAAGGAATGTCAACGATTGATGCCACTATTCGAGCCTCGCAAGAGCGACTTCGTCCTATTGTGATGACCTCTCTCGCTTTTGGATTTGGTGTGATGCCGTTAGCCTTATCAACAGGTGCTGGTGCCGGAGCGCAAAATGTTGTCGGTCGCATCGTTGTTGGTGGAATGATTGGGGGAACGCTTCTCGTTCTTCTCTATACACCGGTCTTCTATATTCTCCTCAATCGGGATAAGAAGAAGCGCGATGAGGCGGGAAATAAACCAGTAGAGCAATCTAAAGAGGTGGATGTTCCTGCGCAATAGGCAGACATAAGTAGCTCAAAATAACTATTAAAAAGGCTAGAGGATTGATAGATCTTCTAGCCTTTCTTTTTTTATTGGGTTCTACTCGTAAACTCGGTAGTTCATAAGTTTCTGTCACAAGTTTCTGTCTGTTGATGTTGAAAAAGAGGGCAACAAAAAGGGAGCCATGATTCTGTCAGACTCCCTTTCTTTATCGCTTTTATTCGACGATGTCTAGTCGACCCAGTCGGCTCTTAATCGATTTTACGATAAGCAACCGCTTCAATTTCAACTAATGCCCCCATCGGTAATGCGCCTACTTCAAAGCAGGAGCGCGCTGGTGCATTCTCAGTGCCGAAAAATTCAGTGTAGACCTCATTAAAATCGGCAAAGTCATTGATATCATCGAGATAGCAGGTCACTTTTAAGACGGTGCTAAAATCTGCATCCGCAGCTTCTAAGATTACTTTGAGGTTTTGAAGGGCTTGTGCGGCTTGCTCTTTAATTCCCCCTTCTGGAAACTTCATCGTTTCAGGGTTGAGTGGAAGTTGCCCTGATGTGAAGACAAGATTCTCAAAGACATTACCTTGTGAATAAGGACCGACTGCCGCTGGGGCATGAGCTGTGCTAATAATTTTCTTCATACTGTTCAATTTTGATTTTATAAACTTCTATAGATATAACTGGAAAATTCCGGTAAAGGAGTATGATGTTATCAGTTTTATGGGCAACATCATAATATTTTGCCTCCTCAATCGGGGTGATGATAGGGTTTACAAGTGTGAAGAGAGGAGAAGCGTTTGTGATAACATCTTCTTTTAGCCTCTCTTTTTCTCTCTATTATCCCTGATCAGTTCCTTATTTAAAATCTCAAAAGAGATGATGATTAAACTCCAAGACAGATATTGGTTGCACGCATCGTCTCAATCAATGGATGATCAACAGGAATGAGGCGTGGATTGCCGGCAACCTCTTCGAGGGGAACCGCGACAAGTTGGCGACCTTGATCTGCAACCATAACACCGAAGCGACCCTCTTTGACAAGCTCAATCGCTTTGGTGCCACATTGAGTTGCAAAGATACGATCTGCAGCTGTAGGAGCACCACCACGGCTGACATAACCCAATGTTGTTAAGCGTGACTGCATTCCTGTTAGTTCGGGGATACTATCGACCAATTTGATCGCTTCGGCATGTTTTTTTGGCGTTAAACCTAGACGATGATTCTCTTGAGAGATCGCGCCTTCAGCGACAACTAATAGTGCTGACCGGCGATTTTTAATATTTTTTCTCGTATACTCTACAATCGCCTCTAAAGAGTAGGGAATTTCAGGAATCAGGCAGATATCAGCAGAGCCAGCTAAAGCCGCACCTGCAGCTAACCACCCGGCATCTCGTCCCATCACCTCCAAAATCATAAGACGATGGTGGGAGTCGGCCGTAGTTCTTAATCGGTCTAATGCCATAACAGAGACGTGAACCGCAGTATCATATCCGAAAGTTACATCGGTATGAGCGATATCATTATCGATCGTTTTGGGGAGAGTGACGACAGGAACGCCGGCGGCATGGAGATAGGAGGCAAATCGTTGAGTTCCATCGCCACCTAAACAGATGAGTGCATCGAGTTCTAATGCCTTAAAGCTTTCGACACAGGCCGCAACGGCGTCTTCTGTATTTTGTGCTTTGCCACCTCCGCGACCAGTGCCGAGAATTGTTCCACCCGTTCCGGCAATATCGTAGACATCAGCGAAGGTTAGCTCACTATGAGCCATCTCAGCAAGGCCGAGAAACCCATCATGAATTCCGGTCACTTTCCAACCCTCTTTGAGAGCAGAGAGGGTAATTCCGCGTAATGCTGCATTTAATCCTTGGCAATCTCCGCCGGCAGTTAAAATTCCAATATGTTTTTGACTCATCTATTTTCTCTCCTTAAAGGCATCGATGGTGTGAGCTATGAGGGCTAATCGCATAAAGTGATTGCTTTTATTGATCCGCCTCCTCTTCATCATGCCAGATCTTATCAATTGTGATGGTGGCATTAATCTTAAGGGGGGCATCTTCAATCTCTTCTAATCTTACAACAGCAAAAGCCTGATGACCTTGATGATAGACAACTGTTCCAGCCTCTTTACCACTTTGATTGGTAATGGTGGCATTGCAGCTAAGATCTCCCTCTTCTTCTGCAGTAATGAGGGCTAAACGTCTTTTATGTTTCCCTAAATATTGCATTCTAGCAACGATCTCTTGTCCGGTATAGCACCCCTTTTTAAAACTAATTGCCCCGAGAAGATCTAGGCTTAACATTTGAGGGACATATGCCTCACTATTCTCTGCTGTAATCCAAGGAATAGAGAGACCTTCGGGAAGTTGAGCTAATTCTTCTGCAGTGGGCTCTTCGAGCTGTAAGGTTACTTTTGAGCGGAAGATAAAGATTTTAAGATGCTTTTCGATCGTTTCAGCTAAATCACGAGGTAGAAGGAGATGGAAAGTTTCATCATCAACTTTTACCATCCAAAAGAGCACCATGACACGTCCTTGGCGATTGCAGATTGCCGCTAGTCCCTGATTTTTTTTCTCAGGATAGAGTGAGGTGAGATGATGAACGTCTGCAGTAATTTGGCCTTGCAGAAAAGTCGCGGCATCTTGACCGGCAACGGTAAGGCAACTAAGTTGAATTGACATATAAAATTCTCCCTATGAGCTTAAATATTGAGATCGTTTAGTAGTTTTATGGTTTTGTAATCATTTTATAATCGATTATTGAGTCGCATTGCATCGTTGACTCATTTTAAATATGGAGTCTGATCTATTGTAGCGTAATTGTGAGAAATATTTTTTCTCTCAATTTTCTCTCAATCTTATTTTGAAAGTTGAGAGAAGTTTGTATAATCGCTTCTTTATGCTCTCCTTATGATAGACTAAAAAGAGCAATATACCTATGTTTTGCCCATGTTAATGCGGATGCTTAATAGACTCTTTAATGGAGATTCGTTTGGTGAAATGGGTGCATGAATAAGCGACTTATTAAAATTAGAACCGGGAGGTCAATATGAGTTATCAAGTAGTGGGGTATCCGTTCTGCCCCTTTGTGCAGAGAGTTCTCATTGCATTGAATGAGAAAGCGGTTGATTTTGAGTCGATCTGGCTCGATCCTCATGCGGAGTTACCAGCGTGGTTTAAGGAGTGGTCTCCTTTAGGCAAGGTACCTGTCATGAAAGTGACAACGGGAGAGGTGCTCTTTGAGTCGATGGCGATTGTAGAATATATCGAAGAGCTACATAAAGTCCCTTCTATCTATGCTAAATTGCCGGCAAAAAGGGCGATTCAACGTGCTTGGGCAGGGGTTGCCGGGGAGTTATATGGGCCACAATATATGAGTATGGGTGCCAAAAGCCATGAGGAAGTTGAAAAACACTTTGCTACGATGAGAGGAACTTTAGCGGTCCTTGAGGAGCGCTGTGGTCGTAGCTACTTCATTGGGGAGACAATGACCGCTGTTGATATTGTATTAGCGCCGATGTTTATCCGTTTTGATGCACTTAATTCAATTGGGGTTGAGAATATTTTGGCTGATTTCCCAAAACTGGAAGCTTTAAGCAATAAGCTTTTAACACATCATGCGGTTCTACAGATTATCGCTGGCGATTGGACAGAGAGATTTATAGAGATTCAAAAAGGGCGTGGTGGGATTCTTTTCCAGAATCTCGATTAGAAGTGGGCAGTAATAGTCGTTGATAATTTCAATGTGACTATTTGATGCATCGTTTGGAAAAGAGCTTGCTCTCTTGCCGGGGTAGGGACTCGAATAGATTGAGTGATGATCTTCAGTCGTCAGGTTGCGCTGTCAAATTGAATAATCAATAACCCTTTAGGGGATCAAGGCTTGGTCGCAGTTGGAAGTAGTAGTACAATTTCAATGCCCAATCATCATCAGATTGAGAGAGATTAGCAGATATCTTCATCGGAAGAGAGCTAATCTCTTTTCATATCTTATGGGCAGGTATCGCGAATAATAAGATAATTTTAAGTAGAACCAATGCCTTACGGTTACTCTTTTTGAGATATTCTGAAAGAATTTAACAAATTGTGATCGTATAGAGTGATTTAGAGGAAATATATGAGACCGTTAATCGCTTACTTCTCTAATGCAGCATTAGAGAATAATATCGAGATCTTAAAAGGAAAATCGCCCCAAAGCCAACATTGTGCCGTCTTGAAAGCAGACGCATATGGGCATCGAGTGGAGAATATGCTGCCGATTGTTAATCGCATGGTCGATTATATTGCGGTTGCGATGCGCGAAGAGGCTGATGATATTCGGCAAAAAGGGGGAGAGCTTCCGATCTTGTTATTAGAAGGTGTCT
The DNA here is from genome assembly GCF_055813795.1 of Ignatzschineria sp. PL_is040. Lineage (NCBI taxonomy): Bacteria > Pseudomonadati > Pseudomonadota > Gammaproteobacteria > Cardiobacteriales > Ignatzschineriaceae > Ignatzschineria > Ignatzschineria sp. PL_is040. The sequence continues at coordinate 45,420 of NZ_JBVPGU010000009.1, forward strand.
TTGCAAAAGAGGAGTACCAGCGAGCAAGTGAAGCTAACTATCTTGTAGCGATCGGTAATGAGAAGCAACTTAAGATGTTGGAGGAGTCGAATCTTACTACGCCTATCGGTATCTTTGTGAAGGTTGATACAGGAATGCATCGATTAGGATTTACACCAGAAGAAGCATTCTCTGTTGTTGCGCGTTTACAGAAACTCTCTTCGGTTGCATCTATTACCTTAATGACCCATTTTGCAACTTCAGATGAGGCTGATTCACCGCTCTTTCCAAAGCAACTTGAGAGAATGGCACAATTAGATCGTTTAGAGCTTCCTCAATCATTAGCCAATTCAGCCGCTATTTTACAAGCACCAGCAACACATCAATCGATTGTGCGGATGGGGATTTCACTTTATGGTATTTCCCCTATTGATGGAAAAGTGGGGGCTGATTTTGGACTTCGTCCTCTCTTAACGCTTCGATCAAAAGTGATTCATACGACGGAGATTGAAGCCGGGGAGAGTGTAGGTTATGGCGCTAAGTTTATTGCGCCGGAGCGAATGCCAATCGGTGTTATTGCTTGTGGTTATGCAGATTGTTATCCTCGAGAAATTAGTGATGATGCTTATGTATTAGTCGGGGAGCATCGCGCTAAAATTATAGGTAGACCTGCAATGGATATGATGATGATCGACCTTCGCTCAGTTCCGCAAAATGACTGGGAGCAACCGGTAGAGATCTTTGGTGAGCGATTACCGATCGAGAGAGTCGCTGAGTGGGCAGGAACAATTCCTTATACCATTTTGACCCATTTAGCGAAAAGAGTGCATTTTGTTGTCTCTCAATTATCGTAAAAATGGGGCACTGAGATCTTAGGCTTGTGATCGATGTTATGCCATTTTTTATAGTTAGTGATCATCTTGGGAGCGCTCTCTAGAGGAATTTCCCTCTTTCTGTTTTATCTATTTAATTTCTACCGCTTAAGTTCTACTATTTAAGCATCTCTTTTGAAAGTTAAAGTCGAAAATATCATTTGTTATCAGTATAATAAGGGAATTACTAAAAAAGTATTAACTGCTATTGTCAAGAAGTTGATAAAGTGGAATGATTGAAGCTTTATCGTTGGGTTTAATTTATTTTATGGGAAGGAAAAAGATATGAAGAAGAGCGCCCTATTGGCCTCCATGTTATTAGTAACTATCTCTCCTTGTGCATTGGCTGTAGAAACAGGATTTTATGCCGGCGCCAATGTTTTAGGGATACGACAGGAGGCGAAAAAAATGGGAGATTCTAGGCTTCCCGGTAATGAAGTTGTAAAAAAAGGATCGCAGCATAAAAATGGTATTAATGGATCGGTTGCTGCGGGCTATCAATTTGATGATATCTTTCGTGTGGAGTTGGAATATGTTCTTCCTCAGTCGAAACGATATGATAATTTGACAGAGTCTGACTTTTATCAGCAAAAAATTAAGAGTCAGCGTTTGATGGTGAATAGCTATTTAAGTTATCAACTTAAGGATGATATCGCTCTTTATGGTGTTGCGGGAGTCGGTTATGCACGTTTAAAATCAACAGGTCATTATGGTAATAATTTTAATTATCAGTCAGGATCACAGAACAATTTTGCATGGTCATTAGGTGCCGGTATCTCCTATCAGGCAACACCGAATACCGCGATAGATTTTGGTTTTCGTCATGTTGATTTAGGAAAGGCGAGAACAGCGACGACAAATAACTCTCAATTGAAGGCAAAAGTAACCTCCAATGAGTTGACGCTCGGCATTCGTCATATTTTAGGTGAACTCTATCGTGAAGAGGCGCCTGTTAAAGAGAATATCTATGCAGATCATGTAACGCCAGAGTTGAGAGATAGCTTTGAACGAATGGAATCTAATAGTTTTCAAAAGAGTGTCTCAAAACAGCGTCAAGCAGTAGAAGCAATAGATAAAAGCGAGGCACCTAAAAAGATTGAGACTCTTCCTTGGTAGATCTATCAATTTTTTCCAGATCAAATCTGAACCTTAAAAAAGCGTAAGAATAGAGGGTAGAATCGAAGTCACTATTTCTAGAGGAATAATGACTTCGATTTTTTTTGGTAAATATAAATAGATAACGATGCAACAGATAATGACGTGGGTAGAAACTATCGTGGTAATCGATCTAAGAAATTTTGGTAAGCAAAGCCGGCGATCTCCTCTTCGGAGTAGAAAGCTTTGAGGGCTTCGATAAGATTGGGATACATACTCGCATCACTCAATGCCTCTACTTTCGATTCAATCCCATCAAAATCGGAGCCAAAGCCAATATTTTTAATACCGCCTAATGCAACAATATGGTTGATCTGATAGATCACATCAATAATGGTGGCATTCCCCCCTTTTTTGACAAAAGGTGGGCAGAAGACAATATGTATCATCGCATCTCGTTCGATCATTGCGCGGATCTGATCATCAGTGAGATTACGACGATGTTCACAAATTGTCATCGCATTAGAGTGACTTGCAATAGGGTATTTCGCAAGTTCCATCACATCCCAAAATCCAGTGGGATGAAGGTGTGAAACATCGACAAAGAGTTGATGCTCATTACACCATTTCACAATCTCTCTTCCAAAGCGACTCAATCCGGCACCTCTTGCTTCAGCAACACCATCTGCCGCTAGGTTTCCATTGTTCCAAGTTAAACCGATCGAGCGAACTCCTAATTGATAGAGAAGGGTTAATTTTTTGAGATCATTGCCAATAGGATCAACCCCTTCTAAGGTTAAAAATGCACCGATCTCGCCCTCTTTGAGCTGAGAGATCTGATCCCAAGAACGAATTAAACGCATTTCGGGATATTTCTCTAAAATCTCATTATAGAAGTAATGGATCTGTGCGATCACCTCTTGAAATTGATCAGAAGAGGGGAGAGAAGGGGAGACAAAGATGGCAAAAGCTTGAACCTTTACACCGCCTCTCTTCAACTTATCTAGATTAACATCGAGCTCGATCGAATCTTTGAAGGAGAATTTTCCTTTAGCATCCGAGAGTTTCATTAAGGCGTCACAATGAAGATCGATAATTTTCATATTTGATTGCTCTTGTTAAATTAAGTCGTTAATAAATGGCTCTTGAGTTTAGCGAGTAGATCTTAAAGCGCTCACTTATAATAGAATAATAGAGCGTTAATAAAATATACCCTGAGATTACTTCTCTTTTTTATAGACCGTCAATCCCGCAAAGGTCTGCATTGTAGGCATTACCTCGATGCGGTTAATATTAACATGTTTAGGTTGTGTCGTAAGCCAGTAGATGATCTCGGCAATCTCTCTGCCGGTAACGGCTTCTACATCTGCATAGACCGATTCTGCGCGTTTATCATCGCCTTTAAAGCGAATATTGGAAAATTCAGTATCACTACAGAGGCCGGGCTCAACATTGGAGACACGAATATTTTTCCCGATAAGATCAGCTCTTAAATTTTGTGAAAAGCTCGTAACAAATGCTTTAGTAGGGCCATAGATATTGGAACCGTAGTAGGGATAATTCCCCGCAGTGGAACTGATATTGATAATGTAGCCATCATCTCGAGCGACCATCTGTGGCAAGATCAGATGGGTGATATAAGTTAACCCCCGAATATTTACATCGATCATCGTTTGCCAATCTTCAAAATCGACATCAAACGCAGGATTGAGATTGAGAGCAAGGCCGGCATTATTGATTAAAATATCGATCTGATCAAAAGGTTCAGGAAGATTCTCAATCCCCTCTTTAACAGATTCAAGATTTGCCATATCAGCTGTTAAGGGATAGAAATTTTCGCCGAGTTGTGCTTTTAGCTCCATCAACTTCTCATGTCTGCGAGCAAGGCCCACCACGGTATATCCTTGTTCGATGAAGATTTTAGTTGCTTCTAATCCAAAGCCTGATGATGCGCCGGTTATTAAAATATTCATTCTGTCGCTCCTCTCTCGTTATCTTATTGATTTTATTCTTGATTTTATTTTTTATACATTTATAAGATGTAATCCACTATATAAACCACTATATAAACCAGTATGTAGACCTCTGTAACTGCAAGATATCGCAATTGTGGTAATAGAACTTAGTGATGGGAGTAATTATCGCGGAAATGATCATATTCACTCATACTCATCTACACTGACAATCTCCATCTCTCCATCTCTCCATCTCCATCGCAATCGCTTTTACTTAAAATAGCATCTTTAATGGTAAGAGGGGTAATCAATCTCTTGAGTGATTCGGTCGGGTCTCTTTTCTATTTTGTAGTGATATAAATATTGTGAGATAAGAATGTCGTGTTAAAGCACGCTTATAAGGTTACATTTATAAGATGAGTAAAGAGGTAATCGATCATAATGGTAAAACAGAAGGCCATTATAAGAAGGAGGGAGTTAAGAAATTGACGCCTTCCCCAGCGGGATTCCTCTGTTTGGATCGGTCTTAAAATATCGATTAACCAATAGAGCGTAATTGCAATAATGAGAATTTGCATAGCGAGGAAATGAAAGCTTTCAAGTGCAAGCAATAGTGTCGCAACTGCCATAGCGCCAACATAGAGCGCCATCTCTTTTTGTGTTCTCTTTAAGGAGAGGAAAAGAGGTGCCATGGGTATCTTTGCCGATTGATAATCTTTTTTTCGGTAGAGAGCGATTGCATAAGAGTGTGCCACTTGCCATGTGGTGAAGATAATAAAGAGAAAGAGAATATTGTTATCGATCTGATTGCTAACAGCAACATAGCCCACAAGTGGGGGGACAGCGCCGGAGATACTACCCACTAAAATGCTAAGAGTGGAGTTGCGCTTAAAGATAAGAGAGTAGAGGAGGATATAATCGATAAAGCCGATTAGGGCAAAGAACCCCGCTAAGCGATTGACCTCTACAAAGAGAAGATAGAAACCGATAATTGCGGCGATTATTGAGAGAATAAGTGCAGTTTTTAGAGAGATATCGCCATTGACCAGAGGTCTATTTTGGGTGCGCGTCATAATACGATCAATATCTCGATCGATAATATTATTGGCGATTGTCGCACTTGCAATAATAGCACTAATACCGATTATTGTTGCGATAAAACGGGAGACATTGAAATTTTCCGCAAGATTGAGTGCTAATAGGTAGCCCGCAATCACAGGAACGAGATTGCCGAGAATAATCCCATGTTTAATCAATTTTAAAAATGGACGAAAATTACGATAGATCACGTGGTTCCCTAACTCAATTGATAGATGAGAGAAGTGAATAAAGAGCATCATAGGGGTGAGGCATGAAGATCGAAATATTTCTATCATCCTCACCCCATTAATGCTCTGCTTAGGAGATCTCCTAGATTGCTCTCTTAATAGATATAAAAAGAGAGATTACATAGGAAGTTCCGGCATCATATTCATATGGAGATAGTACATCACCCAGCCAGAACCACCGACAACTATCAGAAGAATAATGCCGGTAAAGAGTAGAGAGGCCACATTCCAGCCATCGTTATCTCCTTTTTTAATATGGAGGAAGCAGACGACTTGCACAATCACTTGAGTAATTGCACTGAGCGCTAAAATCCCCGCTAATACACCAATAGAGAGCATCTCTCTTAAGTAGATGACGGTACCAAAGGAGAGAAGTGTGAGGATAATAGAGAATCCATAACCGACTAAATAGGCAGTTAATTCTCCTTTTCCCTCTTGCGTGGTTTGTGTCATCTCCTCTTGCGGTGTTGTTAATGTAGTGTTGAGATCGGTCATAGTGAAACCCCCATCAAGTAGACAACAGTAAAGATACAGATCCAGATAATATCGAGGAAGTGCCAAAAGAGGCTAAAGAGCTTCATTCGTGTACGAGTCTCTAGGGTTGAACCTTTAAAGGCTAACTGCAACATCATCACCAACATCCAGACCATCCCGATGGAGAGATGCGCTCCATGAAGCCCTACAAGAGAGAAGAATCCAGAGAGGAATCCGCTACTTTGAGGTGTTGCGCCGATATCGATAAAGCCCAAAAACTCTCTAATCTCTAATGTTAGGAAGATCCCTCCGAGAATAAAGGTGATGATAAGAAGGAGAATTGTTGCACCAATCTTACCGCGTTTTAGGGTTAACATTGCTAAGCCACAGGTGAGGCTACTAGTCAGTAGCGCCACTGTTTCTGCAAAAGCATTTCCGAGATCGAAAAGAGAATGGGGCGTATGACCATGCGTTGTATTTTGTAGTAGAACAACGAAGACCGCAAAGAAGGTTCCAAAGATAATAGAGTCTGCCATCAGGTAGATCCAAAATCCAAAGACCTTATTATTTGCGCTCTCCTCTTCTTGACGTAATTTGATATCAGAACGACTTAAGGTATTTGTTGCCATTAGTGTTCTCCTTGTGCAAGTTGATACTGTTTAACACGTTCTAAGAACGCCTCATCGGCGGCTTTTATTTTCTCTGCTGGAATAAGGATCTCTTCATGCTCTCTAAAGCTCTCAATAATCCACCAGATAATTGCCGCACTGAAGAAGAGGATTGCCATCCACCAGATACTCCAAACAAGAGAGAATGAGAGTAGTCCCGCTAAAACACCTCCCGAGACAAATCCAAGCGCGGTATGTTTAGGAATGTAGATATCTTGATATTGGCGATCGGGATCATACGCTTTACCCTCCTGCTTCAACTTCCAGAACATATCGATATCATCCACTTTCGGAATGACCGCATAGTTATAGACAGGCGGTGGTGAAGGGATTGACCACTCTAATGAACGACCATTCCAGAGATCTCCCGTGGGATCTTTTAACTTTTCACGCTGCTTAATACTGACAAAGAGTTGTACCAAAATCGCAATAATCCCTAAGAAGATCAAGACAGCACCAAAGAGGGCGACAACGAGATAGGTTCCATATCGAGGATCGATGTTTTGGCTAATGCGACGTGGCATACCATCAAATCCGGCGAGATAGAGTGGGATAAAGGCAAAGAGGAAACCTATAAACCAGAGCCAGAAAGTTGCATATCCCCATCCTTTATGGAGTCTAAAGCCAAATGCTTTGGGGAACCAGAAATTGTAGCCGGCAAGAACACCAAAGACAACGCCACCAATGATGGTGTTATGGAAGTGGGCGACAACAAATTCAGTATTATGGACTGCATAGTTGACACCAGGAATCGCGAGCATTACGCCTGTCATCCCTCCTAATACAAAGAGAATAAGGAAGCCTACAGCGTAGAGCATCGGTACATCCATCTTCACTTGACCTCGATAGATGGTAAAGAGCCAGTTAAAGACCTTCACTCCCGTTGGTACTGCAATCAACATGGTGGTAACACCGAAGAAGGCATTGACATTAACACCCGCCCCCATAGTAAAGAAGTGGTGTAACCAGACAGTAAGTGACATAAAGAGGATGGCAATAATTGCCCAAACTAATGCTTTATAACCAAAGAGATATTTTCGGCTAAAGGTTGAAACAACTTCAGAGAAGATACCAAATGCCGGCAGAATCAAGATATAGACTTCAGGATGACCCCAAGCCCAGATCAGATTCACATACATCATCTGACTTCCACCTCCTAAAGAGTTGGTAAAGATCTCAAAGCCGAGATAACGATCTAAACCTAGTAGTAACATTGTTGCGGTTAAGATAGGGAAGACCGCAAGGATCAAGATGGAAGTACAGAGTGTTGACCAGGTAAATAGTGGCATTTGAAAGAGTCTCATGCCGGGAGCTCTCACCTTTAAAATTGTTACAAACATATTGAGAGCGGCTAATGTTGTTCCTAATCCTGAGACCTGAATACTCCAGATATAGTAATCGACTCCAACGCCAGGACTATAGAGCTTCTCTGAAAGTGGTGCGTAAGCAACCCAGCCTGTCTTAGCGAACTCACCAATTCCAAGGGAGAGATTGATTAAGATAGCTCCCGCTACTGTTAACCAAACACTCACCGCATTGAGGACTGGAAAGGCGACATCACGACGACCTAATTGAAGTGGAACGACCACATTCATCAGTCCAATTAGGAAAGGGGTCGCCATAAAGAAGATCATAATGACACCGTGAGCAGAGAAAATCTGATCATAATGTTCTGGGGGAAGATATCCTACCTGATCCCCGGTTGACGCTAGCGCCATCTGTGAGCGCATCATAATGGCATCGGCAAAACCGCGAAGTAGCATAATGATGGCGACGATAATATAGATAATACCGATTCGTTTATGATCGGTGGTTGTTAGCCAGTTAGTCCAGAGCCACTTCCATCTTCGAGTGAAGGTGATAGTTGCCAGAACCGCTAAGACAATAAGAATAATAAATCCAAAAGCCGCGAGGGGAATCGGGTGGCTCCATGGAATACTATCGATGGTTAATCTTCCAAACATAGACGAATCCTCTACTGTTGATGGGATATATAGGTTAATGCCGGCGATATTGGGCGGCTTAATAGCGCTTCAATATTAGGCTTTAACCGGTTAACTTCATGGATATGCTCACGCATATGCTCTTCAACCTCTTCTAAATCTAAAAATTGAGAGATGACACGCAGATAGAGCCCTTTCTCAATGGGATGGAAATATTGCTCCGGAGCATTGATCGGCTCTTCCCGGACAAACTCTTGATATTTGGCCCAATCGAGAGGGTTATTATTGTGAGACTGTTGCTCTTTAACCCACTTGGCAAAATCATCATCAGAAAGAGCGGTGACTCTAAATTTCATATCAGAATAGCCGGCACCACTATAACCATAGGATGCACCTTGATAGGTTCCTTCTTCATTGACAATCAGATAGAGGACATTCTCCATTCCACTCATTACATCGAGCTGTGTCCCAATTTGTGGAATAAAGAAAGCATTCATCACTGTCTGGGAGGTGAGTCTAAACTTAAGAGGGCGATCAACAGGAAGATAGAGGGTATTAATGGTTGCAATTCCCTCTTCAGGATAGATAAAGAGCCATTGCCAATCCATTGAGACCACTTCAATAACGAGATCCTCTTTCTCAGATTCAATTCGTTTTTTCGGATTGAGATCGATGGTACTTTGTACGGTAATAAAGGTTAAAAGGGCGATAATGGCGATGGGAACTCCCCACATGAATCGTTCCAAGATCTTCGATTCTTGCCATTCGGGTTTATAGGTTGCTTTTTTGTTCGATTCTCTAAACCACCAAGGGAAGATAACCGCCATGATGATGCAGGGAATGATAACGATGAGCATAAGGGCAGCGCTAATAATTAGAAGCCACTTCTCATACTCGGCAATCTCACCTTTCGGATTGAAGAGGGCAAGATCGCTACATCCCGTTACTATCAGGAGGGCTGTGGCGATGGCTCCTATTTTTAGCGCTTTTAAGGCAGCTTTATTCATATCGAAATACCTATCAGCTATAAGTTTATAAAGGTAGGGCAATTATTTTTCTTCTCTATTGATACTATTTAGATGTTTATTCAGATGCATTGCATCGGCATTGCATTGGTATTGAATAGACATTGAATAGAATCAATTGTTACCCTACAGAATTACAGATAAAGAGTTTTAAAAGAGCGACAATCCCCTATCGCTCTCCTATTAATGTAAGCCGACAAAACATGAGACAAAACTATAAAAAGTGAATTTCTGTTCTATATCAGGTTTTAATTTCTCTTACGATCTTCCTACTTATTAACAACAAGACGCTATCCTTAGATCAGCTCTTTGGCGCTGACAGGTCGCTTTTCGGTTAGAGGATGCCATTGACTATTTAGTAATGGAATCTATCAATTATAGAGCAATTTATCCTTGTGCTGATTGGAAATCACTCTATAAAAAATGATAATATCAACTAATAATATTTAAATTATCAATTTCTATTGTTAATTTATATTACAAATTTACATTGCAAATTTATATTATCGTTTTAAGTAAAGTGTTAATCGGTTTCTCAACTCGCTTTCTACTCTACTCTCTCTAAATCTCACTTTTTCTGCTAATCAATTGATTAATAATGAGTAACGTATTGATGATGAATATCAATCATCCTGCGACTCCTTACCGATTGAATGAGCAAAATTGTGTTAGCTCTTGTCAGTTTTAGCTATCAGTTGCAATAAGTATGTAGATTTTCCTTTAAAAATATAAAAAATTCAAAATAGAGATCAATAATCTTAAGATTAAATCTCTATTTTGCATATTGTACTAAAGGTCTGAATCTTTAAAAGCTTTTCTTATCATACCAATTATTATTAATATTATCGGTTAATTTAATTTTCTAGCTTTTCTGTGATCATTTCTCGTTCTTCAGCTGCATTTAGCCATGCTTCTTCCACTGCAGCGCTCTCTGCCTCAAGTGCATTTTTATCTTGATCAAACGCTAAGATCTCTTCAGGAGATAAGGTCTCATAGCTCGCGGGGTCTCCTAATACCTGCTCAATCTCCTCGATTTTTATTGTCAATTTTTCTAATTTTTTCTCAGCTTGTTCGATCTCTTTTGTGAGGCGTCTTAATTCTGTTTGCAATTTTTTACGCTCTTCTCGGTCGAGATGATGTTGCGGTTTTTTCTCCGCTATCGGCGCACTCTTTTCTGCACGAGATGCGGCGCGATTCTGTTCTATAAGATATTGACGATAATCTTCTAGATCCCCTTTAAACTCTTTTAAGGATTGATGGGCAACGAGAAGAAACTGATCGCAACAGAGTTCTAAGAGCGAAGCATCATGGGAGACCATTAATACAGCACCGCTGAAAGATTGTAGGGCAATTGCTATCGCTTCTCGCATATCGATATCGAGATGGTTGGTCGGCTCATCAAGAAGCAGAAGATTAGGCTTTTGATAGACAATCAACGCAAGGGCTAAGCGTGCTTTCTCACCTCCTGAAAAGGGGGCAATCGCTTCTAGTACTTTATCGCCATGAAAACCGAATGAGCCGAGGAAATTACGGGCATCTTGGGTTGTTATCTGAGGATCTAATTGTGTTAAGTGCCAGATAGGGGATTCGCTGAGGGTTAAATATTCCACTTGATGTTGAGAGAAGTAACCTACTTTAAGATGTTCTGACGCAATAATCGTTCCTGAGGTTGGGATATTTTCTCCGGCGATCAGCTTAATAAGGGTTGATTTTCCTTCACCATTTCGCCCTAAAATCCCGACGCGAGTTTCAGGGGTGATTGTAAAATTGATCTCTTTAAGAATAAAGTGGTTTTGATCATAGCTAAAGCTGACATGATCAAGACGAATAAGGGGGTCGGGGACTCTTTCGGGTTTTTGGAATTGGAAAGAGAACTCGTTCTCCGCAACAACAGGGGCGATATCCTCGAGTTTTTCTAATGCTTTGACACGGCTTTGAGCTTGTTTTGCTTTCGTCGCTTTTGCACTAAAGCGATCGATAAACTTTTGAAGATGCGCGCGCGTCTTCTCATTTTTTTCAAATTGGGCTTGTTGGTGCGCTAATTTTTCTGCTTTTAAACGCAGGAATGCAGTGTAGTTGCCGCTATAAACGGTCGCTTTCTGCTGGTAGAAATGAATAATTTGAGTACAGATATTATCGAGGAAATCTCGGTCATGAGAAATAACAATTAAGATGCCGGGATACTGTTTGAGCCAGTTTTCAACCCAAACAACGGTCTCAAAGTCGAGATGGTTTGTTGGCTCATCAAGTAGCAGAATATCGGAGCGACACATCAATGCTTTGCCGATATTGAGGCGCATACGCCAACCTCCAGAAAAATCTTTAACCGGTTTGTGGTAATCATCTACCTTAAAACCTAAACCATCGAGGAGTTGATAGGCACGACTCTCAGCACGATAGCCATCAATCTCTTCAATGCGCGCATAGATATGGGCAATTTGATTGGCATCATTTTGTGCAAGTGCGATCGTCTCTGCTTCGCGAAGTTCTACTAACTCCGCATCGCCACTTAAAATATATTCAAATGCGGAGAGCTCCGTGTTATGGATCTCTTGCGCGACCTCGGCAATCACCGCAGACTTAGGAATATGAATCTCTCCTTTATCAGGTTCATGACGACCGAGTATGGTATTGAAGAGGGTTGTTTTCCCTGTTCCATTTTTACCTACTAATCCGACTCGCATGCGTGGTGTGATGGAGAAGCTGAAGTTGTCGATAAGTATATTCGCATTCATGCGAATGGTGAGGCCTTGAAATTCAATCATAGTTATCAGGAGATCTCTGTTGAGCTTAAATTAGGTGAAAGTTGGGGTGGAAGTGAGGTTGAAATTTGTGGTTTAAGTGTGGGTTGAGATAGCGGATAAAACAGAAGCTGAAATCGAAATGATCATGGTTGTAATCGTCATGCCTATAATGGTTATGCCTGAGATAACTATCTCGGCTCAAAAGGGTAGGGAATCACGCTGTTTGATTCTATCTCTATCATTCAATAATGATTTTCTAGAGGCTAGAACTCTCTGCGTGATTGATCGCCTGCCACATTAGAAATGCCTCTTTAGTTGCTTTAACATCATGAACTCTTAAGATTTTAGCACCTTGTTCAATACTCCAGAGCGCTACGGCAAGATTGCCGGCAAGTCGCTCTTTAGGTGCTTCTACATGAGTGATAGCACCAATAAAGCGTTTGCGAGAAACGCCGATGAGATAGGGGTATTGGCTTTTATGCGTCAATCTTCGGAGCTCTTTAAGTAGGGTGAGCTGTTCCGGGACAGATTTATCAAAGCCAAAGCCGGGATCTAAAATAATTCGTGAGGAATCTATTCCCTCGCTCACACATTTTTGGGCGATTTTCTCTAGATGTTGAAAAACGGAATGAGTCACGCCGCCAGTGAGGCGATAATTCCCTGTAATATGCATCTTTTGGTGATCGCCTAACATATGCATCAGAATGACTGCTGCTTTAGATTCTAAAAGAGAGTCGAGTGCTTTAGGATCGCTTAATGCGGTGACGTCATTGATAATATCGACTCCAAGATCGAGCATCTGCTTCATCGTCTCTGCTCGAAAGGTATCAATTGAGAGGGGGATATCAAGTTTTTGTCGAAGTAGAGAGACGACAGGTCGAAGGCGTCTGATCTCCTCCTGGCTACTAATCGGGGTTGCTTTGGGATTTGTAGATTCCGCACCGATATCGAGAATATCTGCCCCTTCCTCTAACATCTCATAAGCGCGATCTAAGGCTCGTTCAGGATCATAATAATCACCACCATCGGAGAAGGAGTTAGGCGTTAAGTTGAGAATCCCCATAATTTTTGGGGAGGAGAGATCAAGTGTTCGATCGTTAAAGGTTATATTCATATGTTCTCTACTTTCATTATAACAATTAGTCATATCCATAAGTCATACCCATAAGTCATGCTCATTAGTTGTATCAACTCATTTGAGTCAATCCATTTGAGTCAATCCATTTGAGTCAATCCATTTGAGGCAATCGGTTGGAGTTAATCCGTTTGAGAGAAAAAAGATGGCAAAAGCCATCTTTCTTTTTTATAGATTTTTGCAACTCTTTGCTTCTCTCTCAAATAGTGATTTCTCTTTTAGAAATAAGCCGTTTTGAGAAGATTAGAGGTGGCGACGAGGATCGTAATTATTATTGATATGGGGATCTTGTTCGCCTAGATCTTCACTTTCATGAGAAGCGTTGATGCCCTCTTCTTGCGTTGTTGAAGCTTTCTCCTGCTGATCCCCTTTGTTTACGTTCTCTTTCGCATTAGAGAACTCTCCATCAGCAATCTCTTCATCCCCCTTTTTATGGGAGATTTTATCAACAGAAGAGATTAAAAGATCGCCATCAACCCGTTTAACATCTTTCGGGCGTTCATCAAAAGCGAGCGCCATCGCTTCTTTAAAGAACTCTAATGCACTCTTATCATCATTCTGAATCAACTTAATCTCACCAATTAAGCGATAAGCTTTTACAAATTGGGGATCGAGTTGAATAGTTTTTTGAAGGTGAGTCATCGCTTCATCATATTGCTGGTTTCGAAAAAGCATATGTGCAAGAGTATATTGTGTAATGGCACTATCTGGTGCATCTGCATTAAACTTTTTAGCATGATGAAGGAGTTTTTGCTGATCGCCACGATAGAGATGACCATAAGCTAAGATCAGCATCTCATTGTGTGAGCGATTGATCTCTTTTCGAAGAATTTCTTCAGCACGCTTTGTATCCCCCACATCAAGTAAGCGATTAGCATAGGCGATGAGTAGCGCAGGCTCATGTTGGAGATGTTTAGGAAGGCGTCCCCAGACGAGGCGTAATTGATCAGAATCTTTACTAATTTGACTTGCATACTCAAAGAGTGCTTTGTAAACATTCTCTGTATATTGATCGATCTCTTCACTAGGCGTTAAGCGAGGTAGTGCTTTTTGCAGATTGGGAAGAAGTCTAAATAGCGCCTCATTTTTACCCTGCTTCTGCAATGCAACGGCAAGAAGTAGTGTTGCGTAGTGATTTTTTTCTCGTTCTAAGAGGGTATTTAGAAGAAGTTCAGCCTTCTCATTCTCATCAGCCTCTAAGAGAAGTTCTGCACGCTGTACCTCTGCTAACTCACGATCATGCTTTGAATCTGAGAGATCGATCTCACGAAGATAGCGATCTCTTTTCTCCATATTGCCGGAAAGTTGAGCTGCTCGCGCTGCGCCCACATAGCAGAGATTTTTACTCTTACTTCCTTTTGCCGCTAGTAAGAAGAGATCTTCTGCCACTTTGGGGCGATTTTCAAGAAGTGCGAGTTCTGCTTCCGCAAATTGTTTATCTGCAATTCTCGCGCGACGATTGAGTCGAAAATGACGCATAATCTTCGGCGTTCTAATAATTGTGATGATCAGTCGAATCACAACATAGATGATGAGAATAGAGACTGCAGCAAGTATCAAGCCTCCGACAATTGTGGTATGAATTGTTTTAGGACCAATGATGGGGAAGGAGCCTGTAATGAGAACCTGTCCTGTATCATCTTTGACAACAAAGAAGAGGAGAATGGCTAAAATCGGAATAAGAATGATCCAACCGATTGTTTTAAGAAATCTACCCATTATTGCGCTCCTTTATATGCTCGAAGAGTGGCTTCAAAGTCTGTGAGTGTGCGCTCAATATTAGGAGGAGTCACTTCAAGTTTTGCATCAAGAAGCCATTGTAACTGCTGAATAGCCTCTCTAACATCGGCATTATCTTCATCAAAGTAGGTTTTTACCCAAGATTGTACGCTCTCTACAGAGTGTTTGAAGAGGGTGACTTGGTCTTGAAGTAGTGCGATTTTTGCCGCAGTTAATTCAAGTTGAATATTTTGTAGTAGGAAGAAGCGATCTTCTTTCGCCATTAGTTCCGGTACTTCAGTTCGCTTATCTTCGATCACGACAAGGTGCTTGAGGGAACTTGTTAATTTATCAGTCCAACTCTCTCCTTCAGGTGCGCCTTGGTTAAAGATCTCATTTTTAAGGTTGACCAGTGCGCTATCGCTCTTAAGGGGGGCTTTCTGTAGGAGGATTGTCACTTTCTCTAAGCGACGAGTAATATCCACTAGATCTAAAGGTTCTAATGTCTTTAAGGTATCGATATTGGCTTCGAGAAGCTTTTTGGTCTCATTGAAATTGATACTGTTGATCTGAGAGAGCTTATCGAGTGCTGAACTTAAGATCTGTGATGCTGTCTTGTAATCTTTGTCGTATTGCACTTTTTGAATCGCTACCTTGAGGAGATAATCAACCTCTGTAGTGCGAAGCATCTCTAAATCGGTAATATTTTTGATGGTAGAGATGAGCTCTTTTGCTTCATTGAGAACGACATTTTGTTGTAACTCTTGTGCTGCGAGCTTCTTATCAAAGCTATTAGCGATCGTAATCGCTTGATTACTGACTTTGGCAATATTGTTGATTTGATCGCCTTGAGCTAAGAGGTCTTTCTGTGTTGTTGCGAGTTTATCGATCTGTGCTTGTAATCCCTTAGCTGACTCTGCCATCGATTGGTTAAGTTGATCATGTTTTTGCGCAACTGCGGCAACTTGTCCAGAGAGTGATTGTGCATCACTTGCTGCTATTTTGTCAGTTGTCACTTTTAGAGTAGAGAGACTCTTATTGAGGTTATCAACCTCTCCTTTAAGTGTGGAGATTGTCGATGCATCTGTTGCAATAGCGCTCTCTAGTTGAGCGATCTTATCGGTTTTCTCTAACGAGCCTTTATAGTAGGAGAATCCACCAAGCCCTAATCCACCTAATGCTAAGATAAGAGCGATATAGGTCAATCCTTGGCTAGGGCGAGTTGGATGTTCAGTGCTCGATGTTGTGGCTGTCGTTGCTGAAGTTGCAACATTTTCGCTATGCGCCTCATTATTCATATTGTGATCTTCCGCTCTCTCTAATGACTTTTCATCAACTGTTTTTGTGGTTGAATCGTTCACACTATCCTGTTCTTTGCGTTTTTGATTCTCTTGACCCTTCTCTTCCTGCGCGGATAGAGACGTTTTTTCTAGATCGTGAGGCGACTCAATCTTTTGCTTGATCTCTTGATTGGTCTCTTGGGTATTTGTTGTTTTAGAGACCTCTTTCTCATTATCAGCTTCTTTATTAGAGCGCTCTTCATCAGATCTCTTTTTAGAAGATTCTTTTTCAACAGCTTGATTTTGATTCTCTCTGCGCCCATTGCCTCTCTTTTTATTACCTTTCTGATTTTGGCGCTTACTATTCGTGGTTTGCGCTTTATCATCGTTATCGCGCTGCTCCACAGTTGCTGTATCAAGCTCTTTATCTACAGTAGTAGCCTCATTAGTAGAAGATTGTGGGGAGATGGACTGTTCTGTTTTTTTAGAATCTTGGTTATTCAGCTCTTGCGTCATAGAGCGCTCCTTATCATTATCAGGTGAGATAGAAGGGGAATTGAGGGGGTGCGAAGTGAGAGGATTAAAATACTCCTCAATTGCTTGCCAGAGATCTTTTTCAAGTGCAGATCGGGCAACAATGACTCTCTCAAACCCTTCTGATTTTACTATGTTTTCTAATCGTTCGCTACCTACAAAGATCCCATCAATTTGGGCTCTGAGCTGGTGTCGCTCTAAAATAGGGAGTAAGTTATTGAAAGCCTCTTGGCTTGAGATAACAAGATAGAGTGATCTTGTAGATGTCGGTGTTGAAGCAGATGTTGTAGCCGAGGAGGCATCTTTAAAGCTTAGAAGAGGTGTGAGATTGAGCATCTCTTCAGTGGGGGCTTCCCGGCGATAGACATCACAATACTTGCCAAAGCC
Source organism: Ignatzschineria sp. PL_is040 (assembly GCF_055813795.1). NCBI lineage: Bacteria > Pseudomonadati > Pseudomonadota > Gammaproteobacteria > Cardiobacteriales > Ignatzschineriaceae > Ignatzschineria > Ignatzschineria sp. PL_is040. Next base: position 62,558 of record NZ_JBVPGU010000009.1, read on the forward strand.
ATCAAGATCATCAATTGCTTGATCGAGGAGTCGGCGCCCCCCTTCACCACTAATAATTAAGATTTTTTTGCCGGCAATATGATGTGCTTTTAATGTCTCAACGAGTGCTTCAGAGGTGTAGGGCTTAGGTGCTGTAATCGATTCTTTATTGGCAAGATAGGGCTCTAAAGCTCTCTCTGTGCCGGAACCTATAGAGATAAATCCCTTAATTTTATCGAAGGATAGCCCTAACTTCTTAGCAAAACGAACAGAGTTAGGACTTGTAAAGAGAAGGTAATCATACTCTGATACCTGATCTAACTCTTTTTGTGCTTTAGCTAGTTCTTGAGGTGGGGCGATAATAATGCCGGGAAGATCAAAAGCGGTGTATCCCGACGCTTGCAATTTTTGGATAAAGGAGTGTGACTGCCCCTTTGGGCGAGTCACAATAATTCCAATTTCGGCAATATTTCCAATATTATTAATATCTTCGATAGGATTATTCTCTTTCTGCTTCATAGATTTAGCCATAGATCTTTTCAAGTATCTCTTTTGCGCCACGAGAGAGAAGGTTATCTGCAAGGGCTTCTCCTAAGGCGACCGCTTCTTCAGGTTTTCCCCACAATTCATGATAGATAATTGTCCCATGGTCGAGATCTCCTACTAAGCCTCTAAGATAGAGCCCTTTTTCGCTCAACTGGGCAAAGCCGGCAATAGGTGCTTGGCAACCACCATTAAGTTTTGCATTGAAAGCTCTCTCTGCCGAAACACAGATAGCGGTCTCTTCATCGTTCAATTTGGCAATTACCTCTTGAACCGCATGACTGTTAGTAACACATTCGATTCCAATTGCGCCTTGACCGACGGCTGGTAGGGAGATTGTATCGGGAAGAAGTTGGGTGATCTTCTCTTCAAAGCCTAAGCGGATTAATCCTGCTGCTGCAAGGATAATGGCATCATACTCTCCATTTTCTAACTTTTGTAGGCGTGTATTTACATTGCCTCGAAGATCTTTGATCTGAAGATCAGGGCGGTGTGCTAATAGTTGAGCTCTACGGCGTAAAGAGCAAGATCCGACGACAGCACCCTCTGGTAGCTCATCTAAAGAGTTATATTGAATAGAGACAAGCGCATCTCTCGGATCTTCCCGTTTCAAAATAACCGGTACACTCATTCCTTCCGGAAGCTGGGATGCCATGGGAACATCTTTCATTGAGTGAACAGCAATATCTGCTCTTCCTTCTAACATCGCAACCTCTAGCTCTTTAATAAAGAGCCCTTTGCCCCCTATTTTACTAAGAGGTGAAGAGAGTAGTTGATCCCCTTTTGTTGTCATGCCGAGCAATTCAATCTCCATTTCCGGGAAATGCTTGAGGAGTTCACTTCGAACATGGTTCGCTTGCCAGAGCGCGAGAGGACTTTCACGTGTTGCAATTGTTAATTTCATCTTTTTATCCTAGTTAAAATCTCGATTTTAGTTGGTTGCTTAATAATATATCAATTTTATCGCTTGAGTTATGATCTCTTATAGAGATTGATACCGACACCGATGCTGTATCGATGGCATATCGATGTCGCAATAAGCGATAGGAATAGAGTTATTGCAATATCAGTTGCGACATAAATCCGATATGATCTTGATATAAATTAAGTCTCGATAACTCGATATGTTATCAATTTATATGAAACGCTTTCTCTTTTATTGATATTTATCTCTATTTTTAGAGAGGATGAATCTCTAAAATAGCGAGAATATATTGATGAGATATATTGACTATATTATCTATAATGTTCTTTTCAGCAAAATTAATGATGAAGGTAGATGCGATGCAAAATGTTATAACGATAGATGGCCCTAGTGGTGTAGGTAAAGGAACTCTCTCCTTACAGCTAGCAAAAAAATTGGGCTGGCACTTTTTAGACTCAGGAGCGATCTACCGTGCAGTGGCTCTTTTTGCTGAAAAGAGAGGGGTAGATCTTGAAGATGAGGTTTTAGTCGCTTCTCTTGCAGCCACGTTGCCCCTTCGTTTCGAAGTGGTGGGTTCTGCTCTCAATATCTATCTAGAAGAGGAAGATGTTACCCATAAGATTCGTGAAGAGAAGACGGGTAATAAGGCTTCAATCGTTGCCAAACATCCGCAAGTTCGGGAAAACTTACTTCAACGCCAACGTGATTTTGCACAAGCACCGGGACTTATTGCTGATGGGCGAGATATGGGGACGGTGGTCTTTCCAAGTGCAAAATTGAAACTCTTTTTAACAGCTACTGCAGAAGAGCGGGCAAAAAGACGGCATAAACAGTTGTTAGAGAGTGGAATTTGCGTTAATATAGAGCAGATTTTATCTGAGGTGGAAGCAAGAGATGAGCGAGATCGGACGCGATCGAGCGCCCCCCTTATTGCAGCAGATGATGCGATAGTGATCGACACATCTAAACTTGGGGTGGATGAAGTCTATGCATCGGCTTGGAAAGTGATTAAAGAGAGATTCTTTTAAACTACTAAAAGTGCTTAAGCGATGTTATAAACGATGTTTAAACGCTTATAGAATGGTTTAAAAATGGTTTAAAATTTCGATCTTAAAATGACTTTAAAAGCAGTTGATAACAGATTTTATACCTCTTAGGTGGATCATCTGAGGTTTGTCGTCGAAGGTTTAAGGGGAGACTGAGATAATCGGTCCCTCTTTTGCTTTATCAGCTCGATAAAAGAGGGTAATCAGAAGATTATTGATTAGATGTAGGTTTCACAAAGAGCGATAGCAATATCGATCAGTAGTCCCCAATTCATATCTATAGAAGATCTAAAAGATATTTCTCGGGTAGGGGATTTCAGAGCAACTGCTCGGAAATCGGTCGATTACAGAGCTAAAGCGCTAACGTTGTGATTTTTTATTACTTTAAACAAGTCGTAGATTGGAATAACGCTACAATTTACTTGTTGCCAAGAAATTGAGAATACTTAAGGTAGAGCACCTAGGGTATATGATGTTTCTAGGAAATAGGGTGAGTATAGTGAGAAAAATATTCCACATGTCTATGCATTTTTAATTATATGTCATTAAGTTTTGCAGAATTATTTGAGCAATCAATCGCCGAAGAACAAGCACGTGAAATTGGTGCAATCATTGAAGCAACGGTTGTAAAAATCGAAAACGGTTTTGTAATCGTTGATGCTGGCCTTAAGAGTGAAGGTCGCATCCCCGCTGAACAATTTCAAGATTTAAATGGTGAAATTGAAGTTCAAGTTGGTGATAAAGTGGACGTTGTCCTTGAGTCATTAGAAGATGGTTTCGGTGAAACTCGTCTTTCACGTGAAAAAGCGAAACGTGCAGAAGTATGGGCATTCCTTGAGAAGAAACTTGAAAATGATGAAATCATTAAAGGTGTTATCTCAGGTCGCGTTAAAGGTGGATTTACTGTTGATATCGGTACAGAGCGCGCGTTCTTACCAGGTTCATTAGTAGATGTTCGCCCTGTTCGTGATATCGCATATCTTGAAGGTAAAGAGCTTGAGTTAAAAGTTATCAAGCTTGACCAAAAGCGTAACAACATCGTTGTTTCACGCCGCGCGGTACTTGAAGAAGAGTATTCTGCAGAACGTGAAGAGCTTCTCAAAACACTTGAAGAAGGTGATGTTGTTAAAGGAATCGTTAAGAACCTTACTGATTACGGTGCGTTTATCGACCTTGGTGGTATCGATGGTCTTCTTCATATCACTGATATGGCGTGGAAACGTGTTCGTCACCCATCTGAGATCGTAGAGATCAATCAAGAGATCGAAGTTAAGCTTCTTAAATTTGATAAAGAGCGTAACCGTGTATCACTTGGTCTTAAACAACTTGGTGAAGATCCATGGAAAGATATCGCTATGCGCTTCCCTGCAGGTCTTCAAACAAAAGGTAAAGTTACTAACATTACCGATTACGGTTGCTTTGTTGAGATCGAGCCAGGTATCGAAGGTCTTGTTCACGTTTCAGAAATGGATTGGACTAACAAAAACGTTAACCCTTCTAAAGTTGTTACAGCAGGTGAAGAAGTGGGCGTTGTGGTTCTCGATATCGATGAAGAGCGTCGCCGTATCTCACTCGGTATGAAACAGTGCATGCCAAATCCATGGTCTGAGTTCGAGATGAAATACAACAAGAACGATAAGATCAAAGGTACAATCAAATCTATTACAGATTTCGGTATCTTCATCGGTCTTGAAGGTGGCATTGATGGTCTTGTTCACCTTTCTGATATTTCATGGAGCGTTCCTGGTGAAGAAGCGATCCGCGAATATAGCCGTGGTGATGAGATTGAAGCAATGGTATTAGCAGTAGATGCTGATCGTGAGCGTATCTCTTTAGGTATCAAACAACTTGACCAAGACCCATTCTCTTCATTCTTAGCAGAGCATGAGAAAGGTTCTTTAGTGAAAGGTGTTGTTACTGAAGTTGATGCTAAGTATGCAGTTGTTGATCTTGGTAACGGTGTTGAAGGTAACCTTCGCGCATCTGAAATTTCATCTGAGCGTGTAGAAGATGTTCGTAACGTCTATAACGTAGGTGATGAAGTTGAAGCACGTTTTGTAAGCGTTGATCGCCGTAACCGTTCAATCGTTCTCTCTGTGAAAGCAGTTGACGAAGTGAGCCCACAAGATATCGCTGAATATACGAATGATAGCGTTGGTGCGACAACTTTCGGTGATCTCTTAAAAGAGCAGTTAAAACAGCAATAAGAAGCAACAATAATTTTAGAGCCACTTTGATTAATGTAGATTAGCGTGATTCAGATTGATCTAGATTGATCAATTAAGGTTCATTAAGATTAATAGTTGTATGACCTTCGGTCAGCAAAAAACCGCAGACTTTATAGTTTGCGGTTTTTTTATAGAGGTATTTGATTCTAATAGAGAATTAAGAGATATTTTTTAGAGTGATTGTTGCTTAATAGAACGATAGATTGTATTATTTTATATATAAAAATATACATAAATTTACGGCGTTTGCGGGATTTATGCTGAAAACTAGGGAATTATAGAATCAAGGAGAAGTACGGTGACTAGATCAGAGCTAGTACAGAGATTAAGTGCAAAATACCCACACTGTTCAACAGCTGAAGTTGAAAAGAGTGTTAAGAAAATTTTAGAACATATTACAGAGACCTTAGGGAAGGGCGGGCGTATCGAGATTAGAGGATTTGGTAGTTTCTCTGTTCGTTATCGAGAGCCTAAGATAGGGCGCAACCCGAAGACCGGAGATGCAGTAAAACTAAGTGGCAAATATACCACCCACTTTAAACCGGGTAAATTGCTCCGTGAGCGGGTCAATGAAAGCCGTGAGCATTATGAGCTTCCGAAGTAGAGTGATGACCGCATATCAATATTAGACCGAAGTATCAGTATTTAAGTATCAGTATTTAGTGTCACAATTTAATGGCACACTTTGGTAATGACATACTTTAGTATCGAATTTCATGCTTGTCTTTATTTTAGAGAGAAGCAGTAGAGTAGTCGATAAGAGCATCTCAAGTGATGGTTTGAGATGCTTTTTTTATCTCTTCTGTTTAAGAGGTAGGAAAAATAGAGAGCAGGATGAATATTATGATGCAATGGTCATGGAAATTATTGGGAGTTCGCTATAATAGAGATTGACTCTACTAGGGGTTAGAGATTAGAGGTCGAGCTATTTTATAAAGGATATGAAGGAGCAGAAACGCGTTGAGTACTCAAAGAGAAGAGCAAGAGCTCTATTTTATTATTCCTGCAGCTGGTATTGGAAGCCGCATGGGATCTGAAGTGCCGAAGCAATACCTTGAGATTGCCGGAGAAACTATCTTGACGCACACCTTAAAACTATTTTTAGGGGTTAAGGAGATAAATGGTGGCGTTGTTGCTCTATCAGCTGAAGATAAAATGCCTCTAGCGATCGAGAGTGAATCTTTATGGCGGGTCGCAGGGGGTGCAACACGGACAGATTCTGTTGCGGCGGGGCTCTACTTCTTAAAAGAGAAATTAAGTGGTGAGGGAAAAGATCTTAACAAGATCTGGGTTGCGGTGCATGATGCAGCAAGGCCAGGATTGAAGCCTGAAGAGCTCTCTCTCTTTCTTCGAACGGTATTAGATGATGCGCCGCAAGGGGGTGCTATTATGGCATTGCCGGCACAAGATACTGTGAAGCGAGTCGATGGAGAAGGATTGATTGTCGAGACCCTTGATCGTGATTCGATCTGGTTAGCACAAACTCCCCAAATGGCGCCACTTTTGACACTGATTGAAGCTACCGAGCGTGCAGCAAGAGAAGGTGCAAAAGTGACAGATGAAGCGTCACTTTTAGAGTATAATGGCCTCTCACCAAAGGTCTATCGGGGTTATCCACACAACTTTAAAGTCACATATCCTGAAGATCTACAATTAATGAGCCTCTATTTTAGTGAGAGAAGAGAATGAGAATAGGATTTGGTTTTGATGTTCATACCTTTCAAGAGGGTGATCATCTTATGTTAGGCGGGGTAAAGATCCCTTTTCATAAGGCATTTAAAGCGCACTCAGATGGTGATGTTGTGCTACATGCTTTAACTGATGCTATTTTAGGAGCGGTAAAGGCGGGAGATATTGGAACACTTTTTCCCGATACTGATCCCCGTTATAAAGATGCCGATAGCCGTCTTCTTCTCAAAGAGGCTTACCAAATTGTTCTCAATAGAGGTTATAAGATTGGTAATATCGATATTACGATTATGGCGGAACAACCGAAGATGAAACCCTATAGAGCGACGATTGAATCTGTGATTGCTACAGATCTTAATATCTCCACAGATGATATCAATGTTAAAGCGACAACTATGGAGAAGCTAGGTTTTGTCGGTAGGGAAGAGGGAATAGCCGCACAGGTCGCCGTCTTGTTAAAGCGTCAGGAGTGAAGTGGGCGAAAGCTATCAGCAGTAGTAAGCAGTAATTTAAAACAGATGAGATGAGGCGCATCGATAAATAGTAATGGATGCTCTAATAGATCTTTTGATAGATCTTCTGATAAACCTTCTAAGAGAGATTAGAGGTATAGAAGTATAGGAAGTATTAGACATTGATGATTACTTACAGAGATGCCCATTATGAAACAAATATAGGAACAAGTAGAGTATGCAACGAAAGAGAGATATTTTTGTCACAAACGCACTGCCATTTGCCAATGGTGATATTCATTTAGGGCATCTATTAGGATATGCTCAGGCCGATATTTGGGTGCGTTTTCAGCGAATGCTCGGAAACAATGTTTATTATATCTGCGCTGATGATACCCATGGAACGCCCATTATGCTAAAGGCAGACTCTCTTGGCATTACTCCTGAAGAGTTAATTGCAAAAGCGCATGCGGCTCATCTGCAAGATTTTGATAATTTCCATATCGATTTTGATAATTATTACACGACACACTCAAAAGAGAATCAACAGTTAGTTGAAGAGATCTATCTTACGCTCAAAGCAAATGATCTAATAGAGACAAAAACGATTGAGCAGTTCTATGATGAAGAGCGTCAAATGTTTTTACCCGATCGTTTCATTAAGGGAGAGTGCCCTAAATGTCATGCTAAAGATCAATATGGGGATAACTGTGAAGCGTGTGGCGCTACTTATCGGCCGACAGAATTGATCAATCCCTTCTCCGTTGTGACAGGAAAGACTCCAGTCATGCGTCCTTCTGAACACTTCTTCTTTAAGTTATCAGATCCACGTTGTGTTGAGTTCTTACGTCAATTTTTAGAAGATAAAGAGCGCTTGCAACCTGAAGCAGCCAATAAGATGCGTGAATGGATTGGTGAGGAGGGAGATTGTAAGCTCTCAGATTGGGATATCTCTCGAGATGCTCCCTATTTTGGGTTCCCAATTCCAAATGCGGAAAATAAATATTTCTATGTTTGGTTAGATGCCCCGATCGGTTATTTTGCTTCATTTAAGAACTACTGTGATCGTGTTGGTAATATTGATTTTGAGAGCTTTATTAAGAGAGATAAGGCGGAAGCTGCTGGCACGGAGATGGTCCATTTTATCGGTAAAGATATTATGTATTTCCATACGCTCTTCTGGCCGGCAATGCTCAATTTCTCTGGACATCGTGTTCCTTCTCAATATGCGATTAATGGCTTTTTAACCGTAGATGGCGCGAAGATGAGTAAATCGCGTGGTACATTTATTACTGCTGACTCCTATATTGCTCAGAAGCTCGATCCAGAATGGTTGCGTTACTATTTTGCTGCAAAATCGAATGGGGCAATCGATGATTTTGACCTCAACCTCGATGATTTTGTGAATCGTGTTAATGCGGATCTTATCGGTAAATATGTCAATATTGCTTCAAGAACAAGTCGCTTTATCTCAAAAAACTTTGATAATCGATTAGGTGAGATTGCTGCAGAATCGGTGGCATTGATCGACTCCGTTATTGCGCGTGCTCCTGCGATTCAGGAAGGGTTTGAGAAACGCAATTTTGCTGCGGCACTTAGAGAGATCTCAGCAGCTTGTGATGATGTGAATGAACACTTTGATCAGATGAAACCTTGGGAGATTGCTAAAGATGAGAGCAGAGCAAAATTACTTCAAGATCTCTGTACCGGTTATTTAGAAGCCTTTAGAATTTTAACGCTCTATCTTAAGCCTGTGCTACCGGTGGTTGCAGAGCGTGTAGAGAAATTCCTCAATATTGCGCCTTTAACTTTTGCAGCGCTTCAAGAGAGATTACCTCAGGGGCATCTTATCAACGATTATGAGCATCTGATGACGCGTCTTAATCGTAAAGATCTCGATGCGATGATTGAAGCGAATCGTGAAGCTTTGAGTGTCGTGCGTAAAGATGCGCAACAAGCTGATAAGGCGGGCGATAAGGTGGTAAAGAGCGAGCAAAAAAAGGGCGGTAAGGGTCCTGAAAAAGATGTTGATAAAAGCGAAGAGGAGGCATATATCTCGATCGATGATTTTGCCAAGATCGATCTTCGTTTAGGGAAGGTACTTTCATGCGATTTTATTGAAGGGGCTGATAAGCTTTTAACGTTCCAGATCGATTTAGGTGAGGAGCGTCCCCGCACTATCTTCTCCGGCATCCGTAAGTTTTATCAAGATCCTGCTGCTTTAGTAGGAATGTATGTGGTGGTGGTTGCCAATCTAGCGCCGAGAAAGATGCGTTTTGGTGTGAGTGAAGGAATGATTCTGTCTGCCTCCACCAAAGAGGAGTTAACTCTCTTAACCTCTTTAAGTGAGCTCAAGCCTGGGGCGAAGATCTCGTAATCATCACAACGGGTTAATTATTGAGAAGTGAAAACAGAAAAGAGAGTCACCATTGAACATTATTGAAAATGCTTAATGGGCTCTCTTTTTTATTGAAGTATCTGAAGTTATTTGATCGAAGCTATTTTATTGCAATGATTTTGGTTGAAATAACTTTCATTAAAATGACGCAAGTATAGCTAATGTCAATTTTGGATTATCTCCGGCATATGCCACAGTGTGTTTAGAGTGTAATAAATGCACTCGCAATGCCGAAGTAGATAAAGACACCAACAATATCACAGATAGAGGTGATTAGCGGGCCACTTGCTGTTGCAAGGTCCATCTTCATCTTGCTAAAGATAAAGGGGAGTGAAAGTCCAATGATGCTACCAATCATGACAACAAAAAACATCGTTAATGCCACAATGAAGCAATCTCAACACCACCACGGTAGAATCCTACCAATGAGACGGCAAGCGCCATTGTAAAGCCAAGGAGTGCAGAGATGATAGTCTCTTTCCCAATCATTCTAAACCAATCTTTGATACGAACTTCTCCAAGCGCCATCGCTCGAATCATTAATGTTGCGGACTGTGCCCCGGCGTTACCTCCACTATCGACTAATAAGGGGAGGAAGAAGACCAGTGCGACATTGTTCTCAATAAGATCTTCATAAGTTGCGATCCCTGCACCAGAGAAGATATTCATAAAGACAAGAATAACTAGCCAAGCAACACGTTTACGGTAGAGAAGACCGATAGTTGCCGTCAGAAGATTTTGATTATCGAGCTGATCACTCTTGATCGAAGCCATACGATAGATATCTTCAGTACCCTCTTGTTCCATCACATCTAAAATTTGATCGATATGAATGACGCCTAATAGGTGACCTGACTCAGCAACAACGGGGATTGTCACAAGATCTGTATCTTGAAAGAGTTGCGCTACCTCTTCTTGATCCACCGCTGTCGTCACTTTTTTAAGTTTTGTCTTCATAACATTTGCGATCATCTCATCGCCTTTTGCGGAGAGAAGCTCTCTAATTGCAACGACACCAACAAGAACTTTATCTTGATTGAGAATATAGACATAGTGAATATCTTCTCTTTGATAGAGATTCTTGCGAAGATAGTCGATTGCCTCATCAACCGTATGATTGACATCGAGGGTGATAAAGTCATTGGACATTAGGGACCCGGCGGTCTCAATGCCAAATTTCATATTACGATCTTGAATGACCATTTTGCTTAACCCCATTATCTTTTATTTTCATAAAACGACAGTAAGAAATCTCTCTGTCATCGATATATTTTGTTAAGCGCGGCGCGGCTGTGCGCAGCGGCCGACACTGATATCCTTGGGAAAAGAGTCTGTAATCCTCCCCTTTTTAACTCCATTTAAAAGTAGAAGATTCTCTAAGGTTTATTGAATCTGGCATGGTGGCACAGATCCAATGGCTGAATGAGGTCTTTCGTTATTAT
>NZ_JBVPGU010000010.1:0-71853 GCF_055813795.1 Ignatzschineria sp. PL_is040
ATTGTTTGGTTAGACTTCTATTCTTTTGCTCACGCAAACAAATACAAGCCCCCATACAAACTTACTTAAGATTAATTTGTTAAAGAACTTTAGGGTTAAAGTGAATCAAACCTGAATCTCTTACCGCCCTAAGCAGACGAACTATATTACAGAAGTGATTTGAAGTTGTCAAATTTAATTTTAATCTTTTTTCAAACTCTTTTACATCGAAACTACTAGATGAAAGTGAATCTTTCAATTCATGTTTGAAACCTTAAAACTAAACCGTGAAATAAACCACCAAAAACTTCAATTTCTCAATCGATTGATAAAACCGATCCATGAAACTCGTTGATATTGCTTACTTCCGACTTCTGATCAAGCATCTGTTGTTGCCTGAGAAGATGTATAATACGCTTTTTCAAAACAGATGCAACCCCATTTACTGCACAACTATTACCCAAAAAAACAAAATGTACGACTAACATACTGATTATTGGCCCTATCAATTTGCAAATTGATACTCATTCATAAAAAAGAGGCCTGTTTTAAAGACCTCTCCTTACCAACTTTAATGGTTTTAGATAGTAGCATTCAATAGTATTTAGTGCTATTCACTTAGCTATACTCATTATTACTACCTCAAATTACGCCTAAGACCCCTGGCTCAGAAATAATATCTACGCTTTTGTCTCTAACTGTCCCATCATTCCTAATGTTTCATGCTCAAGAATATGACAGTGATACATTCTAAGCCCAGTGAAATCCTGCTTCATCAACAAAGTCACAGTTTCATATGGCTTAAGATTAATCGTATCTTTGAATGCTTTCCGTGTTTCAACTGTTTTCTGTCCATTCACTTCATGTGATTTCACCATAAACTGAGTTCCATGGATATGGAAGTTATGATCCATATGGGAGTTATTAAACACAACCCACTCTTCTAAGGCATCTTTCTGAACAACTTCATCAACACGATTCATATCATGCATTTTGTCGTTAATTAAGAAGAGAAGCTGCCCCATATTCATCACTTCCGTGTATTCAATATGATGTGTTGAAGCTGGCGCACCATAATTTGGTAATTCAGCGAGCTTTTGTGGCAACGTATAGTCAGCACCGACTTTCATCTGTAATGTTGCTAAAGAATAACTTGGCGTTACAGATACTGGCCCCATCTTATTGCGATTATAACTCATATTCATAAACTTCACATCCGCATTTCGTCTCGGAATAACGACAACCTCAATACGCTCACCCGGTGACAGTAATATCTTTGTTAATTTTTCCGGCATTTCGATATAACCACCGTCGGTTGCAATCAGATAACTCTCTGCAAAATCAAAGTCCAAATTTATGTAGCGCGCAGAACATGCATTCCAAATACGAAGCCTTGTCGCTCCATCTATTGTCACTTTAGGATTTAAAGCGCCATTTACTAACGTGAATTGACCTTCACGACCATTCATCCAATCAAAAAATGAGTTTTCGGCAATTGAACCATCGCTATGTAACTTCAGATCTGAAATCAATAACTGTTGCTCGGGAATATCTGCAAATGGATCATTTTTACGTTTTACAATAAATGTCCCCGCCAATCCTTTAAACACCTGCTTTGCAACTGTGCCATGCCCATGCGGATGATACCAATAAGTCCCGGCCGTACCTTCAGGAATATCAAAACTATATACGCGACTTTTACCTGGCTCGATCGGATCTTGCGGATTCCCATCTTCGGCGGCTGGCACTAACAATCCATGCCAATGCACGGTTGTTGCCTCGGGAAGATCATTGAACACCTCTATTGAGACACGATCCCCCTCATACACTTCGATTTGAGGCCCTGGCAACTCTCCGTTATATGCCCAAACTTCTGTCATCGTTCCAGGAATCAATTCCACCGATGCTTTTTGCACACGCAATGTACCTTTAAAAACACCCTGTTCGCTGGATTCATTGACCAGCTTTTTAAGGGTTGGGAGGCTTTTCCCGCTCGGCATCTTATCTTCAGCCATTAAATCAACATTCGCACGCGCCATGATATCGATATCTTTTTGCGTTAATGTGTTCACGCCCAACTGATAACCCTCTCGTACCATTGGAGGCACACCCATATCGCCACCCATCATACCGGACATATCATGTCCGCCATGCATGCCCATACCCATTTCACCATGACTCATACCATGCTGCATATGATTTCCAGATCCCATCATTCCATGATGTTGTTGCGCAAAAGCAATAGGGAATGCTAATAATGATACTGCCGCCGTTCCCTTCACTAAAAAATCTCGGCGATAATGTGATTCTAAACGATCATTCATCTGAGAATCTGTATGTGTAATTATTGAGATATTTTTTTTCATTGCAATCCACCTTATATAAATCAGGTGCTATCCCACAAGAGTTATCTTTAACCCTCTGAATAGATACCACCTTAGTGCAATTTCATTATATTAATAGCATATTAAAAATGACCGCTACTAATATTAAAACCTATTAAGATAAAAATATAAAAACGAATAATGTTTATATATAAACAAGCCAACTTGGAACTCTTCTCAATCACACTTTACTCTTCGTGCTTGATACAGATTTGCAATTCATAAAGAGAGAAATAAATAGGATTAAAAGAGGCTTATAAACTTTCCATCAATACAAGAAAGTGAAAAAGTTAAACTATCGGCGGTGGGTTTTCTAACAATGAGAATTGTGTGAGCCACTGAATATCTTTGGTCATTGGGGATACTGAAAACACTAAAATATCCGGAAAAGAGAATGATGCCATTAAATAGCAACAACTACTAAAGCAATGGTCTGCCATCTGCAAATCATTACCCGCACAACAGATCATACCCTGATGACTTTCACTCTCTGCACCTATCGATGCCACGCTATCTCTTAAAGTAGCGTTATTTCCTAGATCTAAATCCGTATACATCACTATTTTTTGTTGAATCGTGACATACTGCTCATCAACGACATGCCCCATACTCATACCCGCAAAAAGCGGTTGCAATAATGTTATTGCAAACAGCAAGCATATAAATTGTTTGAGTCGTATCTTGATCTTCATACTATCTAATATAACAAAAGGGCCTATTCACATGCAATCTTTACCATCGAGCTTTAAAACTATATTAACAGTAACGCTGATATGAATCAATCAAAGTGCGTAGCTAAGATCAGTAAAGCCTATAACAATAAGATCCAGAGCATCGCCATCATCAAGCAAGCCAATGCAACAGGCATGCCCGCACGTGAGAATTCCCTAAACGTAATGGTAATACCATGCTGACTAGATTGCTCAACTGCAATAATTCCGGCTAAGCTGCCAAATACAATAATATTACTCGAAAAGCCCGTCCCCAAAACAAGCGCGGCTCCTAATGCATCTGTATTGGCACTTATATCAATATAGGGCGTTAAAAGCATTACCGCAGGATTATTCCCTACAATCGTACTTAAAACTGCACTTGAGAAAAAGAGCGAAACCGGTTCATTTAAATTTAAACCCTGGGCCTTCAGATCAGCTAAAAATGTCTGAGGTAACCCTGTATTTGCCATAGCTTGATTGACCACAAATAGGCTCACGATTAGTATCAAAAGATTATAATCAACTTCCTTTAATACATCCTTAGAGGAGATGGTTCGATTCAAGAGTAAAATAGCAGCGCCGGCTAATGCTACAAGGGCTTGTGGCCACAAATCTAATATGAATGCGCCAATCACAACCACAGTGACAACAACCGCTTTAGCAAGCTCTAACTTATTCATCGCAATCTTATTACCCCCATTATGAACACCCCCTAAGGATTGAGATCTCTTTTGAACCGCTACTTCTGCCAGAGCCCATTTCCCGCGATATAAAAAACTAATAACCCCCCAAACAATCACCAATGAAATGAGCGAGGGAATGCCGGCCACTTTAATAAGATCAATAAAGGAGAGATGCAGATCTTGAGCTACGATCATATTTTGCGGGCTACCAATAAGCGTTCCTGCTGATCCTGTATTAGCAGCAAAACAGAATCCTAAAACAAATGGAATAGGATTTAAATTACGCGCCATCGTCAAAGAAATTAAAAGTGGTGTCATTGCAACTACAACAACATCATTTGTTAAGAGTGAAGAGAGTACTCCTGAAACACCGATCAAAATAGCCAATAAAAGGGGGTTGCTAACTTTTAAAGAGGCCACTTTATAGGTCGCATAGTTATAAAAGCCCGAAATTCCGAAAGCACCGGAGAGAACCATTAATCCAAATAGGAGCGCAATTGTTTTATAGTTGATGGCATCCCACGCCTCCTGTCCAGTAATATCTCCTATTACTAATAATGCTAAAGCACCAACTAAAGCACTTCCTGTCCTATCTAACTTAAACCCCGGCAACTTACCTAATGCCATCGCTAAATAAACCAACAAAAAGATAACTACCGTACTATTTACCATTCAACTATCCTATTAATCATATACCTATATACTTGTATACCTATTGGTCTCATCTTAAGCCTCATATTAATCTATCTTATAGATTCTCACCATGGCTCTACAAACAATCGAGAGAAAAGTTATTGGAAAATTATTGGAAAAACTTTGGGGAAATATTTAGGGAAATAGATTAAAGCCTCTAACTGATGACAACTAATAGATAGAGAAGCCTCCTTTATATTACGAATAGAGGGAAGAAGTGGTAAAATAAGAACCTATCTTTATGTACCGATTTTTATATAAAATTCATATACTCATAATCTTCTCATAACATTTAACCAATGGGATGATTAGCGATTTTTTTGAGTTTACTAGGCAAGGAAACACTATTTCAAACACCCGATGACTCCAGCTCAATTCGCCTTAACTTATCTAAATGATATTGGGTTAATTATAACTATCTATATAACTCATCTATAGTTTGATAGTTGATAGCTATCTATTAAAAATCGAGACAAAAGCCATTTAGGGAAGTTTGATCCTAAAATGATATGATCTTTTATCTATCCCTAAACTAAAAACGGACCTATTCAAAAATTAGAGGTATCACTTTATGTTTTATCAACTTGCTAAGCATCGCATCCTTGAAACTGAACGTTTAATTCTTCGCCCAATAACCTTAGAAGATGCCGAGGATCTTTTTGAATATGCGAGCGATCCTGAAAATACAAAGCATACTTTCCCTACCCATCAATCATTAGAAGAGAGCCAATGGATTATAGCGAATCTTTTCATGCGTAATCCTTTAGGTAACTTCGCAATCGAACTTAAAGAGAATGGCAAGATGATAGGAACATGCGATCTTCGAGTGAATGAAGATGAAAAATCAGCAGAATTAGCTTATGCCATCAATAAAAAATATTGGGGAAAAGGTTATGCGCCAGAAGCTGCCAGAAAATTGCTCGATTTTGCATTTAACACTCTAAAAATAGAGCGTGTTTGGGCTAAATATGCCGCAGAAAATAGCGCTTCTGGTAGAGTGATGGAAAAAATCGGCATGGAAAAAGAAGGAGTGTTACGACACACTAAAAACCTCTGTGGTGATTTTGTCGATCAGGTCGTCTATAGTCGCATCAATAGATAATTAAAAACTATCATTAAAATTTATCATTAAAAATTACAATACTTTTAGAACCATGTAATCTTGATTATCTGGTTACACTCAATAGCTGTTTAGGAGCATCATCATGATGAACGCAGATGATCGCGCCAATTATAATTTTCAAAAAATCATACTTGGCGTTGCAATCTTCCTCTTCATATTAAAGTTTATTGCTTGGTATATCACCTCATCGGTAGCGATTTTAACAGATGCGCTAGAGAGCATCACCAACATGCTAGCTGGTGCATTTACTCTCTTTAGCCTCTATCTATCTGCAAAACCTAAAGACCATAACCACCCTCATGGTCATGGGAAAATTGAATTTGTCTCGGCAAGCGTTGAAGGAGCTCTCATTCTTTTTGCCGGCATCATCATTATCTATGAGGGCGTAAAACGTCTTCTGTTCGATGACGCATCACTTTCGAGCTTAGGCCCAGGTCTCGTCCTGATTGCCATTACAGCCGTTGTCAACTATATCGTAGGCTATCTTGCAATAAAAAGAGGTAAAGAACATAATGTGTTACCCTTAATCGCCGCTGGCAAGCATCTTCACTCAGATACCTATTCGACTATCGGTATTATCATCGGCCTACTTCTTGTCTGGCTCACTGGATGGCAATGGTTGGATGCGGCAATCGCGCTCATATTTGGGGGAATCATTATTCACTCTGGAATTCAGATTATACGTAAATCTATCGCCGGCATAATGGATGAAGTAGATGAAGATCTTATTGAAGAGTTTATAGAGACAGTCAACGAACACCGTTCTCCCTATTGGGTTGATCTTCATAAAGTAAGATTTATTAAGTATGGCAACCATGTTCATCTTGATGCACATCTTACCCTCCCCTGGTATCTCAATATGCGAGAAGCGCATGTTGAACTAGATAAAATGACAAAAGCATTGGAGGATAAGTTCGGTGAGAAACATGAGATGTATATTCATACCGATGACTGCAAACCATTCTCATGTGAAATATGTGCGCTTCAAGAATGCCCCCAACGGCAGATGAAATTTGTTGGTGAGATCGAATGGACAGCAAAGCTTGTCGCTGAAGATCAAAGACATACCATTGAAGATTTAGCAGAACAAAAAATCAAACGCATTGAGGGTAGAGATTAAAAGTAAAGATTAAAGGTAGGAAGTGATCTTCAATTGGTACTTAACTAATACTCACCAAAATAACCCTACCACTTTATAACCCATTGCTAATACAAATTAAAAGCCCCTAGGATAAATGATATTACTATCAAATCACCATAGAGGCTTTTGCTATACGCTAGAAAATTGAAACAAAATTGGTAATGATATTGCAGAGTAATTTTATTAGCCTAAAATTTTAACTCTCCTCTACAACGATCTCCTCTTCATCATCAAAAGGACGTGGTAAAGGGGTATCATTATTAGATGGGGGAAGGATAGGCAAGACAATTTGAGGCTGCTCTCCCGTCAAGGTATCGTAAAATGCGACGATCTTTTTAACCTCATCATCACTAAAATTTCGACCTAACTGTAATCTACCCATAATTTGAGTTGCTTCTTCTAATGTATTCACTTGTCCATCATGGAAGTATGGATAGGTCAAAACGATATTTCTAAGTGTCGGCACCTTAAAAAACATCTCATCTGATTTTTTGCCCGTATAATCTGCTAAGCCTTTTGCGAGATTATCAGTCTTATACTCTTCTAACAACCCCATTTTCTGAAAGCTTGCACCACCTATACCTTCACCATAATGGCAAGCAACGCAACCGCTATTTCTAAAAAGCTCATACCCCGCTAACTCTTCTGCACTGATCGCATCATCATCACCACGCAACCATTGATCAAAACGAGAATTAGGAGTAATTAATGTCTCTTCAAATACCGCAATCGCATCAGTAATACGATCAATATTGATATCCCCATCACCATAAACCTCGGTGAATTCATCAACATATCCAGGAATTGATGCTATCACATCAACGACGAGATCATGGGTAGAGGCCATCTCTTTTGGGTTTTCAATAGGACCTGCCGCTTGCTCCTTAAGATCAGCCGCCCGCCCATCCCAAAACTGAACAAAATTGAGGCTAGAGTTTAACACTGTCGGAGAATTGATAGGTCCTTCTTGCCACTTATGACCAATAGATGTTGGTAAGTTATCTGATCCGCCCATACTTAAATTATGACATGAATTACATGAGATAAAACCCGACTTTGAAAGTCTAGGATCAAACCAAAGCTTTTTACCTAACTCAGCTTTTCCTTCATCAACAACGACTTCTTGAACAAGCGGGATAATAGGCTCTTGACGCACAGATCCATTATTTGTAGCTGTTTGTCCCAATGAGACTCCTGCTGTCAACGCTAATATTCCAATTGTATATAACTTTTTTCTACTAAACATCTACCGTCTCCTTTTATGAAAAGCAGTGAAATATATTAATTTAACTAACGACTAGCTATTTAGATCTAATCAATTCTCTTCTCCTTTCATAGTAGTTAGTTTCATATGATAAACCTAGCAAAAGAGACGATATTTCAGAAAAAGTCTATTTAAATCAAAAAATTTAATTTTAAGTTTGCAATTAAAAATTTTTGTTACCTTCATCTCTCTATCTCCCCTATCTAATCGATGCAAAACTAATATCCGTAGATGTAGGAAATCCTTCTTCGAAACAACAAAAAAGCAGTCAATATATTATTGACTGCTATAGATTCACTTCTAAGTCACCATTCGAAATGTATTCAAAATACATTTGATACAACTTATAATCTATTTATCAACGTCTAAAAAATTAACCTGGGGGCCAAGTTAAACTTCTCCCCGCTAAGAGATGAAGATGAATATGATTCACTGTCTGCCCACCATCCTCATTACAATTAAAGACCGTTCGATATCCTTGTTCTGCAAAACCTTGTTCTTTAGCTATTTTTTGTGCTGCTAAGAATAGCTTTCCCATCAATTCGGCATCTTCACTCTTCAGATCATTGAGTGTAGGAATCTCTTTTTTCGGAATGACTAAGATATGAACAGGAGCTTGAGGTTGAATATCTTCAAACGCCAACACATCCTCATCTTCATAGATAATCTTTGCCGGAATTTCCTTACGAATAATTTTACCAAATATTGTACTCACACCAACCTCCTAATAACTTTTTCTTGCCGAAAATGCATGAGATAAGGTTCCACCATCGAGATACTCCAACTCTCCCCCTAATGGAACACCGTGTGCAATTCTACTGACTGCTACATCATACTGCTTTGCGATCTCAGCAATATAATGAGCCGTAGCTTCTCCCTCTACTGTTGTATTAGTCGCTAAAATAATCTCTTTAATAACCCCTTCAGAGAGTCGCGACTCCAATAGATCTAGCCCTAACTCATGTGGCCCAATTCCATCGAGCGGCGAGAGACGTCCAAAAAGAACAAAATAACGTCCTTTATACTCAATACTTTGCCTTAAAGCAAAAACATCTACGGGGTTTTCCACAATACAAAGCAACGACTCATCTCGACGCGCATCTAAACAATCATCACAAATATCATTATCTGTTAAGTTTCGACACAGAGAGCATTTTTGAATCGTATTGACGGCATAATCAAGCGCTTTACTAATATTCTTTGCACCATTTTGATTGCGTTCTAAAAGATAGAGCGCCATTCTTAAAGCCGTCTTCTGCCCTACTCCCGGCAAAACTCTTAAAGCATCAACAACATCTTGCAATGATTTAGGATACACTTATGCCCCCTTAAGATTAGAATCCTGGAATTTTCATTCCTGCAGGAAGACCTAATCCCCCGGTCACCTCAGACATTTTCTCTGAAGAGGTCTGTTCTACCTTTGCCAAAGCATCATTAAATGCCGCGCCTAATAGATCCTCTAACATCTCTTTATCATCTGACATTAAGGAGTCATCGATACGAATAGCTCTTACTACATGACGACAACTCATCTCTATTTTCACTAAACCTGCGCCTGATTCTCCAGTGACAGTAATATCAGCTAAAGCTTCTTGCGCCTTTTCCATCTCTTTTTGCATGCGCTGTGCTTTCTGCATCATTCCAGCAATTCCACCTTTAAACATAAGGTCTCCTTCTACTCTCTATAAGTTCTATTTATAATCTCTATTATTCCCATGAATAGATAGAGCTGAATTACAAAAATTAACCATTTATAAAATTATTGCAATCTATGTTATATCATGCGACTACAACGAATATAACAAAACTACTCAATGGTAACGAAAAATTGATCTCTTCAGTAGCTCAAATAATATACTCTTTATACTATTCTACGAGCGATTTAACAGTTCTTTCTAAAAGACGAGCCCCATGCTCTCTCTGCAAATATTGTACAACATCATCCTCTAAAAGATCCTGCAAAGCTCTTTGTGCTCTCTCTACATCGAGTCTTTCTACACGCTCATGAAAGTTCTCTTCTGCGAGAGTTTCAACATATTCAATTTTGCAAGTAACCTCTTTCCCTAACTGAGCAGATACTGCCAAAGCTAATCTTGTCTCCGCTTCATCTACTCTAAAATCTTTGACGGATAGAGGGCGTTCTAAGGTTAATAAATTCCCTTTAAAGCTTTTAAACACAAGACTATGCGCTATTCCTGATAGAACACTCTCAAGAGATAATTCAGATACAAGCGTTAACCAAGCCTCATTATCGACTAACTGATCAGCTTTGATGGGGGAATCAACATTAATAGATTGGGGAACCTCTACAATCTCATCGATACGATCGTCTCTATTTTGATCATTGACTCGCATCGAAATCTCATCTTCAGCCAAAGCGTCTCTACCACTAGCATCGCTAACAATAGTACTTTTACCGATATCTCCTTTAAGAGCATCAATGCTATGGTCACTCTCTTTTACTGACAAGATCTCTTTAGAGCTTGGTTCATCCCATGGAAGATCGATCTCTGTTGCCTTTTCTAACGCATCTTGACTCTCTTCAGCCTTCCCCATCTCTCTTGCTTCTACAACTAAATCACCTAAGCTTTGTGGGTGAGGATGAGCGTTATCATCAGATATTGACAAGTCTGTTACCGGCAACTCTTTTATACTATCTCTTATGCTAATCGAGGTTTGCAACGCCCCCTCATTATCTATACTTTTTTTTTGAGAAAACCCCAAATTCTCTTTCATCTTAGGGCTATCAGAATCTTGATGATAAGAAGCTACTAATAGTGACTTGCCACTTTCATCACTCTTATCTTCTACATTTTCTTTATCTTTTGGTGAGGTTGCTGTATCTATAGGTGCCTGAGGTGCAAAATAGAGCATTCGCAATAGTGTCATCTCAAAACCTACTTCACTATTGGGATGATTTTGCAGATCTTTCCGACCATTTAGGGCAATTTGATAGAAAAGTTGCAAGTCTTCTGCCCTAAACTGCTGAGCTAAAGTACGATATTCTAATGACTCATTCTCTGCAACTTCCTCAGAAATCTGCATCATCGTCAATAGATGAAATACATCGATGAGATCCTCTAAAAAGCGGTGATAATCTAACCCGTTATCTCGGATAGTACCTAGCGCAGATATAAGCTCACTAGCCTCACGACTCGCCAGAGCCGAAAGTACTAATTGTAGATATTGAGTATCTATCAATCCTAGCATTTCATGAGTCGGTTCATAGGCAACATTCTGCCCAGTATATGCAATTGCTTGATCGAGTAACGAGAGCGCATCTCGCATACTACCATCCCCTGCTTTTGCAATAAGCTTAACAGCAGAAGAATCAAAAGGTATCCCTTCACTACTTAATATTTTTTCTAGTTGCTCTGCTATCTCATCATCTTGAATTCTTTTTAATTGAAAACGCAAGCAACGAGATAATACCGTCACAGGAAGTTTTTGAGGATCAGTTGTCGCCAATAAAAATTTCACATGACTAGGTGGCTCTTCCAATGTCTTTAATAGCGCATTAAAACTACTGTTAGAGAGCATATGGACTTCATCTATGAGGTAGATTTTATAACGTCCACGTGTCGGCGCATATTGAACATTATCCAAAATCTCACGAGTATCTTCCACTCGTGTCCGAGAAGCAGCATCAATTTCAATAAGATCGACAAATCGCCCTTCATCAACTTCCTTACAGATCGAACAGACACCACAAGGGGATGAAGAGACACCTTTTTCACAATTGAGAGATTTGGCAAAGATTCTTGCGAGAGTTGTTTTTCCAACGCCCCGAGTTCCGGTAAATAGAAAGGCATGATGCAATCTATTATTATCTAATCCATTGGAGAGGGCTTGAACAACATGAGGCTGACCAATGACTTCGTTAAAGGTTCGAGGTCGCCATTTTAGTGCGAGAACTTGTTGAGTCATTATGTCATCACTTTCAGATAGATATGGAGATGACCCGTATTAGCCGACCCATAACACATGAAGGTCTTACTAGTGCTGCTTCCTTCCGGACCTGACACGGTTTGCAATAGTTCATTGTTAGGAAGCCAATACAGGCCACCACTGAACGGGCCATAAAATTGGAGGCTGGAGCCAGAATCGAACTGGCGTCTACGGATTTGCAATCCGCTGCATAACCATTTTGCTATCCAGCCTATATATTTGGAGCGGGAAACGAGACTCGAACTCGCGACCCCAACCTTGGCAAGGTTGTGCTCTACCAACTGAGCTATTCCCGCTTAAGTGAAGATATGTATTATATCGATTATTTTACTTCAGTCAAACATTAGATCAACAATTAAGCAATACCCTCTTTTTTATCTATCAGTGATTTGCATTATCACTGCAATACAACCCTATTAGATCTAACAACATACTAAAAAGAGTTATGAAAAGAGTTCTTTAACCTGATATAACTCGAGCAATTGTACTAAATTTTCAGGAATAGAGTCAATCGTTAAATCCGATGAAAAACGTTTAGCTTCTACTAGCAATGCAATCAAAGCGCTATCACACTCTTCAACTTCCGCTAGATCAATTATCTTAGGAGGATTAGCCTCCCACTCTCTCTTTAGGCGTAGCCACTCATCAGGAATCGTAAACTTATCGAAGCATCCCTTAAATCGATATCGTTGCCCTTCATTCACAATCTCTATTAATCTACTTTTCATCTTTCCCTCTATTGACACAATGCTTCAATAAAAAAATAGGCGGTTAAATTTAGTCACCGCCTACTCAATATATCTACCTTTATAACAGGCTATCTCATAAGTAATAGTGATCAGTCACACTACTTATTTTTCTGTTTTAAGACATTGATCATTCCATCAATACCATTTCTAGAGACGAGCTCTCTAATCTCAGAACGATAATTCGCCACAATACTGACGCCTTCAACAGAGACATCGTAAACCATCCAACGTTTACCCGCTTTTATCATAGAGTAGTTGATCGCAATGGGAGGACGATCTTTAGAGATGATCTCTGAGCGAACCGTCACCTCATCACCCTTTGCAGCATTAGGCGGAAGTGGTAATATCTTTAATTCCTCATCAGAATAATCGAGTAAGACGCCGGCATAAGTATTGATTAAGAGTCGTTGGAATTCATTTGTAAACGCTGTTCTCTGTGCTGGCGTTGCTTCTCTCCAAGCACGACCCATCACCCATTGCGAGATTGTTCCAAAATCGAAGCGAGGAACTAAGATCCTCTCAACAATGCCATAGACCTTATTGGGATCTTTCTTCAATGTTGCACGCTCTGCTTTTAATGTCTTAAAGAGCTGATCAGATGTATTTTGAATAACACTTATCGGATCTTCTTGCGCATTTGCTGTCTGAAAAAAAGAGAGCAATGTCACAAAAAAACCAAACATTATGATCTTTTTAAAGCTATATTTCATTCTACGTCCTATATAAAACTAATTAATGAGCTAATTATACCGCCTTAAGGCTAAAAACTACAATATTAAA
This sequence comes from Ignatzschineria sp. PL_is040, assembly GCF_055813795.1. Classification (NCBI taxonomy): domain Bacteria; kingdom Pseudomonadati; phylum Pseudomonadota; class Gammaproteobacteria; order Cardiobacteriales; family Ignatzschineriaceae; genus Ignatzschineria; species Ignatzschineria sp. PL_is040. Next base: position 13,458 of record NZ_JBVPGU010000010.1, read on the forward strand.
GGCTCTGGCTCAAGCATAACCCCGAACTTATCAAATACCCCTACTTGTACTTTAAGCGCATGACTCCATAGTTTTTTTCCATCATTACATCCCATATTCACAAGGACGAGCGCTTGCTTCTCATACATCCCTACACCATCTTCATAAAGACCCTTATATCCGCTTAACTCAATCAACTGTCCTGCTGCGAGCTTATAAAAACCCTGTTGATCAGGATAAGTAACGAGATTTGGATATTTCGATTTTATTCTCTGAAGTTCTGCCTCTGTAACAATAGGATTTTTAAAAAAGCTGCCGGCATTGCCGATAAGATTTGGATCAGGAAGTTTGCTAGAACGAACAGCAATGACTGCATTCATCACATCATTCATCGAAAGGTTTTCAAGATCTTCCCCCTTAGCGTCAAAATACTCTTGAAGCGCTCGATAGGAGATCTTCGGCTGCATCTTCTTAAAGAGTTTAAAGGTCACCGATAATATCAGATATCGACCTCTCTCCTGTTTAAAGAGACTATCACGATAAGAAAATTTACAAGCCTGACAATCTAATGTTTTGATCTTATCATCATAAAAATCATAAACCTCTACATCTACAATAAAATCTTTAACTTCAGCACCATAGGCACCTATATTTTGTACCGGTGCCGCTCCTACCATTCCTGGAATCAATGACAGATACTCTAACCCTAGATATCCTCTGCGGTTCATCTGTAGCACAAATGCATGCCACTCCTCTCCTGCCATCGCTTTCACAACAACAGAGTCAGCACATTCCTCCATCACCTCTATTCCTAGTAGTCGGTTTAGGATTACAGTCCCCAAAAAATCCTTAGTGAAGAGAATATTGCTCCCGCCTCCCAATATTAGATGCGGTTTTGGCAGATGCTTTAAAAGGGGTAGAAGAGTTAAATTATCCAACGAGAAGAGATATCGACTCTTAACAAGAACACCAAAAGTATTCAACTTTTGTAATGAAGCATTTTCCTGAATATTTTTAATTTGCGTTATCTGCTGCATACATGCCTACCATAAACCATCCACATCTAATAAATCTCTTTTTGATAAAAAAAGAGAGGTTGATATTACTATCAACCTACCCCTTCATTCATCAACCCACATATTTAATCACATACTTGATCTATTCACTGATCTATTCAAAAAAACTATTGTTGTAGATCTTAATATTACTATTATTTAGAAGATATTGTTGAAATGCGCGATACTCATAACTCGCTTCAATACCTTGTAGATACTCTCTAATCTGCATCTGTTCATCATCAGAAAAATCATCCATTGAACCTTTAGCGATATTATTGATAGCTACGACAACAATATGTCCATCTACATCCTCAACAACATAAGCGGGCTTTCCCTCTTCCAGTGTCGGCACTTTTTGAAACCCTTTAGATACCGCATGCTGCTCTACAGGCTTTGAAAGCTGCCCAATTGAAGAGATAGAGAGATCATTATATTGGTTATAAGCAAATCCTAACTGCTCAATATCATTACGGAAACTCTGCTGATCCCCTGCTTCTAACATCGCAGACACCTGATTCTGAATACTCTTTTTAGCGGTCTCTTGAGCAAGTTCTGCTTTTATCTCATCAAAACTCTCCTCTAAGCTCTTTGGTCGACTCGCCTCCTGCTCTGCAATACGTACAATCATTGCATGATTAGGCTGATCATTATAAGCAAAAGGCAATGAATTACGATGATTCTCCATCACATCATAACTACTAATAGCACTCCAAACCGTTGGATTAGCGAGCATTCCTTCTTGTTTATCCAGATCTAACCAATCACTCTCTTTCAACTCAACGCCTAAATCTTGAGCAATCTCACTTAAGGACTCAGTATAAGTTTCAGCCAACTCCTGCAGACGCATCTCTTGCTCTAAATAACGATCAACTTGAGCCTTCTCTTTTAAAGAGCGCTTTGCTGCCTCTACCAAATCATCTTGACTACTATAAGGAGAGCTGACATTTAGCAAGTGGATCATATGCACTTCACCATCGGTAATAACCGGCGCTGAAATAGGTTGCTCCATCGTCAATGAAAATAATGCGTCGTCAAATATAGGAATGCCGGCAACACCATATTTAAAGTTTCCATTCTGATTGTAATAGGCATTATCTAGAGCCGTAATCTGCTCTTTTGCCTGCTCAAATGTGAGATCTCCGGCATCAATTTTTGCTTTTAATTCAGATAGCAACGCAATTGCATCTTCCTTTTCTGCTTCCGATGTATATTCAATTGTAAATTGTTCAGAGAGTCGTTGCTCATTGGCTTTTTGTAAACGCTCAACTTCAGCCGCAACCGCATCATCACTGAGATCTACCGATGAGAGAGGTATCGATTCAGGCAGTAGCTCGATATATTGTAGTTTAATACGATTAGGCGTTACATATTTATCAGAGTGTGACTCATAATGCTTAGAGATCGCATCATCTGAAACAGCTACACTCTCTAAATCTTGCAAATAATTATAACTTGCGACTTCAATATCTCGTGTTTGCCCTGCAAACTCTATCTGCTCAATTAAAGATTTCTCCGGAATAAAGACACTATTGACTAATGCCTCTCTTACCACCTTCTCTTGAACATCTCTTCTAACCGCTTCTTCAAAACTCTCAATATTGTATCCTGCATAAAAGAGTGCACTCTTATAGGTTTCCTGATCAAACACCCCATCTTTTTGGAAGGCAGGAATGGAGATAATCTCCTCTGCTACAGACTTATCAGAAGCTCTTATGCCCCACTTTTTAATTTGTGCATCCATTGCCCTACGCTGCAAGAGATCTTGTCTGGCGATTAAGCGATATTGGCGCTGTAATTCGTCTGACAAATCCATATTTTGAGCATTAGCATTCAATAGTTGCTGATATTGCGCCTCAACCTCTTGTAAAGAGATCTTCTCTCCATCAACTGTTGCAACAGTATCCGCACTAGGACCGCTAAATATCTGCGTCCCACCTATCCCTGCAAGAGAGATAGCTACCCCTCCTAATAACACTTTTGCCCACACACTATTTGCACGGTCTCTGATGAATTGCATCATAATTAAAAATCACCTTTATTATTTGAATTATTGGCTAATCAATATCTCGATATCTTTGCCAATCCAACTGTGAACCCAAAAAACTCAAACTCTCAATCTATAATGAACAGTTAGGTGTCCATATTATTAAAGCTCAACTCTTTGATTCCACCGCTCTGATAAAGACTCTTTAAAGCTTTATCAAAAATGAATGGAGAAATTATACCTACAAGCAAGCATTTAATAAATAACTCATTTATAAGCTATACGAATATAAGCTATACAAACTATAGCCCTATATTCAGGATCTCTATTCCAATAGCCCACCTCCTTTCGGTAAGGTTTTCAACCAAAGATCAAGATCCCCTGCTTTTACAATCATTAAGTAACGCCCTCTAAAGGGCTGCCAATACTCAACCATCTCATCTAACAGCTCCTCTTTACCCTCAAGATATAATATAACTCTAGAGCGAGGATCTTCCTCAATAAGAGTCGCAAGATCATCCATTGTTCCTAACTCAACAATAGGCTCTTGAAGCTTCCCAACAAAATGGAGATGACCGCGATATCCAGAGAGATGGGCAACCTTAACTCCTTTTGACTGATACCAAGAGACTCGCTCACCTGCTGGTGTTAAATCATAAAAATCTGTAGCGACTCTCACAACCCCAAAATTAATAGCTAGCGTTAATGCAACACTCATCAAGGCTAAGGTCATAATTCTGGTATTAGCAGCATTAAAAAAGAGCGTAATACTAAAGAGAATAAGCCCGGCACCCCAGAATGGAGATACCTGTCCAACCCAATCTGGCAACCCCCAATAAGAATAGCTTTGAGGGATCAAAATCAATAACCCCCCAACGATCGACATGACTAGAGTAATAAGAACAACATCTTTTTTATGACTTATCCCCTGTCGATAGATACGCGCAATAATAAGACCAAAAGCGGGATAGAGAGGTAAGAGTGCATCAAGAGAGGTTAGACTCAAAATACCTAATATAACAATCAGATAAAGAAACCAAACAATCACAAAATTGAGTGATTCATCACGCTCTGCACTCTTAAAGAGCTGATATATTCTTAACCAAAAAAGCCAAGGAAAAAGAATAATAATAAGATTGAGCAGATAGACATAAAATGGCGGGGTATTACTCAACGCCCCAATTAAAGACTTCAACCCTATTGCATCAAAGAGTGAAAAGCCTAGCAAACTAGCACTAAAATATGCCCATATAAGAAAGAGAGAGAGCGCTACGACAGTCGATATAAGTCCGTAAAGATAGATCTGAGACCACCGCTTATTAGCCCAATAAGGAGAGAGAAAAATGATGGGAGCGGTCACTAAAAGAAAGATCAATCCCGATGAAAACAACCCTAAAGTGAGGGAGATTGTAAAACCAATCCACCAAACTTTTTGATCAAAGCGCCAAACTCTAATCAAAAAATTCATCGTTAACATCAGATAGAAGGTGAAATAGAGATACTCCACATTAGCTGTCGCAAAAAGGGTCCAGACTAAACTGCCTATCAATACTAAAGGAGCATTCGCCCTAACCTCTCTTCTATCAGGCCATAACTGATAAGCGGCCCAAGCGGTCAAAAAGAGAGTTGACAAACTAAAGAGCGTAGCTAAAAAGCGAAGTATAAACTCCGATACACCGAAAAATTGCCAGCCACCTAAGGCTAACCAGTAATTAAGCGGGAAAAGAGCATGCTGATATTCTCTATTGATAATGGGGTAGAGCCAATCCCCAGATTGATACATCTCCCATACAACACCAGAAAAGAGCGTTTCTTGAAATGGGATTAGAGGTCTTGAAAACCATGTTGCAAATATAAGGATTAGCCAGATACTAATCCATATAAATGCGTAGCGACGAGTCGTGAACTCTTGTCGTAAAAAAATTATTTCTCTCTGCATTGAGCACAAATACCGTGCAAAATCGTACGAGCATCTGTCAACTCATACCCTAATTCAGCAGCAATCTGAGCCTGTTTCTCATGTATTTTTTCATGAGAAAACTCTCCAATATGCCCACAATTGATACAGATAATGTGATCATGCTGATCGCCATCATCAATTTCAAACATCGACTGACCACCATCAAAGAAGTGACGACGCACTAACCCCGCCTGTTCAAATTGAGTCAACACTCGATACACCGTAGCAAGGCCGACCTCTTCCCCTGAGCTACTTAACTGCATATAGATCTCTTCTGCCGTCAGATGACAAACAGGAGTTGCGGCAGCTTTCGCTAAAATATCTAAAATCTTTAGACGAGGAAGCGTTACTTTTAAACCAGCATTTTTTAACTCTGTTGAACTCATATTTAGTTATTAATCTCCATTAACTTGATTAGATGGATGATAAATTTATTTTATAATCCTTAGAATGATCAATCTCTAGATCCCCTTTCTAAGATATTAATCTAAAGGTGAGTATAACCGTAAAACATCACAATTCCAAGCATAGAAGACGCATGCTTTTTATCCCTTTCTAACAGGGCTATAAACTACACATTTACTACAAATAACTTTATCTAATGCTCTAAAAAGGATATCATATTCACAATTTTTTATTACCTAAATCAGAATCTGGAGATTTAAATGACTCACTTTGGCGTAACGCTCTCACAATTTATTATGGAGGAGCAACGTCGCTTCCCCGAAGCTACCGGTAATTTTACCCTTCTCCTCAATGATATCGCAGTCTCCTGTAAAATGATTGCGGCAGCTGTTCAGAAAGGTCAACTAGCCAATGTTCTTGGCGCTACAGACAATGAAAACTGCCAAGGAGAAACTCAACAAATTTTAGATGTTATCGCAAATGAGCTTTTCATTAAAAATAATGCTAACCGCGGTCATGTAGCAGCAATGGCTAGTGAAGAGATGGATGATGTATTTAACATCCCAGAAAATGTACCAAGAGGAAACTATCTACTCATTTTTGACCCTCTAGATGGCTCAAGCAATATCGATATTAATGGTCCAATTGGCACTATCTTCTCCATCCTTAAAACGGACAAAAAAGATCCTACTGAAGAAGACTTTCTCCAGGAAGGTACGAAACAAGTTTGTGCAGGATACTGTCTCTATGGCTCTGCAACAATGATGGTTCTGACAATCGGATATGGTACACATGGGTTTACACTCGACCCGGCAATTGGCGAATTCATTCTAACCCACCCCAATATGCAAATTCCTAGCTCGACTGCTGAATATGCGATTAACCAAGCCAACAGAAATCTTTGGGAACCGCCGATGCGCAAGTATATTGATGAATGTGATCTTGGGGTCGAAGGGCCACGTAAAAAGAAATTTACAATGCGCTGGGTTGGGGCAATGGTGATGGATATTCACCGTTTAATTCAACGCGGTGGTCTCTTTGCTTATCCTATGGATAGCTCACTTACCGAGAAAGGTGGGCGCCTACGCTTAATGTATGAAGCAAATCCAATGGCTTTTCTTGTAGAGCAAGCTGGAGGCATCGCATCAACAGGATATGAGCGCATCTTAGACCTGGCCCCTGAAAAATTACACCAACGTGTGCCAGTTATTATGGGATCAACCGATGAGATGAAAATTATTCTTGATAACCATAAAGCTTTTGCTAAACAGGCAGGAAAAGAGTTCACTCATCAATGTAAAAGCTATACTTAACTGTCCACATTTAACTCAACTCTCTAGGTTTACAGCTTCATAGCTTCATAGCTTCATAGCTTTAGTTGAACCATCAAAAACGCTGACATCCAACAATTTGTCAGCGTTTTTTTATATTGATCCCCTTCGCCACACCCTTTCCTACAACTCTCAAGTAAAAATTCAACTACTTTTTTCAAATAGGATTTCAAATAAGACCTCAAATAAGGCTTCAAATAAAAACACCAAACAAAAACCAAAAGGCATCAGTACCTTCTCTTCTCGATAGATCAAAAAAGAAGAAAAGAGCAAGAAATCAGACTGATACCGAATCCTCAATCAGAAGGTTTCTTCATAGCACCATCACCAAAGTAATTGATCATAATCAGCAGAAACAAGAGAAGTGTCTAGATCCGCAATATATCGACTATTTAAGAAATTTTGCAAAATTTAGAATATACAGTACATTAACTGATGCCTCTGTTACTTGCATGTAACAGCGCGCATGGCAAAGGCTTTTAGTTTTACCTAAAAGTATCAACTTTTATCTCAAGCAAAACATATAAACGGTTTTAAACCATGAATATCTTAAAAAAAATCTCGCATATCATCGATACGATTAACGCCACCCTAGGTAAGATTGCAATTGTCGCAATTTTTCTAGCTACGATTATTTCTGCGGGAAATGCGCTCTTTAGATACGCTTTCAATATGAGTTCTAATGGTATGTTAGAAGTTCAATGGTATCTTTTTGCAGCAGTATTTTTGCTTGGATCTGGCTATACCTATCTAAAAGACCAACACATTCGGATAGATATTATCTCCAACCGTTTTTCGCCAAAAGTGAAAGCGACTATAGAGATTATTGGTATTGTCTTTTTCCTCTTTCCCGCATTTACAATGCTTTTTTATCTCACAATTGGCCCTGCTATCAGCTCCTGGCAAATTTGGGAAATGTCCTCAAACCCTGGTGGACTTCCAAGAGCCCCTATTAAAGCATTACTTCCTGTTGGAATGTTCTTCCTCATCCTTCAAGGAGTTTCTGAACTTTGCAAAGCAATTATTACGCTTCGCACCTCTAACGACATCGCTAAACACTCGGAGCAACAGCAACAATGTTAGATTTTTTACCCCCATTAATGTTTATAGCCTTAATCTTATTTCTATTAAAAGGCTATCCCATCGCTTTCTCATTAGCAGCAACAGGCCTACTCTTCTCACTTATTGGTATCTCCATCGGCCAACTCGATTTCGCCCTACTGGGTGCTTTAAGTGATCGTTTTTTCGGCATTATTAGTAACGACACCCTACTCGCCATCCCTTTCTTCACCTTAATGGGACTCGTACTTGAACGAACAGGAATGGCTGAAGATCTACTCGATACCATGGGCCAACTCTTTGGCAAAATGAGAGGCGGACTTGCTTATTCCGTTATCTTTGTAGGAACAATGCTCGCAGCAACAACAGGAATTGTCTCTGCATCAGTCATTGCCATGGGGCTGATCTCCCTTCCAATTATGTTGCGATATGGTTACTCCAAAAGGATTGCCTCCGGCGTTATTGCCGCCTCAGGGACATTAGCGCAAATCGTTCCCCCTAGTTTAGTTTTAATTGTTCTAGGTGATCAGTTAGGGGTCTCTATTGGTTCAATGTATAAAGCAGCGCTCATTCCCAGTGCTCTATTGATTGGCGCTTATATACTTTTTATCTTTATTCTTACACTAGTTAAACCACAATCAATGCCGGCAATCCCTGAAGCAGCAAGAACATTGCATGGGACCGCCTTAGCAAAAAAAGTAGTCACTAGTGTCATCCCGCCCGTTACATTAATCTTCCTCGTTTTAGGAACGGTCTTTTTAGGCATGGCAACTCCTACAGAAGCCGGTGCTATTGGTGCAGTTGGAGCAATGGTTTTAGCGCTTTTCAAGAGATCTCTAACTAAAAAGCTACTCTATCAAGCTCTCGATCAAAGTGTAAAAATCACCACGTTTGTTGTCTTCATTATGATCGGCTCAATGTTCTTCTCTCTAGCATTCACAAGCCTTAATGGAGGAATTTGGATTGAAGGCATCTTAGGAAACCTTCCCGGTGGCGTTCTCGGCTTTATTATTGCGGTTAATATCTTGATCTTCTTCGTCGCTTTCTTCTTGGACTTCTTTGAAATTACCCTAATCCTTGTTCCGCTCCTTCTTCCTATCGCCACCTCATTAGGAATAGATCTGACCTGGTTTGGGATTATTCTAGCGATGAATATGCAGACCTCCTTTATGCATCCTCCTTTTGGCTTCTCTCTCTTCTACCTCAAATCAGTCGCTCCGAAAGAGGTTACAACTAAAGATATCTACTACGGCGCAACGCCTTTCCTAATACTCCAAATTATAATGGTTGTATTATTGATTGCCTTCCCTGATATTATTAAGACAGAGAAAATTGAACGATTTGAAGGATCTGGTGCTGATATTGAGTTTAATCTCGATACCGGAATGGATAGCTTTAGCGACTTTGATGACTTTGGTGTTGATTTTTAATCATACTCATCCTACCTCTTCAAAAAAGAGGCAATAAAAACGATCTTCTCCTCAAAAAGGAGAAGGTCGTAAAGCTTTTAAAACCATGTCTATATCCAATATGATATGCCCATATGTTGCAGAGAATAGAACTAATGCTCTGCTCATATGCTCCACTCTTTACTCAAGAGTGCACCCTCAAAAGCTACTTTACAAAAGTCTATTTTTAAATATTAAAGCCTCTATCAGAGTCTTCGCTAGTTGCAAATTACAAATTACAAATTGCTAAATTATAAATTAATCAAACATAGCTTTGTAAAGCATCAGATTTATAGAGTCGTGCATTAACGCATTTTACCTACTCTACACCTATAATTTAGAGCCTAAAACCAATAATTAATAACTAATAACTAACAACTAACAAATCGAATTCAATAAATTATAAACTACTATCTAAAGAGAGGATTTATCTACCATGAAACGTCGACAGTTTATCTCCCGTGCGGGAATCATTGCTGGAGCAGGTATTGGCGCATTAAGTAGTGCACAAGCAAACAGCAATGCAAAAGTAAAATGGCGCATGACGTCAAGCTTCCCTAAACATTTAGACCTCCTTTTTGGCACATCACAAAGATTGGCTGATTCCATATATGCGATGAGTGATGGAGAATTTGAGATTCAGGTTTTTGCCGCTGGTGAACTCGTCCCCTCTACACAAGTATTTGATGCTATTCAGAATGGAACTGTGGAAGTAGGACATACCACATCTAACTACTATCATGGGAAAAATAAAGCTTTATCAATCGATACTTGCCTTCCTTTTGGCCTTACAACTCGAATGCAAAATGCGTGGTATTATGCTGGCGGTGGAACGGAGGTCTTACGCGAACTTTTTGATAAATATAATATTGTTAACTTCCCTGGCGGTAACTCCAACACTCAAATGGGTGGCTGGTTCCGCAAAGAGGTCAAAACAGTTGATGACCTTAAAGGTCTTAAATTCCGTATCCCGGGATTTGGTGGAGAGATCTTCTCTCGTCTTGGCTCTATTCCTCAAAATATTGCTGTCGGCGATATCTACTCATCTCTCGAAAAAGGAACCATTGATGCTACTGAGTTTGTAGGACCCTATGATGACCAACGTCTAGGGCTACAAGAAGTTGCTCCTTACTACTATACGCCTGGATTTTGGGAAGGATCAGCAATGCTCACCTTCTACGTCAATAAAGATGCTTGGGCAAATCTTCCTGAAAAATATAAGATTATTTTTGAGAGAGCGGCCGCTGAAGCCAATATGTGGATGTCAGCACAATATGATGCTAAAAGCCCTGAGGCACTAGCAACCTTAATTCAAAATGGTGCTAAGCTACGCTCTTTCTCGCGAGAAATTCTTCAAGCTGCGTACGATGCCGCACAAGAGATCTATGCGGAAGAGGTTGAAGTGAATGAAGACTTCAGAAGAATTTACACCCATTGGAAAGCTTTTCTTAACAAAGAGTACCAATGGTTTAGAGTCAATGAGAATATCTTCCAACAATTTATGTTCTCCCAATTTAGAAAACAGACAACATAAATTGAGTGGAAAGATAAAAGATAGATCTAAAATAAGTCGATATAAAATATCGAATAATATCAATATTAATCGATGATATTGATATTGATATTGATATTGATATTGAAAGTAAAGCAAGGAAGATATTAGGTATTCAAGATCTAATATCTCCCTCACAGATCACGATGAGGAATTAGAAAGATATGAAGCGCCGCAAATTTATAGCGCAAGCTGGTCTCGCAACAGGAGGGGCAGTAACCTTCTCTCTACTTAAAGCCGCAACACCTGCAAAAATAAAGTGGAAGATGACCTCAAGTTTCCCTCGCCACCTCGATATTGTATTTGGCGGATCCCAACGTCTAGCAGATTCTATCTATGAGATGAGTAATGGGGAGTTTGAGATTCAAGTTTTTGCTGCCGGCGAACTAGTTCCTTCTACACAAGTCTTTGATGCTATCCAAAACGGTACCGTTGAAGTTGGACATAGCTCCTCAAACTACTATCATGGCAAAAATAAAGCGCTCTCGATCGATACCTGTCTCCCCTTCGGTTTAACAACCCGAATGCAAAATGCTTGGTGTTATGCTGGCGGTGGAAATGAGGTCTTAAGAGAGCTTTTTGAGAAATACAATATTGTAAACTTCCCTGGTGGCAACTCTAACACACAGATGGGAGGATGGTTTCGTAAAGAGGTCAAAAGCGTAGCTGATCTCCAAGGATTAAAGTTTAGAATTCCTGGCTTTGGTGGAGAGATCTTTGCAAGGCTAGGCGCAATTCCTCAAAACATTCCTGTAGGTGATATCTACTCTTCCCTCGAAAAAGGAACAATCGATGCTACCGAATTTGTAGGTCCCTATGATGACCAGCGATTAGGTTTACAAGAAGTTGCTCCTTACTACTACACACCTGGCTTTTGGGAAGGCTCTTCGATGCTCTCTTTCTATGTCAACCAAGATGCCTGGAATAATCTTCCCCAAAGATACAAAATTATCTTTGAACGAGCAGCGGCTGAAGTTAATATGTGGATGTCTGCTCAATATGATGCTAAAAGTCCTGAAGCTCTAGCGACCCTTATAAAAAATGGTGCAAAGTTGCGCTCCTTTTCACGAGAGATATTACAAGCCGCTTACGATGTTGCACAAGAGATATATGCAGAAGAATCAGCAGTTAATGAAGATTTCAGAAAAGTATATACCCACTGGAAAAACTTTCTAAATAAGGAGTATCAATGGTTTAGAGTCAATGAGAATATCTTTCAGCAATTTATGTTTTCACAACTTAGAAAATAGAAGATAAACTAAGACAAGTAACACAAAATTTTATAAAAAATAAAAATAGGATAACTTTAATAAGCACCTATCTTTATATCACCAGCATCTACCGCACCACTTTCTATAAACCCTATAAAGGTGGTTACTCATCTCAACATACCCCTTGAGAGAGAGTATATTTAGAGCGATTTACACATCGAATGCAAAGCGAAAAAGATGCTAATCCTCACGATTGATTACTAGAGAATCGTTCTACCCATAACACTAACATCAATCTAGGATATCACTGAGTAAGAACTTCTATCTGATACAACTTATCGATAAATTAAAACTTACGCAGTTAGATTCACTCTAAAGCCTAAATCTACTTTTGATAGATAGCTTTATGCTTTAAGGTTCACATCTTAAAAATCATATTTAAATAAAATTTGTATTTGTATTTGAATTTGAATTTTATTTACTAAAAGCTTCATAAAAAAGCTTTATAAATCAATCCATATCGTCTCTGCAGAGGGACAATTAACTATACAATTTATATTATCTAAAAGATAAAATATGCATTCGATAAAGGGAGAAATAGAGATGAAACGTCGTGATTTTATGAAAAAGGCCGGTGCGGCAGCAGCAATCTCAGGGTTAGCAGCAACTTCTGTAGCTAAAGCGGAAACTTTCCCAAAAGTTAAGTGGCGTATTGCCGCCGGTTTTCCTAAAAATCTCAACATCCTCTTTGCCGCTTCAACCATGCTATCTGAAAAGTTAGCAAAATTAACAAATGGTCAATTTGAAATTCAAGTTTTTGCTCCTGGTGAGCTCGTCCCCGCTAACCAAGTCTTTGATGCTGTATCTCAGGGTACCGTTGAGGTAGGACATACCGCTTCTTACTACTATCATGGAAAAAATACCGCGCTCTCTATCGATACGGTTCTACCTTTTGGGATGAGTGCAAGGATGCAAAATGCATGGTTTTATGCCGGCGGAGGGTTGGAAATCCTACGCAAAGTTTTTGCACAATACAATATCATTAACTTTCCTGGTGGTAATACAACGGCGCAGATGGGTGGTTGGTTTAGAAAAGAGGTTAACACCTTAGAAGATCTAAAAGGACTTAAGTTCCGTATTCCTGGCTTCGGAGGAGAAATTCTTTCTAGATTAGGCGTTATCCCACAAACAATCCCGGCAAGCGATGTATACTCTTCCTTAGAAAAAGGTACGATTGATGCAGCTGAGTTTGTCGGCCCTTATGACGATGAGAAGCTAGGACTTCAAGCGGTGGCACCCTACTACTATACCCCCGGATTCTGGGAAGGCGCTGCTACTGTCTCCTTCTATGTCAATGATGCTAAATGGAATGAGCTACCCCAACTCTATAAAGATCTCTTTGAGACCGTTTGTGCCGAGATCAACCAGTGGATGATTGCAAAATATGATGCAGAAAATCCTCCTGCTTTAGCAACATTAACTAAAAATGGTGCAAAACTTCGCTCCTTCTCTAAAGAAATTTTAGAAGCCTCTTATGAGGTAGCTCAAGAAATCTATAAAGAGGAGTCTGCTAAAAATCCTGACTTCAAAATGGTCTATGATCACTGGAAGGCATTCCTCAACCAAGAATACCAATGGTTTAGAATCAATGAGAATATATTTCAAAGCTTTATGACAACTCAGTTGCGTAAACAAAATAGGTAAGATGTAAGCTGAATTTAAAATGGAGTTCAGGTATAATCTGCATAGAAAAATTTATTAGCAGGATATAGTGATTATAAAATGGCAACATATACAACAAATCAATTCAAAAGTGGACTAAAGATTATGCTTGATGGGGATCCATGCTCAATCATCGAAAATGAGATGGTTAAGCCTGGTAAAGGTCAAGCATTTAACCGCGTCAAAATCAGAAACCTCAAAACAGGTCGTGTTATCGAAAAGACCTTCCGTTCAGGAGAATCTGTTGAAGGTGCGGATGTCATGGATGTTGAACTCCAGTACTTGTATAACGATGGGGAATTTTGGCATTTCATGAATCCAGAAACATTTGATCAGGTCGCTGCAAATGAGAGTGCGGTAGAGGATGCAAAAAAATGGTTAATGGAGCAAGATACTTGCACTGTTACACTCTACAATGGCGCTCCACTTACGGTGACTCCGCCTAACTTCATTGAAATGAAGATTGTTGATACAGATCCTGGTCTAAAGGGTGATACTGCGGGAACAGGTGGTAAACCTGCGACGCTTGAGTCAGGTGCTGTTGTTCGTGTACCACTCTTTGTACAAATCGGTGAAGTGATCAAGGTTGACACACGCACAGGCGAGTATGTGTCTCGTGTAAACAAGTAAAAGTAATTTTTTAATGGAGACGAAGAACATGAGTTCGGAGAATGTTAATCATAAAAGGAGACGAGTCCTGAGCTATGCAACGGTAGCAGTTGCGGCTTTTGGAGCAGGATTTCTCGGGGTTCCTTTTGTTAAGTCTTGGATGCCAAGTCAACGAGCAAAAAGTGCGGGAGCACCTGTTGAGGTTGATCTATCTAAGCTTTCCCCTGGCGAGTTACTCCGTGTTGAGTGGCAAGGGAAACCGGTTTGGGTACTAAATCGTACTGAAGCAATGTTAGAACGTTTACTAACTTCCCCACCGGATGCATTAGTTGACCCTGATTCAAAAAGCGATCAACAGCCTCCATATGCTCAAAATGAGTACCGTTCAATTAAACCTGAATATCTCGTACTCGTAGGTATTTGTACTCATTTAGGTTGTTCGCCAACCTTTAGACCTGAAGTTGCACCTGCAGACTTAGGTCCATCTTGGCGTGGTGGCTTCTTCTGTGCTTGTCATGGCTCACGTTTTGACCTTGCAGGACGTGTATTTAAGAATCTACCTGCTCCAATTAACTTACTTGTTCCTGATCACTACTACAAAAATGAAAACTCAATTATTGTGGGTGTTAGCGGGGAGGGGGCTTAATGACAACTCAATCTAAATCGAAATTGGCTCGTTTAGGCGACTGGATCGACTATCGATTGCCATATAAGCGTGCTTTAAGTACTCATGTCACTGAGTATTACGCACCAAAAAACTTTAACTGGCTCTATGTATTTGGTGTTTTAGCGGGCGTTATGCTTGTGAACCAAATCTTAACGGGGATCTGGTTAGTCATGTACTACAAACCCGATGGAGCGCTTGGCCCTACGGGTATTCCTATTGCTTATGCATCATTAGAGACTGCCGTCATGCGGGATGCGAACTGGACATGGCTCATACGCTATATGCATGCCGTTGGCGCATCGATGTTCTTTATCGTTGTCTACATGCATATGTTCCGCGGTCTTATCTATGGTTCACACCGTAAACCTCGTGAACTGGTATGGATCTTCGGAATGTTGATCTACCTTGTTCTGATGGCTGAAGCCTTTATGGGATACGTACTCCCTTATGGCCAAATGTCATTCTGGGGTGCTCAAGTTATCATCTCGCTCTTTGGCGCTATTCCCTATATTGGTGATACTTTAGTAACAGGAATTCGTGGCGACTTCGTTATCTCTGAAGCGACATTAAGCCGTTTCTTTGCACTTCATGTGATTGCCCTACCACTTGTCTTAGTTGGCCTTGTTGTTGCACACATCTTAGCGTTGCACCAAGTTGGCTCTAATAACCCCGATGGTATTGAGATTAAAGATCACCTTGATGAAAATGGAAAGCCATTAGATGGTATCCCATTCCATCCTTACTACACAGTTCATGATACTTTTGCAGTAGGAATTTTCTTGATCTTCTTTGCATTGATCATCTTTTACGCTCCTGATATGTTTGGTCTCTTCTTAGAAGCACCTAACTTTGAACCTGCTAATCCATTAGCAACACCTGCACATATTGCACCTGTTTGGTACTTCACACCTTACTATACAATTTTACGTGCTGTTCCATCATGGTTTGGTACGCAAATTTGGGGTGTTTTAGCTATGGGAGCTTCAATTGCAGTTCTCTTCATCTTACCTTGGTTAGATAGAAGCCCTGTACGTTCTATTCGCTATAAAGGTGCTTTCATCAAAATTATGATTGCTCTCTTTGTTGTCTGCTTTATTATCTTAGGATATTTAGGAGTAGTTCCTGCGAATGATACTCGTACACTAGTTGCACGTATCTGTACTATCTTCTACTTTGTCTTCTTCCTTGGCATGCCATGGTGGTCTAGATGGGGTAAAGTTAAACCAGTTCCAACAAGGGTGACAATGAAATGAGAAAAATCATAACTCTATTTACTAGCTGCCTCTTCTTTATGGCAGCGAGTGCAAACGCACAAACTTCTGAGGATTTAACAGCTAAAGCATTAGATCAGCTTGGTGACCCACAAATTAATGTGACGAACTACGAATCTCTTCAATCAGGCGCTAGACTCTATATGGACTACTGCCTTGCCTGTCACTCATTAGAGTTTCAACGCTACAATATTACAGCTCGTGATATTGGATTACAGGAAGAAGATATTCAAAAGTTAATCAATACTGGTAGCTATGATCCTCGCGAAGCTGAATTTATAGCAACAAAAGATGGGGATCTCATCTATACAGCAATGGATCGTGGAGATGCTCAAATCTGGTTAGGTGTTGCACCGCCAGACCTCTCGACTATTGCTCGAGCGAAAGGTCCTGACTACATCTTTAAATATCTACTTTCATTCTATGAAGATGAGAGCCGTCCTACAGGAATGAATAACATTGCATTCCCTAATGCGGGTATGCCTCATGTTTTAGCTGAACTGCAAGGGACTAATCGTCCTATAGTGGAAAAGGTAGCTATTGGTGAATGTGACCTATCACAGCCTGATGAGTGCCAATATGAGGAAGTTGTTGTAGGGCTTGAGAAGGTAACTGATGGTGCAATGACAGAGTTAGAGTTCCGTAAATCTGTTAATGACCTCACTAACTTCCTTACATACGTTGCCGAGCCTGCACAGCTTGAACGTAAGAAATATGGTCCTTGGGTTCTAGGATTCTTAGTGATCTTCACAATACTTGCGTATGCTTTAAATCGTGAATATTGGAAAGATGTTAAATAAGTATTTAATGAACCCCACTCATAATTGGAAACTATAATAAACCTGTAAGGAGCAATTAAAATCTAATTGCTCCTTACTTGCGATTAAGGAGAGCATAATTATGTCAACAAGACGCACAGGATTTACCCTTTTTACGGAAAAAAACTCTTTAGATGGTGATCGAGTCAAAGTCGTCCTGCTCGAAAAAAACATCACCTGTGAGACAGTAATTGTCGACCCAACTAATCCCCCAGGTGACCTTTTAGAAGTTAATCCTCAAGTTATTCTACCTACACTTATTACTCGTGAAATCGCTATTTATCATACAGATACTATCTTAGAATTTTTAGATGAGCGCTTTCCTCACCCCCCACTACTCCCGAATGACCCTATATTACGGGCTAAGTTTCGTCTAACTATTAAAACAATTGTTAACGATTGGTATCCTCTCGTTGAGAAACTTATTGGGCGTAAAACAGCAGATAATAGAACTAATAAAGCGATCGCTGATCTTCTTGTGGCCTATTCGCCACTATTTAGTGAGACAACCTACTTCCAAAATGAAGACTTCTCATTAATCGATGCCACAATTGCTCCTTTCTTATGGTGGGTTAAATATTTGGATATTCCACTTCCAAAAAAGGCTCAGCCAGTCTTAGATTATTATGATCGTTTATTAGAAAAAGAGAGCGTTAAAGCTGCTTTTGATAAAAAAGAGAAAACTATTTAAGGACTTTTTATGATGACCTCAAATAAGCCCTACTTTATTCGAGCCCTCTATGACTGGATACTCGATAATAATTGCACACCCTACATTGTAGTAGACGCAACCCTTCCCTATGTCGATGTACCAGAAAAATTTATCACCGATGGTAATATTATTCTTAATGTTCTTCCATCAGCTATAAGTAATCTTATTTTAGGCGATGAGTGGATCTCTTTTTCCGCTCGTTTTTCTGGGATCGTTCATGAAATTAACTTTCCTGTAGGGGCTGTTGCAGCAATCTATGCTCAAGAAAATGGTGAGGGAATGGGCTTTCAAACAGAGGCTCTCCCTGATGATTATTTTGTAGATATGATGAAAATCACAACGCCCTCCTTCTCCAAAAAGAAGGGGCCTCAACTAGATATTATTGAGCCAGATAAAGGGCAACTGCCAACCTCTCATAAAGAGAGTTCTAAAGATGAGGAACAATCTGATAAAGAGAGCTTACAAAATAGAGATAAGGGTAAAGATAGTAACAAAAATAAAAAACCGACTCTAACAATTATCAAATAGATCAATAGATTAAAATTACAAAGATCAGGGCATTGAGTAGCATTTAAACCCTACAATAATAACTAAAACCATCCTCGTAGCATTATACCTCCTATTAAGCTACGAGGATTTTTTTATTCTCTATTATATTCTCTATTATCATAATTTATCGATATTTAATGCAAAGCTGATTTTAGAAGCTTACTATGGGGCTTCCCTACATCATATTAACAACGCCTAGGTCCTCTACTCTATTTCTGAAAATATGAAAAAATATGAAAAAAGAAAAATATGAAGATATTGAAAATATTGAAGATATCAAGGATGTCATCCTAATACATGGTTTATACCAGAATACACTTATTATGAGAGTATTGGGGTATCGTCTTGAAAAACTTGGATATCAAATACATTACTTTAAATATCCAACACTCATAACGAGCTTTGAAAAAAATGTCGATTCCTTTTATCACTATTTAGAGAGATTTTCCTTCCCTTTTGCCATTATCGGACATAGTTTAGGCTCTTTAATCATCTTAAAGAGTCTAGAAAAATCAATACATCAACAACTAAAGAGAGTCATCGCGATTACCCCTCCATTTCATGGATCCCGAATTGTCCAATATCTGACAGATCATAATGCATCTTTTCTAATCGGAAAATCTCAAAATACTCTACTACCAAACTATAATCGATATTGGAAATTTCCCATTCCTTTAGGAATTATCGCAGGAACCCATAATCAAGGGCCAACTTCTCTACTACTAGAGTCAATCACCGATACTATTGATAAAGATTCACTAGTTGGTGATGGTACAGTCTATCTCGATGAGACAAAGTTAGAAGGATATAGCGACTTTATTACCCTTAACCGTTCTCATTCAATGATTCTTTTTGATCCAAAAACTGCCTCATTATGTGATCACTTCATAAAAAACATCTGCTTTAAATAATAAGATGATCAAACTATAGAAATAGGATAATAATCAAGAAGAATGAATTGAAACCACCGCTACATCAATCGTTCCATCAGTCACTTCTATCTCTAACTGATCGCAGATCTCGACATCAGTAATACTTTTGACTAACTGGCCCTCTTTTGTGGTCATAGAATATCCGCGTAAAAGCGTGTTGAGAGGGCTCAATAGTGTTAACTTCTCTACCGTATTGACAAACGCCTGCTCTCTTTCTTGATATTTTTTTCTAAGCGCTCTCTCCATCCCATCACTCATCATCTGAAGTCGATCTTGATGACGCTCTATCTGATCATTTAAAGAGATTCTCTTTAATCGATCATTGATAACTGAATAACGCGCCTGAAGTTGCTCTAATCGATAATGAATCGCTCTTCCTAAACCTGCTTTTAGACGAATCAATTGCTCTCTATTTTGACTTAAGCGCGATTTAGGATCTTTAAGATAGAGTCGATAGGAGAGATGATCGATCTCTTTTTCGAGCGTACGTAACTTATCCCGCATCATTTTCATTAGACGGGATTCAACCTCTGAAAGATATTGATAGAGCTCATCTCGAGATTGTGATGAATATTTTGCTGCCATAGATGGCGTTGGAGCTCGTAGATCGGCGACGAAATCGGCTATTGTAATATCTGTCTCATGCCCTACTCCTGTGATAATAGGTATCTTAGAAGCAAAGATTGCACGAGCAACTACTTCTTCATTAAAGCACCATAAATCCTCTATACTACCCCCTCCACGGATAAGAAGTAGAAGATCACATATATTCTCTCGATTCGCACGCTCAATTGCATTAGCGATATCATGCTCAGCCCCTCTTCCTTGTACATTAGTTGCATACAGCTTAAGAGGAATATCGGGTCTATGGGATGAGAAAACCTGTAAGACATCTTGTAACGCAGCGGCGCTTCGTGAGGTGATAATACCTATCTTACGCGGATGCTTAGGGATAAGCTGCTTATGATGCGTATCAAATAACCCCTCTTCTGCAAGGCGATTTTTAAGTGCTAAAAATTGTAGATAAAGATCACCAACCCCAGCCTCTTCAACACGAGAGACTATTAACTGATACTC
This sequence comes from Ignatzschineria sp. PL_is040, assembly GCF_055813795.1. Taxonomy (NCBI): domain Bacteria; kingdom Pseudomonadati; phylum Pseudomonadota; class Gammaproteobacteria; order Cardiobacteriales; family Ignatzschineriaceae; genus Ignatzschineria; species Ignatzschineria sp. PL_is040. Next base: position 33,802 of record NZ_JBVPGU010000010.1, read on the forward strand.
TCCTCGAGGCGCATAGACGGAGACTTTTCCAGTTAACTTTATTTTCTGGCCATTTGTAATCAATGAACGATAACGCTCTGCTTGAGAACGCCAGATGACAGACTTAAGCATCCCACCTTCATCTTTAAGATTAAAGTAGATATGTCCAGAACCAGGATAAGCCGCATTAGAGACCTCTCCTTCAACCTGACAATAGAAAAATGCACCTTCAAGAAGATCACGAATCGCAAAGTTGAGCGCCGTAACTGAATAGACAGCATCAGATAAGTCACGTTTTTCTCGATTCTCTAGAGGATATTCCCCCCTTTCTGTGCTGAAAAGATCATGCCGACTCATAATCCTCCTCGCTTTGCCTCATTCCAATAGCGGTCTAAATCTTCGAGCGTTACTGATTCTAGTGGCGCTGTGGCGCTCTTCTCAATATAATTAAATCGACGTCTAAATTTTAGATTAGTCAATTGCAATGCTTCTTCAGGATCAATCTCTAAAAAGCGTGCTAAATTGACCAATGAGAAGAAGAGATCCCCCAACTCACTCTTCATCGCTTCTCGATCCCCGCTCTCCATTGCCTCAAAAAACTCTAAACGCTCCTCTTCAACTTTCTCAATAACAGGATCAATCTCATTCCAGTCAAAACCTACTGTCGCAGCTTTTTTCTGTAATAATTCTGCCTGTCTTAAAGGAGAGAGAGCTCTGGGGATTCCCGAGAGTAATGATGGATTGACCTCTACTCCCCTCTCTACTCGCTCTTCTGCTTTGATACGAGCCCAATCAGCCTTCTGTTCAGCGATTGAATGGTACTGCTTTCCGGCAAAAACATGGGGATGTCTACGTATTATCTTCTCATTGAGACGCGCCATCACATCACTAAAATCGAAAGCTTCTCGCTCCTTTGCAATTTCACAATGGAGAAGGATCTGTAGCAATAGATCCGCGAGCTCCTCTTCTAATGCAGCTTCTCTAATCTGCTTTTGATCATTAATACAAGGCTCTTCTATTTTATCATTAATATTCTCTTGCCGAGCTATCTGATCCGCTTCGGTTAATTCAACAATAGCATCAATCACTTCAGCGGCTTCTTCTTTTAAATAGGGAATCAGAGAAAGATGCGTCTGCGCACGATCCCAAGGACAACCATCCTCAGCTCGCAATCGAGCCATCGTCTCTAATAAGTGATCTAATCTCTCTCTATGAGCCATGATGCTTTCCTACTCCCTATTCTTATTGATTAGCTTAATGCCACTAATTTACAACTAATGATTACAACTAATGATGGGGCTTATGATACCCGTTATATTGTTATTTTTAAATAAAACTAAAGACCGAATAGCATCCTAATAATCTCATCAAAGTATCTTTCAAAGTGAGTGATGAGACTAGATGCCAAAATTTGACTTTTAGAAAGTAATTGACCTAAAAATAGATACCCACAGATACTGTGGATAACCTTGTGTATAACTCGATGATAAGGAGCATAAAGGGCATTAAAATGGCTCATCTATTAAAATGATCAATAATTAGACACCTCTCTAAAGCTAGTAATATCAATCGATTTCACAAATCATAAACTCACAAAAGTCAAATAGCGACATAACCCTCTAATTATCGAGCTTTTGAAAAGATGTTAATAAGTCAAGCTAATTTTAGATCTTTTTTTCTGTTTTTTTTCACAATGAGAGACGCGTTAAAAAGTGATGCAATCTTTGAACAACTTCCTATTTTCTTCATCAAATTTTTCTCTCTTTTTAGGTGAGAAAACCCAAATCAATGATCACTAATTTAATTCTTCGCGCCAAACGCCCCCTATTGCTATAATCTCTCCCATTAATCAATGGAGTCTTATAAAAAACTATTTTAATCGCTCCATTCAATTATTCTATTCAACTTTCATTTACAAAAGAGAGCATTAAATTAATTATGAGTTATACCATTATCATCCCCGCACGATTAAAGTCGACTCGCCTTCCTAATAAAATGTTGCGCGACCTTGCCGGCAGGCCTCTTATAGAGTGGACCTGGGAGGCAGCATTGAAGAGCGATGCGAAGCGCATTATCGTTGCGACGGATAGTGATGCAATCTATCATCATTTAAAAGCTTTAGGCGCAGAAGTCATTATGACAAAAGATTCCCATGAATCTGGAACTGATCGTCTCAGCGAAGTCTCTCAAAAATTAGAATTCCCCGATGATGAGATCATTGTTAATTGGCAAGGGGATGAACCTTTTCTACCCACTAATTTAATCGATCTTGTAGCAACAGCCCTCAAAGAAAACCCTTCTGTTGCAATGAGTACATTGGCAACCCCGATCCATCAATGGGAAGAAGTTCATAATCCTAATGCCGTAAAAGTTGTTCTCAATGAGGCTGATGAAGCACTCTACTTCTCAAGAGCTGCGATTCCTTACCAGAGAGATGCAATGCCGGTAACAGGCGTAATTGAAGACTCCCCCTATCTGCGTCATATAGGTCTATATGCTTATCGTGCAAGTTTTCTCAATGCCTATCCCCATTTAATCCCCTCCCATCTTGAGTCTTTAGAGAAATTAGAGCAGCTCAGAGCCCTGGCGAACAATTATAAAATTGCTGTCGCAATCACTACAGAAGCACCCCCTGCCGGTATCGATACTGAAGCTGATCTAATCACAGCAGAATCTTGGATTCACTCTTTAAGCACCCTCAAATAAGCACCTCGACTAAATCATAGACTAAACTCACGGTCGGCTTAATACTTAAAAATTTAGGAGATTATCCATGTTTCTCAACAACCTCTCATTTCAACGCTTCTCATCTGCTCTATTTCGTAAAATTACACGTATCAAAACAGCATGGTTTAAAAACCTTTTCATCTCCCAATTTGCGAAAATCTACAAGATCGCTTGGCAAGATTATGAGCGTCAAAGTCCAGAACAGTTTATTAACTTCAATGATTTTTTTACCCGTGAGTTAAAAGAGGGAGCTCGCCCCATAAGCGACGCAGCGCTCATCTCCCCTGCTGATGGGAAAATTGCAGCAAGTGGAGCATTAGATAAGACTCAATTTATCCATGCCAAAGGTCACAACTTCACCTTAGAGTCATTAATTGCTGATCCACAATTAGCAGACACTTTTAAAGATGGTTCTTTTGCAACAATCTATCTTTCACCAAGGGATTACCATCGTATCCATATGCCAGTGGATGGAACCCTTCTACGGACCATTCATATCCCGGGGAAACTCTATAGTGTCTCCTTAAAGACTGCTGAAAAAATCCCCGCTCTTTTTGCGGAGAATGAGCGTCACGTCTCACTCTTTGAGACCCCCTATGGCAAGATGATCGTTATCTTAGTCGGTGCCATTAATGTCTCTAGTATTGAAACTGTCTGGTCAGGAACCGTTACACCACCCTATGGCAAATTACTACAATATAGTGATTATCAAAAAGAGGGGATCTCCTTGAAAAAAGGGGAGGAGATGGGTCGCTTCAATATGGGATCAACAGCAATCGTTATTGCAGAGAAAGGGAATTTAATGCTCGATCCTCTCATCAAAGAGTATCAGCCCATTAAACTTGGTGAACCGCTCTTTCATCTTCAAGAGGAGAGCTTCTAGCACTTCTCCGCTCTTTCCCCTTTCTTTTATAAATCTTAACAGGTATAATGCTTTGCTTGATTTTGAGTCTTTTAATGAGATGGTGCTTTCTAAGCTTTTTAGTTACTGAAAAAGTTTAAAAAAAATAGTGCCAATCAAAACTACAAGACTCTAGGTCTCCTTGTCTTTTAAGTTGTGTTTAGAAGACTTTAAATATTTTTTAAATCCATAAGGAGCATGAATAATGCGTCATTACGAAGTAGTATTTCTGGTTCATCCAGACCAAAGTGAACAAGTTCCTGCAATGATCGATCGCTACAAAGCAATCGTGACTGATAATGGTGGCGTAGTCCATCGTTTAGAAGATTGGGGCCGTCGCCAATTAGCATATCCTATTCAAAAAATTCATAAAGCACACTACGTTCTTATGAACATTGAATGTGATAAAGCCTCTTTAGAAGAGCTACAAAGCGCATTCCGTTTTAACGATGCGGTTATCCGTGATCTTATCATCAACAAAGAAGAAGCGGAAACTGAACCATCTGTTGTTGCAGCAAAACCTGAGCGTCATCATGACAATCGTGAAGTTGAAGCTGAAAGCAACGATGATGCTGACAACGCAGATAGCGAAGAAGCATAAGCATCGGATCTCTTTTAAAATATAGACAAAAGGTAATAAAATTATGTCACGTTATGTTCGTCGTAGAAAATATTGTCGTTTTACCGCTGAAGGCGTTAAAGAAATCGACTATAAAGATGTTAATCTCTTAAAAAATTATGTTACAGAGACAGGTAAAATCGTACCTAGCCGTGTAACGGGTACAAGCGCACGCTATCAGCGTCAGCTCGCAACTGCAATTAAACGTGCTCGCTACATTGCATTGCTCCCATACACTGATCAACACTAATTTGTCCAAAGGGAGATAATCAATGAAAGTTATTCTTTTAGAAAAAATTGAAAATTTAGGTTCTCTTGGCGACATGGTCGATGTTAAGCCAGGATTTGCACGTAACTACCTTCTTCCACAAGGTCTTGCGACTGAAGCGACTGAAGCTAACGTTGCTCGCTTTGAAGAGCGTCGTGCAGAACTCGAGCAGAAACAAGCTGAAGTATTAGCGGAAGCAACTGCACGTGGTGAAAAACTTGCTGGTTTAGTGATGACTATCGCTGCAAACGCAGGTTCAGAAGGTCGTCTATTCGGTTCAGTAACAGCTCAAGATATCGCAACTCTTATTACAGATGCAGGTGTACCTGTTGAGCGTAAAGAAGTTCGTATCCATGATGGTGCAATCCGTTCACTCGGCGAGCACACAGTTACACTTCACCTCCACGCTGATGTGAATGTTGAAATCACTGTTAACGTAACAGCTGAATAATCGATTAGGTTTTAAAGCTACATATTAGTAGCTTTAAAATTCAGATCAAAACATCAATAATAAAATTCATCCTAAGACAATGAATCAAAAAAGCCCACTCAATAGTGGGCTTTCTCTTATCTACCTTATCTATACTATCTATCCTATCTACCTCATCTGCTATTCCTACTATTATCCTTAATGTAGAGTGTAGAGTGTAGAGTGTAGAGCTACATTATAAATCATGTTGGAAATCATGAGTCGAAGACTACAGATCTCTAGATTCTGGATTCTGGATTTATAAATGGAGTAGGGATTCTCCTTGAGGGGCAACCTGATCTGCTTTGATCGGTTTTTCAATGCCTCCCCACTCAGCTCTCACCCAATTAAGAAGATCGGCAATCTCCTTCGCGGTTAATGCGCCTTCAAACCCTGGCATAGCGTACATACGCTCCCCATTAGAGTAGGAGGTTGTGGGTATTCCATTGAGTACAACGGCTATTAGAGTTTGTGGATCCTCCATCATCACGATCGCATCTCCCTCTAACGCTGGCGCTACATGTGGAATTCCCTTACCCTCTATCCCATGACAAGTCGCACAAGCCGCTAAATAATTCTCTCGACCCGCTACAAGATCTGCCTGTTTCATCGCTCCTATAACTTGATTAGTCATAATAGGAGAGCGCTTAGGCGAAAGAATCTTCCCCCCTTTATCGGTAAGAAGATAGGTTGCCATAGCAATCACATCTTGACGATTCATCTGACTTGTCGAGAAATGGGTCACTGTCTCCATTCCCGCAAAAGAATCCCCTTCCGGCGCAATTCCAGTCGCTAAATACTCAGTAAGATCTTCTAATGAGTAACCTCTTTTCGCCAATGTCTCAGCTGTAATATCAGGAATCGCTAACCCATCTTCAAATCCTCCGGTCAATGCCGCTTTAAAATCCACCCCCATCATAAAATTTCTAGGAGAGTGGCAAGCGCCACAATGTGCTAATCCCTCAACGAGATAAGCTCCTCGATTCCATACTTCAGAACGATTAGGATCATGCGGTGCCAATCGATCTGGAAAGTTAAAGAGTGTCCAAAAATTCAAAAATGGGCGTACGGGCCAAGCAAATATCCCACTATTTTGAGCATTAGGAATTGCTAAAGGAGGAATACTCATCAAGTAAGCGTAAAGCGCATCGATATCCTCATCAGTCGTAATATGGGTAAAGACGTAAGGCATTGCCGGATAGAGATTCCCTCGCTCTTTGCCTACCCCATCTTTAAGCGCTCGATGAAAATCTTCCCGCGTATAGTTGCCAATTCCATATCTCTTATCAGGAGTAATATTGGTAGAGTAGATCGTTCCTAATGGTGCCATTGTAATAGGAACACCCCCTGCTCCCATCTCTCCTCCTTCCCGGGTATGACAACCAAAACAATCTCCAGCAAGGGCTAGCTCTCGCCCTTTAGGTATCAATGCTTCCATCTCTGCTTCACTCAAAGTACCTTTAGCAGTCACAGAATCTTGACGAAACACACCGATTAGGATTAATACCGCTAAGATAATCAACAATAATAGGAGCCAAATGAGCCAGCGCTTTAAGCTCCCTTTCTGCTTACTGCGACGATAATAATCGATACCTTCAACATAACGCATCTTCTACTCCTTAATCGATAACACAACCGGGGGTAGCTAAGGCGACATCCCGAATTGCTTCATAATAACGGACATACCCTGTACAACGGCAGATATGATCATTGAGCGCCTCCTCAATAGCTTTTTCTAGATTAGCTCTCTTAATGGGGTGGCGATTTAAGCGATCTAAAAAGACCGTTGCACCCGCAACAAATCCTGGCGCACAATAACCACATTGGAAAGCAAAATTATCAATAAAAGCCTGTTGAATAGGCGTTAAGATCAATACTCCATCTTTTTTTGTCGCTTGCCCCTCAATCGTCACAATATTTTTGCCGGCAAAATAGTGCGCTCCAAAGATACATGTTCTCGTTTCACTCTTTGACCCATCAGGATGAATCTCCATAACAGTACAGGCATGGCAAATCCCCTGCCCACAGCCAAAATGAGTCCCTGTTAAATCGAGATACTCATGTAAAAAGTCGATCATTGTCATCGTCAATGGTACTTCAATTGGTCCAACCTCCTCCCCATTAATTGTGAGTGTAAGGGGTTTACGCTCAATTGCAGGATAACGTTGCTGAATCTTTTCACTATCAAAGTGCCCTTTCACAATATGGCTCTTCTCGTCATGATTTTGTTGATCATTTTTTTGTAGATCTAATCCTTGTTGATTCGATAAAGTGCCCACGTGATGCTCTTTCTCTATCTCTCTACTCATCTTTACTCCCTTTTTTTGATACTCGTAATACTACTCTGAGAGCGCTTTCTGAATCTTATCGGCCGTTACTGGAAAATGGTAAAAACGTCTGCCTGTTGCATGGGTTAATGCATTACTAGTGGCCGGCAGAATAGGGATCATCCCAAGTTCAGCCATCCCTTTTGGAGGAGAAGTTTCCGACAAAGGGGGAAGAAATTGTGCTGTCTGATGCCATACTGCAACATCTTTTGCTCTTGGTAATCGATAACGATTAAAGTTCCAAGTACCATTTCCCGGACCATCCTCATAGAGCGGAAGCTCCTCCATTAGCGCATGCCCTAACCCCATTGCCGTTCCGCCCTGGATCTGTCCTGAGACTAATTCAGGAACGATGAGCTTACCGGGATTCATAATCATATGATGTGAAAGAATCTCCACCTCACCACTAAAGCTATCAACACTCAACTCTACAAGTGACGATGCCGGCGTGACTGTCGTTGGATCTGCTCCTGATCGATCTGTATCTGGGAAATAGGCAACCTTTCGTTTAATAAAATCATATCCCCCTGTCGTCATCCTCGCTTTTAAGCTTGCCGGTGCCCCTTTCCCATATTTTACGGCAAGCGCATCTAAGGGGAGATTGAGCATCCCTACTGTGGGAATATCAAACTCTGCACGTGCCCACTGCCAGCTAGAGTAAGCATGTACGGCAACACCAGTGACCAACCCCATTTCATGTGCTTTTTTCGCCACAACCTCAAAGGGGAGTGGTGTCATACCGCCACCACCGATACCGAGCTCTGTAATTCGAAGATCTGCCAGAGACATATTGAGGCTATTAAAAGATCCACCCCCAATCCCTTCACTCCAGATCGCTTTTGCCGCCGGCCAGAGTGAATGTTCTAAAAGAAACTTCCCGGCTTGTCGCGTTCCAAAGCCGATATAGTAAACACCACTTGAAGAACTCATATCAGGAATCAATGCCGGCACCCAATAGGGATCATTCTTCGCGAGTTGATCCTGTTTTTTCTGATCTGCCCAACTGGTATAGAGCGGCAATTCATCAAATTGCGTCACACCAAATTCGACATAATCAGGAACCTTTCCTAACGCTTGCCAAATCATCACCTGTTGCGCTGTTGTTCCACCCGTTCCAATCTCTTGAACACAATGGCGCATTGAGAGTTTTCCCATCTCATCAAATTCTAGAGAGAGAATTGTAGGAACACCACTTGAGCCATAAACTTGCTGTACTTGGGCAAATCCTACACCATAGAGTCGACCAGGATTTTCTGCCTCATACTTCACTTTTGCTTCATGACGATGACGCCAAAGTGGATGCTTTTGTGCCATCTCTAACATCTCGATATTACGGGGATCTCCGGCAAAAACGCCTCCTTGAGTATTGGTATACCCTTCTCGAACCGCATTCTTTTTACGTAACTCTATCGGGTCGATCCCCAATTCATGTGCTAACTCATCGACCAATAATTCTGTAATTGCCATCGATTGGAGAGAGCCAAAGCCACGCATTGAACCGGCTTCAACTGCCGGTGTTGCCATCGCTAAAGCGGTCAAATCAGACTTAGGAAAATAGTAGATCGACTGCGCGCCCCGCACGGCCACATGAGAAACTGCAACAGAAAGATTCTCTCTCCCCCCACCATTACATTGATAAGTTCCTTTTAAAATCTCAAATTGGCCACTTTGTCGATCTGCTGTAATAGTAACCTCCATCTCCACCGCATGTCGCTTCATGCCCATCTGAAATTGCTCATAGCGGTTATTAGCCATTCGTACCGGCAATCCATCACTATAGAAACTAGCCGCCATCGCATAGATTGGGAAAACAGAGTAATCCTTAGAACCATAGCCTACTGTCGAACCCGTCAAAAGTAGGATATTTTCAACCTCTTTAAAACGACTCTCCTTTAGCAGATCTGCTGCCATATTCGCAACTCCTGCCGGCGATTGCGTCGCTGTTAAGATATGAAGCGTCTTATTCTCAGCATCATACCAAGCATTACAGTTATCGGGTTCCATCGCACTCGGATCGATCGACTGCGAAAAGCCTTTTCGCGTTAGAACAATTTTATTAGGATCCTCTTTTGCCCGCTCTACCTCAGCAGCTATCGCTTTAGCATGTTGCATCCCTATATGTTGAATCTCCGGCTTCTTATCGGCCTTCTCTAAAGCACGGATAAACCCACCACCACGATCCTTATGCTTAAGACTTGCGACTAAAGAGTCAGTAGAATACCCCTCGGGAGGCCAAATCACCTCATTGCCATCAAAGACGCCTTTAATTGCCGAGTCTTGATAAGGGGAAAATTTTGAAGGGGCTATCGGTGTCTCTCCGCCAATCCGTACATAGCGAGCAGCACCATAATTTTTGGGCGGTTTAATACCGGTCACTGCGCCATATTGAATAACGCTCTCATCAAATTGTAATAGACGTTGTGCGGCACTAAATCGGTCAAAATTCTTATAGATCAAAATCGCAACAGGATGACCATAGATAGGGGGCGTCTCCCCTTTCGGAAGAAGAATATTACTCCCATAAAAGCCGGCACCCATGCTGGTATCTTGAGGAGTATTGAGTCCATCTCGCACTAGATCTTCCTGCATCACAAGGCGATCGGGCTGTAGCTCGCTTCCTAGAATCGAAAGATCAATCCCTTCAAAAGTTCGATCAGCCTTCGTACTTTTAAGCATAAAGGCGTAAGCTTGTTGATCTGGCCAACCCTCCAGATCTTTCGCACGATAATCTCGGGCAAAGTTTTTCTCACCTGTTATTTTACGAATCGCATCCCAACGCATCTTTGCCCGACCATCACGCCCCATCCAATCTGTGGATGTCGGTCCTGAATTGATCTCTACAGCTTCCGCGATTGGAAGCTTTCCTACCATTATCGTAATACCAGCAATAACACCGAGTTTAATAAAGCCTCGGCGGGAGATCTCCATACTCATGACTTACCCCTTACTTAATCTTTTATAATCGATCACGATCGGATCGATCTCTATCTACTCTCTCTATATTATCCTCTATTGCAACAGACCGAGCGGACTAAATCTAGTTGAATCTAACGGAGTCTAGCTGAAGTAAAATCTCGATCTACTTAGATTACTAATGACCAATTCACAATGAGTAATTCAAATAGATGATTCAAATAGATGATTTAAATAGATGATTTAAATAACCAATCAAAAAACCAGTATCGATTCAAAATAAGTAGATGAATCGATACTGGTGATATTAAAAATAAAAAATAAAAATAGAATTGTGCGTCAATTGTAAGTGAGTTAATGGTAGATCGATAATGGATTTACTATACTTCCAGATCCATCAACACAATAGATCACTCACGACAGCAACTATTTACCTTCTGGCTTTTTATACCAAATAACAGGCTCTGGACGCCCTGGATTTGGGAGCGCTTCTGCCTCTTCAAACGTTAAATTGAGATGATCTGCAACGATCTGTGTAGGTGTACTCGCTAACCAAGCATTAAGAGAAATATCGGAGTAACGAGAGATCGGATAAGCATCTGGACGTTTAAATACTTCGATAAAGCGAACAGGCTCATCACCAATATTTTGGATATAGTGTCCCGCTACAATAGGAACAACCCCTACATCACCTGCTTGATAGTTGAATGTTCTTGCCGTTCCTTGTGAGTTAAAGACCGTCATACGCGCCTTACCCTCAATAAAGTAGAGCCACTCTTGCGCACGTGGATGCCAATGGATTTCACGCATACCACCAGGTTCGATCTCTACAAATGCTGCTGAAATCGTCTTCGCTTCAGGGAAGTTACGCTCATCTACAAAGTAGACTTTACCTGCTTCACACTCATGAGGCGTGATTGAATCACGATGGAATGTAAATGGTGAAGGAACATCACCATGTTCATTATGCTTGCGCACAACATTGATCGGCCCTGGAACCTCGCCTTTAAAGATATACTTCTCAACTTGTGGTAATTTTTTCAGTGTATCCACATCCATCTTGAAGTTTGCTGCGATCACATCTTGTGGAATATGAGAAATTAGCTCTGTTAAGAGGAAGGTGTTATTTTCAGAGAAATCAGCTTCACTAAAGACTAAAAGGAATTCACACCCTTGATCTAATCCTTGAATAGAGTGGGGAATTCCAGCTTCAAAGTTCCAGATATCACCCTCTTTAACATCATCAATAAAGATTCGGCCATCTTCATCAATCGCTGTAACACGAGCATTACCATAGAGCATATAGCCCCACTCTGCCTCTTTATGCCAATGAAGCTCACGATAAGCACCTGGCTCAAGCGACATATTCACGCCAGCAATATCGAGCGATGCCGGTAGTTCACGATTAGTAATCTCACGCGTCCAACCCCCCTCTTCTAAACGCATATGAGCATCAGAGAAGCTAAAACGTAAGTTAGGAATGGTGCCATGATCCGTTGGTGGTGGCACTAAAATATCTGGATTTTCACGATCACGCATGATGTTACGTGGACCATGGTCGATCCAACCTTTACCATCTGATGGGCGAAACGGCTGCGGGGTATTCTTATCTATAGGCATAGAAAATCTCCATTGTCTATCTAAGTTAATATCATCAGCAATCAAGCATATCGATTGAATCACTGATTGAAAAAACGAACTACTCCTTACTCTCCAGAAATGATGCTTAAGAAGCAGGATCGATTGAATCATCCCCCTTCTCTTTTGCCAAAAGAAGGTAGATTAAGAGTAAAATTAATAAAATTGCCGGTAAAAGAAGGGCCGCCTCACCAAAGCGAATCGTCGCTAATGTGCCAGCATAACCTCCTAAACCAAACCCTAATAATACTGAGAAGAAGATCACAGCTTTTCGCCATGTACCTCTATCCCCTTGAATCGCTTGCATTAAATTACTAAATGCTAACTGTACCACTAAAGTGACGGCCACATTCCCGTAGAGCATCCCTTTCACCTTATGAAAGGCATTTCCCTGAAGGCCTGCAACAAATGAGATAATGATGCAGATTGTTGAGATGGAGAGAATATTATTAAAATAACCACTCGCCAGAATAATAAGTACCAGCGCTTCAATAGCGATGATCACGAAGGTCCAACTATGGCTATTCTTATTTCGATAGATCCTCTCAACAATCGCGGTTAACATCGAGCCAACGCCAAAGGCTAACACGGTAAACATAATCGCATAGAAATGGGGCCAATTTTTAGTTGCGATCGTCTCCCCTAAAAGAATAATATTACCCGACTGCACCGTACTAAAGATTTTAGAGACATGGTAGGTATAACCATTCATCAATCCTGCGATAATCGCTAATACAAAAGCGATTTCAGGACGCTCCATAATCGGGACGGCAGTTGAAGCAGGATTTAACATTGAAGAAGCCAATGTATTCCGACTTTTCACCGACTGCTCCGGCTGTGATGAAGAACTTTTCATAGTAGATCCCCTCAAATAATGATAAATCGTGATAAAACCTATAAGGTTAAATAGTAAATCTTATTTTGTAAGTCTTATTTTCTTCTACATACTCACTGCGATACATTTACTCCAACATACCATTATTTACAATTTTTTTAATAATCTATTTCTACAAACTCGCTATAAAGATTTAAAAGCTAATATAAATACCAGTGTCGGCTTAAATATTTAATTAAAAACCAATTAAAAAATTAATCAAACAGTTAATTAAGCAGTTAATTAAAAAGTTAATCTTAAGAAGAGATGGTAATAAAAACAGATCGATATATATTATATTTTTACATATAACGTTCATAATCTATATAACAGGGAATGGCTCCTTTGAATGCTATTTATGTTATATCTCTATGTCTGTTATCTAGTTGCAAAACTTGTCATAAAACTTGTTATTACGCTAACTCCACTATATAAAATTTATTTTTCTATTTTCTATTTTCTATTCTTTAATGCTCCTACTTCATATAATAGGGGTGAATCGCTATCAATAAAGAGCTTCTCCCATTATTTACTGAATTAATATTACACATATGATCTATCAACACCCTCTCTTACCCTCTACTCTTGCACTAATGGGGGGAACCAAATGGCAGCTTGCCCATGAATTAATCGCTCTTGACTAATCCATGAGTCAGGTGCGGGTACGACCGTCTTACAATAGAGCAAATCCTCTCCAGATTTTGCTAATAATGCCGGCGTTAATACGATAGGCTCAGGCCCATAGATAGCGCTGGAGGTAAAACCACTCTCCTCTCTTCCACCACAAACAACCCAGAGTTGATGTAATGTTGCCGCTGCATAAGGATAATAATTAGCCCTTCCTGTAGGGGGATTAGCGGTCGAATAGAGCGCTGCATCGATCTCTACCTTTAAAGGAAGTGGTAATCGCGCCGGTGCGGCAATAATATCGGTACGCTCAACACTATAGAGCGCCCCTAGTTCTGCTACCGCTAATTCATACTCCAGTGCCAGTCCGATTCGTCCGATCGAAGTCTCCACGACCGTGATCCGATCTCCTGCAACCGCCCATCCCTTATCAGATGCATCAAGATGAGTTGCACGATAACGACCTAAAATATTGCCCTCAGGCCCTGCTAAAACAACTGTATGGTAGAGTCGGTCATACTCAACTTCAGGATAGGATCCCACAACATAACCGCCCCCCTTCACTGCAATTTGCGATATTTTTGTCTCAAAAGAACCACCTTGCCCTTCAGCTGCTGCAAAAATCTCCGTTTCTGAATGGGGATCAGCAATCGTAGAGAATGCTGGTAAAACTAAAAGCTGATTCTTTTGAACGCGCACCTTATCAAGCAGAGAACTCTCTTTAGGCCATTGAGCTGCGCTCAACAATACCTGCCGGCGCTCTTGAGTTGCATTAGCATCATCAGGCGCACGATGAAGGGCTAAATGAGGCATATAAAGCTGAACTCTTCTTCTTGCCAAAATTGCATCACGATAAGTATCTGCTTCTGCCGGCTCAATTGTAGCGCGATAAATTCCATTTAAACCAGGAGCAAGTTCTTCAGGAGGAATCACGGGGGCTTGCAATACTTTTTCTCCTGTTGGTGCCCAAATACTCGATCCACCATTATAGTAGAGCTCGGCTCCCGTCAATGGATTAGTCTCAATTCCACTGCGAGTTGCACAGATCGACCAAACGCCATTAAGCGCACTAATATGTTGCACATGTGCAATTGTAGAGTGATCACCAACTCGCTCACTCGGCGCTGCATTAGGCATAATCCGATCCGACACCGAGTGCCAACCAATAATCTGCGCCCCCTTTAACGTCAAGAGACGCGCATATTGCCAATAGGTATCGTCATAACAGATCAGAAGTCCAATTTTACCGAGCGCTGTATCAAAGACCGTCGTTTCACTATTTCCCGGGGCAAAAATACGCTGATCTTGACTATTAAGCCCCCGTTTACGATAAGTCCCGATAATCCCCTCAGGCCCTAATAAGACCGCGCTATTGTAAGCAAGTCCACTCTCTTGATCTCGCTCTGCGATACCTACGCTGATATAGAGATTATATCTCTTGAGCAGAGGTAGAAGTGCCGCAGTTGTTTTGCCGGGAATGGTATCTAAAAAAGGAGAGATCTCTTGATAATCCCGGAAAAGATAACCACAAGTCGCCGTTTCAGGAAAAACAGCATAATCGATCTCTTCCTGACCGATTTTTTCAACAGCAGCAACAAGACGCGTAATATTGCCTTCTAAATCACCCCATGCCGGAATAAAATCGATCGCGGCAACGGTGACCTTCTCTTTTCCGTGCCTACCTATATGCTCACTCTTTTTTATTATTTTCTGCATATCTCACCTTACAATCCCTATAACGATCTGGGCCCTATTTAAGATGTATCATTTTTTAAGATATAACTTACTTGTAACTTACTTATCGATAACCTAATCGATGTAACCGCATAGAGATAAGTTATAAATTATTGTTAGAAGATATTAGCAATTAATCATGGTAAGTAAAAGATTTCTTTCGATTATTGACAAAAAGTATGCTGAATATCACAAAATTAAAAGATCAAATGAAAGAGATCTCAAAAGAAAAGATCTCAAAAAAATATTTTGATAAAAAAGGAGCACTTATCAAAAGTACTCCTTCATTAGCGCTTATCGACTCTATTAGACCAATAAAGGTCTTGTAATAAGATAAGAGATATTATTCCACTAGATTACTCCGCTACGGCAATATATCCCTTACGTGGCAATTTCCACTGATTCTTCTCAGCGGCAATTAGCGCGCTTCTCTGTAACAGTCGCGGTGCCGAGTTGTAGTAACCTGCGGCATTAGGGCCAAAGCTAATACTCATTCCAAAGATCAGATCGCCGTAAGGGTTTATTCCACGATAGTTGGAATGAACGCCTAAAACTGTTGCCGCCATCTCAGGATCTTTCTCAATCTCTGCCGTTGCAGTGACTTTAAGCGCTTCTAAAATTGCATCGATATCATCATGTCGATGATCTTGATCTAAAACAAACTGTGTACTCGCTGCATAGCCATCAGTGATATTTTTGGGCTTACGATTTACAAACTCCTCGGTTCCGTACTCAATCGCCGCTCCATAACTATTGAGATAGATCGTCTCTGGCGTCTGTCGCACAATCTCTGCATAAATTGAATCGATAATGACAATATCTCCCGCTTTTGTTGGGTAATACGCTTCATCATGCGGAACATCCCGAGAGATCATATTCTCAAGTAGATCGATTGTGAGCCGAATTCTTCCATTATCGAGAAGGGGATTATAGAGAAAGACAGAATAGAGGTTGATATGCTCAATCTCCCATGGAATCCCTTGATACATTACACGCTCCCCTTCACGTGCTAACCCCATATTGAGGAAGGTGCGAAGACGCTTAAAATAAGCTGGCACCGAATTACGGAAGCTGATCAGCATTGCTAAGATAATTAAGATCGCAAAGCCGAAGAGCACCATATTGCCCGATGAGTGCAAAATAACGAGCATCGCTGAAAAGGCGATAATAAATGAGAAGATCTCATAGAGCAACAACATTAAACGCCAAGGAAGATTCGCTCGTTTTGTATGTCGGTTCTCTTGCACTTTACGCTCATGACGTTTAACAAGACGACGCAAAATCCAAGAAAAAATATAGAGTAGTCCAAAAAATGTCCCTAAGCTATAGAGAAGAATCTTTCCTTCATTGGTAATAAAGTTCCAAGTTCCTTGAGTAATCCGTTCAGAGAGCGTTCCCTCCTTCTCAAGTTCTCGATATTGTAAGTTAATCAACTCTAATTGATTGGCATAGTAAGCACGCTTAATCTCCCAACTATTTTTGATCTTATCGAGTTGCTTTAAAGAGGCGGGATTGAGTTCAGACTCATCAATCTCATTAAGATGGATCAATGCTTCATCAATCGCAATAAGGTTCTGCTCTAGCTCAGCACGAGTTGTACGGATAAAATCACGCTTGCGCTGTGATTCCGTTAAATTTTGAAGTGAACTGAAGACAGGCTGAACAATCTTGATCAGCTCTTTTTGCCAATCATAATGGAGAATCTCCTCCTCTTCATTATCGGAGATATCAAAGAGCTCAACCTCTAATCCCCCAAGCGCAGTCCTTTCAAACATTCGTTCAAAATTACGCTTCTGCTGATCGAGCTGTGAGAGCGTCACCTCAAGACTCATTCGGTGATCAGGATCGGTAGTCTCTTTCAATTCTGCAATAATCACTTCTCGTTTTGCATTTACATCATCGAGATTGCCCCGAATCTGATTAAGCGATGCAGTATTCTCCTGCACAACACTTCGTGGTTCGCTACTTTGCGTATTGCTCTGTGCAAATGTTAACCCACCCCCCATCAAAGAGAGTAGGAGTATCGCTATTAAGAGAATGCCCCCACTGGAGCGATGAAAAATATTTTTCTGCATTCCTTTTTTAACCAAAATTCCTCTACTTTGCATAAAACTGATATGCGTTTAAGATTTAATCTTCTAAGACTCTTCTCTTTCTCCATAAGTGATATATACGCAATATCGTATTTTCACCTTGATCAAAGTCTGTCACAAATAACTTTCAAATAAAGTTAAATAATTTTAAATAGTTTCAATACCTGAAGTTTTAATATCTGAAATATCAATATCTGAAATATCTATCAGGCATTCATTAAACAATGAGATCAAATGTAAATATAAACAGATAAACAGATAGATGGAAGCAGGCTATTCAACAAACACCAATAGATATAAATAGGCATAAATAGATGTTAATAGATATGAATAGATATTGAGATTAGCCCCATTTTACAGAAGTAACATATAATTGCTACTCACTGAACAAACCAAAATTCTAAGCGGAGTAAAATAAAGACCTCTGCAACTTGCATTTAAAGAGTTAAACCGCAAAAGACCCCAGTATTAATTATGAATACTGAGGTCTTCGGTTTTAAGCTATTCTACACTTGCTATAGCTCTTTATCATCTAAATGACTTTCTTAAAGCTTCTCTGCCATAATCTCGGCAACATCCGGGCCCCAAACAGGAACTTTTCCATCTGTTTCAAAGAAGAGGGTCTTATACTGCATCTTCAACATATAAGGGAGGCGCCCCATCTTTAGAACTTGTGTGTCACCACCAAACCAAGAATTAGATCGGATATAGAATCCTTTACCGCTTCCAATATCACCGATACAGAAGACCCAAGGTTTCAATGGCTCATTTGCTTTTTCTGGCACCATCTTACCTAGATCCATAGCTACTTGACGACCAATGATTTCACACTGCTGGTGACCGATCGCCCCTAATTTTGGCATCGTTACC
Organism: Ignatzschineria sp. PL_is040; assembly: GCF_055813795.1. Lineage (NCBI taxonomy): Bacteria > Pseudomonadati > Pseudomonadota > Gammaproteobacteria > Cardiobacteriales > Ignatzschineriaceae > Ignatzschineria > Ignatzschineria sp. PL_is040. The sequence goes on from NZ_JBVPGU010000010.1 coordinate 51,841, forward strand.
GCAGCACAATCTCCGGCGGCAAAGATATTTTTATACTTAGGATTTCTCATTAAGAGATCTGTAATAATAAAACCTTGATTATCACTAATCTCTAAGCCTTTTAAGAAATCGTGCGCGACCCAATCAGGGAAGACAATCTTAAGCTCTGCTGGCAACTCCATTCCATTGGCAAAGATGATGGAATCTTTCGTTAGCTTCACAATATCTTTGGTATTGTTCACATATTTAAAACCCATCTTTCCGGCAACTTCAAGCAACTGCGGAACAACTTTATCGCCCGCATCTTCTGCAATCATCTCAGCGGGTGTTGTGATAGTGATCTTTGAGGCATCTCCCATTTTATGGCGTTGAAGCCAGTCAGCTAAACCTAAACTGATCTCAACAGGTGGTCCTTCACACGCCGCCATCGCATCAGGAATCTGTCCGCCAGGATAAGGCTCTAAACCTTTTGCGCCATCACCCTGATGGAATCGAGCAGACCCAACAACAATAGGCCCCCCTTTATAGGTTCCATCATGCAATTTTTTACGTAATTTATTACCATGATAGAAATCTGATACGGTATCACCATACTCTGCGAAACCTTCAATCTTATCAAAAGCTAACTTAGCACCTAGTGCGATCACAAGATAATCGTAACTCATCTCATGCGCTTCTGCGCCAGGACGCTCATTAGGGATAATAGAGACTGTTTGTGCCGCCGGATCGATCTTTGTCACTTCTGCATGAATAAAGTCGATCTTATCTTTCTTTAATGTTTTTGGAATATCCATCTTTAATGAATATTCCGGATTACGATTCTCTAACACTTCTGCCGGAATATTGGGTACATAGAGCAAGTAGGACTTACGGTCAATAACGGTGATATCAACTTCATCCTTCGCATATTCACGAATCTTTTGGGCTGCGCCTAAACCGGCAAAATTCCCACCAAGAACTAGGACTCTCTTTTTACTCATATAACTATACCTCTCTATTAAATTAAAGATGGTTCTATCTTCTCTCTAGTAGATCTTCTATCTAAATATCGACTACTTAAAATCAACTATTTAAATATCAAGAAGTTTGATCTAATTAACGACCTAATTGATGACCTAATCGATGATCTCATCAAATAGAGAAAATAGAGATTACTTGATTCATTATATATTACATAAATACTATATTTTTATTTATTTTTTAAATCTAATAATTGATCTAATAAAAAACCCAATAATTGAGTCTATAAAAACTAAAAATAGTTAGCCTACACAGCCTCCTACAAGAGACTCTTGCAAGAGAATATAAAAAAAGAGCTTACCCATCAGGATAAACTCTTATCTCTTACTTATCTCTTACTACATCTAGTATCGACACACAGTAATCTACTCTACATTATAAGGCGGTACACTATTGATCTCTGATTCTTGATAACGAATCATCTCTGGCGTTGTAACCTGATCACGAATCACTCGCACATCATGCGCTTCGATCCGCTTTGCACTATTGCCCCAACTATTACGGACAAAGTTCACAAGATCGGCTACTTCACGATTATCAAGGCGCCATGCATAACCTAACATTGCATACTCTGTCGGCGCTTCAATCGTTCCCGGCATATGGCTTCCTTTCAAAATCAATGTAATTAAGGAGTCCGCATTCTCATTTAAGATCGCTGAATTACCGGCAAGCGCAGGGAATGTCTCGGCATAGCCTTTACCATCAGAACGGTGACAAGCAGCACAATTATTAAGATAAGTTAACGCGCCCGGCTCATCAACATGACCATTGGAGAGCGCATCAAATGTGGCAGGATTATAGTGATATTTCTGACCATTAGGATTCACTGGCGATAGAGATTTGATATAACTTGCAATCGCATCAATATCGGCATCTGTTAAGTGCTGTAAGCTATCATTGACAACAGCAACCATCGAGCCAAATACGGCAGAGGTACTATTGCGTCCACTCTTTAACAACATTACAAGCTCATCGTGACTCATTCGCCCTAATCCATCCATATCATCACCACGGAGATTAACCGCATTCCATCCCTCTAAAGTTTTACCACCAGAGAGATAACGGCGATCAGGATCATTCTTATAGGCGACTTCCGCCATCGCTTCATCCCGTGGTGTATGGCAAGTTCCACAATGTGCTAACCCTTCAACTAAATAAGCCCCCCGCTCTATCGGATCATTACTTGTAAAAGCAGTTAACTTCGTTACCTCCGGCGCAAAAGCTAAACGCCAAGCATTAACCGGCCAATTCATATTAAAAGGCCAACTGCCCGACACAACCGGCATCTTATTATTGACCGGTTTTACCGCATACATAAAGTAGTTATAGAGCGCTTCCACATCTTCACTAGCCACAGAAGCAAATGAAGGATAAGGCATTGCCGGATAGAGCGCATCACCCGATTTTTTCAATCCATATCGCACTGCATTATCAAAATCTGTTAAGGAGTAATTTCCTATCCCGGTCTCCTTATCAGGCGTGATATTGCTTGGATAGATCAAACCGACAGGCGTCCCGGAATCGAGCCCTATACCGCCGGCAAAATCTCCTTTATCGCTAGTGTGACAAGCGGCACAATCCCCTGCTTTTGCAAGATACTCACCGCGCGTAATCAGCTCTTCTTTACTCAACTTTGCAGTAGGCTGAATTTCTGAACTCGCCCCTTTATAGAAACTAAAGAAACCAATTACAACAATGGCTAAAATAATAACTAAAATTATAATATTTCTGATAATTCTCATCGCTATCTCCTTCTAGTTATTAAGCCATCGGCCCGGGGTTTTTAAGATATTTGGTCACAATATTGTGTACCGAATGGTAAGCTAACGCGCCTACAAGCGCTGTTGGGTTATAACCAACGTTCTGTGGGAAAGCACTTGCACCAGAGACAAAGAGATTAGGCACATCCCAATGTTGCAGATACTTATTCACCACACTCGTTTTCGGATCATCTCCCATAATTGCACCACCGGTATTATGTGTACTTTGATAGATTCGAGTATCGTAAGGTGCATCTAATGCATAAGGCTTATACTCCACTTTACCTCCAGCTGCCTCCCCTACTTTTGCCATCTTCTCCATCAAGTAATTGACCATCTTATTCTCATTCTCATGCCAATTGAAGGTAAGTCGAAGAAGCGGTAGCCCATGATTATCAGTGTAGGTTGGATCAAGATCGAGATAGGCATCACGATAAGACATCACTGAACCAGAGATACCGATCGAGAAGATTCGCTGATATCCCTCTTGCGTCGCTTTTTTCCAACCACTTCCCCACTTTGGTGAACCTGCTTTTGTTGGGGTTTGTAAAATAGGACGTCCCCCCGAAATGGTGGTCCGGATACTCGCGCCTCCTAAGAAGCCTAATCCTGTATGATCAAAGGTGACCTCATTGAAGTCATCCATCGTCACGCCACCGGCACCTGTACCGATAAAGGTATTGAGTTTTGTTCCTTCCGGCATCACGACTTTTACACCCACACTACGCTGATAGGCGTAACTTCGCCCTAAAGTACCTGTCTCAGTCTTGGGATCATACACCTGACCAATCTTCGATAAGAGCAACAGACGAACATTATGAATTGCATAAGCATTGAGAATGACCATCTCTGCCGGCTGAAACACCTCATTACCTTGTGCATCAATATAAGTCACACCGGTTGCCTTTTTTCCGCTGCTATCCGTATTAACCTTAATAACATTGGCATTGGTTCTTAATTCAAAATTAGGGCGCTTCAGTAATACTGGAAGAATCGTCGTTTGCGGTGATGCCTTAGAGTAGTTATAACAAGCAAATCGCTCACAGAAACCACAATAATTACAAGGGCCTAAACGGACGCCATACTGATTGGTATAAGGCGCGGAAGCATTCGCCGCCGGCGCAGGATAAGGATTATACCCCATCGCCTCACACCCTTTTTTAAAGAGTTCTGAAGCATAAGAATTGATTAAAGGCTTATTGGGAAACGCCGTTGAACGCCAGCCTTCAAATGGATTTCCGCCCGGCTGTTGTACCCCTTTAATATTACCGGCCTGCCCCGAAACACCACACACCTCTTCAAATTTTGCAAAGAAAGGTTCTAACTCTTCATAAGTAACAGGATAATCTTGCAGATACATATCTTGGGGAATCGCATCTTCGCCATACTTCTCTTCATAATAACTTCTAAGACGCAGTTGGTTCGGAAGATAACGATAAAACATACCATTCCAATGCAATCCGGCACCACCGACATTATTTCCAAGTAGGAATGAACCATACTCACGGTAAGGAACTGCGGTATCACCCTCTTTATGTCGAATGGTTAAGGTATCTTTCGCTAAGGGCTGAAACATTCTGCCTCTCACTGCGTAATTGAGCTCATCGATCACTTGCGGATACTTCGCATCGGTTGCTGTCGTCTGCATATGTCCACGCTCAAGTGCAACAACACTCTGACCGGCAGCTGTCAGCTCGACACCATAGATCGCACCCGTCCAACCAAACCCAACTAATACTACATCTACTTTTTCTTTCTCTATTGCCATAATATGCCTTTATTCTGCGCTATTTCTTAGGAAGGATGGAGACAGGTGGTAATGGATATTCCACATTATATCGATCTGCCCAATCGAGATAATCTCCTCTTGCGCCGGGGAACCCGACCATCTGCCAACCGGCCATATCGCGATTTCCGCCATACATCGGATCGGAGAAGAAGCCCTCTTTACAATTACCCCATAATTGAGAGAAGAAGACCGATGCAAAGACAGCGTCATCAGGGAACTCAATTTTCCCATCACTTAAAAGTGTCATCGCTTCTGTCTGCTCTTGATGGTTGAGATCAACAAATTGACGCTTATACCGATCGATGCACCATTGATTAAATGCCGCTATTCCTGATTTATAGATATCTCTCGGAGTCATATTGAGTTGATAACCCAATGTAGGGGTCTGCTTCATAATCTCAGGATGAAAAGGGCCTTTCATATACCAAAGTTGCCCATGCCCATAAGGGGTATCCATCTGTCGGTCGATAAATTCAGGCACACCTGTTGCAATGGCACCTGGACCTAACTCATCTTCTGGAATTAAGAGGTCTACTGCACTCTGAATAAAGTCATACTCCTCATCGTTAAAGAATGTCGGCATATATTTTGCCGGATTTTCTGAAAGATCTGCCATTGAATCGACAGATCCAGGCGCTTCAGGAATGGCGCTTGCCACCTTTCCGGCACCCACTGCCGTAATCGCCGCTACAGGGATCGCTTTTAGGGTCGTCCCCAAAAATCCCCGTCTAAACTGATTCACCTTTTTATCATCTTGAGCCATACAGTACTCCTCTTATCTAGGACTCGCTCTGAGTCTATTAACCTATCTCGCCAACCCATCTCAATCGACTGACCGGAATAATCTAATTAAATGAAAATGAATAACACCATTAAATTTAAACTCCACTTAAGGAACGTTAAAAAATAATAAATTCATTATTCAAGTTAGACTTAAATTTTATCTAATTTTTCATTTAATTTTCATTTAAATTTGTGATTAATTATTAACAGACTACCACTAATACCGATTTAAATAAATTGACTAATGTATATAGATATTTAATTTATTTATTAATATTGATCTAGTATAGATCTAATATAGAGAGCACTGTATAGCTAAATGATATAGATCAGATTGCTAAGTCAATATTAAATAATGATTTTAGATTAAATTTATAGAAATATAAAAAATCTCTAGTACGGTATGCAATCACAAAAATTATCACATAAGGTCTTTTAAATTAAGTATTTATGGGGAAAGATAAAAAGATAAAATAAAAAAGCATACAGAACTACAAAAGTAATTACTGTATGCTCTTCTTTTTATAAGTTTTCGTTCTTCTAATCCGTCCACATAGTAGTGAAAATTATTAAGCTATTAATGGCGCAATTCGGAAACATCTTTTTCTGTCACATTCCCGGGTAATCCCCCCCATTGAATCCGTAAAAAATTCACTAAGGTAGCAATCTCACTATCTGACATCTCAGAAGCAAATTCTGGCATCGCCTGAAAGCGTTCATCATTAGGGAACGACTGCCATGGCAAACCATCTAAGATAGTTACGATTAAATTATGGCTATCTGGGTTCATTACGGTACTATTTCCAACTAACGCAACAGACACATTGGGTTTCCCTTTTCCATCAATATTATGACAACCCGCACATAAATTGAGATAGGTATCATAACCTGGGACATCCATCGGAATATCGCCCTCAACAATCAACTTCGCTTTAGGAGGCTCATCCCCCAATAAGAAAGTCGTAATAGCTTCAATATCTTGGGCCTCTAAATGACTTGTACTATTATGAATGACTAAATACATATCACTAAATGCTGAGCCCTGAGGCGCAATCCCTTCGGAAAAATAACGTTGTAATCCCTCTTTATTCCATCCTCTTGCAGCTAAACCTTTGGCTGTAATATCGGGTGCTAAAAATCGACCGACAATATTTCCTTGAAACATCTTATCCCGATCGATATTTCCAAATTCCCCCATCGGTGTATGACACATCGCACAGTGACCTAATGTATTAACCAGATACTCTCCCCGATTCCAGAGTGGCGAATCTCCTTTGGAGATAGTCGGAAGCGGTGTCTTATCATAGAAGAGTAGATTCCACCCCATTAATAAAGCTCTCTGGTTAAATGGAAACGTAAGCTTATTATGAGGTGGGGCGACATTAACTTCAGGAATGGACATAAAATATGCATAGAGTGCATCTGAATCTTCCCGAGTCACATTAGCATAATAAGGGTAAGGCATTGCAGGATAAAGGTTACGATGAATAGGCGAGACCCCCTCTGTGATAGAACGATAAAAATCATCCTTACTCCAACGACCTATTCCAAAATTTTCCGATGGTGTAATATTACTACTGTAAATAGTTCCAAATGCAGTATTGAGCTGATAGCCTCCGGCAAATGGCGCCCCATTTTCAGCCGTATGACAAGAAGCACAATCCGCAGCAGCCGCTAAATAACGCCCTCGTTCTATCTCCTCCACACTACTTTTCACAACCTGCTTAGGGCCGGTGGGTTTCAATCGCTCAAAAAAATAGAGTCCAACGATAACTAGTAAAAAAACAATAATTAAAATAAGAAGATATCCCCCCCATCTATATAGGCGATTTCTAGAAGCTTGCTCCCCCTTCTCTTTACGACTAGTTCTCATAATAATTTCCCCCTATTCACTCTTAATTAAGCCTGGTGTATTCATAACGAGATCTCGTACAGCCTCATAGTAACGCACATATCCTGTACAACGACAGATATGGGGGTTGAGTGCCTCTAAAATCGCTTGCTCTAATTGAGCTTCAACAATAGGTTCTTTTGCCAGTTTCTCCATAAAAACAGTGGTAGCATTGACAAAGCCAGGTGTACAGTAACCGCATTGAAAACTAAAGTGATCCATAAACGCTTGTTGGATTGGCGATGGGATCTCTTTTCCCGCTTCTTCTTTAGCGATACCTTCGATAGTTCTCACCGATTTCCCATTAAAAAAGTGGGCTCCAGTAATGCAGGTTCTCATCTCCTCGCTCGTTCCATCAGGATGATCTACTATAATGACGCAAGCATGGCATATTCCTTGATTACATCCCATTCTTGTACCGGTAAGATTTAAATACTCATGTAAAAAATCGAGCATACTAATCCCTTCCGGTAAATCTACTGGGCCAACCATCTTGCCATTAATTTTTAATGAGAGCGGCTTATTAATTATTTGCATTGAGAACCTCCAAAACTTCATTGGGGCGAATAGGATGATGATAAAAATAGTGCCCTGTGGCATCTGCTATAGCGTTTGTAATAGCCGAGACAACAGGTATCATCGCAACTTCTGCCATTCCTTTAGGAGGATCAGTATCGGATAAAGGTGGCAACACTTCCTGGGTCTGCTTCCAAACAGCAACCTCACTAGCTAACGGTAAATGGTATCGGTTAAAGTTCCAAGTACCATTACCAGGTCCATCTTCATACAAGGGGAGATATTCATATAAGGCATGCCCTATTCCCATTGCAATTCCTCCTTGCATTTGCCCAGAGACAAGTTCTGGAACAATCATATTGCCGCATTCAAGAACCGAGTGATGATCCAATACCGTAGTTTCCCCAGTTGCCCGATCAATAGAGAGTTCTACCGCAATAGCCACCGCTGTATAGTTTGTTACTGCGGCATTATTACGTTGAACAGCCGGATATCTCACAAATAACCGCTCATTAATATGGTATTTTGTATCGTCAGCCCATTTAAGCGATAATCCATCTAATGGTAACGATACCGTCTCTTTAAGAATTTTAAAATCAGCAACGGCCCACTGCCAACGATTATAACCATGAGCTACAACGCCTGTTAATCCTTTTATTTCATAAAGTCGCTTCACAATTCTCTCCAAAGAGAGAGGCTCTAACCCATCAGCAGTTAAACCTGCATCTGTCCAACGAGCATCCTCTCTTCTTACAGTAAGGGGATCTGCTTGTCCCCCACCAATCCCTTCACTCCAGATAGAAAGTGCAGCGGGCCATATCCCATAATCAAAAAGTACTCTCCCCGCTTCTGAGGTCACATGTGAAAAATAATACGCTGAATTACTCGCCCCAGTTGATGAACTATAAGCAGGAGTCCAGAGAGGATTTTTAGATAACTCATTTTGCTTTTCTTGCGTTAAATCATGATTATCCGTAGTATTCATAGGCAGATCAGGCCAGTCAGTCATCGCAAAATAAGAGTGGTGAGCAGGAACACCAAACCATTTTGCGCAAAGAACTGTTTGCGATGTTTCCATCCCCGATCCTATCTCTAAACCACTATGCCAAAGTGAAATTTTACCCTCTGGGGAAATTTCTATTTTTACAAAAGATGATTCATTCCCAGTACCGAAATCTTTTTGTGTACAAGATATCCCTGTCCCTAAAATTTTTCCTGGATTTTCTTTTTCAAAGCGAAACTTTCTCTCTTTTCTATCTTTCCACAAAGTGTGCTCTGAACAAGCCTTTAGAACTTCGCCTCCACGCATATCACCGGCAGGAATAGCGCCTTGAGTATTCTTCATCCCCGCACTCATTAAGTTATTTAACCTAAACTGTACGGGATCTTGGTCTAATATTTTTGCAGCTTCGTCTAGTAATGAATCAAATGCTGTCATCGATTGTAATGTGCCAAACCCTCTTACAGATCCAGCATCTACTGCTCGTGAAGCTATGCCTTCCGCGATAATGTCACTTTTAGGAATATAATAAATTCCCTGTACACCTGTTGCACCAACGGCAACAACTCCCGGAGTATAGTTACAACGCCCTCCGCCATTTGCAATAAAATTACCAATAAAAGAAGCTATTTTCCCACTCTTTTTATCAACAGCTAGTTGATATCGCATATTAAAGGCATGTCTTTTAATTCCTGATTGAAATTGCTCATATCGATTATTAGCAAATCGAACTGGTAAATGACTATAAAGAGTTGCAACCACCCCAAACATGGGCTCTATGGCTCCACCTTTAGTTCCGTACCCAACAGTAGAACAAGGGTGCAAATAAAAATTTTTAAGAGGATATTTAGAACTCGTCACAAGTTGAATGATATGCTTTTTAACATCCATCACAGATTGATCTGCCACGACAAAATGAAGTGAGCTTGTCTTTGCATCGTACCAACCATTAGAACTACATGGCTCCATTGCCGATGCATCGATCGATTGAGAGAAAATTTCCCTATCTAAAACTAACCAATCTTCTGGAGGGTTTTTAAATTCACTTGCTAATTGTTCAGCATAATACATGCCCCGCTCATCCATATTCCCCCCTTTGTTAGCTTCTGGCCAAAAAGGGATATATTTGCGATATCCTTCTTTTGAAATAGCAGAGTATTCCATGGCTGAATAGACATCAGGATCAAATGGATCATCTCCGCCTATTCTCACGCCTCGATAAGTAGACCAAGGATCTCTTTCTAAAAAACCAGTATATTCTCCGTATTGGATGACATCTTCTCGAAATTGCAGCATCTCTTTTGCAAAACGGTAACGCGCAAAATCATTGTAGATAAATAAAGCTACCGCTTGTCCAAGATAAGCTGGAGTTTTCCCTTTAGGCAGTAGAAGATCATCACCAAAAAAGGAGGGGAGTTTAACTCTGTCTGCGTCTAATATTTCTGCTGTTACAACTTTATCTGGAAGTAATTGGTTCTTCTCCAAGAGAGATAGATCGAATCCCTCATATTTTTTATCGGCTTCAGTGACTCGTAAAACAAAGGCGTATGCTTGTTGCTCTGGCCAATTAGGCATATCTTTCGCTCTAATATCAAAAGCAAATACTTTTTCACCAGTCACTTTTGCAAAAGCATCTAATCTATGCCGAATACGATGATCCTTTTTATCCCAAGAAGCAGGTTCTAATATTCCATTATTAAATAGTGCCGCATGAGCGAAACTAAACGGCGCGGCAATATATACCGTCACTCCACCGATCACCATAGTTTTTAAAAAATCTCGTCGAGAAAATCTGCTCTGTCCCACTTTATTCTCCCTTATCTCTATAGATTGTAAGGTAACTCAATTATTAAGCAGATAATCCCGGGCAAAAAACAATTAGCCACTTGGTTTATTCGCTCAATATATAACCAAATATAGATTTATTTACATATATAGGCAATTAAAATATATATTTTTTTATTTTTATTATTGTCTGTTTTTTATTTTTTCATATAAAAAGAGGGGGAATCTAAATATGAATTCCATCAAACTAAAAGCCAATATAATATAAATCATTATTTTTTAACTAATACGCAAGACCTTATTACCTTTAATACCCCAAAACTTCGAACCAATTAAATTAGTTAAGTAATTCTACAGTTCTTTTTTAAGATTTAGCCCACAAATAAGAATTTATCCAAAGAGAAATCGTTCTAAATCAGCCTCATCTTTTAAGATCTTTGATACTTCAACATCATAAGCATGCGCAAGAAGAATGCTCGACTCTACTAATGTCTCATTCAATGTGAGATCGAAAGCAACTTTACGAAGATCTCCTAAGGCATCAAAAGCTTGATTTAGAGATGCGATCTTCTCTCTCTGCTCAATATCTAGCTGCTGTAAAAATTGTTGCATTGCGGTCTCCATCTCTGCAGCTAGAGCTTGATCGCTACCAAGAAGTGTTGAGATAACAAATTTTCCCGCTAAAGAACCAATAATAGGACCTAAAAGAGGGATAGGAATTAAGATCTGCCCTGCCAATGTTGCTAGTGCTACACCCGCACTATCAGCCCCCAGATAGAGGGCATTCATCTGAAATTCACTCAATGAAATATTCCCACGATGAAGATCATGCACTAAAGAAGCAATCCCTTTCGAAAGGGTGACAAAAGCTCCGGCAAATGGTGCAGCTAAGTTTGCATTATTTGTTAAAAAGTAGACCGCAGAACCTGTAACAGCTCCTCCTACCCCCCCTTTCAACGAAGAGAATCCTACCTTTTTCCAATCTTCTAATGACATCTCACCTTTAAAAGGATTCTTGCCATCACGATACATTCCATAAAGAGCCATACCAAATGAGAGCGTTCCTCCGACTGCTGCTGCAATTGCTGTCGCTTTAAGCCCTTCACTCCAACTTGCTTGATTCTCCTTTTCAATCTCCAGTTGCCGTCTCCGATTCTCTGCTTCTAGTTCCGATTCATGACGATCTAAAGTTTCATTAATTTGTCCTCTTTGAACCTCGGCATATTCAGAGACACCAGGGCGTACAACCTCTGAAAATGAAGTTCCCGACTCCGCTTCTATACGAGCAATCTTCTCCTCAATTGCGCGGATGGTTCTATCACTTAAACCTTCAACTGCTTCCCCTTCATGGATACGTCGAATCAATTCAAATTGATCCTTAGGAATATGGTAATAACTACCATCTCGACCAAAATGACTATATCTCTCCATATGTTTAAGCACATGCTCGAGATTATTATTCAATCCATTAACAAATTTTGATTGAACAGCAACACCATCAATAAGATAATCTTCCGGAGCTGTCCGACCAACACCCTCAAAGGTTGCAGTTGGGTTCTGCTGATTGAGATACTGCTTAGCATTATGAATCGCAACTTCAACTTGTTCAGCAATTTCTCCATGCTTTGTAAAATCACTTCCTAAGATATTCTCCGGAGTAGAGATAAAACTACGTACAATCTCAACCTGCCCTAATGCCTTTAAAAAGGCCTCATCTTGCAGTTTTTGTGAGAGAAATAATGTACGAAAACGCTCCTCATTAATATTATTAACGATAGCGCTATAAAGCTGGTCTTCAACAGAACGACTCTTCAAAATAATGTCCTTTTCAATTTAAAGCGGTGACAAACTCTCTACTCTTGCTCTCAATAAAGAAGCTCTAAAAATATAAGCTGAGCAATAACATTTAAAACATCATTCAAAGCTCTATTGAAGTTCTAATTAAAACTCCGCTTTCATTTTGATCAATTTGGCAAGACTCTCTACATGATTTTTAATCGCGATCAGCATATTTTTCTGAGATTGAGTGAACTGAGTGTAATCAAACGTTGTTAATGATTGATCGAGATAACTCATCATCTGTGTTATACCGGCAAGATGCTCCCGAGTTTCACTAATAAGATGGTCTACAGCTCTATCTGCTACCTCTAAATAGGATCGATAGGTCTCAACTTCTCGCCTCGCTTCATCTGCTTCTTTAGCAATTTTTGCATTTCGACGACGTGCAAAAAGCCCACTACCAACAAGCGCACTTCCGCCAATAACCCAACCAACCGGACCCGCTAAGGCTAAAAAAGCGCTCCCTGCAGCCATCCCTCCTCCACCGGCAGCAACGGCACCACCACCAAGCCATGCTAATGCGGCATTCGTTGCAGCTGCTCCACCTAATGCCGAGATTGCTGTTCCTGTCGAAGCTGTTCCAAATGTTGTTGCAATCGCCATTGCTGCAGTAGGACCAAAAGCAGCTATACCAGCACCAGCGGCAATACCAGCACCGGCACTACTACCTGCCTTAAAACTGACGTCTTCCGATTTTTTTCTAATCTCTTCTGAAAGGTCATCAAATTCTTGATGCTCAAGATGATAAGCTTCAAATGTACGATCAAACTCAATCGGCTTGTTAGCAATAACAGAAAAGAGCGCTTCAGAACGCGCAATAATCTGCTTCGATTCCTCAGAACGTAATGCAAAAAGAACTTCGCTCTTCTCACTTACAACCTCTAAAAGTACTGCATATTGATCTTTCGCCCGCTCAAACTTTGCAATTGCATCTTTCTTTAACTTTCCATTTAACATTAGAATTTCCTTCTCTCTATACTAATAGAGAACCATATTTCTATTAACAATAGCTTTCTGTTCATAACTCGCCTAACCCATTCGCAAGAAAACAGCTTCTGAAATAATAATCATTAAATGACAGCTTAAAAAAAGCAAATCAAGATACAAAACCCATGACATTAGACGAATTGATATTTTATTGTAAACAGATATTAATTCCTCGTAAATATTTATATATAAATAACATTATAAAATAATATTTAAATAGCCTTTTTTTCTACTTTTCATGGGAAATTACTAAAAACCTTGCCTCAATTATTTCAGATTAGCTTCGTCAAAAATATCTTTAAATCTTCGTAGTTACTCTCGATTACTTTCTCTGTAAACTCTCTTTCCTCCACCATTCATCTCTAATTCCTGCTTTCAAGAAGTCTAAAATCGGGTAGACTACCCTTTTGATAAGAAGATTAATAAGGTCAGCAATGATCGTTAGAAGCGCAATAAGAGCAGATAAGAAGGGGAAATATGAAAATATCGACAAGACTAGCACTACTAATAGCAACGGTAATGTTTCTAACAGCTTGTACAATCCATGCCGATATTCCAAATCGAATGGTAATCGATTCTGACGGGATTGTGATTGATTCTAAAAATAAGAAGAAAAAAGATAAAGCGGGCTACTTCTGCCCACCTGGACAAGCGAAAAAAGGGAACTGTTAATTAAAGTTTAAGGTCAAAGCTCTCTCTGATCAGAAGTAAAGTCAGATTGTCTAATTTGCTTTCTTGCTCGTAAAAAATAGGTGTGATATACCTTACACCTTTATTAAAATTTACAAGATGCTATCTGTTTTTAATTGTAGTAGCGATACCCTCGCACGCTTTTGGATATGGCGATGCTTTTACCGAAGCATCTGATCGATCCTAAAATAGATAACCGGAGAAAACTATATGACCGTCAAAGTAAAGAAGAACCGGCTACTCAATACGCTTGAGTGGCTGGGCAATGCATTGCCACATCCTGTGGTCTTATTTATCATCTTAATTTCCCTGATACTGATCGCTTCTGCTGTTGGATCTCATTTTGGATTAAGCGTCACCGATCCTCGTCCAGAGGGTGCGCCGGGAAGAGTGCCGGGTGGCGTTATTGAGGTTGTCAATCTCCTCAATCCCGATGGAATTCGCAAGATTCTCTCTAGTATTGTCACGAACTTTACGAGCTTTACCCCTTTGGGAACCGTACTTGTTGCGATGTTAGGGGTTGGAATTGCCGATAGTGCCGGGCTCTTCTCTGCAGGAATGCGTTTAGTTGTCCTAAAAGCACCGATCCGTTTTACCACGCCTGCGATTGTTTTTGCCGGCGTTATGTCTAATACTGCCGGGGAATTAGGTTACGTCGTTCTCATCCCTCTTTCTGCAGTGATCTTCCACTCAATAGGACGTAATCCCCTTGCCGGTCTTGCAGCTGCCTTTGCCGGCGTTTCTGGAGGCTATTCAGCGAACCTTCTCTTAGGAACGGTTGATCCCCTCTTATCAGGAATTACGCAAGAAGCTGCGCGTATTATTGATCCTGATTATATCGTTGGTGCTGAAGCTAACTGGTATTTCATGGCGTTTAGTACCTTTATTGTCACCTTCCTCGGCTGGTTTGTGACTGATAAAATTGTCGAGCCACAATTAGGTCCTTACGATTCATCGGAGATGAGCGAAGATGAGGATAACATTGCCATGTCTGCAGAAGTTACCCCAATCGAGAAGAAAGGGCTCATCTGGGCAGGTATCAGCTTTGTCATCTTAGCCGTAATCGTTGCATTGATGGTCGTGCCGGAAAATGGCATTTTACGTAATCAAACAACAGGAGAGATTGCAAACTCCCCCTTCTTCCGCTCCATTGTTATCTTTATCTTTATCTTCTTTGCGGTGCCGGGTATTGTTTATGGCGCAATTGTGAAGAAGTTTAAGAATGATCGAGATATTATCAATGCAATGGCAGGCGCTATGAGTTCAATGGGACT
This sequence comes from Ignatzschineria sp. PL_is040, assembly GCF_055813795.1. Taxonomy (NCBI): domain Bacteria; kingdom Pseudomonadati; phylum Pseudomonadota; class Gammaproteobacteria; order Cardiobacteriales; family Ignatzschineriaceae; genus Ignatzschineria; species Ignatzschineria sp. PL_is040. The sequence continues at coordinate 67,154 of NZ_JBVPGU010000010.1, forward strand.
CTATCTGGTAATAGTCTTCTTTGCCGCGCAATTTATTGCCTTCTTTAACTGGACAAACATTGGACAAATTCTGGTTGTTCACGGCGCAAATTTTATTACCAGTATCGAAATTAATAGTATTGTACTCTTTATCGGATTTATTATTATCTGTGCTTTTGTCAATATTATGATGAGCTCCGCTTCGGCACAATGGGCAGTCACAGCACCGATCTTTGTTCCGATGTTGATGCTTGCAGGCTATGCACCAGAAACAATTCAAGCAGCCTACCGTATTGGTGATTCTGTTACCAATATTATTACGCCGATGATGAGCTACTTTGCACTTATTGTTGCGATCGCACTTAAATATCGCCGTAATGCCGGCATTGGGACAATTCTTTCGATGATGGTGCCCTACTCTGTCGTCTTCTTCGTAGTCTGGGTCGCTATCTTCTGTATCTGGGTCTTTGTGTTAGGAATTCCGGTCGGCCCTGGTTCTGCAATCTACTTCAACCCATAGAAAAAAGATTAGTAGCTCGATCAGCAACAAAAGATCTATAACAAGGGATCTATGACAAAAAAGCTGTCACTAGCAGTGATTCTGCCGCTTGTAGTACTTAATAGCGGTAGATATAAAACAAGATAAATTATAGCTATCAAAAAAGCCCGATGACATTACCTATACATTCGTCACCGGGCTTTACTTTTTCTGAAAAAATCTACATTGATAGAACTCATTAATGATCAACCATTATGAGCTTAACTCTAGTGAACTCTTACCGAACTCTCAAATATAAAATGGTTTAAAACTAAAACTTAAACTAAAATTTAAAGCCCTTCACCACTTTATTAAAGTCACGCTGATCAACCCCCATCTCTATCTTAATAGAGCCACATTTAGGGCAAAAAGAGGGAGGAGTTAAATTATCACTGCGTGGCTTTCCAACCCACTTACAATCTAAACAGAGATATCTTAATGGTGTATCTTTATAGGGTATTGGCATAATGGACTCACTTTAGTAAAAAAATTAAAACCAATAATAAAATGGGTTTTTCCCTGAGGGTTAAATCAAGCGATTAAGAATAATAGATTCAAATAATAGACTAATCTATAAATTTTATCATTATAAACCTCAATTCTCTCTTATTTTTTCATTATCAATATAATAGGTATCCACAGAGTTACAAATGAAAAATAATCATCAATCATTAAACTAACTCAGATCGATCAATAATCTTTGTAAAGTGCCTTCTAGGCTTACTTCAGAGCTTCACATTTTTGGCTCATATAAGGTAATGCTCGGATTGAGGAATCTCTAAAGACCATCCAATCATGATCACCATCAATCACTCGATATTCCACATCTTCAGGCTGATAAGTGTGTAATGTCCAGTAGAGCTTAGCGGCGGCAAGCACAATTCCTAAAGAGTCATGATCGCCCGATTCAATCCAGATCGGAACAACTAGATCTTTCTGATAATAGTTATTAAGCCTCGCTGTGTAGAGCGAATCGCCCCATGCTTTCTCATCAAATTGATTATCTTTTACAAATTGTGCTGTTTGACGTGCTGTTGATGTTTCAGGTGGAAGCGGATCATAAATTGCCGGACTTAAAACCCCGGCTGCACAGAAGAGCTCGGGATGAGAAAGGCTTAAATTGAGCGCGCCATAGCCACCCATAGAGAGTCCTCCAACTGATCTTCCGGCACGATCTTCACGAACATTGAATGTTTTTTCAATATAAGGGATAAACTCCTCAACAAATGCCGTCTCCGCCTTCTCGAAAAATTACAAATAAAAATAATTTCTTTATTCCTCTATTCTTAAAGTTAAATAAAAAAGCACTATCCCTCAGGGTTAGTGCTTTTCTCGAGATTATTAATCAACTAATTTAATAAATTGTAATTAGACTAAAATCATTTTTTGATCTAACAAGTCATCTAACGGATCAACCACTGGTTGGACATCATATGTCTCTGTATTTAAATCAGTGTCCTTAGTCTCTGCTATTAGAGATGGATCAAGATCTTTATCTGAATCTTCGAAAGAGGGAACTCTCTTACTTTCATCATCAGCAATCAAATCATCTAACACCAACGTTTCTGTAGAACCTTGCTCTTTCAGAGGCTCGAAAGATTCTACATCATTAAGATCAACAGCCCCCTTCTGGTTGATAGATAATTGCTCAATATCCTCCTCTCCAGACGAAAATACTTTAAATAACATATTATTATCTGCGTTTTTCACCTGAAGAGGTTCATTTGTTACTACATCATCATTATCAACGGGCACTTCAACATCTGAATTCTCATCCTTGTTATCAGTACCAAACTCATATTGACCATTTCCACTTTCTGTTTTATCAGAACCCAGAACATGCTCATAAGCTTTAGCTTCTACTTCTAAGGTGAATTCTGTATCTTTAGGTACACGTATTACAATGTCAGCATTAACTTGTGTTTCAGTACTTGATGCCGCAGCGCCACTATAATTTGAGAATTGTCCAGTGATGGTTAACTGTCCACTATCACCAATCACATAGCTCTTACCATCATGAATGACTTCTGCTCCTTCCGGTAATCCCTTCAATATAAGATCTTGCAACATACTTTCACTACCATCTAAGTCAGTGACATGCGCAATAATATTGACGTCATATTCATCCATTTCGGCAGATGCTTCCACCTTTTCAACTAACCCAGGTTGCCCGATATAGCCACCACTAGAGGTTATCGTTCCTGCTAATTGATTTGATCCTGAAACAATATGCTTTTCATCAGCTGTAATATTCCAGTTGTCATTATGGTTATAGTTACTCTCATGCTCTTCATGGCTCACTACTCCCTGCACTTTATACTTAACCCCATCACTCTCTAATAAGAAAATGAAGTCTGGCTTTCCTTGTGCATTTCCATTAACAGCATTAATAGGACCTGAGCTATAAGTCGTTCCTTGATTATCTGTCTGTACATTTTGCTGATAGAGACTACCTTCATGAAGAATGAAGATATCTGTCTTATCACCATCACCATCAGTATTACCTTGAGTGTAAGATTTAAAGTTGTCAGATTTCATCTGTGCAAATTTTTCTGCGTATTCAGATGAGTTTGGATCTAATCCCTTTAAGCTATTAGCGATTATGGCATCTATATCAGCATCGGATAGGTCTTGGATCTCCTTAATATTATTATTTTGGGTGCTTCCTGTTTTCGCATCGGTATACCAGATACGGACATTTTCACCAATCGCAACGATTTTGCCATTAATAACATCAAAGCCTGTTCCATCAGGGTTTTGGCTACCGCCATTAACTTTCGTTAATTGCTCACCGTTATCACTATTTTCCTGATCTTTAGGAGTAACAGTAATACCCACTTCCGGCGCATCTACGACAGGTGTAATATTAATCGATACCTTGCCTGATTGCTCTATCAGTTTACCATTAACCTCTTTTTGGATGGTATAGTCTAACTCTGCATAGGTACTCTTCTGATCACCTACACCTTCTGTAGCATAACCATCAAATCCTGCTTCATTTAAACCAGGGACAAAGGTCAATTGCCCTTCTTCAACCTGCTCTTTGGTAAGAGTTGTTCCCTCTTTTACAACTTCTCCATTCAGAAGTAGCTGACCACCTCCTGCGGCACCATTAAATATAATGGAACCCCCATTTCCATCAGCACCTACTAAATCATCCCAACTAATATTGAGTTCAGTATCTTCCTCAGTACCTACAGTACCTTCAAAAGCTATCATCGGTGCTGTTACTTGTTCAGTGCCAGACTCATTACCAGCCTCATCTTTTAAGCTCACATCTAAATCTTCACCGTTAATGAATGGTTTATCAAGCTCTACTTCAAAGTTACCATCGCCATCCACTTCACCTTTACCGATGATATTACCATCTTTATCAGTGATCGTTACTTCCGCTTCAGGCTCACCTTTACCGGTCACTTTTTTGCCATCATCAGAGACTTCAAGATCTGTCGGTGCTTCTGGTGCAATTGTATCTTTCTCACCGGTTACAGGCGTGCTTTCTGAAGTGTTACCCGCTTTATCGGTTGCTGTAACATCAACTGTTTCACCATCCGTTACAGGGCGGCTAAGCTCAACTTCATAAGTACCACTCTCAGGATCTGCTACTACAGAACCTAAGCTATTGCCCTCTTGATCTTTAACCTCAACCGTTGAACCTGGCTCTGCGTTACCTTTAACAACAAGACCCTCTTCATCGATCTCAGCTGTCGGTGCTTCTGGTGCAACTGTATCTTTCTCACCGGTTACAGGCGTGCTTTCTGAAGTGTTACCCGCTTTATCCGTTGCCGTAACATCAACTGTTTCACCATCCGTTACTGGGCGGCTAAGCTCAACTTCATAAGCACCACTCTCAGGATCTGCTACTACAGAACCTAAGCTATTGCCTTCTTGATCTTTGACCTCAACCGTTGAACCTGGCTCTGCGTTACCTTTAACAACAAGACCTTCTTCATCAATCTCAGCTGTCGGTGCTTCTGGTGCAATTGTATCTTTCTCACCAGTTACAGGCGTGCTTGCTGAAGTGTTACCCGCTTTATCGGTTGCTGTAACATCAACTGTTTCACCATCCGTTACTGGGCGGCTAAGCTCAACTTCATAAGCACCACTCTCAGGATCTGCTACTACAGAACCTAAGCTATTGCCCTCTTGATCTTTAACCTCAACCGTTGAACCTGGCTCTGCG
>NZ_JBVPGU010000011.1:0-41632 GCF_055813795.1 Ignatzschineria sp. PL_is040
TACTTTTTGATTTGTTGGTAAATTTGTTGGTAAGTAGACGGCTATTAAAATCTTTTCCTTAATGTTATTAATAGCTTATCTTAACAAGATCGAATTACTCCTTTTCCGCCAGATATTTCGAATAAGCTCTTGTGTATACAAGAGCTTTTCTTTTTTATGGTACGAGAGTATACCAATGAGTAGTTGTTAAAGCAGTTGGTAGCAAAAGAGTAACTTTCTTCAAACAGATAAGCTAAGAAAATTATCAGTATATTTTATGTTAGGCTGGTAGATCTTGTATAAAACCTATTGGTACTAGATTCTTTTGATGCTCTTTTTAATGTTTTAAGTAGCCATCGTCTATTTTTTAGGCGATGGCTTTTTTGAGCTACAATGTTCAACAGCCCCTAAAGATCCTGATATGGAGTGGTTATCTATTGATGGAATCTATATTCGAGTGCATCAAAGTAGTGATAATAGATGGCGGTAGAGTCTCTTAGAACAAAATAATAATACTTAAATTCTAAAAACAGTTATTGAAAGAGAGGATCGATAGCGCTATGCACGATGGAAAATTGTGAAAGCATTAATGATCGGTTAGATTCTATTTATTAATAGAATGATCTACTCAAACAATAAAAGCACTTCTTATAGGAAGATAAGGGGGTAATTTGATCTGCCTAAAAGCTAAGCTTCTATTAGCTTTCGTTTCCTAACTATTAATTAAATAAAATCACACTAATACTTCACATGATTAACTATCAGCAAAATAATCACATTTGATTTACAAAGACGATTTTCTAAAAAACGCTTATATTTTCAAATATTGATTTGGAATAGGCGTTGCGATAATCTTCCTAAACGTGATAACGCTACCGATCATTTCTCATATTGAATGAGATTTATTAATATTGCAACTACTTGTTTTTCTTTTGAATTATTTTATAAAAAGAGGTGTCGACAAAATCGATATTAAAGAGAAGCTATCTATTTGAGCTATAAGGAATCCTTAAAAGGTTATTGAAAGCGATTAATGAAGAAGATTAATTCTACCTATTTAAGAAGCGTATAAGAAATGTATAAAAACGTATAAAAATATACAGGAGAGATAAAAGGTTATAAGAAATTATAAAAATGAAGCGTTGAAGATAAGATTTGGTTTCTTTTTTGTAAATAGTTAGAAAGAAATGGTGAATAATAGTTATTGCTAACAATCTTTATGAATTTAGACAGAGGTCTATATTGAGGGAAGGAGCGACTTATTAAAACCAATCCTTTAAAATAGAGTCTTAAATGCTTAAATAGTGATAGTAATGGGTAATGGTGAGAGCCACTATCTAGAAATTAATACCTATTGTGCGTATTATTGAGCGATATTGAGGGCTATTAAGCGGTAGTATAGAACACTCATTGAAACCACTTAATTACTCGATGAAATTTTGATGAGATTACTTGATAAAGAAAAGTGAGAGGAGAGATTTGATGCAAACAGTGGTAGGAATTATAGGGGTTACAGGGCGTATGGGGCAGGTGCTGAGTGAAGAGATTACAAAGCGGAAAGCGCTTAAGCTTGGGTGCTCCTACAGTAAAGAGTTAGCAGAAAGTAATCGATTAGCAACTGTTTTTAAGGAGAATGATGTAGTCGTGGATTTTTCCAATGCTGTGCTTGTGCCGGAGATCATTACTGCCGCACTTAACGATCCGAAACCTCTAATTATCTGTACTACCGGTTGGGATCAAGCTCAACTTATGCCACAGATCGATCAGTTAGCGCAGAAAGTACCGGTTATTTTAGCAACCAATACTAGTATTGGGGCGGCAATACAGCGTTATATTGTTCAAATTGTTGCCAAGGCCTTAGGTGAGGATTTTGATGTAGATCTTCATGAAAAACATCATCGCTTTAAGGTGGATAGTCCCTCAGGAACTGCGACAACACTGCTTGAAGATATTGTTGCTGCAAAAGAGAAGGCATTTAATAAGCAATATAGACCTTATCAAGTAGGTGATGGTGCGCGAGAAGCGGATAAGATAGGGGTCTCTGTCACACGTGCCGGCTCGATCGTAGGAGAGCATGAGGTGACATTTACCAGTTTAGAGGAGCAGATCTCGATCAAGCATACTGCATTTGATCGTGCGCTCTTTGCTAAAGGCGCCCTCAAATGTGTTGAGTGGTTAAGTCAGGGGCAAAAGCCGGGACGTTATACGATTTTTGATGTTCTCAATCTCCATTAGATTTTAACCATAGCGATCTCTCTTTGGTTAGCTATTGCCTTTAATTGCTAACGCTGGTGAGTGAATAGTTGTGAGCGATACTTCTCTTTTTAAAGATGCATCTTAAGATTTCTTTAAGAAAAATAGAATAGAGTCTCTCTATACTATCTATATAGATATAGACATTAATGTATGGATTATATCGATAGATAGAAGTGTAATCGATCTTGATAATGGCTATCGAGGTCTCCATATATTGTTATATTAACTAGATTAGCTAACTAGATTCGCTAACTAAATTGGTAATTGAGCTTAGTTCGATGAGTGCTAAGAATCTGTATGATAGCCTTATCATTAAAATAATAGGTAATAGGAAGGATAAAGATGAGCCAACAACTCTATATAAATGGCAAACCCGCTTCTCTTTTACAGAGAATTTTAGCTGCTGTGATCGGTATCGGAGCGCTCATTGTCTTTGCGTTTTTTGGACTCGCTGTTTTTGTGATTGGCTTAGGTGTGACAGCCGTGTTAGCGGTGATCTTCTTTTGGAAAACACGGAAAATTAGAAAGCAGGTGCGAGAAGAGATGGCGCGAATGCAGGAAGAGGGAAATGCTGATTTTTCTCAATTTTATGGTCAACAGCAACAGCGCACGCAGAAAGAATCTAAAAAAGGTGAGCTCTATGAAGGGGAGTATAAAGAGTTATAACTTTTTGTAGAAGTTGTCAAAGATGATTAAAAATAATTGATTTCTCAGTATCTTTTTAGCGGGGATTAATGTATCATTTTTGCGGAATTATTATATTGCATTGCTATATTAGCTCTATTTTATCATGTAGTATTAATAGGTTTAATGAGTCAATTTAAGCGAATCAATTTAAAGGGCTGAAAATCTAGGGCTGAAAATTTTGATTTAATAAGGCTGATTAATAATTAATATTAACTCTAACTGATTAACTTGGCTATTAAGTTGATGAGGTCTTAGCTATAAGATTTTGGTTTTGTTGGGGTTTTATCAACTGTTTAAACTATTAATAGACAAATATATTCTGGAGAAAAATAGATTTGCACTATTAGTAATGATGCGATCTATGGTCACCTATAGTCGATCGGGAGATTCGTTGCACAATTAAAGTGCGAGTCTCAATTGAAAGCTTGAATGGTAAGCGAAAAACTGATTGACTGTGTAGCTATATAATTTTATGTGACTCTATTGAATGATCTTTTAAGGTCCTCAATTAATAGGAAGATAGATCGATAGCTAATCGATATCTATTATGAGAGTGGAGCCATATGGGGATTAATCGATAGGGTATTTTCTAACGTTGTATGTGTTGGATTAGACCGAGCTCACCTCAATTGTGAGCTAGGATGTGAAGAGGAAGATAGATGAAGAATCAAGAGTTTCGTGGTTTCACACCTTATGAGATTAAAGAAGGTGAAGAGTATATGAATGAGGCGCAACGTGAGCATTTTAAATTAATTTTAGAAGGCTGGCGCGAAGCATTAGTTCAAGAGGGTGAAAAGACCGTGAATAATATGCAAGATGAAGCCTTTAACCTTCCTGATCCCAATGATAGAGCAACACAAGAAGAGGGCTTCTCTTTAGAATTGCGCACTAGAGATCGTGAGCGTAAACTCCTTTCTAAAATTGAGAAGACCCTTCGTCGCCTCGGTTTAGATGATTATGGATATTGTGATATGTGTGGTGTTGAGATCGGTATTCGTCGTTTAGAAGCTAGACCAACCGCAGAACTCTGCATCGACTGTAAAGAGATTGAAGAGCAGAAAGAGAAAGCGCGTATCAATTAGTTTTACACAAGATTAATGAATGAAGAAGAGACCAGTCCTAAAGGGACTGGTTTTTTGTGGGCGTCTACTCTTGTGAAAAAGGGGATGATTATGAGGGTTGTTCTCTTGGTCTGTCTAAAAGGTATGCTTTTCTTTCATAAAATAGAGCAATGTTGCAATAAGCGCTATAGGGGGAAGATAATAATTTGTGTCTAGATATTACCCATTTGTGTGGTGGTAATGAAACTCCAATGATCTTAATTGATTGATAATAATGGGGTAAATTTTATTTTTGGGGATGCACCACCCATTGGCCACTAATTGCGCAATATTTTGTTTGACAGAAAAGAGAGAATTTTCTATTATACAACTCCTCAGACAGAAACAACAAAAATTGTCTGGGGCTATAGCTCAGTTGGTAGAGCGCTTGCATGGCATGCAAGAGGCCGTCGGTTCGATTCCGACTAGCTCCACCATAAAGTCCCTATCGTCTAGAGGCCTAGGACACTGCCCTTTCACGGCGGCAACCGGGGTTCGAATCCCCGTAGGGACGCCATATTTAAGAAGCCTGCATCATGTGATGCAGGCTTTTTTGTTTCGATTGACCCGTCCTAAATAACGTTGACAACTTTATCAATCGCTAAAGTAGCGCTATTTGCCGGCACACGTCTCCTAGAAGGTTGCGATAGTAAGATCCGGTAGTGTTCAGCCTCTTTGGTTCTGATGAATCACGCTTTAGATAATTTTTATCACTGATACTTTTTTACGCATCTTTTTTCTAGATAATTGAAAAGAACAGAGAAGGGGGAAGCTCGCTATTTAACGAAGATCTCTCTTAAAAAGGGATGATTTATCTAAAGAAGTTATCCACAAAACGTGATAATATATTGAGTCCCAATCGCTTGAGAGGATATCGCCCCTTATGTCTCCCCGTACGATCTATTTTATCTTAGGCCTACTGCCCTTAGCGGCGATCGCTTATGCTAAGTTTTATCTCGAAGATATTCAGTTATTAGAGCCATGCCCGTACTGTATGCTGCAACGAGGAATATTGCTTCTCTTTACGGCACTCTTTTGGTTGAGTGGGCTCTTTGTACAGCGAGGCTCGCGCTTTATTGCATCCCTCTCTTCACTCCTTTTTATTATTGTGGGTGCTCTGGGGCTCTTGATTGCCGGCAAACATATCTATCTTCAACTCAATCCCGTCGATACCTTAGGCTGTACCCAAACAACTTTGGCGATTACGGAAGTTTTTGATTATCAAATTGTGAAAGATCTTCTCTTAACGGGGGGAGATTGTAGTACTATCGATTGGACTTTCTTAGGTTTAACAATCCCGATGTGGACGGCGATTCTCTTTCTTCTCTTAACGGTGATCGGATTATTGATGAATCGTTATATGCGTCACAATGTTGTACGGCGACCCTACTATTAACATTTATCAGTGATCACCACTACTATCGGTGGGCTATGGGTATATGAATGCAATAGGTCGTGTCATTAAGTTATTAGGGCAGAGGTTTAGTAAGGATTATCAGTATGCAGAACAGAGTGCAGAACAACATTATTAATCTTGAGGATATCAACCTCAGTTTTGGATCGAGAGAGATCTTTAAAAATCTCTCATTAGCGATTCCAGAAGGTAAGATTACCGCAATCTTAGGGCCATCTGGCTCCGGCAAGACAACTTTGCTTCGCCTTTTAAGTGGTCAGATCCTGCCTAATTCTGGCAAAGTCACCTTGATGGGGGAGAATGTCGGCACGATATCAGAGCGGAATCTCTATAAGATTCGTACCAAAATGGGGGTTCTCTTCCAATCAGGAGCGCTCTTCACCGATATGACGGTTTTTGACAATGTCGCCTTCGCCTTGAGAGAACATACTAAACTTGATGAGTCGATGATCAATACCTTGGTGCTCTTAAAGCTTCAATCGGTCGGATTGCGTGCGTTAAAGGACTCTTTCCCAGGGCAACTTTCCGGAGGGCAGGCGCGTAGAGCGGCTTTAGCGCGAGCTATAGCGCTCGATCCGGCACTACTTCTCTATGATGAGCCCTTTGCCGGACAAGATCCTATCTCGATGGGAGTTTTGATTCGTCTTATTAAGAATCTTAATGATGCCTTAAAAATTACAAGTGTTGTGATCTCGCATGATGTTGAGGAAGTTCTCTCCATTGCAGATCATGCCTGCATTTTGGGAGAGGGACGCATCATCGCTTATGGTTCTCCAGAAGAGATTCGTCACCATCAAGATCCTTGGGTTAAACAATTTATTAATGGAGAGTCAGATGGACCAGTTCCTTTCCATATCCCCACAAAACCGTTAGAGGAGGTTCTATTTTGAGTAATATTATCACCATGACCGGAGAGAAGAGTCGGGGATTAGTTAAGAATCTCGGTGAAGCGACGCTTCTACTTGTCAATATTTTAATGAACTCTTGGTATCTCTTTAAGAAGCCACGCCTCTTTGTTCGCCAGGTCTATCAGTTAGGGATTCTCTCTCTTCCTATTATTCTCTTATCGGGGCTCTTTGTGGGAATGGTGCTCTGTTTCCAATCCTTTGTAAACTTGATCAACTTTGGCGCGGAAGCTTCTGTTGGAACCATTGTGGCATTAGCGCTCTTTCGTGAGTTAAGCTCTGTTTTAACAGCACTCCTCTATACAGGAAGAGCAAGCTCCTCGCTGACCGCAGAGATCGGCTTGATGCGAGCGACAGAGCAGTGGGCAAGTTATGAATTAATGGCGATCAATCCTGTTCAATATATCTTAACACCCCGTTTCTGGGCCGGCGTTATTGCAGTTCCTATCCTAGCGCTTCTCTTTAGTACGATCGGTATTATTGGTGGCTATGGTGTTGCGACCATCTCTTTAGGGGTCGATGGGGGCGCTTATTGGTCCCAAATGAAGTCAGGTGTCGATTTTGGTGTTGATATCGGACTTGGGGTGGTTTTAAAAAGTTTTGTTTTCGGTATAATATCGAACCTCGTTGCGCTTTATATCGGATTAAAAGGGAGAGCAACCGCAAGCGGAATTGCTCGGTCGACGACCGATACAGTGGTTATTTCGTCACTATTGATCTTAGTGGCTGATTTCCTCTTAACAGCGATGATCTTTGGCGTATAGCGATTATCGATATCGATGATCGTAAGATGCAACTTGAGATCAATTCCTTTTGCCGATTTTTAGAATTTAGAGTCTTACATATGATGAAATTTAGTTGGAAAAATTGCTTAGAAATTCTTGCGCTACAGATGTCGGAGGAAGAGTATAGCATGTGGATTTCACCACTTGAGGTGGTCTTCAAAGATGATCATGTCATGGTGCTTGCTGCAAATGAAATTGTACTTCGTGGTGTTCAAACTAAATTCAAGACATTATTAGAAAATGCCATTGTTGATGAGAGTGGTTTTGATATTGAGATTCGTTACGGATTAGGAACCGAATCTGAATATGAAGATCACCAAGTGAAGAAGCAGAGTAAACGGACGACTCGCCGTACAGGACGAGCGCGCAATGTTACAAAGGATTCTATTCGTGAGCAATCGATAGAGACGAGTAACCTCAATCCCGATTTCAGTTTTGATAACTTTGTTGAAGGGAAGTCGAACCAATTTGCATTAGCGGCGTGTGCTCAGGTCTCAAAGAACCCTGGAACATCACACAATCCGCTCTTTATCTACGGAAATACAGGGTTAGGAAAAACCCACTTGATGCATGCTGTGGGGAATGCGATTAAGGAGCAATATCCTGATGCGCGTCTGATCTATCAACATTGTGATGGATTTATTGAAGATATTGTGCGAAGCATGCGCAATAATACGATCAATGAGTTGCGCCATTTCTATCGAACGCTCGATGCACTTTTGATCGATGATATTCAGCTTCTCTCAGGTAAAGGGGGCTCGCAAGAGGTCTTCTTCCATACCTTTAATACTTTGCTCGATGGTGGGCATCAAGTCATTTTGACCTGTGACCGTTATCCTAAAGAGTTAGAAGCGATGGAAGAGCGTCTTAAATCGCGATTTGCTTCAGGTTTAACAGTGGATATTAAGCCCCCCGATTTTGAGCATCGAGTGGCGATCTTAGAGCAGAAAGCGGAAGCGTGGGGCGTTGATCTCCCTAAAGATACCAAATTCTTTATTGGTGAGACGGTTCGGGCAAACGTTCGTGAGTTAGAAGGGGCTTTAAAGCAGGTTAATGCGATGGCTTCTTTTAAAGGGATGCCATTAACTTTAGAGATTGCTCAAGAAGCATTGCGTCACTTAGTAGAGATTCAAGATCGTCAGATCACATTGGCGAATATTCAGCGCACAGTGGCAAGTTATTTTGATCTAGAGCTTTCAGAAATTTTAGGAAAGAGTCGAAAGGCGAATATTGTCAAGCCACGTCAATTAGCGATGTATATCTCCCGTGAATTGACAGAGCATAGCTTGCCGGAGATTGGGCGTGAGTTTATGCGAGATCACTCCACGGTGATGCATGCTTATGATAAGATTTCCGAAGAGTTAGAGACCAATATTCGTTTAAAACGAGATTTTGATGCGATTAAAGCCTCTTTATTAGTATAGAAGAGTAGATAAGAGCATCTATAAGAGTTTCTGATCGGTCGATGGTGCAGTGAGTATCGCTCGATCTTAAAAGAGAATATATCGGAGCTTACAGTGAATCACTTCATTGTAAGCTTTTTTTGTTTTGGTGATGGAGATTAGAAATAGGCCGAACGCTGCCGAATCCTACTATCGCGCTCTTCCAGAAAGTGCATGCCGGCAGAAGTCGATTTCTCTATCGCCAGTAATGATAGCCTTAAATAATGATGATAACTTTCTCGGCACTGAAAGTGCCAATCCGCGGGCATGCGATGGTTAAAAGAACGAAATGGTTGGCTCCCGCGACTCAACAGGTTTTCTTAAGAATCATAAGAATCATAAGAATCATAAGAATCATAAGAATGATTGACTGAAATTAATAGAAACAGAGAGGGCTATTGAATTGCCGGAGATTACTACTGCGTGCTTCTACAAGGGGCATGCCGGCAGAAGGTGATTTCTCTATCGCCAGTAATGAATGCTTTAAGTAATGATGATAACTTTCTCGGCACTGAAAGTGCCAATCCGCGGGCATGCGATGGTTAAAAGAACGAAATGGTTGCTCCCGCGACTCAACAGATTTTCTTAAGAATCATAAGAATGATTAACTGAAATTAATAGAAACAGAGAGGGCTATTGAATTGCCGGAGATTACTACTGTGTGCTTCTACAAGCGGTATGCCGGCAGAAGGCGATTTTTCAATCGCCAGTAATGATTGCCTCAAATAATGAATACCTTAAATAATGATGATAACTTTCTCGGCGCTGAAAGTGCCAATCCGCGGGCATGCGATGGTTAAAAGAACGAAATAGTTGGCTCCCGCCGTTCAATGAATCTTCTTAAGAATTGTTGATTGAATAGGGAGGTGAGCGCTAATGGATATCACTACCTTAATCTTATTCGTAAATAACGTTAGAAAGTAACGTTAGAAAGTAACGTTAGAAAATATTCTTGAGCCACTCAATTTTATAAGGCTCTTCACCGACGATGGTGATAAGATCGATTCTTAAAGGGAGATCGGTCGGATATTGTTGTAGATAGGTCTCAATGGTAAGACGCATGCGCTCCTGTTTTTGTGGGGTAATTGCATCGGCAGCGGTGGCGAAGTACTCATTCCGGCGATACTTTACCTCAATAAAGAGGAGACACTTTTCTTGGGGATGATCGCCTGCTTCTAAGGCAATAATATCGATCTCTCCATAACGCGAGTGGAAGTTCTGTTTGATAATTTCACAATCTCGCTTGAGAAGGTAGTTCTGAGCGATCTTTTCACCCTTGTTTCCCTGTATTTTGCTGTTCGTCATTTTAAGCATCTCTTGATATACTGACCTTTTTCGAGATAGATAAAGAGTGAATTGATGTCAACTTGTTACGTTGTTGCAACCCCGATCGGAAATCTTCAAGATATGACGCCAAGAGCGGTGGAAACCTTGAAGAGTGTCAAAGCAATTTTTGCGGAAGATACTCGTGTATCGGCAAAATTATTGCTCCATTTTGGCATTAATATTCCGCTAATCTCTCTCCATGAACATAATGAGATGAGTCGTTTAGAGAAGATTACTGACTATCTCTCCGCCGGTGATTCAGTGGCGATCATCTCAGATGCCGGCACTCCTTTGATCTCCGATCCCGGTTTTACTGTAGTACAACATCTACGAAAAGAGGGATTTTTAGTCGTGCCTATCCCGGGAGTGAGTGCGATAATTACAGCGCTCTCTGTTGCCGGCATTCCTACCGATCGTTTTACCTTTATCGGTTTTCTCCCCTCTAAGAAAGGGCAGAGACAATCAGAATTAGCGCAACTTGCGAAAGCGGCAGAGACTTTAATCTTTTATGAGTCAAGTCACCGAATTTTAGCGATGTTGGCCG
The DNA here is from genome assembly GCF_055813795.1 of Ignatzschineria sp. PL_is040. Classification (NCBI taxonomy): domain Bacteria; kingdom Pseudomonadati; phylum Pseudomonadota; class Gammaproteobacteria; order Cardiobacteriales; family Ignatzschineriaceae; genus Ignatzschineria; species Ignatzschineria sp. PL_is040. The sequence continues at coordinate 10,439 of NZ_JBVPGU010000011.1, forward strand.
ATCTTGTGGCGACCTTTGGCGCAGAGCGAAAGATCTTTGTTGGACGAGAGATGACAAAACGCTTTGAAGATTATCGCTATGGTACGGCAGAGTCGCTCTATCACCATTATGAGATGCATAGTGGTGAGATCCGTGGGGAGTTTGTCGTGGTGACGACCGGTGAAAAGCAAGTCACTGAAGCAGGAGATCTCTCCTATATGCTTCTTCTTGAGACCTTAATGGCAGAGAAGCTCCCCTTAAAGCAGATCTCCACCATATTACACAAAGTGACGGGCAGAGCTAAAAATGAGCTCTATCAAGAATTATTAGCATTGAAAGATGAGGAGTCATCATCATGAGTGAAAATGTGAAAGAGCAGGTTGCAGCAGATGCGATTTCAACCTCTCAAGCTGAAAGGGAAGAGAAGACGCTCCATAAATTTAGTCGATATGATTGGATCTTAGGATCAAAACTAGCCGGACTCTTTTCGATTCGGATGTTAGGGATCTTTATTATTCTACCGATCTACTCCTTCTATACAAAAGAGCTTTCAGGAACAACTCCGCTTCTTGCCGGGCTCTTTATTAGTAGTTACGCCTTAACACAGATTATTTTACAACCGCTCTTCGGTACCGTATCTGACTATTTGGGGCGGAAGATGACGATCACAATTGGGATGGCGCTCTTTGTGATAGGGAGCTTGATGATCGCCTTTACCGACTCGATCTATATGGCGATCTGGGGGCGCGTTGTTCAAGGCTCTGGCGCAGTCTCGGCAGTTGTATTGGCATTTACAAGTGATGTGGTAAGAGAAGAGATCCGCGGTAAAACCATGGCACTGATCGGTGTTAGTATCGGTTTTACCTTTGGCCTTGCGATCTTTATCTCTCCCATCATTTATGGTTTTTTTGGAGGAATGGGCGTCTTTCTTCTCTGTGCGATTTTGGGAGTGATTGCGATCTACGTTACATTAGCGCAATTGCCGGCAAGTGAACAACATAAGGAGAATCGAGAAAACCCAAAACCATTGATGGAATCGATTAAAGAAGCATGGTCTGATGGCGATATTAACCGACTCTATCTCGGGGGCTTTATGCTTCATCTTATCTTAACGCTTGGGTTTACCATCTTTCCTTGGTTACTCGAAGGGGAAGGTTTCCTACCACAAGATTCATGGAAGATCTATCTGCCAAGCTTTCTGATCGCTATTATCTTGATCTTTCCCGGCGTAGGTGTTGCCGAGCGTTTTCGTCAATTTAGATTATTCTTCTTAATCTCGATTGCGGCGCTGATTATTGCGATGATTGCTTTAGCCTTCGTCTCTGGATATGGCAATTATCTCTTCTTTATGACCCTCTTTTTCTGGGGTTTTAATATGATGGAGGCGATGCAACCCTCCTTGATGAGTCGCTTAGCACCCACGCAAAATCGTGGGATGGTGATGGGATTCTTCTCATCGAGCCAATTTTTAGGTGCCTCTGTCGGCGGGATTTTAGCAAGTGTTATCTTCGGTTACTTTACTGCATTGCCGGTATTGATTGTGGGAGCTGTGCTTCTGGCTCTCTGGTTTATTATTGCTATTCCGATGCGCAACCCACAAAAACGGAGTGAAAAGGTGGAAGATGAGGCATCTCATGAGAAAGAGGAAGAGATACCGGTGGCATAAAATATAAAATGAATTGACCTCTTTTTACTTAGAGGGCGATTTTAGATACGGTTTTGCTCGCTGATGCGGTACAATATCTCCCTATGAGAAGTGTATCGATCAGCGATTTTTATTGGGGATGATCTATAGGAAGATGATCTATAGAGTTTCAGTAGATCATAATCAGTTTTGATAACGCTTTCCGATAATAATCTTCAATAAAAGCTTCGATAAAGCTTCGATAAAGCTTCGATAAAGCTTCGAACGTTTTACCCTATTTGTGGCGCTCACTTTAGTGAGAGGCCCTTATTCTTTAACAATTAAGAGATATTCATGAGTTCATTTACCCAAGTTGCAAAACAGGTTGCGATTGATTCAGGTCGTGGCATTCGTTCAATTTATTATCGTTTAGATCGTTTAAGCCCAGAGCAGCGTGCAGATGATCAACTTTTCCAACAATTTTATGAAAAGATTGAAGGAGATATGATCGAAGCACTTCTAAAGCTCTATCCCGATCACACCTTCTATGCGAACTACCATTCCGGCTTAAGTAATAGCCCCCGTTTTTCTTGGTATGTGGGTTTAAGTGGTGCAGAAAATTTCCGTCTTATGACCCCTCATTTCTCCATTACTGTCGCTTTAGAGATGGATGGAGAACTTCAATCTGCCGTGATCTATGATCCTATTGCCGATAAAATTGTCGCAGAAGCTTCAAAAGGCTTAGGCGTTCTCTCAGAAGATGAAGAGCAGCGTATTCGCCTAGGTAAGAGTGATGGTAAGATTGAAAATGCTTTCCTCTTGACGGCATTGACGACAAAAGAGGAAGATTTAGAGCGTTTTGGGCAGATGCAATTTAAGTGTAAGGCGCAACGTATTTTAGGTGATTTTGCAAAAGATAGTGCATTAGTAATTAAAGGGCATTATTCAGCTTACTATGCACCCACTTTCGATCTTTGTACCTTAAAAGCAGTGCAATTGATTGCTGGTGAAGCAGGATTATTAGTGACCGATTATCAAGGTGGTGAAAAGGTCGAGCAGAGCGGTCATGTTGTGGTAACTCATCCAAAGCTTCTTAAAGAATTGTTACAATCATTGCGTCTCTAATCTTAATGAGTATCCCAATTGTTGTCTGAATTGTACTTCATACAACGAGTTGAGCAAGAACCGGCATCATTGATGTCGGTTTTTTATTATTAAATACTATCCGCCTGAAACCTCCCGCGTTTTAAAATCATTTTTTCAAAGAAGTAGGATTGTGATAGATTATTGATTCTATTTGAGAGATTCTCTCCATCTTCTTATCACCATAATGCTTAAGAGGCTTAGGAAGGATAGATGCTAAAAAGATTAAGCTTACAACTCTATTTTTTACTCATTATCGCCACGCTTCTGTGTGGGCGAGCGATGGCGCGTGGTGAAGATCATGGATTGCGCTTTAAGAGTGAGCGTTATCAGGGGCATCGTTATATCGCTGTTGAGATCGATCTCAATCAGGCTGATTTGACACATCATATGGTTAATCCTAAGACAGGGAAGAATTACGTCACCTTTGGTGCTCTAAGACAACTACTGCGGACGAAAGGGGAGGCGCTACTCTTTGCCATTAACTCCGGCATCTATACTAAAGAGTATAAGCCCTTAGGACTCCATATTGAGGATGGTATAGTTCTTTCCCCCCTTAATTTGGTCACCTCCAATCGTGGGCAAGGGAATTTCTCTCTACTTCCTAATGGCGTCTTCTTCTTAACAGAGCGTAATCGTGCAGAGATTCTCGATACGGATCGCTTTCATCAGCGCTTCAAGGGCGATTATCAGGGGATTAAGGCTGCGGTGCAATCAGGGCCGATGTTGATTATCAACGGTGAATTTAATCCCTACTTCTTTCCAGAGTCGGATAGCTATCGTATTCGTAGTGGCGTCTGTGCGCAAGATCAGGGGCGAAGGGTCACTTTTGTGGTGACAGAAGATAATGTCAATTTCTATGAATTTGCTCGCTTCTTTAAAGAGGAGCTCCATTGTCAAAATGCGCTCTATCTTGATGGGACTTTAGCACGTATCTACTTTAATGGTCGCACGTATGGCGCTTCTTTCTGGCAATCAAAACCATTGGTGGGAATCTGGTCGGTGATTCGCCCCTCTTGATGTAAACGTGCCGGGATCTTTAGTATTAAATATTATAGATGGTTGCTAGTGGTTGCTATGACGTCGCCTCCTTTTCAAGATGATAAGCGATAGGATGAATCGGCAGGGTGATGGTGATGGAGAGTCCATGATCATTAATCGCTTCTGCTTTACCATGGTGCGATTCAACTAAGCGGGAGACAATTGCTAAGCCTAGTCCCGAGCCACCATAATCTTCAAAATCAGTTGGGCGCTCTCCTCGATAGAAGGGCTCGAAAATCTGTGGAAGATCTTTCTCTAAGACGCCAGGGCCATCATCATGGACATTGATAATAAAGTAACGCTCTGTTGAGGACATAGTGACCTCAATTTGACTTTTAGCATAATGAATTGCATTGCGAATAATATTCTCAATACCGCTTCCAAGTAGCTCCATATTGGCGGTGATAATGAGATCGGGAATATTGTTGAAGGTTAAGGTTTTTCCTCTCTCTTCTGCTTCAAAAGCAGCATCCTCAAGCAGTGGCCATAAGAAATCTTGGAGTGAAATCTCCTGAAACTGATCGGGATTGATAATCATCTGTTTAGAGAGGGAGAGGAGCGATTGAATTCGATCTTCTAGTAATCTTAAATTGACATTGATTCGCTCAACCTCTTCATCAATCTCCGGAATATTCTTAAGGCGGATCAGACTATTGGCTAATTGGATACGGGTAATTGGCGTACGCATCTCATGAGAGAGATTCGCAAAGAGGCGTGTTCGCTCACTTTGTGCTTGATTGAGCGTATTGACCATCTGATTAAATTGTTTTGCTAGTTGCCGATACTCATTAGGACCTTGCATCTCCAGATAACGATCTTCTCGCCAATCCCCTTTTCCGACTCGAATGACAGCTTGAATCAACTTTTTCATTGGAATCGTTAAGGACCAGCTCAAAAGTGCAGCAAAAGGAAAGCTGATAATTAACATTAAGGTGAAGAGCAGAATGGGCGCATCATAGATGCGTGAAAGATAGTAAGATTGTGGTAGAGCATCGACGAGCAGATAGTAAGCATTAGGGTCTTTGGGGAAGTAGAAGGGGCCTACAATCTCAATATCATCAATCTCTTTTTGATAGACGGCGGCGCTTGAAAGTGTACTGACGATAAAGTGCATTATCTCCTCATCATCAATACGGCGAAGGGTGTTATAGCGCTCTGCAGTATCTTCAGGGATCACAATTAGGCGAGAATCATCAGCATAATCGGGAAAGCGATTGGTGGGGATATTATGCAGCATATGGACGATACGGGCGGTGTAGAAGGTATACTCACTCTGTGGTGTCGGTAACATTCTTCTTTGATCAAATTGTGGCAGATAGATTGTCAATGAGATCATCAATACCATACTCACCCAGATCGTAATAAAGACCCGGATGCTTAAGTGATTCAATATTTTAAATATTTGAAATATTTTGAGGTGTTTTCTCATGTATGGCGTATCACTGTTAGCGTCAAATAGGTTGCGTTAGATTCTGCGTCAATCTCAATCATCAGAGGTGTTTTAACAGATAAATCCCCAACAGGGGCGTTGGGGATTTGAGAATTATGATGATAGAGTCCCCATCTCTCTTTTTTCCTGTCATTACTCTAAAAAGAGATACCCTTGACCATGGACTGTTTTAAACCAAGGCAGACCATCTTCTCTCTTTGGTAACTTTTTCCGAATGTTACTCAAATGCATATCGATCACACGATCAAAAGATTGATGTCGTTTACCTAAGACATTACGGCTCAGCTCTTCGCGACTCACCGTCTCTCCTTTATGTTGAATCATATAGTAGAGGACTGAAAATTCTGTGGTTGTCAGATTGATCGGCTCATCACGGTAGGTTGCTCTAAATTGTGCCGAGTTAAGCATTAAGCCATGCGCTTCGAGTATTGTTGCATCATTATACTCCTCTACTTCTGTATTCTCTGCGATCTGGTTCTGTAATCGCAAGCGAGTACGAATGCGCGCAACGAGCTCTCGATCATCAAAGGGCTTCGCAACATAGTCATCCGCACCGAGCTCAAGGCCAAGGACTCGGTCGAAGCTATCCCCCTTTGCTGAAAGAATGATCACCGGTAGTGTTGAATGCTCTTTACGGATCTCTTTTAAGGTATCCCATCCATTCTTCTCCGGCATCATCACATCTAGGATGATAATATCCGGCGTCGAGTATTCTAAGTACTCTAAGCACTCAACGCCATTTTTCTTTACGATTGTTTCAAATCCTTCATACTCTAAGATTTTTGGCACAAGCGCCTGAAGTTCAGTGTCATCATCAACAAATAAAACTTTAGCTTGGGCTGTCATTATTTTTTATTCCATCCTTTATTATCAATATTAAAGATCTAGAATGTATAAAAATATTAAAACTTAATAGATCTAAACGAATTTAATTAAAATTAACAATATATTTAATGTATTGTAAATATAATATATTTCCTTCACTCATCGAGTATCGGACTTAAAGATAAAGGCCTTTTCATAAAGTGATCATAAAGAGATCTGCAATTATCCTGACCATTATCCTGATCAGAAAAGAGAGTATGGCATTGTAATCTCAGGTCATTATTGTAATAGATTGAGGGAGTTAACATCATTAGATTTTTTTATAAAATGTTTAACCATTCCCAAATACCTGATCTTGACAAGATTCAATACTCTCTTTTCTGAGAAGATACTTTATGAAAAGAGTGACCTTAAGAGGTTAATATTAATAAAAAATATGAAAATGTTCCGTCTATAATTGTAATAACTTTATATAGTATAATTTGAAATGTAAAGATTGTTGAATCTAAAGGGGAAATTTAAAGTATTCTGTAAGACTAGCAACCTTATTTTCTCTATCAATTTTGCAATTACTAGTGAAATATTGAAGAGGGGATTATTTTAATGTTTCCAGAAACTAGGTGTTACTAAGACAAAGAGGGTAAAGATCTCTAAGCGACCAAGGATCATGGTAAACATCAAGGTGGAGAGTGCACCATCGGGTAAGCCGCCATAGGTACTCGAAACGGCACCTAAGCCTGGGCCGGTGATATTGAGGCATGCAGCTACTGCCGAGAAGGCATCTAGTGGCGAGAGCCCAAAGGCCGTCATCACTAAGGTGAGAATGGCTGTTGAGAAGGCATAAATCCCTAAAAATGCCCAAACACTGCCGAGGATATCATTATGCACCACCCGCTTATTCAGACGGATCGGAAACTTACCATGTGGATGGATTAGGAGCTTAATTTCGCGTATCGCTTGCTTGGTGAGGAGAATGACACGAATCACCTTCATCCCGCCGGCAGTAGAGCCTGAGCAGCCCCCAATAAAGCTGATAAAGACAATCAGAATGGGAAGATAGCTCGGCCAGCTACTAAAGTCAGTAATCGTCAGCCCTGTGGTGGTAATCATAGAGATGACGGCAAAAGCCGCTTGGAGCACAATATCTTCAAAGGTATCGAAGACTTCAAAGTGATAGAGGCCGATAGCGATAAGGATAATGGCAGTGAGGCAGATAAAGGCAAAGGCACGTAGCTCACTACTTTCGAGATAGAGGCGTAGCTTCTTCTGCCTAAAGGCTAAGAAGTGAGTTGTAAAGTTAATGGAGCTAATAAACATAAAGATGATTGCGGTCATATCGATAAACTTACTCTTAAAGTGACCTAAGCTATCATCATAGTTTGAAAATCCAGCTGTTGCCACCGTGGTAAAACCGTGGGTAATGGCATCAAAGAGATCCATTCCGCCGATGTAGTAGACGATGATACAAGCGGCCAACAAAATAAGGTAGACCGACCAGAGATTACGTGCTGTCTGTGCAATACGCGGTGTTAAGTTATCCTCTTTAAAGGGGCCAGAGACTTCCACCTTGAAGAGCGCTAATCCTCCCATTCCTAGAAGAGGCATAATAGCAACAGCGAGAATAATGATCCCCATCCCGCCAAAGAAGTGGAGCTGCGTTCGATACCAGAGAATCGATTTTGGGAGATCTTGAATATGGGTTAAAACCGTAGCTCCTGTCGTGGTAAACCCTGAGGTCGCTTCAAAGAGGGCATGGGTGATGCGAAGATCCACTGCCGGGGAGATAATAAGAGGCAGGGCGCTAATACAGCTCAGCGTTGTCCAGAAGAGGGAGACAATGAGAAATCCATCACGCGTTTTGAGTTTTGCCACCGTCTTTCGGCAAGGAAGCCATAGCATTAAGCCGAGCGCAAAGGTGCTCAGGAAGGTGATAAAGAAATATTTTGCCTGCCCATCATGATAGATATAGGAGATAATGATTGGAATAAGATAGGTAAAGCTAAAGCTCGTTACCAAAATACCAATGATCTTTAAGACAGGTGTAATCTGATTGCGCATGGCGCCTCTACTCACAAAAAAATAGGATAAACAATGATAGGCGATATTTCTATCGATGCAATCCCAAAGGAATCATCTATATGATTTAACCATAAAAGGGGGATTATTGAAATAAGCGCTTATTTTACCGCTATTTGCCCTCTCTTGTCCTGCATTTTATCGTGGCAAAGCCTTGCTTTTTACTGGTAAACAGTAGAAAATATGAGCGACTGCCATTTAAATAATATTGAATGGACAGGAGTATAATATCTTCTAAATATTATTTTTATTAAGGAACAAGTAATATGAAAAACTTAGCTAAAGTAGCAGCATTAGTAGTTGTTGGTGCAATCACTGTTGGTTGTGCATCACAAAACGTTGAAGCGAAAGCAGACGAAGCGTTAAAAACAGCAAACGAAGCGAAAAGCATCGCACTTGCAACACAAGCACAATTTGACAAATACTTCACAAAAACTCGTTTCAAATAATCGCTTAATTGCGCTTAGAGATTAATGTAAGAAAGGGATTGTCACGAATTATTAATCGGATTAATCCCTTTTTTTGCAATAATCTTAACGAGAGAAGTCTATTAACTCAATAATCAAAAGCACTATTATCAGGATCAAAATTTAATAATCAGATCGGTGATTAACCGATAATAAATTTAAATCCAATAGTAGTGATCTGATGTTAAAAACCCCGCCATCTGTGCGGGGTTTTCTATTATGTAGCAAACAGAGCCGATGCGGTGCCGGGTTTTACTATCGCGTTCTTCCCAAAAGCGTATGCCGGCATAGGGCGATCTTTCAATCGCCGGCAAAGCGTTATTTTTTATTGTTAGGGTAGGATAATCGCTAGTGCCGGCAATACTATTCGCTCAAGTAACGATAAGTTCGCGGCATCAAGGATGCCGACCTGCGGGCATGCAGTCGTAATAAGAATGAAATGGTGGGTTCCCGCCTTTCAACAAACCTTCTTAAGAATAATAAATATGATCCATTGAAACAAAACAGGCTGAAGAGATGCCGGGGATTACTATCGCGTTCTTCCCAAAAGTGCATGCCGGCATGGGGAGATCTTTCAATCGCCGGCAGAGGACTCAAATTTAATTGCCGGCAGATGGTTAATATCCATTGCCGGCAATATTCATTCTTATTCGATTTTCTGTTCTCTTGCTAGGAGTTGATGAAGAGAAGCATTGGGGAGAACATTTTTATGGAGGATCTTATAGACCTGTTGCGCGATCGGTAGATCAATGCCCATTGTCTCGCCCAATTCATAGATATTTTTAACAATATTGGCACCTTCTACCACTTGCCCAATCGTTTTAAAAGCATCGGCGGCTTTTTCCCCTTGTCCTAAAAGAAGTCCAAATCGGCGATTTCGCGATTGATTATCCGTTGCAGTTAATACGAGGTCGCCAAGACCTGTTAAGCCTTTAAAAGTCTCTGGATTTCCCTCTAATGCAATACCAAGGCGAGTCATCTCTGCTAAACCTCGGGTGATGAGAGCTGCTCTTGCATTAGCGCCAAAACCTAAACCATCGGAGATACCGGTTGCAATGGCGATCACATTTTTATAAGCGCCGGCAATTTGTACCCCTTTAATATCGAGGTTGCCATAAACTCGCATATTGCCATGATGAAAAAGGGGAATCACTTCCGCAAGCTCAGCCTCATTTTTGCCGGCAATGGCAATGGCGGTGGGGTAGAGTTTGGCTACCTCTTTAGCGAAACTGGGGCCTGAAAGCACAGTAAAATGCCCTTCAGGAAAGGCTTGATAGAAGGTATCACTTAAAAATCCATTAGTATCATGATCAAGCCCTTTTGTCGCGGAGATCACCGGCGGTAATTTTGTAAAATTGATCCCTTTTAATTTATTAACAATCTCACTAAAAGCGGTAGAGGGGACGGCGATTAGAATATCGGTCACGCCACTAATCGCCTCTTCAAAATCATCGAAGAAGGCGATCGTATCAGGGAAGGGGATCTCCGGCAAAAAGCGCTCATTAAGACGCAGTTTTTGCATCTCGGCAATATGTTCCCGATTGTGGCTCCACAATCTTACGGGGAATTTATTAGCAACATGGATGGCAAGTGCGGTTCCCCAAGAGCCGGCACCTATTACGGCAATCTCTCTACGCATTCAATCTCTCCTATTCTCTCAATACGGTTGTTGATCTCACAGTGATGATCAACTCAAAACTCAATCATTCTTTGACTCCACATATTAAAATTGTGCAACATGCGAAATCTAATGATTGCTCTCTCATCATTGACTTCTCTGTTTTTTAGATGAAAGAGGTTGTAAAAATTATAACATAGTGCGCTCATCGCTTGCGGGGGAAAGGTCAAAGTGGGAATGAATCGAGCGAATAGGGAAGGGAAGAAAAGATACCAATATATCGACACCACTCTACACCACTCTAAATTGCAGACAAAAAGAAACCCCACTCAAAAGAGTGGGGCTTTTATCAGACGTTGACACGGTCTTCCAATAAAGCTTGATTACTCAAGCGTTTAATTAGAAGTCGTGACGCATACCGATTGATACTACGTTGTCTTTTTTCTTGTCTGAGTTTTCAGCTGCAAATTTAGTTTCGTTTGCACCATACTCAACCCACGCACGTGTACGTGTAGAGAGTTTTTGCTCAAAACCAACTGCCCATGATTTAACTTTATCTTTACCTTCTTTACCAGCAACTTTTAATTGGTTTTGGCCGTAAGTTGCACGAACAGTGCTGAAGTAGTTAGGACCAAATGAGAAGCTTGCACCAACATCCCAACCTTTTGCTTTCTGTTTAGGACCATTACCTGTCCAAACATCTACGCCACGATCTTCTGTAACTTCAGTTGTTGGTGTTTTGTGGTTACCATCAGCATATGATGCAGATACTGCAAATGCATCTTGGCTATAACCTAAGAAGAGCCCCCACATTTTTGATTTGTTGTTGTCTGCTAATTTACCTTGGATATAACCTGCTTTTGCAAGAATTGTACCATTTGCACCTAAATCATATGCATATTTAGCGTTGATGGTCCAAAGGTCAACATTTTTGCTGTTGTTAGTGCCATTAAGATAGAAAGAATCATCCATCATAAGCGCGGCATTCGCTTGGAATCCCGCAAAATCAGGTGTAGTGTAAGCAATTACTTTACCTACACGAGCAAATTTAGCGTCTGTAAGTGATGATACATAAGCGTTAAACACTTCATCATTATTAAGATCTGATTTTTCATTCAACTGACCTGCACCAGTGAGAGTTGTAGTCATTGCACGTTGTGCTGCTGAAGAGAAAATGTCGCTTCCACCGTTGAAACCATCGATTACAGAATCATCAACGATCGTCACTTTGAATGGGTTATCTTGACGACCTGCAGTTACTGTCCCCCAATCACCCGTTAAACCGAGGATTGCTTTACGAGTTCTCCAACCATCTTTCTCATCTTGAGTCATACCGTTAAAGCCCCACTCAAGATTATAGATAACAGCGTTGTTGTTACCTAAATCTTCTGAACCTTTAAGGCCGATACGTGAACCAGCGTCGTTTAAGTTAGAAACACGGTTGCTAGTAAGTTTTTTGATACCGTCCTTTTTAGGGTCCATTTTTTGAACTTTTTTGCTCTCGTAGTCGTAACGGATAGAACCGTAGAGAACAGTTTCAGCTTGCGCTGCGCCTAATGTTAAAACAGAAGCTACTGCTACTGCGAAAATACTTTTCTTCATCATAATGAAATCTCCAATGGATGTGGTCTCGACCACTGTTTACATAAAAATGATTTGTGACGCTTTGTCACTGCATGTATTGCATTCTAACGGGGCATTATCATTTATGCAACTTATTATTGGTAATAATGATACGCATCGCCCCTATGTTGTTTTTTTACAACAGGAGAAAATTGTTTTTTATGTGAATTTTAGTGCTAAAAAAAAGCCTTTTTTCCGCAAATATCGATTAATTTTGCTAAATCTGCACAAATTATTACTTTTGAGTGTTAATAAATGTTATTTTAACTGTCTGCAAAATTAGCAAAAAAAGATGTTTTTTTTCTAAAAGTGAATCGGAAAAGGGGGCTCATTTTTCTATTTTATGGGTATTTTGTGTAGAAAATAGGCAGAAAATAGCTTTTGTTGTATTTATGAAACGCTTTTTTGTTGGAAATAAGCCACAGAGAGTCTTTATGCTCTAAAAAAAGATAAAGGAAGATCAAGGAAGATGAGGAAAGATCGAGGAAGTCTTAAAGGATTTGCTTAAGGTTGGTGAAAGCCTCTTGATAGAAACATTTATTGATGCAATTGTTTATGAAGCGCTAATAAAGCGGTAATTAGGCGGTAATGAAGCGGTAAAAATGGAGGATAAAATAAAGGACAAAAAAGAAGCCCACCGGTTTGAAACAGGCGGGCTCTCTTATAAAGCGTGAGATATTGCTTTTCGATATCTATGATCGGATATCCAAGATCTATTTAATGATCTATTTAACGATCTTTTAGAAGAGCAACTTCGCCACTTCGGTAAAGTGCTCGACAAAGTGGAGCTTTAATCCCTCTTTAAGATACTCCGGCAACTCATCGGCATCTTTCTGGTTCGCTTTCGGGAAGATGATCTCTTTAATTCCCACTCGTTTCGCAGCGATTAACTTCTCCTTCACACCGCCGATGGGGAGGACTTGACCGATTAAGGTGAGCTCTCCTGTCATGGCGATATTTTTCGGAGCCTGATTAAGCGCAAGAGACATCAAGCAGGAGGCAAGGGTAATGCCGGCGCTTGGGCCATCTTTCGGGATCGCGCCTTCCGGTGCATGGATATGGATAAAGGCCTTTTCAAAGAAGCTCTCCTGTAATCCTAGCTTTGCCGCATTGGCCATAATATAGCTATAAGCGATATTGGCCGATTCTTGCATCACCTCTCCAAGTTGCCCCGTTAACTTAATCCCCCGTTGCAGTTCATGAATCTTCACCGCTTCCACCGGGAGCGTTACGCCGCCGAGAGAAGTCCACGCAAGACCGGTGACAACGCCCACATTTTGGATCGGTTTTTCTCGATTAAAACGGGGATTGCCGAGGAAGGGGATAATCTCATTGACGCCGACGGTAAAGGATTCGAGATTCTCAGTCTCAAACTTGACTGCCGCTTTGCGCACAATTTTGGCCAACTGCTTCTCAAGCTGCCGTACGCCCGCTTCACGTGCATAATCATCAATCACACGATCAACCGCTGCCGGCGTAATGCGGAGCTCTTTCTTATCAAAACCTGCTTTCTCAAGCTGTTTGGGCCAGAGATATTGGCGTGCGATCTTACTCTTCTCCTCCAAGATATAGCCTGAGAGGCGAATCACATCCATTCGGTCTAAGAGTGCCGGCGGAATAGAGTCGAGCGTATTGGCTGTACAGATAAAGAGCACATTTGAGAGATCGTAACGCACATCGAGATAGTGATCTAAAAAGTCACTATTTTGCGCCGGATCGAGCACCTCAAGCAGGGCAGAGCCGGGATCACCTTGGAAGGATTGCCCCATCTTATCGATCTCATCGAGCATAATGACTGGGTTATCCACCTTGGTTTCTCTTAGCGCTTGGATCAATTTCCCCGGCATCGCACCGATATAGGTTCGGCGATGCCCTTTAATCTCCGCCTCATCGCGCGCGCCCCCTAAGCTAAAGCGATAAAATTGACGCCCTAAGCTATCGGCAACAGAGCGACCGATGGAGGTCTTCCCAACGCCCGGCGGACCGACGAGGAGAATAATCGTTCCTTTGATCTCCCCTTTTCGTTTCCCCACGGCAAGGGTCTCAATAATGCGATCTTTCACATCTTCTAAACCGAAGTGATCACGATCTAAGATCTTGCGTGCCTGCTGGAGGTTGAAGTTATCTTCACTCTGATTCCCCCATGGGAGATCGGTAATAATATCGAGATAGCTTCGCGTTACACCATATTCTGGCGAGCCGGTCTCTAATACTTGCAATTTTTCCAACTCATCATCGATTCGCTCTTGCGCCGCCTCCGGAATCACCTTATCGGCTAAGCGCTCAACAAATTTATCGATATCAGCGGCTTTATCATCTTTAGAGAGCCCAAGCTCTTGCTGAATCACTTTCAGTTGTTCACGTAAGAAGTATTGACGCTGCTGATCAGAGAGCTGATCTTCCACCTCTTCCCGAATAGAGCTATGGAGTTTCGCGACCTTAATCTCTTGCTGAATAATGGAGAGCACCTTCCGAAGGCGCGGTACAAGCGGCACAGTGGCTAATACCTCTTGGAGCTCCTCTTTTGAGCCGGAGGTCATACTCGCGGCAAAATCGGCAAAGGGGGAAGGATCGCTACTATTAAAGCGGGTTAAGAAGTGCTTTAACTCCTCGGAGAAGAGCGGGTTGAAGGGGATCAACTCTTTTAAGGCATTGATCACCGCCATCGAATAGGCACGAACCTCTTCCGATTTGGTGAGCATTCTCTCATCAAAATATTCCACCTGCGCCACAAAAGGGATCTCTTTGGAGATCCAACGTTTAATGCGAAAGCGTTGAATACCTTGGGCAATAAATTGCACGCGACCATCTTCTCTATGAGGATGGTGAATATGTACTAATGTGCCGTACTCATAGAAGTTATCGGTCTTTAGTGTAGAAGGATCTTCTTGATCGGTTAAAACTAAGCCGACAACGCGAGTACGGTTATCCATAATGGAATCGAGCGTCGTCAACCACGGTTCCTCATTGAGGAGGAGCGGCGCTATCTGTGGCGGAAAGAAGGGACGGTCATTGAGCGGAAGGATATGGATAATATTTGAAACGGTATCCCCTTCAATAATGACCTCGTTATGCCCTTTGACATCGCTGTCAATCGCCGGAAGTGTCGTTTTTTTATCTTCACTCATAAGATTCCTTAATACCTTAATCCTTTTTATATCTGTTATCGCTATGGACAATGGGGGTTAAAAAGAGGATATCAACCTCCTGACAAGATTTTACTTTGAGTGGGAATTTGCTGCTACCGATTCTGTTTCTCTCCTTGGGTGATCATTCTTCTATTCTCGATCCCTAATCGATCCTTAATCGATCTGTTATCAATTTGTAACCGTTATCTAATCGTTTTCTAACAGCTCTGTAACCGTTCTGTAATCAGCAATTGTAATCATCAATTGGCAATCAGTTTGTAACCCCTTTGTGATCCATCTGTAATCAGTTTGTAATAGCCCCTATATATAATATGTAGAATGACGAATATTTTGATCCTTTGAGATGCTATTTAGAGAGGGAAGTAGGCATCAATTCCATGATAGATCGATACTTCACAGCTGATGGATGAGAGAAGAGAGAAGAAGCTGTGGATAACTTTGTGGGTAACGGTGGTATAACTCTGTGTAGAGCGTAATAATTTTGAAATGTTTGCCGAAAAGTGGCATAAAGAGGGATTGAATTAAAAGCGTTACTTTATCTTCATGACTCCCCTTTCTCGAGGTCGATTTTGTATCGATCCCGCTTCAAGATTCTTTGCAGTGCCGGGATCTTTTAAGATGTTTCCCATGAAACAATCGGTGCCGAGTGCTTCATCATCAATCTTTATGTCAGTCGAGGGACGTGGAGCGCTGGGTAGGTAAGATAAAAAATGGTGGGAGAGAATGAATAGAACAGAATTAGACAGCAAATAGAGATCACCCATAGAGATCACCAATAGCGTGAATAGAAAACGTTGCATAAGAAAAAGACGCGTAAAAAAGAGATCAAGTAAAGACCGGGATAAAAAACCACCATCATGCCGGTATTGATCAGGCTGATTGAGTAGAGTGATCAGCCATAAAAGAGAATAAGAGTCGATAATAAAAGTCGATAATAAGAGGCGGCGTGAAAGAGTTGCCTTAAGTACGCTTGAGAGAGCGCATGAGATAGAAATAGATGTAGGAGAGCACGATATGTTAAAAGAGATTCCCGTTGATGCGGCGCATCAAAAGTTTGCAGAGAGCGCAAAAAAGATTGTGGGAGAGAAGGCGGTCTATACCGATTTCTTCTATCGATTTGCTTATGGCACAGATGCGAGTCTCTATCGCTATATCCCGCAGGTGGTGGTGCGTGCTGCTGATGAAGCAGAGGTGATCGAGCTGATCAAGGCGGCAAAAGCGTGCCAAGTTGCGCTCACCTTCCGCGCATCAGGAACATCGCTCTCTGGGCAGACATCGAGTGGCTCTGTCTTAGTGATGTTGGGAAATGCCTTCACTAAGTTAGAGATTAGCGAGGGTGGCGATCTTGTGACTGTCGGGCCGATGGTGATTGGCGCAATGGTCAACAAAGCATTAAAACCTTATCAGCGTAAAATTGGCCCCGATCCGGCATCGATCAATGTTGCGCGCGTGGGCGGGATTGTTGCCAATAATAGTAGCGGTATGTGTTGCGGCACAAAGCATAATAGTTACCATACATTGGCTGATATTCGTCTTGTCCTCAATGATGGAACGGTACTTGATACGCGTGATCCGGAGAGTGTGGCACAATTTCGTCAGAGTCATGCCAAATTTTTAGCGCATCTCGCTCAATTGCGTCAACGAATTATGGAAAATCCGCTCTTAAAAGAGAAGGTCGCGGTGAAGTATCGTATTAAAAATACCACCGGTTACGGCGTCAATGCGTTAATCGATTATGAAGATCCGATCGATATCTTAAAGCATCTTATTGTCGGTTCCGAAGGAACGCTCGGCTTTGTGAGTGAAGTAGTCTATCGTACGGTGCCGGAGTATGATCATAAAGCTTCTGCCTTTGTCTATTTCACCTCCCTAAGAGAGTGTTGTGAAGCGGTCAAAGCTTTACGGGCTGATGCTCCCGTTGAGGCCGTGGAACTCTTCGATGGCCGAACGCTTCATCTTGTGGGGGAAGAGATCCCCGATCTTCCCGGCTTCTTCTATCGTCCTCTCAATAAGGATAGCGCTTGTCTCTTGATTGAAACTATGGGGGAGAGCGCTGCAGAGTTGAGTAGAAAGATCGATAAGATCGAATCCGTTCTTGCTGATTACAATGTGGTGGAAGCCACAGGCTTTCAGACCGATCCTGAGATCACAACGCAATATTGGAATACACGAAAAGGGCTCTTTCCGATTGTGGCGAAAGGGCGTAAAAGTGGTGCGGCAATTATCCCGGAAGATGTGGTCTTCCCGATGGAGCATCTTGTTGAGGGAGTGCAGGCATTAACCGAGCTTTTTGAGAAACATAATTTCCCAGAAGCGACCATTATGGGGCATGCATTAGAGGGGAATCTCCACTTTATGTTAGCGCCGACGATGACATCGAAGAAGAAGATTAAACAGTTCGATGCCTTTATGGATGAGCTTGCCGAGGTGGTCGCCGTTAAATATAATGGTTCATTAAAGGGGGAGCATGGCACTGGACGTAATATCGCTCCCTTCGTTGAAGCAGAGTGGGGCGATGAGATCTATCAGGTGATGCGCGATATTAAAGCGCTCTTCGATCCCGATAAGATCTTCAATCCTGATGTCATTATTACCGATAATAAGAAGCTCCATATCACCTCTCTTAAGCAGATTCCGGTGGCGGATAAGTTGATTCATGATTGTGTTGAATGTGGTTTTTGTGAGCCGGCATGCCCTTCCGATGGTCTCTCATTAACACCGAGACAGCGTATTGTCGCTTACCGTAATATGCAGGCATTGCCAAGGACAGGGGAGAGCGGTAAGCTCTTTGCAAAGATGAATCGCGCCTTTCAATATGCCGGCATCGATACTTGTGCCGAGACGGGAATGTGTGCGCTTCGTTGCCCATTAGGGATCGATACCGGGAAATTTATCAAATCGATTCGCCCTGTTAATAGCCGTGCGCTGCTTCGTATTGCCGGCAATCACTTTGCTTTAGCTGAGAAGCGGATGCGTTTTACGGTCAATATAGCGCATAAAATCGGGATCGATCGTACGCACAATTTAACGCAGGCGGCTCATAAGATCTTTAAGGGAATTCCGGTCGTTCCAAAGGCGATGCCGGAGGTCTCCTCAAGCTTACCGGCATTACCGGTGCCGAGTAAGATTGAGAACTCTGTTGTCTACTTCACCACCTGTGTCAATCGTAATATGCAGGAGCTAAAGCGAGAGAAGGGTGGTGCGCCGGAAAATACCTTTGATCATGTGATCAGTCTGCTCCATAAAGCAGGTTTTACCCCATTCTTCCCCGATAAGATCTCCGGCATCTGTTGTGGACAGCCATTTGTTTCGGCAAAAGCCCCCTTAGAAGCAGATAAGATGGCGCGTCACCTCAATGAGGTTCTTCTTAAAGCCTCTCGCTATGGGGAGATTCCCATCTATGTGGATAATGCGCCGTGTGCTCTGCAGGTACATGATCTACAAAAACGGGGGCTGCTCGATGAGCGCTTGATTCTCTATCACTCTGTAGAGTTTCTGTTAAAAGAGGTCGCCCCGAAATTGACGATGAAGCCGAAGATCGACAAACTGCTCCTTCATACACCCTGTTCTGTGGCAAAAGATGGTGGTGGTGAGATGCTCTTTAAGTTAGCGCAAAAATGTGCGCGAGAAGTGGTCTCCACCAATATCGAGTGTTGTGGTTTTGGCGGTATGAAGGGTTTTACCGTGCCGGAGATCAATCAAAATAGTCTTCAACGTCTGCCAGCAACGGTGAAACAGGATTATGAGCTCGGTGCATCGATGAGTAAAACATGTCAGCTCGGTTTAACGACTCATACCGGATTGCAATTTAAGAGTATTGAAGCGCTCCTCGATGAGTGTGCGTTATAATGTCTCTATTAGGTAGTAGATTGTAGTAGATAGAGAAGTCAGATCGCTTCAGCCAAGTTCTCTATCGCTCTACTTCAGTTATCGATTTGATCGATAGCGTGATCGGTATGATCCGCGATTTAAGAATTTAAATAGAAGGAAAGAGTCATAATGATATTAGTACAGATGAATTTCGACTTCCCCATCGAGATGATGGGGGAAGCATTAACCGAAGGGGCGCAATCTTTAGCGGCAAGCATCAATGAAGAGCCGGGATTTCTCTCCAAAATCTGGATTGAAAATAGTGAAACGGCGGAGAGTGGCGGTATCTATCTCTTTAAAGATCGCGAAAGTGCCGAGAATTATGTGGCAATGCATTGTGCGCGTGTTGAAGCGATGGGCGCAAAAAATATTAGCGTGAAATATTTCTCCGTCAATGAGCCTTTAAGTGCCATTAATCAATTTACGGTGGCCTCTAAGTAGACTCCATCTCAATAGAGAAGAAAGAGTGAACCTTATCGATAGGATGATCGATCAGCTTCACTCTTTTTTGTTGATTTTAATTACGGGCATGCACCGGTAAAAATAGCGAGATGGTTGCTCCCGCGCCTCCATAAATTTTCTTAAGAATTATTGATTGATACAAAAAGAGCTGAACGGTGCCGGATCTTACTATCGCATTCTTCTACAAATCGCGCGCCGGCAAGAGGCAATCTCAATCGGCGGTCATTAAATCGCCGGCAATTATATCTCAAAAGTGATAATTTTCCCGGCATCAATGATGCCAACTTGCGGGCATGCACTGGTGAAAAGAGCGAAATGGTCGGCTCTCGCCACTCAACAGGCTCTCCTATTGGTTGAATCAATTCAACAACAGAAGCTGAATACTGCCGGATCTTACTATCGCGTTTTTCCACAAACCGCGCGCCGGCAGATAATGATTTTATCGTTAATCAAAACTCAACTTTGGACTCTTAGCCAAACCCCAATGGTAACCATTAGGATCGGAGATGATGGCAAAGCGATCTCCCCATGCAGAGTCGTAAGGTTCTGTAATAGCTGTTCCGCCGGCTTCTAATGCATTGCGGAAAGTCTGATCAACATCATCAACATAGAAATAGAAATAGCTTGTCAATTGTTGTTGTGGCATAAAATCGATCGGCGCACGAGTATCGGAACCACGAACATCTTGCGGAACAAACATTAAGATCAGCTCACCTAAATAATTCATCTCCACATGCTGACTCTCGGCACCCGGCCTATCCTCAAAGCGTAATTCAAAACCGAAAGCCTCTTGATAGAAACGTTTACTCTCTACTACATCAATAACGGTTAAATGGGGAACTAATAATCTAGAGGCGAGCCAAGGAGAACCGCTCTCTGTTGCCGCAAGCCGTTGCGCTTTTTGGCTCTCTACTTGATCATTCACCTGAAGTTGTGCTTTTTCTGCCATCACCATCTCTCCTCCCGTTATTAATGATAGGGATAATGCCATCGCCGGCAATAATCGCTTTTGAACCCTTTTATTAAGCGATTGTCTACTGTTTGAATGTTCCATCTCTTTCCCTTTGATTTTTTATTGTTATCTCTTGTTGTAATTTTTTGTCTCCTGAGATCACTCAGGGTAAGACAGTGAGTATTTTTGAAACTTCAAATAGAGATAGCACGATCTTTTCTTACTCTGCAAACAATGAGCGATCAATCGAGTAATAAAGAGGCAATGTTATGTATGGAATATCGCATGCTCTTTTTGTTAAAAGCTTGATTCTATCAATGATCTCAAGCTTAAAATAAAAAACTCCCAAACGTGGATAACGCTTGGGAGTTGTGTCAGTTTTATTATACTTTTTAGCGTGAAAGTTATACTTTCTGCTGTTTTGTAGGTAAAAAACTTTAATTTGTTTTGCTAGTTGAACCGTTTTCGAAGGAATCTTCTTCGGGTTGTATCATTTTTGATGCAGGTTCAACGTGAGTTGTAATCATTATCGCTGATGACTACTTCTTCTTCGCAGCAATTACTTCAATTTCGATTAACCATTCTGGGAATGCTAAACCTTTGACTTCAAATGCTGAACGAGCTGGAACTTTTGTCTCAGCGCCTTCACCGAAGAATTGTGAGTAACCTTTCATAAAGCCGGCAAAATCCATTTTACCAAGATCAGGATCAGCAACTAAGTAGACTTGCATTTTAACAATATCGCCCATCGTTAAACCTTGCTCTTCTAAGGTCTTTTTGATGGAGTTGAGAATACCAACAGTCTGCTCTTCTGTTGTACGAGCAAAAGTGCCATCTTCCAATTTTGGTGGAACTGCACCGCTGAGGTAGTAAGTCGTCACATCACTTGGGACTTCAACGACAGTTGAGATGGGGAACCCACCAGGAGCTGCTGTTCTTACGATATCATCTGCCATTGCGCCACCCATTGTTATCCCTGCTGCAAGCAGGATTGCTGTTAGTTTTTTCATTCCTATTTCCTTTTTTATCGATGTTATTCATCTTATCACCTCTTGTTAAGAAGTTGATAAAAGATCGCTCTTTTGAAGCGACTATTGATGATAACGATTTAAGGGTACCGTTCGATGCTCTCATTTATCTGCAAAGATGCAAAGAAGTGATAGCAACCCCTCTCTTATGAGTATTGGAAAGAGAGATAAATCGATCGGCAAGAACGGTGCATTATAGGGGTAAATAGCGGTGAGTAAAAGCAAATCTTCGAAAAGCGTATAGATTTTTAGCAGTTACTGCCGAAGCTCAAAAGCGATCCCGGCAGGGAAAGAATCTCTCAGGTCACTCTTTTTTCTTTCTTTCGCTTCATTTGCTTTTAAAGAGGAGACAAGCTATAACTGTAATGGTTTGCTCTATAAAAGGAGCAGATGATTTCGCTAGGGGTGCCCAATGAAGTTGGGCTGAGATTAGCATGAACTTATGCTTAAACCCTCAGGACCTGATCTGGCTAGTACCAGCGTAGGGAAGTAAACAATCTATAGTAGATCTGTAAAGCGTTAGAGATAGGCAGATGATTGGGTCATCAAGGATCAATCAGCTTGTTGCTAAAGAAGAATAGGTATCTACTGTGTCGATTAGGCCTGAGTTTTTCGCGATATGATCGTTGAAGCTCAGGTTTTTTTGTACCAATTTACGCCTATGCCAGAATCTCGTCTTTTATTTTTAGGATAATAAAGGAGAGGTTTTTTATGCCACAACAATCAATCACGTTAATGAAGCAGTTTCCCAAGAGTCGCAAAGTCTATGTTGAAGGCAGTCGACCCGATATTTTAGTGCCATTTCGTGAGATTGAATTGAGCGATACGCTTGGCCCGAAAGGGGAAGTGATCGAGAAGAATGAACCATTTCGCGTCTACGATACCAGTGGTCCTTATACTGATGAGAATTATCAAGTGGATCTCACAAAAGGGCTGCCGGCACTCAAAAGAGATTGGGTGATAGAGCGCGGCGATGTGGAGGAGTATGATGGCCGAGTAAAGAGTGCGCGTGATGATGGCTACAAGCGTGAAGATGATCCACGTATCAATGAGGGCGTATTCCCAGGGTTAAAGCGTAAACCTCTGCGTGCAAAACCTGGCATGAATGTGACACAGATGCACTATGCGCGTAAAGGGATCATTACGCCGGAGATGGAGTTTATCGCTATTCGCGAAGGGATGACGCCGGAGTTTGTACGTGATGAAGTCGCTGCAGGACGGGCGATTATTCCCTCAAATATCAATCATCCCGAAGCCGAACCGATGATTATTGGTAAAAATTTCCATGTGAAGATCAATGCCAATATCGGTAACTCAGCGATCACTTCTAATATCGAAGAGGAAGTGGAGAAGATGACTTGGGCAACCCGTTGGGGCGCTGATAACGTCATGGATCTCTCAACAGGAAAGGATATCCATAAAACGCGTGAGTGGATTATCCGTAACTCCGCAGTACCGATCGGAACAGTGCCGATCTATCAAGCACTCGAAAAAGTGAATGGTATTGCTGAAGATCTCAACTGGGAGGTTTTCCGCGATACGTTGATCGAACAAGCAGAGCAGGGGGTCGATTACTTTACGATTCATGCCGGCGTTCTGCTCCGTTATATTCCAATGACAGCCAATCGTGTGACCGGTATTGTCTCTCGTGGCGGATCGATCATGGCACAATGGTGTTTAGCACACCATAAAGAGAACTTTATCTATGAGAACTTTGAAGAGATCTGCCAAATTATGAAGCAGTATGATATCTCTTTCTCGCTCGGTGATGGCCTGCGTCCAGGATCGATTGCAGATGCTAATGATGAAGCGCAATTTGCAGAGCTTAAAACGCTTGGTGAATTGACAGAGATTGCCTGGAAGCACGATGTACAGACGATGATCGAAGGCCCAGGACATGTGCCGATGAATAAGATCAAAGAAAATATGGAGATGCAGGAGAAGTATTGTCACGATGCACCTTTCTATACCTTAGGTCCATTAACAACTGATATTGCTCCGGGATATGATCATATCACCTCTGCAATTGGTGCGGCGCAGATCGCTTGGTATGGCACAGCAATGCTCTGCTATGTGACACCGAAAGAGCACTTAGGACTCCCTAACCGTGAAGATGTGCGTGCCGGCGTTGTCACCTATAAATTAGCAGCGCATGCGGCTGACTTAGCGAAAGGGCATCCAAATGCACAAAAACGAGATGATGCGCTCTCAAAAGCACGTTTTGAATTCCGCTGGGAAGATCAATTCAATCTCGGTTTAGATCCAGAGCTTGCGCGTGAATATCATGATGAGACCCTCCCACAAGAGGCAGCGAAAGTCGCACATTTTTGCTCAATGTGTGGCCCTAAATTCTGCTCAATGCGTATCTCCCAAGATATTCGCCGTGAAGCACAAGCGAAAAACCTTGCCGAAGCACCGGAAGAAGTACGTGTTGTGATTGAAGGTATGAAGCAGAAATCGGAAGAGTTTAAAGAGCAAGGGCAGCAGATTTATAGTTAATTACTCTTGGGAATAATTTGTTGAGATAGTTGCTGTATTAAGCAATATTTTTAGAAAACTCTCTTGCCGAGTCGGCAGGGGAGTTTTTTGTAGAAGAGCATTAGTCTGCTTTATAGTAAGTAGTAGGTAGGATCTCTAAGTCAGTATGAATATCAATTTATCAATTTATCTATTCTCTAAATAGATTGAAATTTAAAATCATTTACACTCAATCATTTGCACTTAATCATTGGCAATTATCGTCAAATAGGAGGAGGTAATATGAGCACAATGAAGATCTCGCTCCCTGAATCATTAAAAAATATTTTAAAGGATTGCGTGATAAGGTATCGGTTGAGTGAGTTGTGCATACACCGATATTCCTAATTGGTTAAGGAACTAGGGATCGATGAAACTCTTAGCTACGATTGAGTGTTGTAATAATCATATAAAACATTACCTAAAAAAAGTAGCAAAAAAAGACCCTTCTAAAAGCGTAGAAAGGTCTTTGGTAGAATGAATATCGTAGTGATCTACATTTGGGTTGTTACTCTCTTTAGTTTTTCTGTTTTAAACTCACTCCCCACCCAATCACGAAGCCGGCAATTGCAGGGAGAATCCAGCCCATATTGACATCGGAAAGTGGGAGTAAGTTATCGAAAAATGAGGTAATGCTAAAAATGATCGGGTTTTGGCTAATCACTTCAGAGGATGCTTTTAATCCTTCAACCACCGCAATTACAAAGGTAAAACCGATTGTAAATTGATAGACAATCTTCTTGTGATGGAAAAGGGGTGAGGCAAAAGCTAAAAAGACCAAGGTGATCGCTAATGGATAGAGGAACATCAATACCGGAATAGAGATGCTGATAATAGCGGTTAGTCCCACATTTGCAATCAGCATACTAATCAAGCTAAAGAGATGAACAAAGGTGCGATAAGAGATCTTAGGAAAGAGCTGATTAAACATCTCCGCACAGGCGCAGATCAGGCCGATTGCAGTTTTGAGGCAAGCAACGGTAATGATGATCGCTAAAAGAATCGAGCCATAGGCACCAAAGTAGTAAGTTGCGATCTGTGCGAGGGCGATGCCACCATTTTCAGAGAGCGGATAAGCATTGAGACTCATCGCGCCGATATAAGCAAGGCAACCATAGATTACACTCATTAAAATTAAGCTGATAATGCCCGACTTAAAGGTATCTTTGGCAATATCGGTCGTATTTGTCACCCCAAAACTTTTGATTGCATTAACCACAATAATCCCAAAAGCGAGAGAAGCTAAGACATCCATGGTGTTATAACCTTCAGTAAATCCTTTAAAGAAAGGACTTCCTTGATATGCCGGCTGAATGGCTAATGGTTCGATCTCCCCCATCGGTTTAATAAAGGCGCTAATAATTAAGAACGCAAGAAAGAGGAGAAAGAGCGGATTGAGAACTTTACCAATCCACATCATAATATTGCTCGGGTTGAGCGATAAGATCCACGCAAGTAGAAAGAAGAGAATCGTAAAGATTAAGAGGGCAATGGTATATTGATCTTCACCTAGGAATGGGGTTAAACCGATCTCAAAGGAGACAGTTGCCGTACGGGGAAGGGCGAAGAAAGGACCAATCGTGAGATAGAGAACCATTGTAAAGAAGAGTCCATAAGTCGGAGTGATACGACTTGCTAGATCATATAGACCATTACTTTTGGAAAATCCAATCGCCACAACACCTAAAAAGGGAAGACCGACCCCGGTGAGGATAAATCCAATCGTTGCCATTAAGGTAGAAGCTCCCGCTTCTTGCCCCATATGTACCGGAAAGATTAAGTTGCCGGCGCCAAAAAATAGACCAAATAACATCGACCCAACGGTGATGTAAGATGCTAGAGAGAGTTTGTTATTCTTCATATCTTATCTCGAATTTTAAAACGTCCCTTTTGGGGACAAAATGAACCTGTAGGTTTTGCCTAAACGTTGATGACTTTACTAAAAAAATCGAGGGCTTGTTGAATTTTTTATAGGCTGTTAAAAATGGAATGTCGGATAAATTCTCTCCAATTAGTGTATAGTGCTCCTTTCTTTTAGATAGGTGTACACGCTTTATGTCTTTTAACTCCCTCGGTTTACGTGATGAACTCTTAACAGCAATTAGTGACGCTGGATATAGTGAGCCTACACCTATCCAACAACAAGCAATTCCGATCATCCTCAAAGGGCGTGATCTGATGGCCTGTGCGCAGACGGGAACGGGTAAAACCGCCGGGTTTACACTTCCGATTTTAGAATTAATGAGTCAAGCATCCGTAACAGGTGCAGCGAAAAGTGGGCAGAATAGACAAAATAGAAGAGCTGTTCGAGCGTTGATTCTCTCTCCTACAAGGGAGTTGGCGGCGCAGATCCATGAGAATCTTGTGATCTATAGCCGACACCTTAAACTTCGCTCTCTAGTGGTCTTTGGTGGAGTGAGCATCAATCCTCAAATGATGAAACTTCGTGGTGGTGTCGATATCTTAGTAGCAACGCCTGGTCGTCTTCTCGATCTAGAGCAGCAAAATGCGGTCGATCTCTCTCAAGTTGAATATCTTGTATTAGACGAAGCAGATCGTATGTTAGATATGGGTTTTATTCATGATATTCGGCGTGTTCTCTCTAAACTACCGGCAAAGAGACAGACTTTACTCTTTTCAGCTACTTTTTCTCCAGAGATTACGACCCTTGCAACAAAGTTATTGTATCAGCCTGCAACAGTTGAGATTGAAAGAGAGAAGCCGGCATCCGAGCAGGTGACTCAAGAGCTCTATTTTGTCGATAAAACACGAAAAAGAGAACTTTTATCCCATCTCATAGAGCGGGAGAATTGGCAGCAGGTCTTGGTCTTTTGCCGGACAAAACATGGTGCTAATCGCTTAACAGAATATCTCAATGATAGAGGGATTGTGGCGGCTGCGATTCATGGCAATAAGAGTCAAGGCGCAAGGACGAAAGCCTTAGCGGATTTCAAAGCCGATGCACTTCAGGTGTTAGTAGCGACAGATATTGCCGCGCGTGGTATCGACATTGCTGAGCTGCCTTTTGTGGTAAATTTTGATCTCCCTAGTGTGCCGGCAGATTATGTGCATCGTATTGGGCGAACAGGGCGAGCAGCTGCTACCGGTAAAGCCGTTTCATTGGTTTGTATTGATGAGCAGAAGCTCTTAAAAGATATCGAACGCCTTCTGAAAAAAGAGATCCCTAAAGCAACTATTGCTGGCTTTGAGCCTGATCCAACGATTAAAGCAGAACCGATTGAAACAGGGCGTGGCGGCAGAGGTCGGGGAAGCAGTCATGGAAATAGTCGAGGAAATAGTCGCAGTGCAGGTAGAGGGCGTGGACGAGACCAATCACCACAGGGCGGTAATAGTGGTGAGAAGACAGAGAGTAGTGAAAAGAGCGCTAAACGTAGAACTCGTAGAAGAGCTAATGGCGAGAATGCCGGTAATCACTTAGGAGATGCCGGAAGCGGGCGAGGTGAGAGTAAACCCTCAAGTACTTCAACTGCGGATCGACCAAGACGACGCCGTAGAGTGAAGAAGGTGGAAGAGAGATAACTCTCTCTATATTTTCTATCTCTATTTAATAAGAAACAAGGAAACAGATCGGGTATTATTCGATCTGTTTTTTTATTGTTATCCAGGCTATCAAAATATCAAAATATCAAAATCAAAAAGCATCAATAATAGTGATAAGTCCGAGCGAAAGGGCTCTTAAGGGCAAAGATCACTGGTAAATGTATAGGGATCTTCACTTCTTTGACACTTCTGCTCTGTGAATTTCTCATCGATCACCCAAATAGGGGTTTTATCTTTCATCAATTGCTTAATGATATAGGTGGTTCTGATTGCCGAGATAGAATCATCCAACAAGCCTGATTCGGTAAGTGTAATCATTACCGCATCGGGAGATTCAACACGATTGAGCTTTTGAGTTAAGGTTATTGTGGAGAGTTCCTCATGATCTAGAAAGTTATTTTCTGCCAAGATGGCTTGAAGCGGAGTACGATAACCGATGGCTTCTTCTGCTGAGTTATCTTCTTGCGCAATTGCAAGGGTAGTTAGTAGTGCCGGCAATGTTAGTGCCATAATTAATTTTTTCATCTTAATATCCTCAATGATATCTCTATCACATGCGCTTAAGGCATGCCCCTAATAGATTATATTACTATCTTTCATTACTCCCTCATCTCCTCCCTTATCTTCTCCCTTATCTCTTATCCTGTTTTTTACCTCATCTCCTACTACCTATCTTATCTTCATTTTCATCTTAGAAAGGGGAATGGAACGCATGATATGCCCGTTATTTTCGGGGGACGAAGAGCAGGAGTAATCCTGCAAAAATAACGAGTAGTGCGCCTAACCAACCCCAAAAACCTAATGTCTCATCCCAGATAAAATGGGAGAGAAGAGCACCAAATAGTGGAAGAAGCGAGAGTACGGTCAATTGTGGTTTATCCATATCTGTTAATATCCGGACGCCGGCAAGTGCTAAAGAAAGCTCGTGATTAAGACCCAATTTTAAGCTCAATAAAAGCTAATATTGGTACAAATAGCGACGTAAGTAAGCGCAGAACCGTGGTATCAGAGAGGAGGAATCTTCAATGAGCTTACGATCATACTAATTTGACCTGATAGAGTGCGAATCGCCCGAAGTGGTAGGAGTTTGATGGAGCTTCGCATCTTTACAGAGTAGTAGAGTACCAGCAATACCTAAAAGAGAGTGACTAAATTCTGAAAGAAAATAATGGTAGCTGTTGGGGTTTAATAAGATGTACAAGTCGTAGACTTATTTGATAAGTATCAAAAGTTATCGGAAGAAATGCTGGCATAAAAGTATAGGTATGTTATTTTTCTATCGTAGTGTACTGAATTACAGATGAGTCACATAGCTGAAAACCTAATTTTTGAAGATCTATTCTATATTTACATATCTTTTTAAAGTTAATTTTAATAGGAACAGTCAGAATCTCTATGCACTTCTTTCAAAGAACATTCTCAATAATGACAATACTTCTGATGAGTTGGATGTTTGTCATATCAAGTGCAACTGTCAGTAACAGTACTGCATTTGCGAATGATTCTTCAATGCAAGAAGAAATGTTTTACGATCTTTCCATTTGTAATGATGGCGCATGTGCTATGAATAGTGTACAGGGAATGAGTTGCCAACAGCATTGCGATCATGTGAATTGGTGGATAGCAGAAGTTAAGTCGATATCGGATGTTACAAATGGATCGATAGAAATTAGATTGCAATGGAGATATGCCCCGAATCCTATTTTGTTATTAGATCCTAAACCTCCAGAAATCCTTTTTTCGTAATTTAAATTTTGAGATAGCGCTATATCTGATTTAAGAGATTAGAGCGCATTATTTTGGTTCTACGGAAAGATCATCATCCATTGACTCTCTTTGTAAACCACTTTGTACTTAAGATAGAGAGAATGCTGTAGTTTATTATTAGTATTGCTATCAGTTTTTTGATAACGGCATTACAGCATTGAAAGTGGAGATGAATCAATGATAAAGAGTAAGGATTTATAATTATGAAAAAAAGAATGTTAGGTTTTATGGCGGCAGGATTACTATTTATATCGATGAATAGTGCATTTGCTGATAATCAAGTAGTAGATAATAGTGATTTACCGGAAATGACTCTATATAAAGATCCATATTGTGGTTGTTGTACGGCGCATGCAGCCTATCTAGAAGAACAGGGTATCAAAGTGAAGATGGTAAACCATCCGAATATTTCCCAAGTAAAGATGGATTTAGGAACGTATATGGGGGCAAGCTGTCACACCATTATCATGGGTGATTATGTGATTGAAGGACATGTACCGATTGCCTCTATCCGTAAGCTATGGGATGAACAGCCTAATATTAAAGGCATTGCATTGCCGGGAATGCCGTTAAACTCTCCGGGAATGGGGCCAGAAAGGAAGGGCTCATTAAGAGTGATGCAGATCGAAAATGATAATACCATAAAAACCG
The DNA here is from genome assembly GCF_055813795.1 of Ignatzschineria sp. PL_is040. Taxonomy (NCBI): domain Bacteria; kingdom Pseudomonadati; phylum Pseudomonadota; class Gammaproteobacteria; order Cardiobacteriales; family Ignatzschineriaceae; genus Ignatzschineria; species Ignatzschineria sp. PL_is040. Next base: position 40,242 of record NZ_JBVPGU010000011.1, read on the forward strand.
TATTTAATATTGAATGATACGATGCTTATTTATTGGGATTGCTCTAAGTGACGTAGGGAGTTGATTAACGGCTCAGGCTGATATATAAGAATGCAATTTGCTGCTCTATATTCTCAATGTGGAATATAGAGCATTTTTTATACCTAGCGTTTTCTAGAATCATATTGAAAAGGGAACTGGATGCTTTGAAGTTATAAATACAGAGCATGATCTAAACGTTAGTGTACTTTACTTATATCAGAGAGATGTTATGAATTATTATGAAAGAAGAGTTTTTCTGGGAAGGTCATCCATATATTGCTTTGAATGATCTATTAAAGATGGTGGGCGTTGCAGAAATATGTGGAAGAGCGAAATTAACGGTTACTGATCGTTTGATTAGTGTGAATGGTGAAGAGAATCTCGTAAAATAGCAAAATTTTTGGCAAGAACTATTGTCGCAGGCGGAGGTTTTGAAAAAGAGATATAAAAATTTTAGGGTCTGTTGAATATTTATAACTTTAGCCAAATATAGACACAAGCTAAAGCAGCATTGTTTTCATAGTGTTGTTTTAGCTTGTCATGCCTTGTTGCTACACCTCTAAAATGTTTCAGCCTTGCAAATGCATTCTCCACTAAATGCTCAGTTTTATAAATATGCCAGTCCATATGATTATTGTTCGTAAGAGTATTCCTCTTTTTAGGAACAATAGCTTTAGCGCCTTGATTTACAAACTCTTCTCTAAAACTTGTAGAATCATAACCTTTATCTGCACTAACGTAATCTGTCGTATTTAAATGAATCCTACTCGATATCTCTGGAGCGGCCTTTGATAGCGTGGGTGTTCCATCTGTTGCGATAAATTCACAGGGCTTACCGCAAGTATCTACGATCATATAAATTTTTGAACTACAATGTTCAACAGCCCTAATATTTTTTCAGATTTTAATTCCCTTTAAAAACAATGTCTTTTATCTTTTTTATAAAATATTTCAAAAATAGGCTTGTCAAAAAAAATAAAAGGGGTAAGATACACCACTCATTCAGACGGCAACGTTGAAGATGATTCGGTAGAAGCCCAGTTCTCTAGTAGTTTCTTTGCTTCTCTCTTTAAAGTTTAAGTTCAGTTTTTAGTAGTCTTTAAAATTGAGTCGGTGCTTAAAAAGAGGTCAAAAATAAAATTGACACGAGCGAATCACTTCTGTAGTATAGTTCGTCTGCTTAGGGCGGTAAGAGATTCAGATTCAAGTTTAGATTTGAACGACTCAACTCCCTAACGTTCTTTAACAAATTAATCTTGAGTAAGTTTGTATGGGGGCTTGTATTTGTTTGCGTGAGCAAAAGAATAGAAGTCTAACCAAACAATTCCAGCATCTATTTTTTTATAATGGAAATAGAAGCAGTAATTGAG
>NZ_JBVPGU010000012.1:0-27189 GCF_055813795.1 Ignatzschineria sp. PL_is040
AAATAGTCGGCTCCCGCCGTTCAACAATCTCTCTTAAGAATGATTGAAAGATATTCATTGAAAAAAGAAGCTGAACGCTGCCGGTCCTTACTATCGCGTACTTCCACAAATTGCGTGCCGGCAGTAGGCATCAAAGATGCCAATAGGCGGGCATGCAGTTGTAAAAAGAACGAAATAGTCGGCTCCCGCCGTTCAACAACCTCTCTTAAGAATGATTGATTGAAAGATATTCATTGAAAAAAGAAGCTGAACGCTGCCGGTCCTTACTATCGTGTACTTCCATAAATCGCGCGCCGGCAGTGGGTAATCATTCGACTCTCAGAATAGTTCTTATCTTTATAAAAGCCGATGAGCTACCGGGTCTTACTCCTGCGTACTTTCTCTAATCCCGCGACGGCAGTAGAGATCAAAGATGCCAATAGGCGGGCATGCAGTTGTAAAAAGAACGAAATAGTCGGCTCCCGCCGTTCAACAATCTCTCTTAAGAATGATTGATTGAAAGATATTCCATTGAAAAAGAAACTGAACGCTGCCGGTCCTTACTATCACGTACTTCCACAAATCGCGTGCCGGCAAGTGGACATCAAAGATGCCAATAGGCGGGCATGCAGTTGTAAAAAGAACGAAATAGTCGGCTCCCGCCGTTCAATAACCTCTCTTAAGAATGATTGATTGAAAGATATTCCATTGAAAAAAGAAACTGAACGCTGCCGGTCCTTACTATCACGTACTTCCACAAATCGCGTGCCGGCAAGTGGACATCAAAGATGCCAATAGGCGGGCATGCAGTTGCAAAAAGAACGAAATAGTCGGCTCCTGCCGTTCAACAACCTCTCTTAAGAATCATTGATTGAAAGATATTCATTGAAAAAAGAAGCTGAACGAACGTCGTTGGGTTTACTTTTGCATGCTTTCATCAATCTCCTGCTGATAGAAAATAATTAATTCCAAATCGCCGGCATTTTTTATCAAAATCATATCTATTTTTAGATGCACTTAAGTTGCGTGGAGAGCGCTATTTTATTTGGAAAAGAGCAGATTAAGACCGACAAATATTGACATAAAAACAAAATAGTGGAGAAAAGTGGCGAAAAGTGGAAAATATTTTATAGAAAGTGTAATATTTGCTCTAATGATAGAGATATAAGGATGATCGTGAGCAACCCAACGGATAAACATATTTCGGTTCTTTTAGAAGAGTCGATCACTGCACTCAATATTAAACCCAATGGAGTCTATGTAGATGCTACTTTTGGGCGCGGAGGACATTCCCGTGAGATCTTAAAACATCTGAGCAGTGAAGGGTTGTTAATCGGCATCGATAGAGATTTAACAGCACAAGCTTATGCCAATGAGCATTTCTCGCAATATGAGAATTTTCGTTTTCTACGCGGAGAGATGGGAAATATAGCGGCGCTTATAGAATCGATCGGAATCTCAGAGGTTGACGGTATCTTAATGGATATTGGCGTTTCATCCCCCCAACTTGATGAGGCAGAACGTGGTTTTAGCTTTATGAAAGAGGGGCCATTAGATATGCGTATGGACCAAAAAGCAGAGCTAAGCGCCGAAGTTTGGGTGGCCCAAACAAGCGTGGAAGAGATGACCGAAGTCTTTAAGAAATATGGTGAAGAGCGTTTCTCCCATCGAATCGCCCGAGCAATTGAGCGAGAGAGAGCAGAAACGCCCATCACAACAACATTACAGCTTGCCAATATTATTAGTGATGCAATGCCCTTTAAAGAGGGGCGTATTCATCCGGCAACGCGGGTTTTTCAAGCAATCCGTATCGCAGTTAATGGAGAGCTTGAGCAGTTAGAAGCTGCATTAGCCCAATCAGTGGAGATATTAGGTCATGAGGGAAGGTTAGCCGTTATCAGTTTCCACTCCCTTGAGGATCGAATTGTAAAACACTTTATGCGGGATCAATCGAGAGTGAAAGATCTCTATCCAGATCTTCCTGTCTTAATTAGTGCAGGTAAACCGGCGCTGAAAGTGATTGGGAAACCAATTAAAGCAAGCGATGAAGAGTGCCGGGCAAATGTGCGTTCTAGAAGTGCAATCTTGCGGATTGCAGAGAGGGTTCTATGAGAGTAGATAAGTTAATTATTGCAGTCATGATGGGAATCGTTGCATTGGGCATCTATCGTTCAGTGACGATCCAACAGAGCTACAGACTGTGGAATGAGATCGATAAGATCGAGCGGGAGAATATCGCGCTACGTGAAGAGTATGGTCGCTTGCAGTTAGAAGAGAGCATGTTAATTACAGAAGCGCTTCTCGATAGCGAGACAAGAGAGCAGTTGAAGATGGTCGTTCCTGATGAGAGCGCTATTGTCTATGTGATTGAGACCAATACCGATGTGAAATATGTTGGCCTTGACCCTAAAGGGGTTAATGCACAATAAGTATCATGATAGTAAGGAAGTTACCGGCGCTTTGTGTGCCGGTCTTTCTATTCTGTTTTTTTATATTATAAACTCTATGAAAAATACTCCTCACTCGATAGACATCAGACATCAGAAATCAGAAATCAGGCATCAGATCTAGATCGATACAACTTAAAATAGAGCATAAAAAAAGCGAGTAAAAGAGAACGAATGAAGAGCGTATTGACATCGCTAAAGAAGCGTAATTGGCGGAAAATATTCGTCTTAGGGATTTTTACACTTATAGCGTTTGCCGTTGTAGCGAGAGCCCTCTATCTTCAATATTATATGACTGACTTCCTCTTAGAGCAGGGAGATAACCGTTTTGTCCGCCATGTGAAGAATCCTGCTGTTCGTGGCACAATCTATGACCGCAATGGTGAGCCGATTGCACTCTCTACAGAAGTACGATCAATCTGGATTGACCCCAGTATCTTGAGTCAAAATCTCCATGAAATTCCTAAACTCTCCTATTTCTTAGGTCGCTCTGAAGAGGAGATTAAGCAGTTGATCCTCTCTCGTCAAAAATCACGATTCTACTGGTTAAAGCGACAGCTCCCACCTCATGAAGCAAAGGCGTTAATGGATCTTAAGATCCCCGGCGTTTACGATCAGGTGGAGTATAAACGCTACTATCCCGATGCAGAGATTACCTCCCATCTTTTAGGATTTACCAATATCGATGATGATGGGATCGAAGGGTTAGAACTCTCCTATCAAGATTGGCTTAAAGGGGATGATACAACAACTCGTATCTTAAAGGATGCGAAAGGGCGTGTGATCGAGCGAAAGGAGATTATCGATATGGATAATTTCCGTGAGAGTAAAGATCTCACCTTGACGATCGATCGCCGCATTCAGATCTCTGCTTATCGCGCATTGAAGACAGGTATGATTAAGCATGAAGCGGTTGCCGGCGCAGTGATTGTTGCTGATATGCGAACAGGGGATATTTTAGCGATGGTGAATCAACCCGCAGGAAACCCCAATCGTTTAGATGAACGCCGAGCAGAGCTTATGAAAAATAGGGTCATTACCGATATCTTTGAGCCGGGATCGACCATTAAACCCTTTGTCGTTGCCGCAGGTTTAGAATCTGGTAAATGGCGCCCTAATTCGATTGTAAAGACAGGGCGTGGTGGTTATCGCGTGGGTAAAAATGTGATTCGCGATGTCTCCTCTTCAGATTCAATGGATGTCACGACGGTCTTGATGAAGTCGAGTAACATCGGTGTTGTACGCATTGCCGAGACACTTGAACCCTCAATTCTCTACAATATCTATGACAAAATCGGTATCGGCCAAAAGAGCCAATTGCGCTTAACCGGTGAAGAAGCAGGGCGACTCGGTCCGCTTCGTCGTTGGCAAGTCGATCCTTTTGAGTATGCGACTAAAGCTTATGGTTATGGGATCAGTGTCAATACCTTAAAATTAGCGCAGATGTACACCGTCTTTGGTAATGAAGGCAAATATCGCCCCCTTCGGATTGTGAAGAATGATTACTATCCTGAAACGGTAGAGGTCTTCAGCCCGCGCGTGACAGGAGAGGTACTCTTAATGTTAGAAGCCGCAACTGATAAAGCGAAAGGTGCCGGCGGTTGGCGTGCCCGTGTTCCTAACTTTAGAGTAGGAGGAAAATCGGGAACGAGTCGTAAGATTGTTAATGGTAAATATAGTAGTACCCATCATCGTAGCTCCTTTGTTGGCGTTGCACCGATCTCCGATCCACAATATGTGGTGGCAGTGGTGATCGATGAGCCGAGAAAAGATGGCTATTATGGTGGTTTGGTCGCCGCGTCGATCTTTAGTGATGTGATGCGTAGCACTTTAAGAATTATGGGAACAAAGCCCGATGCCTTATTGGATGAACCTAATATTAAGTTGATCGCGAAATAGCGCGGCAATGATTGTTATGCAAAGGAGTGATGGATGAAATTAGCGGCACTTTTAGAAGGAACAGCGATACTCGGTGATATTCCTGCCGAATTCTTAGCCATTGAGGTTTCAGGATTGGCATCTGATAGCCGTTATGCAGCGCCCGGGGATCTCTTTTTTGCAAGACAGGGCGAAGTAAGCCATGGGCTCGATTATCTAGCTTCATTAGAAAAAATTGGCGTAAGTGCCATCCTCTATGAAGATCCTCAAGGGGTGGTTGCTCATCCTACGACAATTCCCGCACTCAAAGTGGCGTCGATCGACTCATTGATGCGCCATCTTACCTTCCGTTATTATGAAGAGTTACAATCTCGCATTGCCCTGATCGGGGTTACAGGGACGGAAGGGAAGACCTCGGTGACACAATTTATTGTTAAAGCCTTCGAAGCGCTCAATATTGATTGTGGTCTTATCGGGACAAATGGTATCGGTTTTCTCCATAATTTGAAGGAGAATACCCATACAACGCCCGATCTTTTAGCGCTCTACCAATCTCTCGCGGAGATCGATAATCACGATAATGTCCGGGTATTGATCAATGGGGAACTCCCTATCGCGCTCGAGGTGACCTCGCATGCCCTCGATCAAAAACGGGTTGAGGGGCTCTCTTTTGAGACCACTGTCTTTACCAATCTCAATCGTGATCACCTCGATTATCACGGGACATTAGAGGCCTATGGCGAGGCCAAAGCACGCCTCTTCTTGGAGTATCCTCAAAAAAATAGTGTGATCAATCTCGATGATCCTTTTGGCGCTAAGATCTATCAGCGTTTAAAACAGGAGCGCCCTGAAGTACGAACTTTCCCCTTTGGGAGAGCGCCTTCAGAAGCGGCCAATTATCTCCATATCGACAATCTTGAACTCCATGCGGAAGGGCTCCGTTTCAATCTTCACTTTGAAGGGAAATCATACCCAATTGAGAGTCCGCTCTATGGTGCATTTAATGCCTATAACTTAGTTGCGGCGATCGCGGTTCTTCTCTCATTTCGTCTCCGTATTGAGTGGATTGTGGAGATTATTCCCCATATTTCCCATGTTAAAGGGCGTATGGAGATGCTCCATCTTAAAAATGGGGCGGTTGCAGTTGTCGATTATGCCCATAAACCCAATGCGTTAAAGCAGGCGCTTATCTCCTTAAGAGATCATCTCGATGAGGGTTCGCTCTCGGTTGTCTTTGGTTGTGGCGGCAATCGTGATAAAGGAAAACGGCCATTGATGGCGGCGATTGCAGAGGCGCATGCCGATAAGATCATTATCACGAGTGATAATCCTCGCTTTGAAGAGCCGATGGCAATTATTGAGGAGATCAAAGCGGGGTTAAAAGATCCTGAAGGCACCCATATTGCTATTGAAGCTGATCGTGCAGCAGCCATTGCGATGGCGATTCGCACCAGTGCGCCGGGCGATATTATTCTGATTGCCGGAAAAGGGCATGAAGATTACCAAATTTTAGGAGATAGAGAGATCTATTTCTCCGACTTTGCTGAAGTAGAGAAGAATAACGAGGAGTTATCGTATGAAGCTATCTGATGCCGCTAAAATTATGAATGGTGAGCTGATCGGGCAGGATGCCTACTTCTTTGGAGGCGCAAGTGATACGCGTAAACTCAAGCCGGGTGAGCTCTTTTTTGCATGGAAAGGGGATCGTTTCGATGCTCACGATTATTTAGAGAGCGCTGAACTCAAGGGGGCGATTGGTGCCGTTGTTGAGCGCTTTGTCCCCTCCGCACAGATTGCACAGATTGTTGTTAAAGATAGCCAAAAAGCTTTAGGGAAAATTGCCAAAGCTTGGCGTAAAGAGTGGCAAGGAACGATGATCGCCTTAACGGGATCGAATGGTAAGACCACACTGAAAGAGATGATCACCTCGATCCTATCACTGAACCACGATGTTTTAGCAACGGAGAGCAACTACAATAATCATGTTGGTTGCCCATTGATGCTACTTCGCCTCAATAAACATCATACGCATGCCGTGATCGAGATGGGGGCGAATCATCCTCATGAGATTGAGTATTTAACAAAGATTGTAAAGCCTGATATTGCGATCTTAAATAATGCTGGCGCTTGTCATCTAGAGGGATTTGGCTCTCTTGAAGGTGTTGCTGAAGCAAAGGCGGAGATTTTTTTAGGTCTTGCGAAAGAGGGAACGGCGATTATCAATGCCGATGATGCATTCGCGGAGAAGTGGCTACAAGATGTGATCGATTTTAAGAGTCTCACATTTGGTATTAAATCGACCGCCGATGTGATGGCGCATCAGATAGAGGGGCGCTCCTTTGAGCTTGAGTTAAAACCCCTCAATGAGAAGCGGAAGATCGAATTACAACTTTTAGGGCGACACAATATCCTCAATGCTTTAGCCGCCTCTGCCGCGGCTGTTGCTGCAGGTGAGTCGATCGATACGATTCAGAAAGGGCTTGAGCGTTTAGAGGCTGTTCAGGGTCGTCTGCAAGTGGTAAAACTTAAAGAGAATGTGCAGCTCGTCAATGATGCCTATAATGCCAATCCTAACTCCTTAAAAGCGGGAATTGATGCCTGTAATGCCGGCACTCGTTGGCTAGTATTAGGGGATATGCGTGAATTAGGAAAAGAGGAGATCGCAATCCATCGTGAATGTGGCCACTATGCGAAAGAGGCAGGTTTTAGCCAGCTCTTTGCCTTAGGGGAATTGACTAAGGCAAGTGTTGAAGGTTTTGGCGATGGCGCCATCAGTTTTCCTGATCATCAATCACTGCTTGAGGCGCTTAAAGAGGCGATTGCCACTTATGAGGACTCAACGCTCTTAACGATCCTTCTAAAAGGTTCTAATAGCATGAATATGCAATACTTTTATGAAGCGCTTCTCCGGGAGCGTGAGTATCGCGATGATGAGTAATTGCATAATGACTCATGGAACCATGAATCATGCCAGAAGAGTCGAACTTATCCTTCGATTGATAACTCAATTAAGAGCCTAACTAATAACTCAATTAAAAGCCCAATTAGTAATTCAAATAGTAATTCAAATAGTAACTCAAATAGTAACTCAAGTTACACTCCACTCACTACTTCATTAGAATAGTTCGTTTAAAGGATTCACCACTATGTTGTATGCGCTTCTCTCTCTCTTGGCTGATTACTGGTCGCCGCTACGTGTTTTTCAATACATCACGATGCGCGGAATTATGTCGGCCTTGACGGCGCTTGTCTTTAGTATCGGTTTTGGCCCAAGTTTTATTCGTTATCTTCAAAAGCAGCAGATCGGTCAATTTGTCCGTAATGATGGTCCGGAGAGCCACCTCTCTAAGCAGGGGACGCCGACAATGGGGGGGATCCTCATTATCTTTGGAATTCTGATCTCAACGCTCTTATGGGCAGATCTGACCAATTTTGATGTCTGGGTCGTGCTCTTTGTGTTGCTCAGTTTTGGTGCAGTTGGATTTCTAGATGATTATCGTAAAGTGGTGAAGAAGCAATCTTTAGGGCTTCGGGCAAAAGAGAAGTATCTCTACCTTAGTGCCGCTGGCCTCCTTGCTTCTTGTGCGCTCTACTTTACGGCAGAGACCCCATCAGATACCGATCTCTTAATTCCCTACTTTAAAGATCTTGCGATTCCCTTAGGGATTCTCTTTATTCCTTTTACCTATTTAGTGATTGTGGGTGCGAGTAATGCCGTTAATATGACCGATGGTCTGGATGGGTTAGCGATTATGCCGACCATTATGGTAGGCGGGGCATTAGCGGTCTTTGCTTATATTGCCGGCAATATGATCTTTGCAAATTATCTCTCGCTCCCTTATGTGGAAGGTGCAGGAGAGGTATTAGTAATTTGTGCTGCGATTGTGGGTGCGGGTTTGGGCTTTTTATGGTTTAATACCTATCCTGCTCAGGTCTTTATGGGAGATGTGGGCGCGCTCTCATTGGGGGGCGTATTAGGGGTCATTGCGGTTATTGTGCGTCAAGAGCTTGTCTTTTTTATTATGAGTGGGCTCTTTGTGATGGAGACTCTCTCGGTGATTCTACAGGTTGCCTCCTTTAAGTTGCGCAAAAAGCGTCTTTTTAGAATGGCGCCGATTCATCATCATTTTGAATTAAAAGGGTGGCCGGAGCCGCGCGTGATTGTCCGATTCTGGATCTTTACCTTTATTCTAGTATTGGTCGGCTTAGCATCGATAAAGCTTCGCTAATATCTCCTTCAATGCCCTTTAAAATCTTCTGAAAGACTTCTTTGAACTATTTCCTTAAAAGATTTCCTTGAAAGATTTTAAAAAATTTACAGTACCGTTAACATTTGTTGCTACATTAGTTTAGACATTAGTTGAGACATTGATTGTGATATTACTTTTATAAAAGTGATAGACAATAGAGAAGACATTCCGATTGAATGGCGTATAATAGAAAAATTACATATTCACTACAAACATTCATTCGACACAGATTAAAAAGTTTTATTCAAAAGTTTTATCAAAAAGTTTTATCAAAAGTTTTTAATGACAGTGCATTCTATTTATGAGGAGAAGCAAATATGAAAAAACCAGTACGAGTAACCATCACAGGTGCAGCAGGTAATATCGGTTATGCGATGGCTTTCCGTATCGCAGCAGGCGATATGTTAGGTCCAGATCAACCTGTTATCCTTCAGCTTTTAGAGATCACCCCAGCATTAGAAGCACTGAAAGGTGTGGTGATGGAGCTCAATGACTGTGCGTTCCCATTAGTACAAGATATCATTGCGACAGATGATCTAAATGTTGCGTTTAAAGATACTGATTACGCGATGCTCGTTGGTGCGCGTCCACGTGGTCCAGGTATGGAACGTAAAGATCTTCTTGAAGCAAATGGTGCGATCTTTGGTCCACAAGGTAAAGCACTTAATGACCATGCAAGTCGTGATGTCAAAGTATTAGTTGTTGGCAACCCAGCAAATACAAACGCATTGATCGCAATGAAGAATGCGCCAGATCTTAACCCACGCCATTTCCATGCAATGACACGTTTAGATCATAACCGTGGTTTAAGCCTTCTTGCTGAAAAAACAGGTTCACATATCAATGACATCAAGAAGATGACAATCTGGGGTAACCACTCTTCAACACAATATCCAGATCTAACCTTTACTACCGTTAATGGTAAGCCAGCGCTTGAGTTAATTGAGCGTGACTGGTATGAAAACGAGTATATTCCACAAGTTCAACAACGTGGTGCGGCGATCATCAAAGCACGTGGAGCATCTTCTGCGGCATCAGCAGCATCATCAGCGATTGATCATATGCGCTCATGGGCATTAGGTACTAAAGAGGGCGATTGGGTCTCTATGGCAGTACCTGCTGATGGTTCATACGGCATTGAAGAAGGTATCATCTACTCATATCCATGTGTTTGTAAAGATGGAGACTTTGAGATTGTTCAAGGTCTTGAGATCTCAGACTACTCACGTGAAAAAATGGATGCAACCGAGAAAGAACTTCGTGAAGAAGCTGATGCGGTTAAATCACTTTTAGGTTAATACGCACGATTCGTTACTGATCAATGATCAATAAGTGTTTATAACTGATCAAGCGAACCTAAAGTTAGAAGGGCTAATCATGATCGATAAGATCTGATTAGCCTTTTTCGTAGGTGATCTGTAGTTTTAGTTGGCATCATTGATTCCAATAGGCGGGCATGCAGAGGTGAAAAGAGCGAAATAGTCGGCTCCCGCCGCTCCACGGTTTTTCTTAAGAATCATTGGTAGAAAGATATTGCTTGAAAGATCTTTATTGAGAAAAAGGCTGAACGCTGCCGGTCCTCACTATCGCGTACTTCCATCAATCTTGCGCCGGCAGTTGGCGATCTTCTATCGCCAATAACTTTCTTATTTTTTTGAAATAACATAGGTTGATGAGTTGCCGGAGATGACCATTGCATCCTTTCAAAATTTACATGCCGGCAAATATCGCTACTTTAGCGATATCATCCTCGGCGCTGAAAGTGCCGAACAGCGGGCATGCAGAGGTGAAAAGAGCGAAATGGTCGGCTCCCGCCGTTCCACGGCTTTTCTTAAGAATCATTGTTCGAAAGATATCGAAAAAAGAAGCTGAACGCTGCCGGATCTCACTATCGTGTACTTGCAGAAACTTCGCGCCGGCAGTTGGTTGGCATTGAAAGATGCTAAATGGCGGGCATGCAGAGGTGAAAAGAGCGAAATGGTCGGCTCCCGCCGTTCCACGGCTTTTCTTAAGAATCATTGATCGAAAGATATCGATCGAAAAGAAGCTGAACGCTGCCGGTCCTCACTATCGTGTACTTCTACCCATCGCGTGCCGGCAATGGAATATTTAAATATTGGATAGGGGATCTTGATTCAAGATCTGAAAGAGGCTGATTGAAAATGATGATGAGAATCATTAGCCAACTTCTTGCGGCTACTGTTAGAATAGAGAATTATGTAATGTGTTATCTCAAAAACTGTAGATGATATCGATGATATTGATGATGTAGAAGAGATGATGCCGTAAGGGGATACCCCTTTTTATTGATGCAATGATTCACATAAAATTCACGACGATAAAGTAGAGATTTAAGAATGAAGAAAATTGGTGTTGTATTAACAAATTTAGGGACTCCCGATTCTCCAACTAAAGAGGCGCTGAAGGTCTATCTTGAAGAGTTTTTGAAAGATCCTCGCGTGATTGAGGAGCCTAAATGGAAGTGGTACCCCATTCTTTACGGGATTATCCTCAATACCCGTCCGCAAAAATCGGCGGAGAAGTATCTAGAGGTTTGGGATAATGGTTCGCCATTACTCAATATTACAAAGGCGCAAGCGGAGAAGTTAACGCAATTATTGCCGGATAATTACCAAGTTGAGATTGCGATGCGTTATGGCAACCCTTCGATTGAATCGGCGATTAAGAAGTTGATTGCTGATAAGGCCGATGAGATCGTTATTTTCCCTCTCTACCCACAATATTCTGCCGCGACAACGGCATCGGTGATGGATAAGGTTGGGGAAGTGCTAAAAGAGTTGCGCTACTTCCCGGCACTACGTGTTTTGGGCGCTTACTATCAAAACCCGCTCTATATCGATGCTTGTGTTGAACGTATTCGTGAATCAACAAAAGATCTAGAGCTTGATAAATATGTCTTCTCCTATCACGGTATGCCGCTTCAAACCTATCTTGAAGGGGACCCATACTTTGATCAATGTCTAGAGACAACGCGCTTAATCGCAGAGCGAATGGGAGAACCGCTAGAACGTTTTGAAACGGTCTTCCAATCCCGTTTTGGACGTGCAGAGTGGCTCCAACCTTATGCCGCACAATTCTTTGAAGAAGCGCCCGGCAATGCCATTACCAAGATCGCCGTCTTCTGTCCAGGATTTAGCGCAGACTGCTTAGAGACATTAGAAGAGATGGCGATGGAGAATTATGAGCTCTTTATGGAATCAGGTGGGGAAGCCTATACCTTTATCCCCTGTATCAATAGCGATGATCTCCATATTGAGATGATGAAGGATGAGGTTCTTAAATAGAATCTCATAAGAGCGTTAAATAGCATTAAATATAAGCAGATACAAAAAAGAGACACAAAAAGAGAGCGATCGGTTTAATTCGATCGCTCTCTTTCTATTTTGATATTGGAAAATCCGTTTTTACGGTATTAATCCTGTTATCCTACTATCCTATTACGCTTCTACTTTGCTCTCTTTCAACATCTTCTCAAGATGGTGAATATCCATTCCTCCTTTGAGGAAGACAGGATCGTTTAAGATACGAAGATGCAATTCAGCATTGGTGTTGATGCCTTCAATAATGAGCTCATGAAGCGCATTTTTAAGGCGACCAATCGCCATATCACGCGTGGGTGCATAGGAGATAATCTTCGCAATCATCGAGTCGTAGAAAGGTGGAACGGTATAACCTGCATAGATATGGGTATCGATACGGATACCAGGGCCACCTGGTGGATGATAATTGGTGATTAAACCCGGAGAGGGGATAAAGGTCTCAGGATGCTCCGCATTGATACGGCACTCGATCGCATGACCTTCAAACTTGATATCCTCTTGGGTAATCGTCAATGGCATACCACTTGCGATCTTCAACTGTTCACGAACAAGATCGACACCGGTGATCATCTCTGTAATAGGATGCTCAACCTGAATACGGGTATTCATCTCGATAAAGAAGAACTCACCATTTTCATAGAGGAATTCAAATGTTCCGGCACCACGGTAGTTGATACGTTTACACGCTTCAACACATGCTTGACCGATACGCGCACGCTCTTCAGCAGTAATGCCAGGAGCAGGTGCTTCTTCCAATACTTTCTGGTGACGACGCTGTAAGGAGCAGTCACGCTCACCTAGATGGATTGCATTTCCTTGCCCATCAGCTAAGACCTGAATCTCAATATGGCGCGGCTTTTGCAGATAACGCTCCATATAGACCTCAGGGTTACCAAAGGCGGCTAATGCTTCTGATTTCGTCAATTCGATTGAGCGAAGGAGATCCTTTTCAGATTCTACAACGCGCATACCGCGACCACCGCCACCGCCGGAAGCTTTAACGATAATGGGATATCCCACTTCACGCGCAAGGCGGAGGTTTTCATCTTTATCATCACTCAAAGCATCGCCAGAACCGGGAACACAGGGAACACCTGCTTCAATCATCGCTTTCTTTGCCGAAACTTTATCTCCCATAATACGGATTGTCTCCGCTGTAGGGCCGATAAAGGTAAAGCCTGAGCTCTCAACACGCTCTGCAAAATCGGCATTTTCAGCTAAGAAACCGTAACCAGGATGGATACCATCGGCATTGGTTAACTCTGCTGCCGCGATAATACTAGGGATATTGAGGTAGCTAAGGCCGGGCGCAGGTGGACCGATACAGACCGATTCATCTGCAAGGCGGACATGCTTAAGATCCTTATCACCGGTAGAGTGAACAGCAACAGTCTGAATTCCAAGCTCTTTACAAGCTCTTAGAATTCGCAGTGCGATCTCCCCACGGTTAGCAATTAATACTTTTTTTAACATCTCGAATAGCTCCTTATTCAAGGATCATGAGAGGCTGATCAAACTCTACAGGCTCACCATTTTCTACTAAGAATTTAACAACTCTTCCAGAAACTTCAGCTTCGATTTGATTAAACATCTTCATCGCTTCGATGATGCAAACGACATCGCCGACATTAACTTGCGCATCTACTTCTGTGAATGGGTCTGAAGTAGGGGACGCTGCACGATAGAATGTTCCCACCATTGGTGAACGAATAATCTTTCCAGAGAGTTCAGCAGGAGCTGCTTCTGGCGCTGAAGTTGTCGCAACGGATGGCATCTGCACATTTGTTTGTGGTGCAGCTTGTGGCTGCATCATTGGCATCTGACCGGTAAATACCTGCGTCTCTTTTGGAAAGCGGCTGATACGAAGTGACTCTTCACCGTCTGTAATCTCGATTTCATCGATGGATGAGTTATCAATGAGTTCTACGAGTTTTTCAATTTCTTTAATATCCATTAAGATTAGCTCCTATGTAAAATGATAAGGAGATTCCATGCAGGAATCTCCTTATTTCGATCTATTTGTTCGAGTATTTGTTAGAGATTATATTCGTAATATTGAGTAGTGCAAGTTCATAGCCATAAAGACCACACCCGACAATGACGCCATTGGCAATGTCAGATAGGTATGAGGTATGTCTAAAGGGCTCTCGGCTAAAGACATTAGAGATATGGATCTCCACAAATGGAATCCCTACGCCGAGAAAAGCATCACGAATTGCAACGCTTGTATGGGTAAATGCACCTGGATTGATGATGATTCCTTCAATATTATTCTGCTTTGCTGCATGAATTGCTTCGACAATCTCATATTCGCGATTACTCTGCATTGTGATTAAATCGATATTGCACGCCTTTCCGCATTCTACAAGGTGCGACTCAAGCATCTCAAGTGTTGTGTGGCCATAAATCTCAGGCTCACGCATTCCTAAGAGGTTTAAGTTAACTCCATTGATCAGAAGGATTTTTTTGTGCTTTTCTTGATTCATCATAAGTGCCATTTTACCGCATAATTTTTAAGAGTGCCTAAATATTCCTTTATACCATTAAGGCTTTTCGTTTGGCATTTTTTATTTTTAAACGCGATCTAAAGCGCTACTTAAATCACTATTGAAATTCTCTACCATTCTCTTTCTTCTACTCTTTTAAAAGTAACCCAAAAGTAACCCGAAAGTAATTGATTCAACCACTCTTTTTCTCTCTTCATTATCTCTCATTTATCTCTCATTTATCTCTCATTTATCTCTTAGATAATAGGTTTTGAGATCTTTATTGATCGATCTTAAATTTGTTTAAAATCATGATCAATGAGTGAAGAAAGTGATTATAAAAAGGATTTACCATAGCGTTAAAATCGCTCTAATAAAAAAAATAAAGCGGTTTTTTTGATCAATCTCAGTTATACTCCCTTTCTGTTTAGCAAATAGAATGAATGGAATGACTAAAAAAGAGAGTTATTTTTCAATCGATTACTTAAGCCGTATCCCCTCCTTGCGCCACATCACAGGGCAGACATTTCTGCTGATCCTCTGCATGATGGCCTCGCTTCTAACTGTCGCTTATGCATCAGGGCGAGAGCGCGCGCAGCTCTACGAACCCGATCTACTTCTCACCACCAAACTCAATAATGGGATGGGGATGGGAGATAAAGATCACGCTCGTGTTCGTGCAATGATCCAAAATTATGAGACAAAAAATGCCGGAGTCTTCACTCATCTCGATGGTGATGGGCTAGTGGTATTTAATTATGTGGTTGATGAGTTAGCACGCAGAGGCTTACCGCTTGAGATCGCATTTGTTCCATTAGTGGAGAGTGGATATCGTCCTAATGCTCGTAATGGTCAACATATTGGGCTTTGGCAATTAGGTCCAGCGGCAGCAAAGACCTTTGGGATTCAGATCTCACAAAAGTCAGATGGGCGTTTAAACTTTGTTCGTGCGACAGAGGCAGCGCTCGATTATCTTGAGTATCTCAATCGCCGTTTTGATGGTGATTGGCTCTTGACGCTAGCGGCTTATAATGCCGGGGAAGGGCGAGTTCTTCGCAGTATGAAGAAGAATCGCGCAGCAGGCAAGCCGGTTAACTTCTGGAATTTAGATCTGCCACCCATTACAAAGGCTTATATCCCTAGAGTTTTAGCATTATCACAATTAGCGTTAGAGAAGCAGCAGCTTGAAGTGCCGGTGGAATCGATTCCGGAAATTATTGCGGTGAAATCACCTAATAAGAAAGAACTTTTAGAAGCGGCACGCCGTTATGGATTAAAAGAGCATACTATTAAGTATTTCAATCCAAGTGATTTCTACACAAAAGATGGTGCATCCGTCATGATTATGCCAAAAGAGATTGCCACATTAGCTTACGGCGCTAACTAAGCCTATAAGAGTAAGCCTATAAGAGTAGATCTATAAGAGCGATTAGAATTCATCGCCGGTGATTTTAGTGATAAAGATCGCCAACTGCCGGCGCGAGATTTGTGGAAGCACATGATAGTGAGACCCGGCAACGTTCAGCTTCTTTTTTCGATGAATATCTTTCAATGAATCATTCTTAAGAAAATTCGTGGAGCCGCGGGAGCCGACCATTTCGTTCTTTTAACCGGTGTATGCCCGCGATTCGGCGCTTTTAGCGCCGAGAAAATAACTAAATGCGCTTTAAACAGCTCTTAAACAGTAATTAAACAATATCTGTCGGTGATAAGAGTTCGCCTACTGCCGGCGCGAGATTTGTGGAAGCACGCGATAGTAAGATCCGGCAGCGTTCAGCTTCTTTTTTCGATGAATATCTTTCAATGAATCATTCTTAAGAGAAGCTGTGGAGCGGCGGGAGCCGACTATTTCGTTCTTTTAACCGGTGCATGCCCGCTGTTCGGCACTTTTAGCGCCGAGGATGATATCGCTAAAGTAACGATATTTGCCGGCATGCAAATTTTGAAAGGATGCAATGGTCATTTCCGGCAACTCATCAACCTATGTTATTTCAAAAAAATAAGAAAGTTATTGGCGATAGAAGATCGCCTACTGCCGGCGCGAGATTTGTGGAAGTGCGCGATAGTGAGGACCGGCAGTGTTCAGCCATTTTGTTTCAATGAATCATTCTTAAGAAAATTCGTGGAGCCGCGGGAGCCGACTATTTCGTTCTTTTAACCGGTGCATGCCCGCTGTTCGGCACTTTTAGCGCCGAGGATGATATCGCTAAAGTAACGATATTTGCCGGCATGCAAATTTTGAAAGGATGCAATGGTCATTTCCGGCAACTCATCAACCTATGTTATTTCAAAAAAATAAGAAAGTTATTGGCGATAGAAGATCGCCTACTGCCGGCGCGAGATTTGTGGAAGTGCGCGATAGTGAGGACCGGCAGCGTTCAGCTTCTATCTGTATCAAAAAGAGCTGGGATCTTCTTAGAGGGAGATCCCATTTTTGACGCGAACAATATCAGCAACGATGGCAAGGGCAATCTCTGCCGGAGTTTTACTCCCAATAGGAAGGCCGATCGGTGCATGAATTCGTGCTAAATCTGCCTCCCCATAATCCGTACATTCACGTAATCGCGCTAGGCGATTTTCACTATTACGTTTCGATCCCATCGCTCCGATATAGAATGCCGGTGTCGCTAAGGCGGCGATCATTGTAAAATCATCAATTCGTGGATCGTGCGTGAGAGAGAGAATAGCAGTTTGCTCGGAGGCCCCCTCCTTTTCAAGATAAGTCGCTGGAAAGGTCTTCAATAGCGTTATCCTTTCAAGCAGAGGAGAACTCTCTAATTGTCGAAGCTCCTCTTGCCGATCATCGGCTACAATCACTTTAAACCCTAATGTTGTGGCAAAGTCGATAGTGTAGAGCGCAACGGCAGAGATGCCGGCAATTAAGATTCGATTTTCTGCCTCTAAAGGGAGGGTGATAATACCATCCTGTTCGCTTATCGCTGTGGGAGTTTCTTGATCGAGCGATCTCGCTATGAGCTCTGCAGATTCCCCCAATTTGATCTTTTTGATCAACTTCTCTTTGCCGGTTAAAGCTTGCATCATCGCTTGAAGATAGAACATATTTGCTGCTGACGGCTCAAGTCGCTCAAGAAGCAGATCAATCGTGCCACCACAGGGAAGCTGTCGATTAGGACGAAAATGATCACTCATCTCACCATAGATAATCATTTCACTCTTCTGCGAAAACCAATTCTCTTTGAGCTTTGCCAGAAGATCCTCTTCAATGCAACCGCCGGAGAGAGAACCCACATATTCCCCCCGACTATTAGCTGCAAAGAGCGCACCCGGAGAGCGCGGTGCAGAACCATAGGTGCGAAGTACTGTAGAGAGCCAAATAGTCTCCCCTTCAGCAAGCCATTTTAATGCCGATTCAATCACTAATAGATCGAGCTGTTTCATAATTGTTGAGTTTAAACCATTAAATTTAAGCAAAAATTGATAACAAAGAGAATTTAGAGTGAAGAGTTAAAAACGAAAAATTAATATTGAAAGCATTAAGTCTATATAAGGATTATTGTAGTGATGCTATCCTCGATTCACCTTAAGATAAGGCGCGTTATACCATTGATGATCTCCCGGTTGGGTTAGAAGATCTTCCGGCGTATCGATATCCCAGATAATGCCGGGATCGAAGACGGGAATATTTCGGGTTAATTCTGGTTCTAGGAGCTTTTGCGCACCTAGATCGCCGGTAAGTGTTGCCAGTTGTGGGAAGAGCATCGCTTTAAAGCCGACGGGATGCCCCGGGATATGGTGAAATTGGGGGCGAATAATAGGACTTTCTGACTTTTCTAAATACCCTTTTAAGAGGATCAAGGTCTCCGATAAGAGATAGGGTAGATCTGCCGGTAGAATAAAGATCCCCTCGAATGCTTTGAGTGGTGCGAGATCTCCCATTAAGAGGGATTGTGCGGCAATGCCGATACTATCGCCTAAGCCCTGACTCTCAATCGTTAAGATATGGGGATGAAGGGAGTGTGCAAGCGCTGTGACTTCTGGTTCAGATTGATTGGTAATAATTACGATCTCCTCCTCTTTAAAGGCCTCTTTGACGCGATTATAGGTCAATGTTAAGAGCGCTTCCTCAAAGAGTGGGGGCGATACGAGCAGTTTATGTTGATTACTCTCTGCTTTAAAGCGACGGCTCATGCCGGCAGCCATAATAAAGATACCAATAGCCATAGATAAGATTCCTTTTTGCAGAGAGGCGCTCAGCAAGATTAGAGATAGAATGATACAGGATAGAACCGTTTAGAAGATCGACCTCAATCATAAAAGAGGGACGACCTAAAAATTGTGCATCGATAAGATCAATATAGACTGTAGCCACGTTAGGGACAACCTTTGTGGTTCTTTATATTTGTTGGGAAAAGTTGATGCCGTAGAGGATACTTTCCCCATTGGGAATATGAGGGGCTCGGTGTACACTATGCAGGTCGATATTTAGGAATAAAAGAATATGAAAGAGATAGTAACAAAATCATTCAATATTGAAGGGATCATCGATAATCCCTTAGTTATTAAGTATGGGATTGGGCTAGGATTCTTATTGATAGTTCTCTTACTCTATTTTGGTTTAAGACTTTTTGTACGCAAAAATCGTTGGACTACTAATGGAATATTAAGTCACTTTATATTAGGTGGTATTTTAGCTTTTGCTGTCTTTGTACTCTCCCAATATCTGCAGATGGCATTGGTTGACTTTCATATCAAGGTGATCACGGCGGAGATGATTGTGATTGTACAGATGATTCTGATCGGATTAATTCTGATTCAATCACTCTTCTTTATGGTTAATAGTTTAGAACGCTCGCAGATTGAGAAGGGGGCGGATAAAACCTCGGCAAAGATCATTACGCGCGTCTTAAAGATTGCGATCTTCTTAGTGGTTCTGCTTCTTTTTGGTGAGCATTTTGGATTGAGTCTCTCTGGCTTGATGACTTTTGGCGGCATTGGCGGTATTGCAATCGGCTTTGCGAGTAAGGATGTCTTAAGCAACTTCTTTTCTGGTGTGATGCTCTTCTTCGAACGCCCCTTCGATATCGGCGACTGGATCAACTCTCCTGATCGTAAGATTGAAGGAGTGGTGAAAGAGATCGGCTGGCGCAGCACTAAGATTATGACCTTTGATAATCGTCCTCTCTATATTCCTAATGCGCTCTTCTCCTCAATTAGTGTTGAAAATCCCGGGAGAATGACCAATCGCCGGATCAATACAGAGATCGGCCTGCGTTATGAAGATGCCGATAAGGTGGATGCAGTGGTGAATGATATCCGAACTATGTTGCAGCAGAATCCTAAGATCGATCTAACGCAGACGCTATTAGTCTACTTTAATGCTTTTGGGGAATCCTCTCTCAATATTATGATCTACTGCTTTACCAAGACGGTAAAATGGGCAGAGTGGTTAGAAGCGCAACAAGAGGTCTATCTGAAGATTATTGAGATCGTCCATAAAAATGGTGCTGATTTTGCCGATACGACACAGCTTCTCTATCTTGATAATAATGAGGGCGCGTTGAAAGTTGAGGTGAAGCAGCCAGAGATGCCGGCAGCGCCTCTTCCAGAGGCAGATGCAGTAGCGAGCAAGGTTGATAGTACGCCGGCAACTACGCCGAAATCCTAAAGTGATAAAGCGAGATGATACTCGCTAATACTAAAGTCGCTCTTTTCCTATAAGTGATAACCCCATAAAGTGATTTTATGGGGTTATTTGTTATCTCCCCAAAATCTGCTTCTCCAGGGCTGTATTGCTGTACTGCTATAGTAGTGTAATAGCTTGATATTAAACGCTATTTTTTGAAAAGTGTTTCCTTTTTTCTGCCTTTTTGCCACTTTTTTTAAAAGTCCTCTTTTTCTCTAATCGATTGATTTAACGATATAAATTCTCTTTTCTCCTCTTTTTTGTCCTTAAAGATTTGCGAAAAAATGTTGCCGTAATTTTTGAATCGTGATTAAGTGATGGGGTGATCTATAAATGTCTATACAAATAGCGATAAAGTAACGATAAAGAAAATATAAGATGAGATCACACTATTAAGATGTAACACATTGATTTTAGCGTCTGTTGATGGCGAATTAAATAATAAAGAGAAATCGAAGCGTTCATTTTAGATGGAGTAATAGGAGGAGATAGAAATTGACTAGACAATTTGTAGGGCAATTTGTGAGGCAATTCGTCAGGCAATTCATTCGGCAATATCGTCATCTGTTGACTAAGCAATATTGTGGATCGTTCTCGATCGATCGAGATTCTCCTTCTGACCTTCTAAATGGATCTTATTGCGGCACTGCAATGTCGCAATTGCATCAAAGTTGTATCGAGATAATGAAATAACCGATAAAAAAATCCATAAACAGTTAATAAACAACTCATAAAACAACAAATATAAATAGATGAGAATGAGGAAAAGAATCGAGATAGGGGCGTGAAGTTATTACACAAACCTCTCGAGCTTCTTAACAATTCTCAATAGAAGGAGAAGAGTATGTCACAAGAATATATCAAGATTGATGGTCATAGTTTAACGTTAGATGATATTGTCCGCGTTGCGCGTGAAGATGTGCCGATCAAGTTGAGCGAAGCGGCGATTGAAGAGGTGGAAAAATCACGTCAATTTGTCGATCAATTAGTAGAATCGGGCGAAGCTGTTTACGGCATTACTACAGGATTTGGTAACTTTAGTACCGTTCATATCTCTAAAGAGGAAGCGAAAGATCTGCAAAAGAACCTGATCATTAGCCACTCTTGCGGTATTGGCAACTGCTTTAGCCGTGAAGTAGTGCGTGCGATCATGTTACTGCGCATCAATAATCTTGCAAAAGGTTTCTCCGGCATTCGTTTAAGTACACTTCAAACCTTGATTGAGATGCTCAACAGAGGCGTTCATCCCAAAATTTATGAGAAGGGCTCTTTAGGCGCAAGTGGTGATCTGGTTCCGCTAGCGCATATGGTTCTGCCGATGATTGGTGAAGGGGAAGCTAAGTATGAAGGGGAGATGCTCTCCGGAATCGAAGCGATGAAACGTGCCGGCATTGCGCCGATCGAGCTCACCTCTAAAGAGGGATTAGCACTTATCAATGGAACACAGGTGATGACGGCAGTAGGCGCGTTAACGGTCTTCGACTCTATCACACTTCTTAAAGCGAGCGATATTGCTACTAGTTTAACAATTGAAGCACTCAATGGCATTACCGATCCTTTTATCCCTGAATTGCATGCACTTCGTCCTCATCCAGGGCAGAAGCAGGTTGCAGCAAATCTCTTAACGCTTCTTGCCGGTAGTGAACGAACCACACATCAAGGGGATCTTCGCGTGCAAGATGCCTATTCTCTTCGTTGTGCGCCCCAAATTCAGGGAGCAAGCCACGATGCGCTCAACTATGTGCGTGAACGCGTTGAGATTGAGATCAACTCCGTAACCGATAATCCCATCATTCTACGTGATAAGGGCATGGGTATCTCCGGCGGCCATTTCCACGGTCAACCGATGGCATTAGCCTTCGATTTCTTAGGCATCGCACTAGCGGAGATCGCTAACGTTAGTGAGCGCCGTATTGAGCGTCTTGTTAACCCGGCACTCAACAATGATCTCCCGGCATTCTTAACTGAGCAGGGCGGATTACACTCCGGCTATATGATTGTGCAATATGCGGCGGCTTCCTTAGTCTCTGAAAATAAAGTTTTAGCACATCCGGCGAGTGTCGATTCGATCCCTTCATCTGCGAATCAGGAAGATCACGTCAGTATGGGAACCATTGCCGCACGTAAAGCGCTCGATATCTATAAGAATGCAAAATCAGTGGTGGGAATGGAGATGATGCTTGCGTGTCAGGCGATCGATCTTAATAAGAGAGATGCCGGCAAAGCGCTTGGAAAAGGGACAGATGTTGCTTATCACGCCGTTCGTGAGCAGGTCTCTGCATTAACGGAAGATCGTATTGCTTATGTGGATATGCATAAAGTGATCGATCTTATTAATGAGGATCTGATCAACTCTGTTGAATCCGCATTAGGGTCAAAGCTAGGTTAACTCCTAGCCTTTTTGTCTCATAATTGCTCGATTTTTAGCACCGGAAGCTGGCAGTTTGCTGTCTTAACTACCGGTTTCCTTTTATCAACCGTGATATGCGCCAATAGGAGGCAATGGGCAATAGTAACGCAGATTATAACAACCGTAATAATTTACAATAATTCTAATAATTGAGAGCGATATCGCTCAGTGAAGGTTTAAGGAGGGGGAGAATATGGAAATTTTATTAAATCCAGTTCTTATTTCAGTAGTTTTGATGATTGTACTCTGTTTGATTAACGTTAATATTCTATTAGCGATTATGATCTCTGCAATCGTCGGTGGTTTAGTCGGTGGATTCGATATCAGTAAGACGATGGATCTCATTGTCTCGGGAATGGGAGGGCAGGCGAATACCGCTTTAAGTTACGTCTTGCTCGGCGCACTTGCCGGAGGTATTGCCCAAACAGGCTTGACCACCATTTTATCCAATAAGATGGAGCGAGTCGTTGGAAAGCGCGGTAAGATCTTCTTACTGATTTTAGCGGGTGTTGCGTGTCTTTCTCAAAACGTGATTCCGGTACATATCGCTTTTATCCCGATCTTGATTCCGCCACTTTTAAAGATGATGAATGATCTTAAGATGGATCGCCGGGCGGCAGCTTGCTGTTTAACCTTTGGTCTTAAAGCACCTTATGTCGCGCTTCCTTTAGGATTTGGACTCATCTTCCACGGTGTTGTTGCCGAGAATATGACACTTAATGGGATGGAAGTTGCGAATACAGAAGTGTGGAAATATGTTTGGATTCCGGCATTGAGTATGGTGGTCGGTCTCTTGATTGCGATCTTTATCAGTTATCGTAAAAAGCGCAATTATCAAAACCTTCCCATTATTGCAGCAAATGAGTCAGAGTTAGCGGTAACGGATCATTTCACATTGCAACATCTCGGGGCGATTTTAGGGGCGCTCAGTGCCTTTGTGGTGCAACTCTGGACAGGTTCACTACCATTAGGGGCGTTGATCGGTTTAGGAATTATGGTGCTCTTTAAAGCGATTCCTTTTAAAGCGCAAGATAGTGCGATTTTAGATGGGGTAAGATTGATGGGTTTTATCGCCTTTGTGATGTTAATCGCATCGGGATACGCTCATCTTTTAAGAGAGACCGGTGGGGTTGATCATATCGTTCAGGTCTCTAAAGATCTTGTCGGCGGTAGCCAATTCTGGGGCGCGGCGATGATGTTGATCGTCGGGTTATTAGTCACCATGGGGATCGGTACTTCATTCGGAACAATTCCGATTATTGCTACCATCTACGTTCCATTTAGTATCGCATTAGGATTCTCTGTAGAAGCAACAACGATGCTGATTGTCGTTGCCGCAGCACTTGGCGATGCCGGTTCACCAGCTTCCGACTCTACTTTAGGTCCTACTGCCGGATTGAATGCCGATGGACAACATAATCATATCTGGGATACCTGTGTACCCACATTTTTACACTACAATATCCCCTTAATTATTGCGGGATTAGCCGGCGTGATGTTCTTTATGTAGTCGATTTTGCGCTACTCATTCTCAAAGGCAATAAGAAAAGGCAATAAAGAAAGGTAATAAAACGCCTTAGCAATATGATGACCATAGAAAGTCATATCTGCTAAGGCTTTTTGCTGTAAGGTTGATTCTCAGTCTGTTACTGACAGTGCTGAAGATGCCGGCACTGTCGATGATGAAACCAGTGATAAGCGCGTTAAGGCGGGTGATCGCATATTAATATTAAATTAATATTAACTATAGTGAGAATCGATCGGCTCATGCTCATTATCTTTCGCATAGAGAAGATAGATCAATACCAAAAGAAGGACCAATGCCGGGAAGAAGAGCATCTTCTCATTAAAGTGAGCCGTCGCAATCGTGCCGATAAAACCCCCTAGGGCAAAGCCGGCAATCACATAGAAGAAGATCAAACTCTTAATGAGCGCATGAATTCGGCCAAAGAGGGTGAGCATCAAGAAGTTAAAAGCCTCTTGCAGTACCGGCGTAATGGCAACATTTCCATAAGTCATACCATCTACTTTATGGAACGCATTTCCCTGCATGCCGGCAATAAAGGAGATAATGAGGCAGATATGGGTAATGGTGAGATAGCCATCTAAAATGCCGGTTCCCAAAATCGTTAAGAGTAAGACCTCAAAAGAGAGAATCACAAATGCCCAAGTCTTACGTCTCTCCTCTTCTAGATAGGCGATAAATGCCGTTGTCATCGATCCTAATCCAAAGGCAATCCCCACCCAGATAATTCGCCTAAAATGCTCCCAATCGCCCATCGCCGCACTATCGCCAAGGAGAATAAAGTTCCCCGATTGCAATGTGCTAAATGCCTTAATTTTATGGTAGGTATATCCATTTAAACAGCCGGCAATCAGCGCCAAAATAAAGGCCATCATCGGCGACTCCACAAGCGGCGTCTTCGGCGTTTTAATCGGGCTGAGTGTCTTTTCGTAACTCATCTTCTGTGATCCTTTATAAATAGGGCAAAGACCAAATCGATCCCGCCGGCAACATCTATTCAGTGACAATATCAGATAATGATTGCCATTATATCGGATTTAATGTTTTCGATAGTTGATCGAATGAGTTTAATTGCTTAATAACAGTGGAGCAGTACCAATTTCAAACAAGAAAGATTTTGGAAAACCTTATTTAATCTCCGGCGCCCATAACGACAGTCCATTTTTATTCTGCACTTGTGTATAAGCCCAATTAGCAATTGATTCTGAACGGATGCGATCGGCAATAAATCCTATTTTTCCGACCTCCTCAGTGATGAATGCATCATACTCGAGGTTTCTCTCTAACCATTTCTGATAGAAATCGAGATCTGCGAGGAAGTTGCTCTTCTTACTATTACAGCTATGATCTGCCAGTACGAAATTATGCGCTGTATCGACCTGATAGAGGGACCAAGGAATAAAGTGATCAACGGCAGATCGGTTTCGTATTGGTTTATTACAATAAAAGCAACGATCGCCTTGAATCTCTTGCAAGATTGGTTGGACGCGAGTGAGCTGGTTGCGATCAGTTTCAAAGAGGAATGTATCTAGATCGGGCAGGGAATCTAAAAGATGGGCATTTTGTTTATTTAAGCGTACCGTATCGACCCATGCTTTTTGACAAAGCTCTTCAATAATCAGATTGAAGGTTCGAAGGCAATACATCACATTGGGAAGAAGTGTAATCTCGGTAGAAGTCGCTTGATCGTAATTGTAAAGAAACTCAAAAGATTCTTTTTGAATATATTGCAGGCGCCAAATAGGATTATTTTTAATAATCTGAATAGTTGCTCTATTTAATTTATTCCACGCATCCTTATCAGAACGTGCTTTCGAGATTGTGCGATACTTTTCTTGCGCTTCTGTTAAACGTCTGATGATTGCGGCTTGAGAGATATTACTTTGAAAAAGAATAAAAGGTTCTTGTTCTTGGAAGTGAAAAGGTTTTGCCTGATTCCAGTAGAGTTCTATAAACTTATCGGCAATATCAGAAAACTTTAAGACAAGACGATCGCCCGTTGGTTTCCCCTTTTCAATAGCAAGGCGCGTGATACTTAAGAGAAGGGCATATTTGTAGGTTGCCGTTGTATCGGCAAAGCTGATTAATTGCTGAATATTATTGAGAAATTCTAGCTGTTTTTCGGCGGATGGAATCGGTAATGATTCAGCCAAATCCTCTTGAATGATCTCTGTTGTAATCACGCTCTAATCTCCTCTTTTTTGAAAAATAATATTGAGCCACTCATCATCTCTATCGGGGCGATTATCTGATGTAATCCATTGCTGTAATAACAGAATGTTTTTGTGCGGACTTAATAATTGATCCATCTGCTCTTCATTAAGATCCGTAAAATGTCGCCCCTCTTTCTCCCGATCTTCTGAACCATATTTGAAAGAGAGATAACAGACGCCTCCATTTTGGAGTGCATCAATCAATGATTGTAAAACCTCCGGTAAACGATCTCTTTCACAGTGAAGAAGCGAAGCACAAGCCCAAATGCCGGCATATTGATTTTTTACCGTGATCTCATAAAAGCTTCCTACTTGAATATCGAGCTTAGTCTTTTCCCGTGCCAATTTCACAAGCTCTTCTGAATAATCGAAAGCCTTAACTTGATATCCTTTTTGAGAGAAATAGAGCGCATCTCGACCGGAGCCACATCCTACATCAAGAATGATTCCCTTTGCCGGCAAATAACGAAGGAATGCACGATAGAGCGGTTCCATATCCACATAGAAAGTATTTTCAAAAAAGGATTCAGCTTCGCTGTTGTAGTAGATTTTGGTTGTCATAAGCTTTAGATAAATATTGCCTAAAAGTGAGCTAATAAGGGGAAGATTGAGATATCTATTAATGGATAGATGTTTATCGATAATATAACTTTGTGAAAAAATATTCTATTGAGATCTTTTCTCTTTTTTTTCTAAATCATCATGAATTATTACAAAGTTTCTCTAATAAAAAATCAGATTAAAAAGTATTTTAATTAATAGGATAGAAATATTTATATAAATTGAATATCATTGAGAGCGTTTATTTTTGTGAAAATAATAGAAATTATAGATTTTGTATTGTGGTATTAGAGAAATTGTTGAATGTTGGATTGAGAAAATTTTTTGAGTAAAACTATATCAATCGTAAGCTTACCCTAAAAAGACACAAGCCAAAACTAGAGATTTCTGTCATCATTATTTAGATGGAGGAAATCATGAAACGATCAAAATTTACAGAAACACAAATTGTAAAC
>NZ_JBVPGU010000013.1:0-19184 GCF_055813795.1 Ignatzschineria sp. PL_is040
CTTTAGAGGTCTGGCCACTCGTTACGATAAATTGAAAAATAGTTATATAAGTAATGTGGCTTTAGCATGTGCTTATATTTGGTTAAAATTATGAATGTGCAACAGACCCTACTCTCTATTTTTTTATTTCAAATGTTCAACAGACCCTAGATATAACATCAAAAAAAATTGCTATGTTTTGTCATCAAATAGTTAAGTATTAATAATCTTTTGGCAAGAGATCTTATCTAATGTTTGAGAGTGACTAGTTATTGTTAAGTATTGCAAAGTATAGATTAACGAATGCCAATAGATGCCAAGATAATGATAAATCACAGGAGAGAAGTAAGAGGAATAGTCCTTTTTTATAGCGATTTTATACAAGTTTAGGAATCGCAAGATGTGCATTTGTTCGACATAAATGTTCGACAAATGCTATATCTTGTTCTAGCGAAGTATAAAACTACCGTTTTTGTGAGGATTTTGAGCTTTAAATATAACTGATGATTTTATGTTTAAAACTGTATAGCTACTAAGAAAAACATACCAAATGTCCCAGTTATCATCTTCGAATACTTTTCTCATGGTATCTATCTACATATATTTCTGTATCTAGGCGATCAAAACAATGAAATGAGAGAGCAAACTATTAGTGGTTGTTGAATATTTAGGTTCAACAACCACCATAGAATCTAAAGGTTACTCAGCAGGAGTAATCCATATTGAATGGCTTAAGTTTTAAAGTATTTCGCTAAGATCAGGTACAGAATTATGTTTAAAGCTTTTATTAATACCATTATCTTTATGAATGCTTAGATCGAAGTGATCTTTTTTCTCAGGAAGTGGGTTGTTTTCTGTTTGTTGCTGAGGAGGCAAATTATTGTGTGTATTCTTCCTCATATCATCTGACTGTAAATTTGGGTTAGAAAAAACATATAAATTGCACAGTCTATAGAAGGTTCTTTCTGATATATCATACTTTTCAATTTTCATTAGACCTTTATAAATATTGCGAATAGCTAATCCATCTGCATAACAGTGCCTTATGACTTCCTGGTATTTCATAACATATTTTTTATTTGCAATACCTTTTCCTCTGTTAGTATTGCTTGCTGGGCTACAATTTTCGAAGTCATCTTTAATTATAGAAATAGCTCGTTCTTTTTCATGTGAGCTTAAAGGTAAAATATTTGTGTTTTTATTCATTCTAGTGGACTCCTATGTGATTGTTTAATTGATTTTGTATTTGCCAGAGACCCAATAACATTTCTGATTTAGAATTAGTGCCGTATTTTAGTATTTTTATAGGTAATTATTTATGAGCGCATCCAGCTAACCATTCATTGATAGTTGTTCTATTCCAACGACTTGCTCGGCCAATTTTTATTGGCTTAGGGAATTCATTTGTAGCAATACGCTTATATATCCAATCAGGATTGAATCCAATGATGCTAGATACTTCTTTAATAGTGATTAATTGATTTTCATCCTGAGTTTTACCAGAAAGAGTATCTGTCAGTAACTCCAGTGTTTGTTGAATTTCAGCTAGTTTTTGATTGATAATATGATTGTCATGTAGTGGTGAATTCATAACCATTGCTCCTTTAGCTAGATGGATAGGGTAGTTTTATTATTTGGTAATGACCAAAGATATTGAGGACCTTCATTAAAACCGGTAACTTTTAAGTGCTCTCTGGCGGTTCGTGTTTGTTTTTCACTGAACCCATGTTCTTTCATTGCCCTTTTAACGAAATTGATTTCTAGGGGGCCTTGCTCTAGGATTGAATTAAGGGTATCAATAGCACTATGATTTATGCGTTGATCTTCGCGCCTATTTAGATCATTAGAAATTTGATAAGCACTTTGGTCATGTTCTTTGATCCATTTTATTTTTGGAGCCGAAATGTTCTCTGTAATAGATACTTCTTCTACGGTAAATTCAAAACCACCTCGGTCCATTCCAAGATTGGACTTTGCTATACAAAAAACTTTACGATCGGAATTGGGAGAAGTAAGAACGGTTAAGGCGATCCTTGCTAAAGCAGAGAAGGCAACAGACCCGGTAATTCTTTCTACAGGGGATGTTCCTGCTGTACCCTTTGTAAAGTGCGTAATACCTAGGATGGCACACGATTTCTCTTCAGCTAGTTCAGTCACCCATCTGAGAGAGTTTCGGACATCCATCTGTTTATTAGAGTCCCCTTTGATGAGTGAGGTAATAGGATCAAAAATGATAAGATCAACCTCTTTTTTGGGAAAGCATTCGGATAGATGTCTAAGATCAACGGTAGGATCTATGGGCTGGGACTCATGATTATTGAAAGACATTGAGTCGATGAAAAATATATTGTCTAGATTTGCATTTGCAGCTATCAATCTTGGTTTTAATACATCCTCGATGGAATCTTCATCAGACCAAATGACAATACAGCTTTCACGTTTAAGCGTGTATCCATCAGGAAAAGGTCTACTATTTGAGAGTAATGCAGCAATTGTAACAGCGAGTAATGTTTTGGCTGATCCAGGAGGGGCAGCTAGCAAATGAAGCTTTCCCTTAGCTATATAATTCTCCCAAATCCATTGTATTTGGGACTCCTGATATTGTGATGCACTTTTTATTATTAACATATTTTAAATTCCGTGTAATATATGTAAAAGAATGTTGATATATTCATATTCGAAATAATACTATTTTATTCTAATGAATAAGTCAATACTCAAAAAGATACTTTGTTGCGTAAAAAAAAGGAATTATATGGAATTAAATGAAAGATTGAGAAAAGTCAGAAATGAGATGGGACTTACACAGGCTGATTTTGCAGAGTTAGGTGGAGTTAAGGTATTAGCTCAGACGAATTATGAAAGAGGAGTAAGGGTTCCTTCATTAGAATATTTACTTAAACTAAAAGAGTCAGGGATAGATATTAATTTTATTATTTTTGGAGAAGTAGTTGATGTAAATAAGCTCTCCAGCATGGACCACAAGTTATTATTTGCATATCAAAATGCATCTAAAGAAAGAAAGCAGGCGATAGAATTTGTCGCAGATATTCATACTAATGATAGTAGTCCTAAGGATGATGAAGAGGGGGATATCTCTAATCACCAGCCTGAAATCAAGAAAGATAAAAATGAAGATAATAACAATCTTTTTTCAACCTATTATTGGGGGGATGTCGTAAGAAATGCTTCTAAGCTTTTCTTTAAAGTAATGCCTATTTTTTTAATGGTAGCTATTCTTTTTTGGGGAGTAACTCATATTTTGATTACTGAATTTGTTTCTTTATTTCCAGAGGGAAGTTTGTTTGCTAATTTAGTAAGTTCAGGATTGGCTGTAATAGTATTGTTATTCATCACATTAGGAAGTATCAAGATTGGTGAGAGATTATTAAATCCTCAAGATAGTAATCTTGTTAGATTACGTCGATTAAAAGCATTATTAACGAAGTAATTTTGAGGAACTTATGAATACCGATCAGATTATTATTTATCCTACCGAAGATGGTGAAAATATCCGGTTACAGATCGTAGATAATGATGTTTGGATGAATCAGAAACAACTCTCAGAATTTTTTGACACCTCTAAACAAAACATCAGTAATCATGTTAAAAATATCTTTGAAGACCGAGAATTGCTGGAGTCATCAGTTGTCAAAGAATACTTGACAACTGGTGCAGATGGGAAAGAATATTCAGTAAAATATTATAATCTCGCGATGATCTTGGCGATTGGAATGAGAGTTCGTTCAATTAGAGGCGTACAGTTTAGAAACTGGGCAAATCAACATTTACAAGAGTTCCTAATAAAAGGCTTTGTGATGGATGATGAACGCCTTAAAACCGTGTCAGCTTATCAAGATTATTTTGATGAATTACTTGAACGTATCCGGGATGTTAGAGCTTCAGAGATGCGGTTTTATCAAAAGGTTAGAGATCTCTTATCTTTATCTTCTGATTATGATTCCAGCGATAAAGCGACTCAGATGTTCTTTGCGGAAATACAGAATAAGCTGTTATATGCAGTAACACAAAAGACTGCTGCAGAGCTTATCTGTGATCGAGCTGATGGCAATATACCTAATATGGGGCTTACAACATGGAAAGGAGCTCGTGTTCGTAAAGGTGATATCCAAATCGCAAAAAATTATCTAAACGAAGATGAGATAGATAGTCTGAATAGGCTAACGGTTATTTTCTTGGAGAGTGCTGAATTACGAGTAAAGTCTAAAAAGGATTTAACCTTAGGTTTTTGGCGTAATAATGTCGATGCACTTTTGGAGTTTAACGATTATCCCATTTTATCTGGTGCAGGTAATCGAAGTAAGAAGCAGATGGAACATTATACTAGCGAGCAATATTCTATTTTTGATCAGCTGTATAAGGACAATATGCAGAAAAAAGCTGATAATCAGGATTTGGTTGAACTTGAGAAGTTATCTGATAAGGTCAAATTATTTATTTAAGCAAAGAGATAGGTGCCGTCTACCCACAATCGTGTGTGTAGCTAAGATTACTCTTAGCTCATGTATCATAAAATACAGAAGCATACGTGAGTAGACGGCATAAACTAGTTATAAGGGAATAGATACTCTCTTTTTTCCAAACTGTTTTTTAGATAATTAGGGTTTCTCCAACTAACGATAAAATCTTCAGAAAGAAGTTGCTTACTATAATTATCAATATTTACAGTTATTAATTTTTTACTTTTACTACCAACGGTAATATTTTTTACTTCTAACATGATATCTTTTCTTATATTTTCGTCAATATAGGGGCAAGCAAGATAATCAAAGTAAAATAAAAAGTATTCAGTATCTCTGAACATATCAAGGTGCTTTAGAAGGAAGTTTTTAGCTTCATTTTCTAATCTCCTTCTGAGAGCACTGTACCCTTTTTTATTATTGATATACAACATAAATGTTATCCAACGAAAATAAAAATCACTCGTGTTAGAAGTCATACTTATAGCGCCAAAATAGTCTTCTATCTTCTTAGTTTTTAATTGATACTCATTTGGGAGCATTGTTAAAATAATAAGCAAATTTAATGTTTCTAAGCCGGTTATTTCATTGGCATGATTTATGAAAATATTGATAGCTTGTTTCACATGGTCAAAAATTTTTTTATGAATAATATCTTGGTAGTTCTTTGGCCAGTCAATAATTGCTTCAAGTACCTCATTAATAGATCGACCTAATTTGTCAGTAGGTCTTATTCTTATATCCATAGCATGAATAAAGAAAAGAACATCTAAATCAACCAAAAGCCAATTTAAGTGATGTTCTTCTATAGGTTCAGATTGAGATATATTTCCCAAGTAAGAAAGCATCCGTTTTGTGATTGCGCTAAGTAAGTAATTAGATATTGAAACATATTCAACATTATATTGCGCTAAAGCCATTTTTACGGACGAAATTATTTTATTGGCTTTGGAATCAGGATATTTTAATTTAGAGATGTGTTCTGAGGATACCTCTCCGTTTTTGTATCGGGAAGAAGAGTAGTCATTGACAGTATTTTTTAAAGAATGCTTGGCTAAGGAGATATTTGTAGCAAAGGGCCTAGAAGAAATAGTTGTCTTAGCTTCATTTAAATACATTTTATATTCAATTAAGCATTGTTCTAAGACTTTTATAAAAGCATTTTTTACATCCCCAGATCTATAAAATACAAAGTAGTCGTCTACATACCTTCTAAAGTTATAATCTTTAGAGATGTTATAGTCATATTTTTTCATATTTTCTACAATATTTAGGTCTATTTTCTGTAAGATAATTTCTGCAAAAATACGGCTAACCTCGGGACCGGTAATAATACCATTAGTTTCTTTATAATTAGTTACTTGCATTAAGTTATCAAAACTAGTATCAAAGCTTCCTTGAGTTTTTTCCTTTGCCAGTCGCTTATTTTTTATAGCCCACCCAATAGAATGAGTATATATACTAGGAAAGCATTTCGAGATATCCACTTGTAACATACTATGAAATTGTTTTTCTAATCTATGGTATTCATATGACTCAAAGAAACGATAGAGAAAAGGATATTTTTTATATTTAAAATATGAACTAGAAACGATCCTTTCTTCATCAAAATTTTCTACACCATGTACAAGATTTGATCCTTGTTGAGTTTTTCCATAAAATTTTGTCGAGATGCGATATGGGTGTCTTAGTGAAAATTCAGATTTTGTACAGTAATACTCAATAAGATCATTATATTTTTGATAAAAATTACAAACCTTTAATTGAGCCCCAGGATGCATTATTGATATTGTTCTTGGAGAGTTATTTCCACCTCGACTTATTTCGTAATTTAAAGGAATATATGTACCTGAGTTAGATTCAAAGCTTAAACCAGAAATTATGGTATATGCTTTTAGTTTGTTTGGATTCTTAAATTGAAGATACATATTATAATTTGAGAACCATAGTGGAAGCTCATATGGAAGAACATCAGTCAATAGGGTTCTAAACTCATCATTAATATCCACTTTTATGATATTAGTCATTGATCCAAATCTCCATAATTTCAGAGGTTTTGTTTTTAGTGAAGTTTGCTATTTTTTTATTTTTTGCATTTGAAAAAAAAGATATTTTTTCAATTCTTAGGCGATCTAAGATAGGAATCGAGAATCTAGCTTCTTTTATTTGATTTAAAAATAATCCATCTATAGTTTTTAGAGACTGAAAATTATCAGTTACGAGTTGATAATTATAAGCTATGCCTGCAAGCAAATGCCCGTTAGGCCCCTTTTTTACAGTTTTCAGCATAGATAAGTATTCAAGTCTTTGTTTTAATAGAGATATATTTTTAGTTTTTTTGTAATTGATAAGGCTTTTAACGACACGATGTTTTATTTTATTTATTTTTGAATTAGAAATACTTATAAAAACACGGTTCTCTTTATTTTTTTGAGGAAAGACTTGGATAGAATATCCTAAGTAATCAAAAGAGGCATTTTTAGTGGGGCAACTATAATACTTTTCTAGGTCAGTGTTAATAGTTAATCCTAGTTTTTTTAATATAGTATTTATTTCTATGTTTACAATTTCTTTACTACTACTTGGAATAAATAAAATAATATCATCGACATATCTAGCGCTATAAATGATGTGAGGATTAGAGGCTAGTTCTTTATCTAAGGTTTCTAAATATAATTCTGCTAGAGTCGGGCTAATAGATAACCCGCGTGGAAGTCCTTGGGTATTATAGTTTTTTATTAAATGATGATTAATATCTTTTAGTAATTTAAGACATTCAGGGGCTAATATTAAGTCATCTTCAAATTTGTCGATTAGAGCTTTTAATTTTATATTTTCATAACAGTTTTTAATATCTAACCTGATTATATGAAGATCTCCAGAATCTTGTAATAGAGTCGTGACTTGTTTAACAATTTTGGTTCTGTCTGATTGTCTTACTTTATATATTTTACGAATAAATCTATCGAGTAATCTAATTGCAAAATCGTCTTCGGGTCTAAGTACATTAAATATGTTTTTTTGTTTTAGAATAGTGGATTTAAATCCTGATATCTTTACTCCATTCTTTTTCCAATGCTCAGCTATGTATCGTACTGCTGTGTCAACATTACCATAATTTTGCACTAACCCCCATTTCCAGATGTCAGAAGAGGTTAGTACTTTTACTAGAGCTTCTTTTGTAAATGATTGTTTTAGCATATGTTTATCTTGATGAAGAAATAGTTAAACTTAAGAAAGTAAATTTTATATTGTTAAGAGTAGCATATGATACTGAATATTAAGTCCAGATTAAGGGTACTATATGGTTTAATATTTTGTCGGTAGCATAAGCAGTGAAAATAAAAAATATATACAATTCTTTTCAGAGTTATTTGATGATCATAAAATATTATAAGTGTTTTTATTATAAACAGCGCTGGAAATATATATTTGTTGTCTTTTTTAAGATGCCAAGAAACTTCTAGTAACTGGTATCATTGAAGTGTTCTCTTTCTATATTCACAGTATAGTTTGAAATAATTAACTAATTTGCTGTTATTGAGATGTATTGAAAAAAGGAAATGCATTATTATGTCGAGCCCTAATTATAATCAACAGTTAGCTATAGAGACGATTGATGGTCCCGTTTTAATAATTGCTGGACCGGGTTCTGGTAAAACATTTACTTTGATAGAGCGGATATGTAATTTGATTATTAATCAGAAAGTAGCGCCGGAACAGCTTCTGGTAGTAACATTTACAGAAAAAGCCGCAAGCGAATTAAAAACAAGAATATCGAATCGATTATTAGAACTTCAAGTAAATTTTAATGTGAATGAAATGTACTTAGGTACATTTCATTCGATTTGTCTTAGGATTTTAGAAGAAAATAAGGAATATACGAGATTAAAACAGAGCTATCATGTCTTGGATAGCTTTGATCTACAATATTTCATTTATCGAGAAATTGGACAGTTTTTAAATATAGATAAAAATCGTCTAGTTATCCAAGAGTTTAATCTTTGGAGGCAGTCAGAGCAATTAATCCGATCTTTACAAAAGATTATCGAAGAGGAAATTAATATTGATGATCTTAGATATTCTCAAGATCCGATATTAGAGACTCTTGCAGAGCTTTACGATCTTTATACTCAATTACTTTTGGAAAATAATTTTTTAGATTTTTCAGGCTTGCAATATGAAGTCATCCAGCTTTTTGATAATGCACCGCATATAGAGGAAAAGTTGAAGTCTCAGTTATTATACCTAATGGTCGATGAATACCAGGATACAAACACGATTCAAGAATCTATATTATTTAGAATGTTAGGTAAGCATCAAAACTTATGCGTTGTTGGTGATGATGATCAGGGGATTTATCGTTTTAGAGGCGCAACTATTCGAAATATATTAACATTCCCGGAAAAGTTTAAAGATCATATATGTAAAGTTATTGACTTGTCTGTTAATTATCGGTCACATAAGGATATCATTACTTTTTATAACCGATGGATGGATGATCCTATTTGGTTCGATAGTAATAGACATTATCGATTCCCTAAAATCATTAAGCCATCTGATATAGAATCTAAATCCTCAATTAATATATCAACTGTATCTTTAGTCACTCAGTCAAATGAAACTTGGTCTGAGTCAGTCATTAAATGTATTAAGAAATTAAAGCAAAATAGTAATATTACGGACTGGAACCAGATCGCTTTCTTGTTTAGGTCAGTTAAGAATAAAGATGTTAAGGAACTAGCTAGAAATTTAGAAAAAACAGGTATTCCTGTATATTCCCCCCGCTCAAATATGTTTTTTGAGCGATTAGAGATTAAATTATTTATAGGAGCTTTGATTTTTTTATTTCCTAGGATTGATAGTACAAAGAGCGAAAAAAGTAATTATTGGCCGTATTTAGATGGATTGTCGAATATTCATAAAGAGTTAGATAAATATTACAAAGAATGTCTTCAGTTATTTACTTTTGAGTTAAAAAAAGATGAAAATAAGGATCTTTTGAGATTCTGCCAAGAAAAAAGTAGCTATCATATTCGTTTAACAAAAAATACAGATTATGCTTTTACAGGATTATTTTATCAGCTTTTAGCATTTCCTTTGTTTAGCCAATTTATTGACGATAACCAAAAAAGCACCCGTTCTGGTCATAATTTATCTGAAATTACGAAAATACTTACACGATTTGAGTATTTTCATAAAGTCCACGTACTCACTAATAAAAATATCGATAACTTATTAAGAATACTATTTAATACATATTTGAGGTTTCTTTATGAGAGTGGTGTAGATGAATATGAAGATGCAATTGAATACGCACCTAAGGGGAGTGTTTCATTTTTAACTATCCATCAATCTAAAGGGTTAGAATTTCCAGTAGTAATTTGTGGGTCAGTTGATACCGTTCCGATGGAATCTAGGAACGATGTTGAGCTACTGCTAGATGAATATATCAAAACTAAGAATATAGAACCATCAGAACGAATGAAGGATTTTGATTTCAAAAGGTTGTTTTATACAGCATTTTCTAGAGCCCAAAATTTACTAGTATTATCATCAACTAAATTTACTAAGACAGGAAAGGCAACCTCGAAATATTTTGAGGAGTATTTTAACGATTTACCAAGCTTTTATGATTGTGAGGATAGTATTTATCAGACTAATTTTGAGACCATCAAAAGAAGTCACATTAAGCAGGAGTACTCATTTACTTCTCATATATCGGTATATGAGCGCTGTCCAGAACAATATAGACTCTATAAGGAGTTGGAGTTTTCACCTGTCAGAATGGGGTCACAGCTATTCGGTAGATTAGTGCACAGTACTATTGAAGATATACATAAAACTGTTTTACGTGGTGAACAGGATTCTATTAGTGAAACTCAGATTGAGGCATGGTTTGAAACTAATTATCAATTCTTGGTAAAGACCGAACGTCAATATCTTGCAGATTATGTGAAAAATGTAGCCTTGAGTCATGTTCAACGATATTACTCTATTGAAAAAAATAAGTTAGGTGATTTGTTAGAAGCAGAAATAGATTTATCTTTGATCAAGGACGAATATATTTTAACCGGTGTTATAGATTTAATAAAAGGAGACGGGGACTCAGTAGAACTGATTGATTTTAAATCAGAGAAAAAGCCAGATATTTTCAATAATATTGAATTGGTAGATCAACATAAAAGACAACTTGAAGTATATGCTCACTTAATTGAGGAGAAAACTGGCAAAACCGTCACGAGAACACACTTGTATTATACTGGTGAAGAACACGGCAGTCCCTATATTAGTTTTGATAGGGATGCTAGGAACATTGATCAAACAATAAAGACGTTTGATTCTATAGTTGAAAAAATAGAAAAAAGAGATTATCGCTTATCCGAAAGACCGACAAAGCTTTGTGGTGAATGTGATATGCAGCTTTATTGTGATAAAAAAAATTGGAATTTTAAAAAGGTTTAAATATTATGATGTTGGATCAAGAAAACTTGTATTTATATGCGGATGAACAAATTGAAATTGATAAGTTTCAGTTCGAGCCTATCAAGGGGTATCCAATGCTGAACTGGAAAGGTAAAAGACCATTCCGTTCTACTCAATATTATCCAGCTCAAAAAAAAGAAGTATATGGGGACTCTATAAATGGCTGGTTTAATAAACTGTTTTGGGGTGATAACTTACAGGTAATGAGTTATTTATTAAAAGATTACAGGGGAAAAGTTGATCTAATTTATATAGATCCACCTTTTGATTCTAAGGCGGACTATAAGAAAATAATTAAGATGAGAGGGGTGAATATTGTTAATGACTCGACCAGTTTTGAAGAGAAACAGTATACGGATATTTGGACAAATGATGAATATCTACAATTTATGTATGAACGATTATTATTAATGCGTGAGCTTTTAGCAGATACAGGGTGTATTTATTTACACTGTGATAGAACTAAGTCACATTTATTACGATGCCTTTTAGATGAAGTATTTGGGCAAGAAAATTTTTTAAATGAAATAATTTGGTGCTACAAAGAAAGGGAAACGTCTAAAAGAAATTTTAATAATAAACATGACACTATATTTTTCTATGCGAAAAACAAGTCATCGGGTTATACCTTTAATTATCAAGAGATAACTGAAGAATATTCGCCTGTAACCCTTAAGAAATTTAAATATACAGATGAAGATAACCGTAAATATCGTTTACGTGGACGTGATGGAACTAGTGATCCTAAAGAAGAAAGTGAAGATACATACAGGCAGTATCTTGATGAGCAAACTGGACCTTTAGCAAGAGATTGGTTCGAAATGCCATTTGTAAATCAGGCTGCTAGTGAGAGATTAGGCTATCCGACACAAAAGCCTGAAGCATTATTAGAGAAATTTATTAAAGCTTCCTCTAATAAAGGTGATCTAGTATTTGATTGTTTTATGGGCTCAGGAACTACACAAGCTGTAGCAATGAGGCTTGGAAGGCGATTTATAGGAGCGGATATAAATGTTGGTGCTATTCAGACAGCAACTAAACGGTTAGTAGGCTCATTTTTTGAGACCAATCAATACGGTTTAGAAGTTTATAATGTAAATCATTATGATATTTTCAGAAATCCTATTGAGGCAAAAGATTTATTGCTAGAGGCTTTAGAGGTACATAAATACCCGTCAGGATCCCTATTCGATGGAGAAAAGGACGGTAGAGTCGTAAAAATAATGCCTGTTAATCGTATTTCTACAAAAGCAGACTTAAATTCATTGATAGCTGGCTTTGATTATCAAAAGTGGGAGAAATTACAAAATAAAGCGCCTAATCAGGTAGTTGAAAGTATCTTATTAGTTTGTATGGGGCATGAGCCTGATCTTCAATCTTATTTAGAAATGGAGGTTTCTCCTTTTAAGATAGACGTTCAAGTTGTTGATATTTTAAAGGATAGATCTAACTTGGAATTTAAAAGGGATGCTGAGGCTCATATTGATATCAATGGGGATAAGTTATCTATTACTCAGTTTTATCCAATGAACTTACTTCAGAAATTATCTATACAACAGGAAGAAGTTAAAGATTGGAAAGAGTTGGTGGAAAGTATCATGATAGATTGGAATTACGATGGGGCGATATTACACCCTAGCGAATTAGATATACCTGAAAAAAATGCATTAGTTTCTGGTGAGTACAAAATTCCGGAAGATGCAGGCACTATTAGGGTCAAGATCACAGATCTACTTTCAGAATCTTGGGAAGGGGAAATTGAGTATGAGTAACAAGGTGTTACAGGATGAGTATGCTTTTTTTAATTTTTTATGGTTCTTCTATGTCACTAATCGTAAGAAAATAAGAGCTACATACAGAAAGTTGAGCATTAATTTCCTTGATTATAATGATCCATCTTTACATCCGCATAGAGCATTTTTGCGTAGGCCTCAATTTGAAGCTCTTGAAGTATATGTTTTCTTGAAAGAGTTTTTAAATAATGCAAAGGTCGAAGAAATTTTTCAGGATTGGTTTAATCGTGAAGGTCAATTTCAAGATAGAGATGATAGTGAAATGGTAAATCTGTTTGGACAACAGACACTATTTGAGGATATGACCCAGAAGCAATATGAGACTCTTTTTAGTAAGATGCAGGAAAATTCTCGTGAATATGCAAATTATATCTTTGCTTTGACAATGGGGACGGGAAAAACCATCTTAATGGCTACATGTATATTCTATGAATTTGTATTAGCTAACAAATGGCCAAAAGATAAAAACTATTGTCATAATGTTTTGGTTTTTGCCCCAGATAAAACGGTTTTACAGTCATTAAAGGAAATCCAGACATTTGATTTTACCAAAGTAGTCCCACCAGAATATTATAATTTCCTTTCTTCTAATATTCGTTTTCATTTTTTAGAAGAAGCAGGGACAGCATTGAGTACTATTGATAACTCAAGATTTAATGTGATCATTAGTAATACACAAAAAATCATTTTAAAGCGTCAAAATAAAGAAAAAACCCCTATAGATCGTTTATTTGAGACTCGGAAAGAAACGGTTAATATTAATGATAAAGAACTTGATGAATTAGATGCGATATCAGATCTTTATGATTTTGATATCACAACGGATGATGACTTAACAACGAATCAACGCTTTGATAAGTTAACTCGTTTAGGGCAATTAGGGATCTTTGTTGATGAGGCGCATCATGCCTTTGGTGAAAATTTGGCAAAAGATGTAGGTAGTTTAAAGGATAAACGTTTAACAAGTTTGAGATTAACCATAGATATGTTAGCTCAAACTATAGCTGAAAGGGGTTCTAGGGTCGTAGCTTGTTACAACTTTACAGGAACTCCTTATGTAAAGAAGGAAGTATTACCAGAGGTTGTTTATGCGTACGGCTTGCGTGAGGCTATTAACGAAGGATATCTAAAATTAACAGACTTAAGAGGATATGAAAATCCTAAGTCTGAAGAGTTTTTGCGTATTGCTGTTTTAGGTTTTTTGGAATCGATCAAAGGTTTAACTCCGGAGAATACAGAAGGCC
Source organism: Ignatzschineria sp. PL_is040 (assembly GCF_055813795.1). Lineage (NCBI taxonomy): Bacteria > Pseudomonadati > Pseudomonadota > Gammaproteobacteria > Cardiobacteriales > Ignatzschineriaceae > Ignatzschineria > Ignatzschineria sp. PL_is040. The sequence continues at coordinate 13,984 of NZ_JBVPGU010000013.1, forward strand.
TATTGCCTAAAATGGCAATATTCGCAACGACAATAGATGAAGTACGAAATGAGTTGAAACCTGCATTGGAAACAATATTATCTGAGCTAGGTATCAGTAGTTCAACAATTCTAGTTAACTTGGGTGATACTGAAACTACTAATGATGATATACGTGAGTTTAATAATCTAGATAAGAAAAGCTCAGAAAAACAATTTATCTTATTAGTTAATAAGGGAAGGGAAGGGTGGAACTGTCGATCTTTATTTGGCGTTACAATGTTCCGCTCTCCAAAATCAAAAATATTTGTGCTTCAGGCGACTATGCGTTGTTTGCGATCAATAGGCAATACTCAGAATACTGCTAGTATATTTTTATCTAAAGATAACTTAGATATTTTAAATGATGAGCTAGAGCAAAATTTCAAGATCTCCGTGTCTGAGCTGAATAAGACAGGCACAGAGAAAGAGATCTATAAAATAAAAGTATTAGACCAACCTAAATTAAAGCTACAGAGAGTAAGAAGGAATTATCAGGTTAAAACTAAAGAGCTTTCAGAAGGATTGAAATTATTGCCTGAGTTGGATAAAAAAGAAGAATGGTATGAGCTAACTAAAGGTTATAAGTTGATCGAAATTAGGCAAGAAGGGCTGTTAATTGAGGAAAAAGACTTTATGTCTAAATCTCAAATAGAAGATGTTACCTATTATCGCACCAAAGTCTGTTTTAGTTCTTTGATGCTTGTTGCTGAGATATCTCGATATTTGAACGAGAGTCCATTGAAGATTGAGAGCATACTATCTTCAACAGAAGAAGGAATTAATGGACTTTTAGTAGCTGTTAATGAGTACAATGAAGTTCTATATGACTACATCATTCCAAGACTATTCAGTTCTATGTATGATGTTTTTTCTGAAGATATAAAAGAGGAATATGAGATTGAGTTAGTTAAAACACCTCCTAATGGAGATTATTATGAGGTGAGAGCATTACCTGAAGATGTCGTTAAATATAGCGACATAAGAGTTATTCCATATAGAGATAAAAGCTTCCATCTAGATACCTACTGTTTTGATTCTAATCCTGAACAAGGTTTGTTTTGGCATTTGTTAAAGAACAGAAAGGTAAAGAAACTTTATTTTACAGGGATGTTGACTCATGGACAGTCTGATTTTTATATTCAGTACGTGGATCCTGAAACTAATCGTATTAGGCATTATTACCCTGATTTTTTATTCCAAAAAGAAGATGGAAGATACGTGATTGTAGAAGTTAAAGGAGATCACATGTTAGATGATTCAGTTGTTAAGGCCAAGGCCGAATATACTAAATTATTGGCAGAAGCATCTAATATGGAATATCAAATTATTAAAGGGACTGATGTTGATTATTTTCATGATCAACTGTTTTAATTATTGATTTGAAGTAATTGGTAATGCTATATACGTTGTTTTAGAGAAAGGGAATAAAATGGATTATGATTTTGATCAAAGATATAAAGATATTCCAGAGGAGTTATCAGAGACAGGACAAGGTATTGATATAGAAAGTACAGATGATGATGATGATATGGATCCGTTTAATCCTTCTGAAATATCTATACAGCAACGAGTAGTACCTATGGATGCAATTCTTCGGCGATTAAAGCAAGGAACTGTAAATTTAAGTCCTTCTTATCAGCGGAAGTTTGTGTGGGATCAAACAAGGAAAAGCAGATTAATAGAATCCATAATGTTAAAAATACCATTGCCAATGTTTTATGTTTCTGCTGATTTAGAGGGGCGCTGGGAAGTTGTAGATGGATTACAGCGACTATCAACTATACGAGATTTTATTATAGGTAATAAAGATGGGAAATTTTTGACATTAAAGAACCTTGAGTTTTTAGGTGATAGGTTTGATGGGAAAAACTTTTCGGAGATTGAAACTGATACTAAAGAGCAGAAGTGGGTTAATATTATTTATGAAGCTGAATTAAGATTTACTGTTATTGACCCAGGGACTCCTGAAGCAGTAAAGCGTAATATTTTTAAGCGAATAAATACGGGAGGAATGCCTTTAACAAGTCAAGAGATAAGACATGCTTTATACGAAGGGCAGTCATCACAGTTATTAAATGAGCTCGTTTCATCTGAAGTCTTTAAAAAGGTAGCAGGAAATAGAGTTGATAATAGTAGGCTAGGAGCTAGTGAATTAATCTTGAGATTGCTATCATTTATGATATTAGAAAGATCAACATATAAGTCCAGTATGGATAGTTGGTTAAGCAATACTATGCGAATAATGAATGTACTTCCTAATCCTACTGAAGAAGAAATTACTAAAATATTTTCTAAAGAAGAGATACGAAATATAAAAAAATTAGATTTAGATGATTTACGGTTGAAGTTTAATCTTGCAATGGAAAGAAGTTATGAGATTTTTGGAGAACATTCTTTTAGAAAATCATTGCCAGGAGATGTGAGAAAAAGCCCGATTAACAAGTCATTATTTGAGATTTGGGGAAATATTTTATCCGATTTATCTACTAATGATTTTAATAGCTTACTTTGCAATAAACAGATGTTATTAGATAGCTATAGAGAGTTAAAGAAAAAAAATATAGAGTTTGATAGTTTAATCAGTCGTCATTCATCTTCATCTAGGGGAATAAGTCAAAGTTATATAATTATTCGAGAGTTAGTTGAGAATATAATTTCAGGAAGAACAGTTAGATATGATTAGAAAAATAAATATTAAAAATTTGAAATCTTTAGTTGATATTGACTTAGAACTTTCTAATTTGACTCTATTGACAGGCTTGAATAATAGTGGAAAGAGTACTCTTATTCAAGCTATACGAATGTATATAAAGTCTTTTTATGATAAATCGCCTTATCTAGAAGGGCATGGTCGATTTTATGATTTGCTTTCAAAAACTGTCAGTAAGAAACAAAAAATAGAAATAAAAATAGATTCTAGTTGCGGAGAAGGTAAGTTAGTTATTGCTGAGGATTATATTGAAAATGTAAAAAAGGTTCCAGAATTGCTTTATGTTGGTGCTGATAGATTAGGCCCCCAGTTACATCTTCCGTTAAACACAGCTTTTGATTCGAAACTATCTGTGGGAGATAAAGGGGAGTATGTTGTGGATTTTATAAAGCGATTAATAGATGAAGGGTTTATTGTAAATGAGTCACTTGAGCACCCTGCAAGTAAAGGGATTGCTTTTGAATATGCTTTGAAAGGCTGGATGTCAGAGATTGCTCCAAATGTTGAATTTGAGTTCGTTATAAATTCTAAGGCTGATATAGGAAGTACAGAAATTGATAATTATAGACCTATCCATGTAGGGTTTGGATTAAGTTATACATTACCAATTGTAGCCGCAGCCTTAGGAACCGTAGCTAAATTACCTGATAGTGAGGGTTCACCTTTAGATTTGCGTAGCATACTATCTAATCATCAAAATTCAAGTTTAAGCAGTTGGATAAAGTCAAAAAAAGAGAATGGTATTTTATTGATTGTTGAAAATCCAGAGGCGCATTTACATCCTCAAGGACAAACAGCTATGGGGAAACTGTTAAGTTTGATTGCTAATAGTGGTGTGCAAGTAATAGTTGAAACGCATAGTGAACATGTTATGGATGGTATTAGAATCGCTGTTAAAGAAAAGATAATAGATTGTAAAAAAGTACAGTTTAATTATTTTGTTAAAAATCATGATGGTTGTTCTGAAATAGAAAGCCCTGAAATAGATTTAAATGGCAAGTTATCTTTTTGGCCAAAAGGCTTTTTTGATCAAACATTAAAAAACAGAGCTATTTTAGCAAGGAAGAGTTAATGTAAATATGGAATATGCAATTTGTATTAATAAAAATAGCTTTCCTGCGCCTACAGTTTCACAAGGTAAGTTATTTTTTGATGATGCTCTGCAAGGAGTTTTAGCTCTAAATAGTGGCAATGATAGATTTGTTTTTTATTTAGATAGCAATAAGGGATCTTTATTTGATTTTTTTATCGCTGAAAACTTAACAATTCAGTCATTTATTGAGGGACATGATGATCCTGATATTGGATTGTTTTTATATGAGGCAGAGGATAAGAGTCCCGCTTTAGACCATTTGTCGGATGAGCTTATTGAAAATATTTCACAACATAAATTTTATGTATCAGGGAAAGCTTATTGTGATTATCCTGATGTATATTCTTTGACCTGGGAACTTTCTGGAATAATGCTAAGCATATCAACAGCAGAAGTTTGGTCTAATAATTTTATTGATATTTCTAGAGTTGCTTCCGATGGTCGATTTTTATCCTCGGACGATATAGATGTCAATTTAAGAAATATTTTCAGCCAATCTTCTGGAGAATTTCATTCTAGAGAGCTTTGTGCTGATGAATCCATCGAGAAACTAATCGAACCTCATCTAATTTCTGAAGAATGTAAAGCTTGGTTTTTAAAATTAACGGAAGAGAATAAGAGCAAGGTGTTAGATAAATTAAGGTTAGCCAAATATAAAGAATTTGACGGTGGGGAACCATTATTTAAATCATTACATAATGGTGACGGCATTAGAGAAATCCGTCTTAATGCTTTTTCTGGGGGGGCTATTAGGATTTTATTTAAACATTTATTAGATAAAAAGTACGTTTTACTATACGGATTTATTAAAAAGGCAAATACAGAAGGGTATGACGAGGCACTAAGGCAGGCCAAAGATATTTACAGTGATTTGAAGCCTCTTGATCCAATACCCACTGTTTTGACATAGGGAACAATGGGCATCAGCCCCTTTTTTATTAGTAGTTAATAGCAGTTAATCTATCAATGACTTGTTTGTTATCTTCAATAGATTGGCACTGGTAATCCTCCCATTAATAACCGAAGTTAAAAGTAGAGGTTATGCAACCATTAAAGGTGGCTTTCCTTGGTTAGCTTGATGTGGTCTTTCATGATTATAATGCCAAAGCCACTTGGTGGCATAATCTTGTACTTCTTCAAGAGTATCAAACAGATTTTGGCTCAACCAACTATAACGTACAGTTCTATTGTAACGCTCGATATAAGCATTTTGCTGAGGATTACCTGGCTGAATATATTCAATTGTAATCCTCCCTTTTCTAATACCCGTAAGCTTACCCTAAAAAGACACAAGCCAAAACTAGAGATTTCTGTCATCATTATTTAGATGGAGGAAATCATGAAACGATCAAAATTTACAGAAACACAAATTGTAAAC
>NZ_JBVPGU010000014.1:0-16888 GCF_055813795.1 Ignatzschineria sp. PL_is040
ATAGTTTATCAGTAAGCATGGTTCGAGGCATAGCAAGTGGTAGGTTTTGTTTGACGATAATATTCTACCGCTTGCTTTTTTATTTTAAACCTCAATGTTCAACAGCCCCTATAAAAATTATAAAAAACTTACTTAGGTCAGATTGTCGTGAGATATATTCATTATTGATTCTGAAAAGCATCCTATAATGGGAATAGGCAGTCATACTATAAAACAATATAATATCTAGCTAAAGATCATTGCCGACAGATCATTGACAACAAATCATTATTGAGAGAATAGTAGAGAGATCGATCAACCCATTTTGTAAACGTAGCGCTATAGCACAATGTTATTATCGATATTAATATTTTATATTAAAGGTTTCCCACTCTCTCAGTTAGAATGAAGTTGAGTAGAGAAAAAGTAGAGAAAAAGACAAAATCAATCTACATTCGGTAGATCCTAGATCAATATTAAATAAAAATTAGATAAGAATTGCTAAAAAATATCGTTCCAATTTTCTTTTTTAAATAATCTGGTGCTTTAATCGGCACTCTAAAGACAAGGAGTCTAACTATGAGTAGTACTTTCTTTATGCCACCCGTCAATATTATTGGTGAAAATGCGTTAGCAGATGCAGTTGCAACTTTAAGAGGCTATGGCTTTAAAAAAGGATTAATCGTTACTGATAAATTCCTCGCAACCTCTGGCATGGCGGATGAAGTGATTAAACTTCTCAATAATGTTGATATTGAAGCTGTCGTCTTTGATGGTACAAATCCTAACCCAACAACAAAGAATGTCGCTGATGGTTTAGCGATTCTTAAAGAGAATGAGTGTGATTTTGTGATCTCTCTAGGGGGCGGGTCACCTCATGACTGTGCTAAAGGAATCGCGCTTTGTGCAACAAATGGTGATGATATCAGCGCATTTGAGGGCTTAGATAAGACTAAAAACCCACAATTACCGATGGTAGCGATCAATACGACTGCAGGAACAGCAAGTGAAATGACACGTTTCTGCATCATCACAGATGAAGAGCGTCACGTGAAGATGGCGATTGTTGATAAAAACTCAACTCCTATCCTCTCTGTCAATGATCCACATATGATGAAAGGAATGCCAAAGGGCTTAACAGCGGCGACCGGTATGGATGCGATGACACATGCTGTTGAAGCTTATATCTCAACAGCGGCAAATCCTATTACAGATGCTTGCGCACTCAAAGCGATCAGCTTAATTGTTGAAAACTTACAAGCTGCGGTTGCAAATGGGGATGATATTACAGCTCGTGATAATATGGCTTATGCACAATTCCTCGCAGGAATGGCATTCAATAATGCTTCATTAGGATATGTCCACGCGATGGCGCATCAGTTAGGCGGCATGTATGACCTTCCGCACGGTGTTTGTAACGCAGTATTACTTCCTCATGTCTTAGATTTCAATAAGAGCGCGGCGGCTGCTCGTCTTAAAGATGTTGCAAAAGCGATGCATATTGATGTTGCGAACATGAGTGATAAAGAGGCTGCAGATGCGGCGATTGCGAAGATTCGTGAGCTTTCAGCAAGTATCGATATCCCAGCGAACTTAACACTTCTCAATGCAAAAGAGGAAGATATTCCCCTCCTTGCTAAAAATGCACTTCTTGACGTCTGTTCAGCAACTAACCCTGTTCAAGGTACGCAAGCAGATGTTGAGAATATCTTTAAAGCAGCAATGTAATCACTTAAAATTAACTGTTTAGAGTTGTTTGCTTTGAGTTAGTTGCTTAGAGTCTTTGTCATTTTAATGTCAATGATCATTGTAAATAGACATTGCAAATAGACATTACAAATAAGCGTTATAACTCTTAAATGACTTTCAATAAGAAGAGCGTTCAAAATGAACGCTCTTTTTTATCTTCTGCTATATCTTCTGTCTGATCTTCTATTTAAATTTAATCAATGATTTAATCATCGATTTGATCATCGATTCGATCAGCTCGCTGATCAACGCTTCTCTCTATACGCTAATTAAAACAAAACGACCAAACACCGATATCAGAGTATTACGCCTCATCACTATTGAGCCATGCTCGTCCTAATCGATCTGCAGTGATAATCGCAGCATAGACATCTTCTTCTGTAACATTAAAGGGCATATTATGGATCGTATCAGCCTCTGCACAACTCAGTTTTGCCGCTTCTTTAAGACGCTCATGATAACGTGGCGCATCATCATTGAGACCCAATTGCGCCAATGTTACCGGCAGACCGACAGCTGTTGAGAAAGAGAGAACCTCTTCAAGCTCCTCAAGTGGACTATTCTCCAAAATAAGCTGCACTAAAACACCAAAGGCAACCTTCTCGCCATGATACATCCCATGACACTCTTCAATTACGGTTAATCCATTATGTATCGCATGGCATGCTGCTAACCCCGCACTCTCAAAACCTAAACCACTTAAGAGAGTATTGGCTTCAACTATATCTTCTACCGCTTTAGTACTCACACGATTTTCAACCGCAAATTTCGCCTTAAGCCCCTCTTCCAATAACGTTTGATAGCAGAGTTCCGCTAATGCCATTGCCGCTCTTGTCGTTAAGCCTCCGGCCATTGTCGCTTTCTGTGCATCAGTACAGGCCCTCGCTTCAAAATAGGTCGCTAAAGCATCCCCCATTCCGGCAACAAAGAGACGAACAGGTGCATTGGCGATAATTGTTGTATCCATCACAACAACATCTGGATTTTTGGGATAGAGTAGATAACTCTCAAACTCTCCATTATCGGTATAGATCACCGAGAGTGCACTTGTAGGGGCATCTGTTGAAGCTATTGTTGGAGCGATCACAATCGGAACTCCACCATAATATGCAACCGCTTTTGCCGCATCTAAGGTCTTTCCACCGCCAACGCCAACAATAATATCTGCACCACTTTGGGCAAAGAGATCTCCGAGACGTTTAATCTCATTTTGAGAACACTCCCCTTGAAATACCGCTTTATGGTAGGCGATATCACTCTTTTGACAACTCTCTTGCAACATTGATTCAACAAGCCCAAAGACAAATTGATCTGCAATAAAGAGCGCTTTTTTCCCAAGAGGCTTAATATACTCTGCAATTTCATAGAGCGCATTAGGACCTTGGACGTACTTACCGGGAGATTGCAATACTTTTAACATAGAGACTCCTTTGTTAAATGGGTTGAACGGTTAAACCGTTAGAGGTTTTAATAGATCCTCTCCCTTCACTTTAGCAGATCTCACGATCAGTTATCCATTCTCCATCAAAAAAACGCCACCTATTAGATGACGCTTCCTTAAATTAATAACTTAAATAGATATTCTTAAAAGATCTCCTACAGATGAGATCTACTACAGATGATCTATTACGCTGCCCCAATCTCTTCAAGTTGATCGAGTGATGGCGCATAGAGGAAACTTCCGGTAACTGCATGTGTATAAGAGAGCATGCGATCGAAATGTTCATCCTCTTCTCCAAACATGCGCGCTAACATCTTTTCATAACGGGTCAATTCTGCACTATAAGCGAGGAAATAGAGCCCTTTCTCTCCACTTGCATAACCATATGGCAAGCTGTGACGAACAATCTCTAACTCTTCCCCATCTTCATCAATCACAACTCGTTCTGTATGAGCACCAACCGGTTTCTCATCATCATCCATCTCAATATCTTCTACTTTTGTTCGCCCGAAGATATCCTCTTGTGTCTTAAGATCAAAATGGTTGATCTGCTCTAATGAGTGAACCCATTTTTGGGCAATGACATAACTTCCGCCGGCATCTATCCCCTCATTAATTACCGCGACTTCAGTACGATCTTTTAATCCTTTAGGATTTTCTGTTCCATCAACAAATCCACCTAGATCACGCGCTTCAATCCATCTAAAGCCGTGTACCTCTTCCTCTACCGTAATAAGATCTCCAAAGATCTTCACTAGATCTTGTGCCACTGAAAAATTGATGCGATGGGAGTGGGAATTGATATGAACAAACATATCACGCTGCGTTGCTTTCGCCATACCGTAACCGAGCTCTCTAAAATCGACTAATTCCGGTGCACTTTCACCATTTTCAGAGAGAGCCGTCCAAGCCTCTCGACCAAAAGCAACAACAATCTGCAAACCGGATTTATCAAAGCGACTGGTATACGATCTTTGACGCGCAAGTAGACCGGCAATCGCATCTTTAATGGCATCGAGATCATCACTCTTAAAATTAATTTCCATAAAAATCGCATGATCACGATTCTCAACGACTAATCCTTCCTGAAAATTTAGTTCACTCATTGCTGCTCCTTTCTTCCGTTATTAATCACGTTATTAATCAATTTATTGCGGAGTGTCATCGCTTATTTTAGAGATTCCCCTTAAAACAAGCGATTCTCTTTCTATTCAAAGCACTACTATTACTCCTACAATCATACCGCTTTTTACAATTATCGCCTACACTCAGCTCAAAAATAAGCGAGCTTTTACCCCTCATGTAGTTCTCTTTCAATTCTCCTTGAATCCTCTATAGATTCCCTATAGGTTCTCTTTTGCCGAGAGTTTTCTCACTCTTGATACACTCAACCACCTTAAAAGTGACGTACAATAGAGAGATCAATCCCCAGAAGGGGAAGCCACTGCATCACTCAATCACCCACGCTCATTACTAGAGCGAGAATTACAATGGTAAAACAATATGAATGATATAACTGACAGCTCCAGAGAAAAACTCTTTATCCTAGCCGCCGGCATTATGATCGATCCTAAAGGACGACTCCTTATTGTCCGAAAGAAAAATACCGAAAAATATATGCTTCCAGGTGGCAAGATCGAGCCCCATGAAACGGCAATCGAGGCTCTTATCCGAGAACTTAAAGAGGAACTCGATGTGGAGATTCCCGCAGCGCTTGCCAACTTTATCACCACTTATGAAGCGCCAGCAGCAAATGAGCCAGGATATCAGATTCGCTCTAACCTCTTCTTTATTCTTCTTCCCCAAGCAATCGAGGTTAAGGCTGCAACAGAGATTGCCGAAGCGATCTGGATTACACCTCAAGAGGTCGAAAATTACCCGCTTGCTCCGCTGATGACAAGTTTTGTCATTCCCACTTGGCTAGATCTGATCGCAGAAGCGGGAGCATCATTAGGATTTGATCTTCATAACGCTTAAACGACCTGCTCACAGACATGCTCACTTAAGGGATCAATGTTATGATCAGATAAAGTATATTCAATCTTAGAAGAGGAGTTTCCCCATGGATAAACCCATTATTCTCGATCCGAAACAATCGGCTGACTCTGCAGTAATCTGGCTACATGGCCTAGGAGCTACTAAAGAGGATTTCCTCCCCGTAGCGCAGATTCTTCAGCGAGATGCCCTACCCCATACCCGTTTTATTCTACCCCAAGCACCGGTTCGTCCCGTTACCTTGAACAATGGCTTTCCAATGCCCTCTTGGTATGACATTATCGCGCTCACATCCCCACGTGAAATAAAACTCTCTGAACTTGATGAGTCGAGCCAATCGATTATTGCATTGATTGAGGCAGAGATCGAAAAGGGAATTCCTCTTGAGCGTATTATTTTGGCAGGATTCTCCCAAGGTGGTGCTGTCGTACTCCATACTGCTTTTATCGCTTATCCCAAAAATGTCGGTGGCGTGATGGCACTCTCAACCTATAGTGCAACCTTCGATGAAGCGATTACCCTCGATGAAAAGAAGAAGCAGATCCCGACACTCCATCTTCATGGCTCGTTAGATCCTGTTGTTAAGATCGAATTAGGTCGTGCCGCGGAGCAATTTCTAAAAGCCCAAGGTATCGATACCCGTTGGCATGATTACCCTATGCAACATGAGGTGATCAATGATGAGCTACAAGATATTGCCAAGTGGTTAATAGAGCGTCTAGGTTAAGGAGGCTATTATGCAACAGGAACTCAATATTGTTGTCATTGGGGGAATCGCTGCCGGCATGAGCGTTGCGGCAAAAGCTAAACGGGAAAACCCTCAGGCAAATATTACAGTTATCGAAAAAGAGAACTATATCTCCTTTGGTGCTTGTGGTCTCCCTTACTATCTCGGGGGGCAATTTGATGACCCTCAAAAGATGTTTGCCCGAACGCCTGAAATGATAGAAAAGAGCGGTATCAATCTTCTTCTTGAATCAGAGGCCACAGCGGTTGATACAACTCGAAAAATAGTCACTTATCGTGACAAGAGTGGAATAGATCAGGAGATTGCTTTTGATCGCCTGATGATCGCAACTGGCGCTTCAGCAAATCGGCTCCCCTTTGAAGGAATGGATGCGCCTAATCTCTACCTCCATACAAAGTTACGCGATGCAGAGGCACTTAAAGCAAAACTCGATCAATACCGATCGATCGCTATTATAGGTGGTGGCTTTATTGGTGTTGAAGTTGCCGATCAATTAGCGCTACTTGGCAAAAAAGTCACCCTCCTTCAAAATGGTGATGCCATTATGCAAGGCCCTTTCGATCCAGAATTCTCTCACTTAATGCAAGAAGCGTTAGAGGCAGAAGGCGTCGATCTTCGATTGCAGCAAAATGTCACCGGCTTTCAACTCTCTGATGGCAAGATTGTCGCTGTTAAGACCGAAATGGAGAAGATCACGGTTGATGCGGTTGTCGTGGCCATCGGTTTTCGCCCTAATACCGACTTCTTGACCGATCCTCAGCTGAAGAAACTCCCTAATGGTGCGATCTTAATCAACCCATTTGGGGAAACCTCTATTGAAGGAATTTTTAGTGCCGGCGACTGTGCATCAATCTATCATCGACAATTGGGCGATCGCTATATTCCTCTGGCCACCTATGCCAATAAGATGGGGCGTATTATCGGCAGTAATATTGTTCGATCACCGGAACATTATATCGCTTTCCCCGGCGCTTTAGGTTCAAGCATGATTAAAGTAGGTCAATATGAAGCAGGAAGCACAGGGTTGACTGAAAAGATGGCAAAGCAGCTAGAAGAGTCAACTGAGGTAAAATATAAGAGCACATTGATTAAAACAGCGAACCATACCGATTACTACCCAGGTCAAGAGGAGTTGACTATCAAATTAGTCTATCGTGAGGATAATCACCGTTTAGTAGGAGCACAAATATTTGGTAAAAAAGATGCCGCACTCCGCCTACACGCTCTCTCTGTCGCTATTCATGCCGAACTCTCTACCGAAGAGTTAGGATTTCTCGATCTTGGGTATGCACCCCCTTTTACAACCACTTGGGAAGCGATCAATATTGCGGCAAATAGAGCCAAATAGTCTGCTCATAAAGTATTAAAAAATATTCAAGAGCAGATTTGAGAGATCACAACTTCTCCTATTTATCACAATAAAATCGGACTTAGGGAATCATTAAGGGATCATTAAGGGAGCATTCATTCATCTAATAGAAGATGAAATTGATTGCTCCCTTAACTTTTTTATGTAAAAGTGAAATCAGATAACAATAATAATCGGTCCCAATGTTGGTAGCTATTGAGTGACTGAAAACCCTATAAAGAGCTACCTTATTGAATATTTCGATAACTTATATTTGGAGGAATGAGAGATGAAATTATCCGCTGTTGAACGCTTACCTCATGAAGAAGTTATTCTCGATTTTATGGAGATGATTGAATCAGGCCAATTTCTTCCCGGAGAGATTCTACCGACACTCCCTGAAATTCAGGAATCTCTTCAGAGATCAGAAGCAGATATCTTAAAGGCGATTGATGTTCTCAAAGAGGAGGGTATCTTCCTCGATCGTGAAGGCCTGCTCTTCTTAACAAGAAGTGATAAAGATCTTATTCTTAGCCGTTTGAAAAATAGCGTTCTCAATATCCATTCAGCGGCCATTGTTGATCTTCTAGAAATTCGTGAGGGGTTAGAGACTCGAGCTTTCGCCCTTGCAACAAAACGCGCAACGAATGATGATTTACAACAGATTGAAGAGGCGCTTATCGCACTTGAGGAGCGAGTTAAACTCCACAAAGCGGCCACTAAAGAGGATCTACGCTTCCATCTCGCCCTGATCAAAGCAAGTCATAACCCCACAATGGTCGAGATGATGGAGATTATCTTCAAACAGCTCTTCGAATCACTCAATGAGACAAGAACCAATGTCAGAAAATTAGAGAATGTTGATCACTTTGTCGATGTTCATAGAGAACTCTACAATGCACTTTTAGCACGAGATGCAGAGAGAGGGATTGCGCTTATGAAGAATCATATTGAAGATACAATTAATCTCTATGTAGCCGAGTCAAAATAAGGTCAATCAACTCAAAAATCGAAGAGTAACCACTATCTCCGATCAAATATAGAGATAGATGTGAAGTTAGATGCGGAGATAGATGCGAAGATAGATATAGAGGCTAGTAACAGACTAGCCTTTTTTATTTGAAATTCCCGATGACTATAACGCCCCGTAGCTTAGCGCTTTGGCGCTCATCTTAATGATACTACCCTAAAAATAGCATCATTCCCCCTTGATAGAGAAGATTGAGCCCAAAGAGCAGAAAAAGAGCGCCGGCAACAGCATCAATATAAGCACCTAAACGCTGATAGATCGCCTTTGGCTTTGGCAAAGAGAAGAGAATCGCCACAATCGCAAACCAGAGAAACGTTAAAATCACCACTAATACGAAGATCTCGACCCGCATCACATTAGAGATATTATCCCCGACAAAGAGAACAAAGACGCTACCAAAGTAGATCAAAGCCTTAGGATTTGCGAGATTAGTAAACAGCCCCTTAAAGAGAAATTGCACCCCTTTTCGCTCCTTTTCGACCACCCGCTCCATCACCTTTTCAGTAGCATTATCGACAAGCCCCTGCTTCTGTTGATGCCGCGCTCTTAGCCCACTTTTTAAGAGCAATAATCCTAAATAACTGAGATAACCACCACCGGCAAGATAGAGTAGACCTTGGATCCAAGGAAACTGCTCAACTAAAAGATGTAAGCCCAATAGTGCCACCAGCGCCCAAACAGCCACACCGATCGTCACCCCAAATACAGCCATAAAAGCCTCTCGCCTTGAGTGACTGACGGCAACTTGTGTAATTAAAAAGAAATCAGGACCAGGAGAGATCAGTGCGACTAACTGAATTCCCGCTAGAGTGATCAATAGCATTGTTGCTTCATACATCGTAAAAATTCCCCTAATTGCCAATTTCTAAATCGCCCCTTATAAAGATTTATGCGCCGACTCATATCTCTACGTTGTAAGTTATAAAATGGGGCCCTAATAATCGATTCTAAAATGAATCTAATTCTACGATATCTCTCGTAAAAATTGTGGAAATTTTGAAAATATCACACGTCACAACAGGCTATTTTTAACCATTTCCCGGCATAAAAGAGTTATGTTTGCCGGCAAAAAGGGATCTCTCGCGCTTTACAACTCTTCTTCTTTAACTAAAAACAACAAAAAGGCGAGATCCTGTCTCGCCCTTTCACTACATTTTCAAAATAACGCTTCATCCCTTATACAAGTGGCTTCTTCACCATCGCTTCCAATACTTTTAACGGTGATTTTGCAGGATCCACCATATCATCGACATCAAGCTGGAAGGTCTGCTCTAACATAAATTGCCCACTCATCGCGGCATGAGGTGTCTGATCTGAAAAACAGATCCATGTTGATCCCGGCATAAAGCTTACATCCCACTGAATCCCATTATCTTGATACTCTTGATCTTCTTTCATCAGATCATGGAATTGCAACATAATATGATCATAATGGGTACGGCGACTTTTAGTAATCTGTAATCGATCTAAGAGAGCAGAACCAATTCGAGAGTATGGTTTACTCTTCGGCAATAGACGCGCAGCTAGTTGTGGGAAAGGTTCACCAACGCGCCATTTTCGTGGAACACCACTCGGATTAATATTATTAAAAATGCGGATAATACGACGCCCATGAAGGGGACGAGAAGGAAATGCATCTACATGTAGCCGGCGATCATCTTTACGAAAAGAGTGACTATCACTCCACTCATCAATCGCATTGAGACGTAGCGTATTCATTGGGCTATGTAATTTCCCCTTATATTGAGGAATCAGATCCGTTAAAAGCTGATAACTCGCTTCTGAATAGCGCTTCAACAAGCCCTCAACAGCTCTCTTCTCGTTCTCTGAGGCTGAATCAGCAATCCCTTTAATACTCTCTTGATCCGCTTGATACATAATATTCTTGCGCTTTGGACTGACTAAACGGGGATCTAATAATGCCTGCTCCTCTTCTGTTAAAACAAAGGGGAGTGAGGGAAAATAGAGTACCTGCCCCTCTTCTAAGCAATTGACAATATTCTCATGATCACACTCTTCAGCGCGCCACTCACTGATTCCTAAAACTAAGATGGGGGCTTCTGCGCTTCCCTTCTGCGCTTCTAGTGTGCTATTCGTTATCGACATTGCTGACCTCCTACAGATAGGACAAAAAAGAATGATTATCAAGTCGGCATTGTATCATTAATTAATCCCCCTCTGGAAAGGGATTGGGACAAATTTGACCTAAGACCACGGCATCAGAAGCGCCGGTCGCTGTTGGAAGATTCCCCGCTCGACGCTCTTTTGTCAAATATCCTAAGAGCGCAAAAGCCATCGCCTCTTTCGCATCACTGGAAAAACCGAGATCCTCCTGTGTTAAGAGCGCAACACCGGCAAGCTCTGCTTCTAGATACTCCATCAAAGCGCTATTATAAGCACCCCCTCCGGCAACAATCACCTGATCAATCTTATAAAAAGGAAAGATAAATCGACGATAACTCTCTGCAATAGAGTAAGCACTAAACCGAGTCAAGGTATGGATCAGATCTTCCGGAGCATAAGCTCGATAGCGCTCAAGAAGAGGTAGAGTATATTGCGCACCAAAATACTCCCGTCCGGTAGATTTTGGAGGCTGTTGTGCTAAATAGGGATCAGCTTGCAACTCCTTAAAAAGCTCAGGAATCAACCTTCCGCTTCGGGCAACCTCTCCATCTCGATCAAAATCACGCTGATAGAGAAATCTCATCGCGTCATTAATCATCATGTTACCAGGACCTGTATCAAAGGCAGAGATCTCCTCAATAGAGGCCTTACATGGTAGCAATGTTACATTACCAATCCCCCCAATATTTTGTAATAAGCGATGATAATCGGGATGTCGATAGAGTAGATACTCCGTCATCGGTACCAAAGGTGCGCCATCACCACCGGCCGCGATATCCATCATTCGAAAGTTAAAGTAGACATCACAACGAAAACGGTAAGCTAAAAGGGAAGGATCACCAATCTGCAATGTAGATGGCGTAAAACCTTTTTCATTCGCTACTGCCGGGGGTAGATGATAGATAGTCTGACCATGAGAAGCAATAAAATCAACTGCGCCGGAGAATCCCATCAATCGTTCAGGGTCTTGTACTCTTTCTAGTTCAACCTCTCTCAGAAGCGCTTCAACACTCTTTTGGTAGATTTCACCTAGCTTCATATTAAGAGAGCAGATCCCGGCAACGGTGGATGCCTCATTATGGCATTGTGCTTCAATCTCCGCCCGTAGCTGAGGAGAATAAGGGATTGAGATAAAATGGAGTAATTGACATTGAAGATCCTCCCCTCCTCTTACGATCTGACCTTCTTGCCCCTCTACTACAGTCTCCCTGATTCTCACTAATGCCGCATCAACCCCATCTAGAGAGGTGCCAGTCATTAACCCTATCGCAAAGGTATCGCGGATAGCTCTATCACTCATTTAAAGTCTCCATTTTATTTCTCCCTTAAGTTTATCCCTTAAATGGGATCTTCTTGCGCTAAAACAGCTCTAATGACACCTTGATGGGCATCTAATAATTGTGTCGCACTTTGATAATCGACCGCTAAAAGTGCCATAACAATCGCACTTTTAACGTGGTAATCTGCGGCCTCTAAGAGTTGAGAGGCTTTATCATAATCGATGTCGGTCGCCATCACTACCATCTGCCGGGCTCTTTCGATCAATTTTTGATTTGTTGCACGAAGATCGACCATCAAATTTTGATAGACCTTACCTAACTTCACCATCGTACCGGTAGAGAGCATATTGAGCACCATCTTCTGCGCAGATCCAGCCTTCATACGTGTTGAGCCGGTAATCACTTCAGCACCGACAATTACCTCGATAGGATAATCAGCAACCTTTCCAATTTTACTCTCCGAAACAGAGGCAAGAGAGATGGTCGCAGCGCCCAAGCTCTTCGCGTATTGTAAGGCTGATAAAGCATAAGGTGTCCGCCCAGATGAAGCAATCGCACAGAGGATATCATTACCTGAAAGTGCAACAGCAGCGAGATCAGCGATTGCAGCATCTTCTTGATCTTCTGCCGCCTCTACAGGATGGCGTAATGCACGATCTCCCCCGGCAATCAATGCCAGTACACTCTCCTCCCCAACACCAAATGTCGGAAGACACTCCGAAGCATCTAATACCCCTAATCGCCCTGAGGTTCCAGCGCCCACATAGATTAAACGTCCCCCTTTCTGCAAACGTAAAACAATCGCATCAATTGCCGCTGCTATTTGTGGCGTAACACGTTCAATGGCATCGATAACAGCTTGATCCTCTCGATTAATCAATCGCACCATCTCCAAAGTTGATAAGGTATCGATCTCCATCGTACGACTATTGCGTTGCTCCGTCTCTAGGGTGCCTAAATCGACCTTCACATTACTCTCTCTCATTCTTCTCCTCATAATTTACTCAGATAGTTTACGCTCAGCTATGATGCTCTCTATTCTACTATCATCCATAATAAAGAAGGGTTTCAAGATTATCCAAGAGGCAAGAGATAGAAGATAAGAGATAGAAGAAAAAAAGAGCCTTGAAACATTGTTCCAAGGCTCTACAAAATGGTTTCTTGATCCTATTTCAGATAAAGAAGATATTGAACGGAAATATCAACTAGCACACATTAATAACATATTCGTTGATATCTATTGATCTCATCGGTACAGATTAGAAGTTGTAACGAACCCCTAAGCTAAACTCATTACCACGTTGTTTAACTTTCAAGTTAGCACCATCACCAAAATTATGTTTTACTTTACCATAATCCATAAAACGATAAGCTAAATCGATATCTACATTGCTGTTAACAGCGTAGCTCACACCGGCACCCACTTGCCATGCAAAGTTACCCTTGCTCTTTGAGTATGAATCTTTTCCTTCAGGCGTAACGGTATTCTTCAATCTTGCATAACCAAGTCCTGCACCAACGTAAGGGGTAACAGCTGTACCGGTATTGAAATCAAAGTAACCATTTAACATTACAGATTGAGACTTTGTCTCTGATTCTCTCTTATCTGTATTCACCTTTGCTTTACCGTTATAGCCGTACTCAATTTCTGCACGCACATTGTTATCAGCTGCTGGGAAGATCGCACCATAAGCTAAACGAAGCCCACCTACATTTTTACTCTTTTTCGTATCTTCATTATTGAGTTCAAACTTACTATTCACATGATTGAGCACCGCTTTTGCAGAGACATATTGTTGGAAGTCTTGCGCTTGCGCTACAGTTAAAGAAGAGGTTACTGCCGCCAAGACGGTAACTGCTAATAATTTTTTCATCTTTTGCTCCTATATAAAAGATCACGCTATAAAACCAAATGTAGATAACTATCTGTTACTAAGGTAGTAACTAGATCTCATTACTAGAATGAGTATCCATATTTAATAATATGCATAATTTAATAGATATATCTTATTCATTAAATTATAACACTTTATGAAAAAATTATATATTACTCAGATGCGATTTAAGGCTATCGACAACGACTCATACTCAAATAATTAAAATGTATACACCCAATATTTCAAGCTATTATTCATTGCGATAGTTGCGTATTCTTCTGAAAAAGAATGTCTTTTACCATAAAACAATTTTTAATTATAAATCATATTAAGAATAGAGAAAGAATACTGAAGAAAAACTGCAGAGAAACAAAGATTATGATCTATTTATATAAAAAAACCTCAGCATAAAAGCTGAGGTTGGTAACTAAGACGCCATTATCTAATGTGTCTTAATCAGTTGTCGACTTCCTCTCGACACACTCAATCGATGTTAACCGTGAATCTCACGGAAGGCATCAAATTGAATATCTGGATAACGCTCTTGCGCTAAATGGAGATTCACACGGGTAGGAGCAATATAGACATACTCACCGTGATGATCAACCGCTAAATGATCTTCCGCACGTTTTTTAAATTCGGCAAACTTCTTCGGATCTTGAGAGTGTACCCAGCGCGCTGTAGAGACCTCTACATGCTCAAAGATACAATCAACATTGTACTCAAGCTTTAATCGATGAGCGACCACATCAAACTGAAGAATTCCCACCGCACCAATAATCAGATCATTATTACGAAGAGGTTTAAAGAGCTGCGTTGCACCCTCCTCACAAAGCTGTTCAAGGCCGCGCTCAAGATGCTTCATCTTTAGAGGATCGCGAAGACGCGCACGACGAAAGAGTTCTGGTGCAAAATCAGGAATTCCTTTAAAGCTTAGCTCTTCACCTTCGGTAAAGGTATCCCCAATACGGATTGTTCCATGATTATAAATACCGATAATATCGCCGGCATAGGCCTCTTCTAAATGACCGCGGTCAGAGGCCATAAAGGTCAATGCTTCTGGAATACGAATATTTTTGCCAATCCGAACATGTCGCGCGGTCATTCCTGGTGTATATTTGCCGGAACAGACACGCATAAAAGCGATACGATCTCGATGACGAGGATCCATATTAGCCTGAATCTTAAAGACAAATCCCGTTAATGGCTCTTCATCTGCTAATACTTCACGAGTTAAGGTTGCCTGCTTTTTAGGGCATGGTGCAATCTCAACAAATCCATCGAGCATCTCTTGAACCCCGAAATTAGTGATCGCAGAACCGAAGTAGACCGGCGTTAAGCGCCCAGCAAGATACTCTTCAAGATCAAATTCATGGCTTGCCACGCGAACAAGCTCAACCTCTTCACGAAAAGCATTGGCACGCTCCTCTCCTAAAACCCCATCTAATTCAGGGCTATCTAAACCTTGAATGATCTGCCCTTTGCTGCGAGTTCCCCGCTCTTTTGAATCATAGAGATGGATATAGTCTTCAAGAATATGGTAGACACCCTTTAATTCTCGCCCCATACCGATCGGCCATGTCACTGGCGCACAGTTGATCTTTAAAACCTCTTCCACTTCATCTAGAAGATCGATCGGCTCTTTTCCATCTCGGTCAAGCTTATTGATAAAGGTGATAATCGGCGTATCGCGAAGACGACAAACATTCATCAGTTTAATTGTCTGCTCTTCAACCCCATTTGCACAATCGATCATCATGAGCGCTGAATCCACCGCCGTTAAGGTTCGGTAGGTATCTTCCGAGAAATCTTGGTGTCCCGGCGTATCGAGCAGATTGATCATACAATCGCGATAAGGGAACTGCATCACCGATGAGGTCACTGAGATCCCCCGTTGTTGCTCAAGCTCCATCCAGTCTGATGTAGCATGACGCGCAGCCTTACGCCCTTTTACAGAACCGGCAAGATTGATGGCACCTCCAAAAAGCAGGAGCTTTTCAGTCATTGTGGTCTTACCCGCATCGGGGTGGGCAATAATGGCAAAGGTTCTACGACGGGCAACTTCTTTCGCTAATTTACTCATGATGAATATTCAAAATTGACTCAAAAAATAGGTGTCCGTATTGTACACGTTTTTTTGCCCCAAGTCGCTTTTTAAGCCTATGATGATTGATAAATCACGGATCTCTTGCTATAACAAAAAGAGATGAAATAGATGACCACTCATATATATAGCGGGAGAAAAAAGATGTCTGAATCGAATGAGTATCAACATATTCTTGTAGCAGTTGACCAATCTGCGGATGCAGAAAGGGTTGGCCGTCAAGCCCTTATCGTTGCACAAAGAAATCATGCAAAGATTACCCTCCTCAATATCTTAGAAGGAATTAGTATTAGTGCCGGCTATGAGCTTATGCCTATTATTCCACAGGTCTCTGATAGCGAAATTATTGCAGAAGCAAAAAAATCGATGCGCGAGCTCTCCCTTAAGTTGGGAATTCCAGATTGTGACACAATGGTCATCTCTGCATTATCAACAAAAGAAGGTATCCTTCGTGCAGCGGAAGAGCTAAAAGCGGATCTCTTGGTGATCGGTTCCCATACTCGTTCAGGCCTTGGAGTTCTTTTAGGATCAACGTCGGGATCGATTATCAATGATTCTCCTTGTGATATCTTAACGGTTAAAGTCTCATAAAACTAACCACAAATAACCATAAAGAGAACCATAAAGAAAACTATAAAGAGGTGCCATAAAGATAGATACAGAAGATAGGATTTAAAACTCTCTTTAAAGCAAATTAGATCAAATGAATAACAGGAGCGTTGAAAAAAGAGTAAAAGCTTTGAAAACTTCATGACTATAATTTGCTTATTCAAAATTTAAGGGTACAGTGCCCTCAAATAAATATTTTGGGTTAACAGGTTATTAATTGTTAACTATCCTCGTTAGGTGAGGCTCCTATATGGAGGTAAGCTACTGCCCAGAAACGTCGAGAGACACCAATGGGTCAGCAGAAACTGTCGAGCTAAGGCAGTATCTAATGTAGCCGGGATTCGGATGAATACCCATGCCATATAGTGCTAAAACTTTACGAAAGAGGAGAGATCACTGTAAAGGCGCCTTTACATATCGATAAAACACCCTCCTCACGTTTTGTGGTTGGGTGTTTTTTTTGACCTCAAAATAGACTGATCATTTATGGACTTGTAATCTTCCCTAAAAATAATACCGATCATAAGTAGAATTTTCTCGTATCATTTACTCAGGAGAAAATAGCGATGAAAAAATCAAAATTCACAGACACACAAATCATGTC
>NZ_JBVPGU010000015.1:0-14886 GCF_055813795.1 Ignatzschineria sp. PL_is040
GATGACTCTTAAGAGAACTCATGGAGCTGCGGGAACCCACTACTTCATTCTTATTACTAGTGCATATCTGCAGTTTGGGCATTTTCAATGCCCCTTGCCGGCATGAGATTTATGGAAGGACGCGATAGTAAGACCCGGCACCTCATCAGTCTCTGTCTGCTTTTTCGTTAGCTTTCGTTTTTTGATCGAGCTGTAATAATTCGCAGATTTGGAGATTTTCTGCGACAAATGCATCCCAGGGGATATGACTGTAGTTTTTGTGGTATTGATATTCAATATTACAGATTTCAGGACGCGTCTCGTAGATTTCACAACGATTTTCTTTCGTTAAATGTTTGCAAACACCATCTCCGCGATCTAAATGTTGCAATTCAGTTGCCAAATGGAGATAGCGGCAACAGGCGCCACAACTTGTACAGGGAAAATAGTGCTCTTTATTCATTAATTTTTTCACTTTTATTATCGAGATGCTTAATACCTTATATTATACGCACTCTCATTAAAGAGCGGTAAATCAATCATGAAAGATGAAGGTAGTATAAAGGATACTTCTCTTTTCTTCTTTGTAGATGAATGTGATAAACTTCTATATTGCAAAAATTTAAGTAAAAATGAGGTAATTGTGAGTAGAGGACATAGACGAGGAAGAGGTCGACGTAATAGAGTTCCTGTTGAGCCTATTACAGTAGATATTCATGATTTAGCACATGATGGTCGTGGTGTTGCCAAGGTTGAGGAGAAAGTCGTCTTTGTAGATGGCGCGCTACCTGGAGAAAAGGTTGTAGCACAATATACAAAGGTAAAGAAAGAGTATGATGAAGCTCAAGCAACAGAAGTTTTAGTCAGCTCTCCTGATCGTGTGGAACCTTTTTGTGATGCCTATGGTGTTTGCGGTGGCTGCCGTCTACAACATTTGGATGCTGAACGTCAGATTGACTTTAAAGCAGAGCAATTACGCTCTAATTTAGCAAGACAAGCAGGCTTAACCGATTATGAACATCTGCCTAATCTTCGAGGATCATCCCGTAACTATCGCTATAAAGCGCGGTTAGGAGTGAAGAATGTTCCGGCAAAAGAGCGAGTTCTTGTCGGGTTTCGTGAACGCTTAACTCCATTTATTGTCGATATGCATCGCTGCCCCATTTTGGAAGAGAAGATCGACCAATTGATTACGCCGCTATCAGAGATGATAGGGAAGCTCTCTATTGCCGCAAAGCTACCACAAATTGAAGTGGCTGTTGGGGATGATACCCATGCGTTAAGTTTTCGGGTGCTTGAAACGCCAACAGAAGAGGATTTAGAGATTTTAAAAGCCTTTGAAGCGGAGCATGATCTTATTATCTATCTGCAACCTGGGAATGAGTCGACAACGACGGCATTAACGGAGAAAGGAGCTTCAGATCAAGCGCTCTATTATCGACTTCTGGATCAATTGACACTCTACTTTAAGCCTTACCATTTTACGCAGGTCAATCCGGCGATGAATAATAAGATGGTTAAACAGGCATTATCATTGCTCGATCTTAAAGGGGATGAAAAGGTTCTTGACCTCTTTTGTGGTTTAGGGAATTTTACATTAGCCTTAGCGACCGCGGCAGGATCTGTTATTGGTGTTGAGGGAGATAAGAGCTTAACAGATTGGGCCGGACGTAATGCTCAATATAATGGTATTGAAAATGTTGAGTTTCATTGTGCCGATTTAACACAAGATCAACATGATGCGCCTTGGATGAATGAAAAGTATGATGCTATCTTAATTGATCCACCAAGATCGGGCGCATTAGAGATGATGCCTTATCTCGGTGCTTTAGCACCCCAAAAAATTCTCTATGTCTCCTGTCATCCGGCGACATTAGCCCGTGACTTAGCACTTCTAACAAAAGAGTATCCCTATGAACTTATCTCGGCAGGTGTGATGGATATGTTCCCTCATACGGCGCATGTTGAATCGATGGCTCTGCTTGTTAGAAAGGATGAAGCGGTCACACAGTAACTTGTTCTGAGTGTTAAACTATTACCATTAACAATCGGTGCTCTATTGAAGTTGATGGTAATATTCATAAGTGTAGAGGGGAGTTCTCCCCTTTTTTAATTGATACAGAAATTTAAATAAAGATTTAAATAAAGATTTAAATAGAAATATTCAACAGAGATATTAGATAGAAACATTGACTCACTGTGTTAAATAGCAACACAACTATGAAACTGGTCATAAGTATTTAGTATCAATGTTTATAATAATTTTAAGGAGTTCTCATCATGCGTCCATTTAAGAATATCCTCATCTACCAATTTGATGAGCCATTTACCTTAGAGACAGCTGAGCTTGAGGCGTTACTCAGTGAACATCCATTACGAGATTGTGGTGATGATGAGTTAGAAGTTTATGGGTGGTTACCGGCATTCTCTCAAGGAGAAAATCTTGTCGAGACAATTCACAATGCTCACTTTATTCGGCTAGGGATGGAGGTGAAAAAATTACCTCGTCGGGCAATTCAAACGGCAGTGGAGAAGCGTGCGAGAGAACATAATATTGATCTCCACGATCGCGTTAAACAGAAAGAGTTAGAAGAGATCATTACCAATGAATTTGTGCGGAATATCTATCCTGAGCAGAGTTCAATTATGGCATATATCGATCAGGAGAAAAATTGGTTAGTGATCGATGCCACTTCTGAAAAAAAGGCCTCATTAGTGACGGCAGTTCTTCGTCAAACTTTAGGGTCTTTGCCGGTAGTAGGATATGCTCCACAAGTAGAGATGGCTCTACTGATGACCGATTGGGTTCAAAATGGTTTAACGGATCATCGTTTTCAATTTCTCGATGAAGTAGAACTCAAAGAACTTAATAAAGAGGAGGGAGGCGTCGCCCGTTATCGTGGAATTCCTCTCGATTCTAAAGAGATTGAGCTCAATATTTCAGAAGGTTGGAGTGTCACAAAAGTGGGGCTTGCTTATGAGGAGCTTGTGACATTCTCACTTGGAGAAGACTTTATTATTAAGCGAGTACGTTATCTCGATCAGTTTCAAGAGCGCTTAGAATTAAGTGATGATCAAAATGCGGTAGCTCAATCAAATGGTTATCTCCTGGTTGATACCGTTCGTAATCTTGTGACGGATCTCTACAATCTCTGTTATCACAGTGATAGCTCTAAATAGTGTATAGCTAGAGTGTGGTTGCAATAGAAATAGAAGTAGAGGTAGAGCAGATCTAGAATCAACCACTTTAAAAAGTAACTATTGCTTGATAGCTATTTCTCCTATTGTGATGGAGTATCTAGTCGAAAAATGGAAAATATGGGGTGATTTGAATGATTTTTATCAAAAACACTCATAAATGATCACTCTTTTAAGGCATGATTCTCTATTTAAAGTAATATAATGTTTTTCGAATATTTTCTAGTGCTTTTCAGCGCTGATCAGTGATATAGATTTATGGCTTAAATGATTGCAGGATTGAATTGTTTGAGCCGGCTGTAATCGACTGTAGTTGATTTTAATCGATTTTAAATAAGGACATTATTGAAAGACATTATTGATTTTTAAGTAGAGGCTCATGAACGCTCATGAACGATAAGATCTAGAATTTAAAGTTTTAAAGAGTTATCTTTTAGAGGGGTTGTTTGATATCCGTTCGATGTCGGTTTGCTATCGGCGTGGCATTAAAGAGCTAAAGTTTTATATCTTGTAGTTTTGAGGGTTTTGGTTGGAAACTAACAAGTGGACCTTGAAAATTTAGGCTTCTAATTTAAACGTCAAACCTAAGTGTCAAACCTAAAATTTAAAATGATTGTCAGAGCTTTATTGTAAGAGCTTTCTTATTATAAAAGCTCTATTTTTATTAGTAATTATTGATTATTGTCGATGAGAGAGTTTTGCAACTTATGAGTAACAAACAATATACATCTCGTTCCATAGAAGTTCTATCTGGGCTAGATCCTGTTCGTAAACGCCCTGGCATGTATACAGATACAAGCCGTCCGAACCATATTCTTCAAGAAGTCATCGACAACTCGGTAGATGAGGCACTTGCAGGTTATGCAACCGCGATTACAGTCACTCTCTATCATGATGGTTCCCTCGGTGTGAAAGATGATGGGCGAGGAATGCCGATCGATATCCATCCTGATCATGGTGTCAGTGGTGTAGAGCTGATATTAGCAACGCTTCATGCCGGCGGAAAATTCAATAATGATAACTACCAATACTCAGGCGGTCTACACGGCGTAGGGGTCTCTGTTGTTAATGCGCTTTCAGAGCAACTAGAGGTTATTGTCCATCGAGATGGTAAAATTTATCGCATCACTTTCCAAGATGGTTATAAAGCGAGTGAGTTAGAAGAGATTGGTAAATGTGCAAAGAGCGAAAGAGGTACAGAGATTCGCTTTAAGCCTGATGAAAAATATTTTGATTCCCCTAAAATTGCGAAAAAAGCACTTTCAGATCTTTTGAAAGCAAAGGCAATTCTTTGCGCGGGATTGAAGATCACCCTGATCGATCAGACACACAAAGAGGAAGAGGTTACCGTTTGGTGTTATGAGTCTGGGGTGGAAGAGTATCTTTATGATACGCTCAAAGAGATTGATCATCTTCCTAAAGAGATCATCTTTGGGGAGTATCGTGGTGAGACAGAAGAGGCGATTTGGGGCTTTGCTTGGAGCGAAGTGGGTGCGCCGATTATGGTGGAGAGCTATGTAAACTTAATTCCCACACCCTTAGGGGGGACCCATGTCAATGGTATGAAGTCGGGATTAACAGAGGCACTTCGGGATTTTTGTGAACAACGTAATCTTCTTCCAAGAGGGGTTCGTATCACGCCGGAAGATCTCTTCTCTCACCTCAATTTCCTACTATCAGTGAAGATGCAGGAACCTCAATTTTCAGGGCAGACTAAAGAGCGTCTAAGTTCAAGAAGTATTGCAACACTACTCAATGGTGCGATTAAGGACTTCTTTACCCTTTGGCTCAATAATCATGTCGAGGATGGGGAAGAGATCGCAGAGCTTGTTATTACAACGGCACAGGCACGATTGAAGAGTGCAAAAACGGTAGTCCGTAAACGAGTTTCTCAAGGACCTAAATTACCAGGGAAACTAGCGGATTGCGTCAGTACTGATGTTAATGAGACAGAGCTTTTCTTAGTAGAAGGGGATTCTGCCGGCGGTTCTGCAAAACAGGCTCGAGATCGAGATACACAAGCAGTGATGGCATTGAGAGGGAAAATTCTTAATACTTGGGAGGTTCCGACGAATGAGATTTTAGCCTCTAATGAAATTCACGATATCTCAGTAGCGATTGGGGTCGATCCCAATAATGAGAATCTCGATGAGCTGCGTTATGGGAAGATCTGTATTTTAGCGGATGCAGATTCCGATGGACTCCATATTGCGACATTAATCTGTGCGCTCTTTTTGAAGCACTTTCCAAAATTGGTCGCAGCGGGACATCTATTTGTTGCTTTACCACCACTTTATCGAATCGATGTGGGTAAAGAGGTTTTTTATGCGCTAGATGAGGAGGAGAAAGAAGCAATCTTAAAACAACATGAGAAGAGTCGAGGGCAAAAATCAGTGACTCGCTTTAAAGGATTAGGGGAGATGAACCCTATTCAATTGCGAGAAACAACAATGAGCCCTGATACACGTAGATTAGTTCAGTTAGTGATATCAGATGAATCGGCAGAGACCCCAGAAGCGGGGATGATTGCGGCAGAGAGCATCGATACTCTTGATGGGGAAGCGCTTCTTGAAGATCCTATTGCGGTCTTCGATAAATTACTTGCGCGTAATCAGCGTCAAGAGCGTAAAGAGTGGATTGAGAGTAAGCATTTTGAGCCGGAGCTCTAAGGCTTAGATGTGTGAGTCTATTATTGAGCTTATCTCTATAATCGCTCCTATCTGCTAACTTAATAATTTACTAAAGATGTCGACAAAAGATATCGACAAAAGATATCGGCAAAAGATATCGGCAAAAGATATCGGCAAAAGATATCGTAAGAGATACCGATAAGAGGTATCGATAGAGATATCGAGAAAAATCTACAACATGATCTACAGCTCACATTGCTGTAGAGAGGAGACTCCTAATACCATTGGGGATCAAAAATAGAGACTGACAATAAGCTATTAACCATAGCAAAATAAAGGATAGAGCATGATACGATTTATATTAAGGCGTGTATTGGAGGCTATTCCAACACTGCTTGTGTTGATCACAATCTCATTTTTTATGATGAGGTTGGCGCCGGGAAGCCCATTTACTGGTGATCGAATGTTACCTCCTGAGGTATTGGCAAATATAGAAGCAAAATATAATTTAAACGCTCCGCTATATGAGCAATATTTCGATTATCTCAAGCAGTTGTTACGAGGTGATTTAGGACCCTCTTTCCGTTATCGTGATTACACGGTGAATGAGTTGATCGCAACTCACTTTCCCACATCTGCAAAATTGGGGATGGCGGCATTTATTTTAGCTGTGATTTTAGGGACATTAGCAGGGACGATTGCAGCATTGAAGCAAAATAGTTTCTGGGATTATTTGGTGATGAGCTTTGCTATGACTGGGGTTGTGGTACCGAGCTTTGTCGTGGCGCCTCTTTTAGTGCTTCTCTTTGCGATTACACTCCATTGGTTACCGGCAGGGGGGTGGTATGGCGGTAAGTTCCAATATATGCTTCTTCCGATGATTGCTCTTTCGCTCGCCTATATTGCAAGTATTGCGAGAATTATGCGAAGCTCGATGATTGAGGTACTCAATTCTAACTTTATTCGCACGGCAAAATCGAAAGGATTGCCAATGCGGACCATCGTGATTAAGCATGCTCTGCGCCCGGCACTTCTTCCGGTGCTCTCCTATTTAGGTCCTGCTTTTGTGGGAATCATCACTGGCTCACTGGTTATTGAGAAGATCTTTGGTCTTCCTGGTATTGGAACCCTCTTTGTTGATGGCGCACTCAATCGCGACTACTCAACGGTTCTCAGTGTGACAATTCTCGTGGGGAGCTTAACAATCCTATTTAATATGATTGTCGATATTCTCTATGCAGTCATCGACCCGAAAATACGTTACTAAAGGAGAATCTGATGGATGTAGTATCGAAACAGAAGAGAGAAGCTATCGCAGAGTTCTCCGAAAATTTAAATGAAAATCTCAATGTTGCAGGGCGAAGCCTTTGGCAAGATGCGCGACGTCGCTTTATGCGTAATCGTGCAGCGATGACTAGTCTATTGGTATTAGCTTGTATCGCTCTTTTTGTGATCTTTGCTCCTTTGGTTTCAGAGTATAGTTATGATCATACCGATTGGGGAATGATGACAAGCCCCCCTGATTTTGAGTCAGGGCACTATCTTGGAACGGACTCCAATGGCCGTGATATCTTTGTGCGTATCGCCGTTGGTGGGAGAATCTCATTATTGGTCGGGATCTCCGCTGCATTAGTTGCGGTGTTGATGGGAACTTTTTATGGTTCACTATCCGGTTATGTCGGTGGGCGCGTCGACTCATTGATGATGCGTATATTAGAGATTCTCAATTCTTTCCCCTTTATGTTCTTTGTGATTCTTTTGGTGACTTTTTTTGGACAAAATCTCTTCTTGATCTTTTTAGCGATCGGAATGGTGTCCTGGCTCGATATGGCAAGGATTGTCCGAGGACAGACATTGAGCCTTAAAAATCGTGAGTTTATCGAAGCGGCAAAGGTCTCTGGCGTCTCAACGGCACTGATTATCTTTAGACATATTGTTCCGAATGTTTTAGGCGTTGTGGTGGTCTATGCCTCTCTTTTAGTTCCTAGTATGATTCTGTTTGAATCGTTCTTAAGTTTCTTAGGATTGGGGGTACAAGAGCCGATGAGTAGTTGGGGATCATTATTAGCAGATGGTGCAAACTCAATGGAAGTTGCACCATGGCTCTTAATCTTCCCGGCACTATTTTTAATAGTGACACTCTTTTGTTTTAACTTTATTGGGGATGGGCTTCGTGATGCGCTCGATCCAAAAGATCGCTAGGAGAGCACAATGAGTGAATTATTATTAGATGTAAAAGATCTTAGTGTGGTCTTTGATACCTATGATGGAGAGGTGACTGCGGTCAACTCGCTCAATTTTTCCCTTAAAAAGGGAGAGACTTTGGGGATTGTTGGAGAGTCAGGTTCTGGTAAATCCCAGACAGCTTTCTCCTTGATGGGATTATTAGCAAAGAATGGTCGCGTAACGGGATCAGCGCTCTTTGAAGGGCGTGAGATTCTCAATCTTAAAGAGCATGAATTAAATCGACTTCGGGCAGAAGAGATCGCAATGATCTTCCAAGATCCTATGACTTCTCTCAACCCTTATATGACGGTGGGTGCACAGCTGATGGAAGTTTTAATGCTCCATAAGGGAATGAGTAAACGGGATGCTTTTGAGGCTTCGGTGAAGATGCTTGATGCAGTAAAGATGCCGGAAGCAAGAAAAAGAATGAAGATGCACCCCCATGAGTTCTCCGGCGGGATGCGTCAACGAGTGATGATTGCAATGGCACTACTTTGCCAACCTAAGTTATTGATTGCCGATGAACCTACAACGGCTCTCGATGTGACTGTTCAAGCACAAATTATGGCGTTGCTCAATGAATTAAAGGCTGAATTTGGAACAACGATTATTATGATTACCCATGATCTTGGCGTTGTTGCCGGGACTTGCGATAAGGTATTAGTGATGTATGCCGGACGCACAATGGAGTATGGCGGTGTTGAGGATATCTTCTATCAGCCAAGTCATCCCTACACACTAGGGTTGCTCGATGCGATCCCTACCTTAGAGCATGATTCTGAGCTTCTTCATACAATTCCTGGTAATCCCCCTAATCTTCTTCAGCTCCCCAAAGGTTGCCCCTTTACGCCTCGCTGTGAATGGCGAGATAGTCGCTGTTCTGAAGCACCACGCTTAGAGCCTTTTGGTAATGAGCGTCTTCGTGCTTGCTTTAGAGATGCAAAGGAGTTGTTAGCATGAGTGAACAAAATAGAGAGAAAGTTATTTTAGAAGTGGATCAATTGAAGGTCCATTTCCCCATTCGTGAAAAGAGTCAATACTTTTGGGAAAAACCATTAGCGCTTAAAGCGGTCGATGGTGTCAGTTTTAAACTCTACGAGGGTGAGACTTTAGGTGTGGTTGGGGAATCGGGTTGTGGTAAGTCAACATTGGCACGAGCGATTATCGGTTTAGCGCCGATTACCGGTGGGTCAGTCTCTTATTTGGGACAAGATCTTGGTAAAGCAACAAAGCGTGAGATGCAAGCGATTCGAAAAGATGTTCAGATGATCTTTCAAGATCCATTGGCATCACTCAATCCACGTATGACGATTGGCGATATTATTGCAGAGCCTTTAAAAACGCATTTTCCTAAGCTCTCAAGTAGTGAGGTTAAGGATCGTGTTGAGGCGATCATGACGCGTGTTGGACTTCTGCCTAATGTGATCAATCGTTATCCTCATGAATTCTCTGGCGGACAATGTCAACGCATTGGAATTGCACGAGCACTGATTTTAGAGCCTAAAATTATCATCTGTGATGAGCCCGTTTCAGCACTTGACGTTTCGATCCAAGCACAGGTGATCAATCTTCTTAAATCATTACAGAAAGAGATGGGGCTCTCTCTCATCTTTATCGCGCATGATTTGGCGGTGGTAAAACATATCTCTGATCGTGTATTGGTGATGTATCTCGGTAATGCAGTAGAGTTGGGGACAAAACTTGAGGTCTATCATGATACCAAGCATCCCTATACCAAAGCATTGATGCAAGCTGTGCCGCTTCCAGATCCCTCAAGGGAGAAGGGAAAAACATTAGACCTGCTTGAAGGGGATCTCCCATCACCTATTAATCCGCCATCAGGTTGTGTCTTTAGAACACGCTGTAAAGAGGTGGTAGCACAATGCTCGGAGGTTAAACCAGGTTTGAAGGGCTTAACACATCTTTCTGCCTGTCTCTTAACTGAGTAGGGCTTAAAACAGCTGATAAAATTGAGTAGCGTTGAAGATAAAAGAGAAGAGATACGGGTAACGGTATCTCTTTTTTTGTTCTTTGTTTGTTAAAGGAGAGCGTTTGGTTCCAAAAAGGGATGGGATAATATGTATCGTGATCTATATTGTGATCTGTATTGTGATCTGTATTGTGACGATAAACTCCGTAAAGCTGATAGATTGATGGTAAAGTAGCGGGAAAATGAGTTTAATCGATAACGAGCAACATTCATTTGTAAGGAACTGATTGGCTCTATCTTTGCCGTGCCTTTGTAATATCTTTGTAACAACTTTGTAATACATAATTAAAGAGAGAATTATCATAATGATCCCATTATCGCTCTATATCCACTTTCCTTGGTGTATCCAGAAATGTCCCTATTGTGATTTTAATTCACACCAAAATAATAGTGCGCTCTATGAACCTTATATGCAGACGCTAACAGCGGATCTTATGGAGATTTTACCTTCTGTTTGGGGGAGACGGATTCACTCTATCTTTATTGGTGGTGGGACGCCGAGTCTTATTCCTCCGAAGCTTTTAGATCAATTTTTTACAGAGCTGCGAACACTCCTTAATTTTGATCCTAATATCGAGATTACAATGGAGGCAAATCCCGGTACAGTGGATGCTCAATATTTTCAGCAATATCGGGAAATTGGTATTAATCGACTCTCTATTGGGGTTCAAAGTCTTAATGATCGTCTTTTAGAGAAGATAGGCAGAATCCATTCTAGTGATGAAGCGATAAAAGCATTTGAAATTGCGCGTCAAGCAGGATTTACCAATATCAATTGTGATCTGATGTTTGCGCTGCCGGAGCAGAGTTTAGAAGAAGCATTAGAAGATCTTCAAGGTGTCCTTGCTTTAGAGCCGGAACATATCTCTCACTATCAATTGACTTTAGAGCCTAATACTTACTTTCATCGTTATAATCCTCCTTTGCCAAAAGAGGAGAGTATTGAGGAGATGCAGCTAGAGAGTTATCGTTATCTTAAAGAGAGAGGATATCAACATTATGAGGTCTCTGCTTTTGCTCAACCGGGGCGTCAGAGTCAACATAATCGAAACTATTGGGAGTTTGGAGATTATATCGGTATCGGTGCCGGCGCACATGGCAAGATCACTATGATGGGGGAGGAGAAGATCTATCGAACACAGATTGAAAAGCATCCTCGAACTTATCTTGAAAAGAGTGCCAGTGATCGTTTAACCCGACATGAAATTGCCCAAACGGATCTTCCTTTTGAGTTCTTCCTCAATATATTACGACTCAAATCAGGGGTACCAATCTCATATTGGCAAGAGCGAACCTTTCTACCGGAGAGTGAAATCGCAAGTTTTTTAGAGGAGTATAGAAGAGAAGGGTTATTAGAGCCCTCTTTAGAGATTATTGCTCCGACAGAAAAAGGACTTCTTTTTGTAAATAAGATGTTAGAACAGTTGCTTTAACCGATTTTGATTATCAACCTCTATTGTTAAGGATGGGGTAATGATGGTGATAATGTTACTCATGGTGTTATTCATCTAGTGGAGATATACAGGATCGTATGTGTGTTCTGTAAGAGGTGAATATCACCTGAGGTAAAAGAGAGAGAAGTGGATAAATCGTAGCCAAAAGAGACAAAATGATGCGTCAGATAGATTATCTTTTTAAGCTAGATGCTTGAATTTTCATCACAAGCTCTTATATTGGAAAACTAAGATAGTTTCCGAAAAATGGATAACAAGGAGCATTCAATGAAGTTAGGAAAACGCTATTTACAGCAAGCTGGACTCTTTTTTGTGGCAATCACAATGTTGATTGTCCAACAAGCGCTAGCACAATTACCGGATTGGAGCGAACTGTTTGAAAAGAATAAAGCTGCTGTAGTAAGTATCACAACGGAAGGGACAGAAACCATTACAGGATGGTCCCCTTTTGAGAGGTTCTCGTTTGGCGGGCCTTCCCCATTTGGTGATATGGATCCATTTAGCTTCTTCTTTGGTGATAGACCTCAAAAAGAGCAAGAACGCATCGTTCGTGGCGCAGGTTCAGGTTTTATCATTGATGAAGCAGGCTATGTGATCACCAATGCACATGTGGTCTCTGATGCGGATAAGATTAAGGTTCATTTAGCAGATCGTCGTGAGCTTGCTGCTGAATTAGTAGGGCTTGATGAAAAGACAGATGTCGCAGTTTTAAAGATCGATGCTGATGAACTTCCCGTTGTTAAAATAGCCAATGTTGAAGATCTTAAAGTAGGGCAATGGGTTATGGCAGTTGGCTCTCCATTTGGTCTTGACTATACGGCAACTCAAGGAATTATTAGTTCATTAGGGCGTAATCTTCCTAACGATAATTTCACCCCTTTTATACAGACAGATGCAGCGATTAATCCTGGGAACTCAGGAGGTCCGCTCTTCAATACAAAGGGAGAAGTTATTGGAATTAATTCACAGATCTATACAAGCACGGGAAGTTATGCCGGCGTAAGCTTTGCCATTCCGATCGATCTAGCGATGCATATTGTTCAGCAGATTCGTGAAGATGGTAAAGTCTCACGTGGTTGGTTAGGGGTACAGATTCAAGAGGTCACCGCGACACTTGCAGAGACTTTTGATCTTGATAAACCACAAGGGGCATTGATTGCAAGCATCGTTCCCGAAAGTCCTGCAGATAAATCGAAGTTAAAAGTGGGTGATATCATCTTAAAATTTGGTGATCAAG
The DNA here is from genome assembly GCF_055813795.1 of Ignatzschineria sp. PL_is040. Taxonomy (NCBI): domain Bacteria; kingdom Pseudomonadati; phylum Pseudomonadota; class Gammaproteobacteria; order Cardiobacteriales; family Ignatzschineriaceae; genus Ignatzschineria; species Ignatzschineria sp. PL_is040. The sequence goes on from NZ_JBVPGU010000015.1 coordinate 12,715, forward strand.
AGGTGATCTCTTCAAGTCAGCTTCCTATCTTAGTCAGCCGTATCAAGGCGGATGAAGTGGTTGAAGTTGAAGTTCTCCGGGATGGAAAGCGCGAGACAATTGAGGTTACGATTGAAGCATTAGATGATGAAGGGCGTAAAATTGCCGGCAGTCAAAGTGCTTCTAAAAATGTTTTAGGCGTTACCGTTGAAGAGAGTAAACAGAATGCCCCTGTTAAAGGTGTTGTGATTACTGCAGTTGCAAAGGGAATCGCTAAGAATGCTGGATTAATGCCAGGAGATGTCATTACACAAATTAATGGATTAGAGGTTTCTGATGTTAAGAGTTTTGATGAGGCGCTAAAAGCAACAGAGAAGGATCAAGTCTTGAGAGTTCTAATTAATCGTCAAGGAACCCCTTACTTTGTGGCGGTTAAAAAAGAGAAGAAGTAGGAATTTGAATCATTCAATCTTAATCATCCAATCTTCATCATCTAATGACTCTTAGTGAAAGCTAAATGAGGAGTGATGGTTATTTTGTATAGGAGCCTAGTGTATCTAGGCTCCTTTTTTATAATTAAATTCAATACTTTTTCTGTCGTCAAGAAGGGATATTGCTATAATTAAAGAGCAGAGATCATTAAAACTTGTCATGAGTTGTCATGAGAATTCGTCATAAGAGATGATGAGTTATAAAAATTAAAATTAAGGATAAAGAGATGAAAAAGATTTTAACAATCGCTGGATCTGACTCTAGTGGAGGAGCCGGGATACAAGCAGACTTAAGAACATTTGCAAAACATAATCTCTACGGGTTTTGTGCGTTAACCGTTATTGTAACGATGGATCCCAAAGCGAATTGGTCACACGGTGTTTTTCCTATTGAGATAAAGACAATTGAAGCGCAACTCAATACGGCAATTGATGGAGTCGGTGTTGATGCTATTAAGTTAGGAATGCTACCAACACCTGAAATTATCTCTTTAGTTTCACAAAAGCTTCAAACTTTAAAAGGTAATATCCCGATAGTAGTAGATCCTGTAATGGTGTGTAAGGGGGATGCCCCGCTCTTTCCTGAACATGCGAAAGCAATTCGTGAAGAGCTTGTCTCTTTTGCAACTGTTGTAACGCCTAATCTTTTTGAAGCAGCCCAATTAGCAGGAGTGAGTAAGATCACAACTTATGAGGAAGCTCTTATTGCTGCGAAAAAAATCATGGAGCTTGGTTGTAAGGCTGTTGCTATTACTAATGTGGGAAGTCTTATGGAGCCGAAAACATCCGGAGATCTCTATTATGATGGGGAAGAGACACTTTTAATCGAGGGTGCCTTTATCGATACACATCACACCCATGGACTCGGATGTACCTTTGCTGCACATGTTGCCGCAAATCTTTGCAAAGGATACTCAAAGAGAGAAGCAACAGTACTCGCTAAAGATGCGATTCGTGCAGGTATTAAGAGGCACTTTGCGCTTAATAGTTATGTGGGAACACTCAACTTTGAAGAAAGTTTTAAGGCAATAGAGGAGTAGCTTCTCTCTTAGAAGATCCTAGAGCTTCTACTGTAAAAATGATTCTATTACTGATATAGGCAAGTCTAATGGACTTGCCTATTCTGTTTTTTAAGTCTACTTTTTAAGTCTCTTATAGTGATAATCCCCAACAGTTGTCGATTGTTTTTTAAAATGAGAGAAATTAGATATCTTCCACCTATTTTAATTCATTCTTATCCGACCTTATTTACTCCTATTTATTCTTATATAATTCAAGAGGTTGACCTACTTTTGGAGTGTGAGAATCACATTTCAGGTAAAGTTTTTTAAAAAAAGAATCAAAAAGAGTTGCAAATAAAAATGAAAGGGGTAAGATACATCACCTCAGACGACACAGCGCTTCTGAAACAGTCAAAGCTTTATCCTATTAGTAGTTAGTTTTAATATCTTTTACTAATAGGGTTTGAGTAGGTTCGAGATTGAGATTCAAGTTAAAATCAAAATCGAAAAAACTCAAAAATAGTTAAAAATAAGTTTGACAAGTTGATAAGGCATCTGTAATATAGTTCGTCTGCTTAGGGCGGTAAGGAATTCAAGTTTGATTCACTTTAACCCTAAAGTTCTTTAACAAATTAATCTTAAGTAAGTTTGTATGGGGGCTTGTATTTGTTTGCGTGAGCAAAAGAATAGAAGTCTAACCA
>NZ_JBVPGU010000016.1:0-12985 GCF_055813795.1 Ignatzschineria sp. PL_is040
TACTACAGAACCTAAGCTATTGCCCTCTTGATCTTTAACCTCAACCGTTGAACCTGGCTCTGCGTTACCTTTAACAACAAGACCCTCTTCATCGATCTCAGCTGTCGGTGCATCAGGGGCTTGCTTATCTGGTGTTGGAATCGTGACTTCTGGCGATTTATTGCCGGCACCATCCTCTAGACCCACGGTTATATCATTACCGTCGGTAGGCTTCTCCAGCTCAACTTCAAAGTTACCCTCTTCATCGACTTCGCCCTTACCAATCACTTCACCATCTTTCTAACAACGTCACTCGCTTATACCTTAAATATTAAAGTGAGCTTTTTTAAAGAAACCTAATATAACAATGAGATAATGGCTATTCGATTACCTTTTATATTTATAGATGTGACCATGATGAACCTTAAAACACACTCTTCCCTTTTCTTCTTTTGCATCTGTTAAATACAAAAATAAGGCACTTCCCTTCTTACAAAAGCACCAGTAATGACATAATGCGACATCAGTTTATTGAGCTAAAAGTAGCCACTGAACAAATCATATCTATATTGGGAGAGACGATGACAGAATTGGTATTTGGCACCCTAATCTCGTCGATATTAGTCTCTATTTTGTCTCGCTTTATCTGAGCCATTTAATCTTTCTGTTCCTACAAGGTTGATTATGAAGAATGTTTTAAAACGCTATTTAGATGAAATAGCATGAGTCTACAAAATAGCCATGAGCCAGACAAACCTTCAAAAATCTAAACTCAAAGCACTCCTTAATCAATTAGGTCACTACTTTGCCGGCCTCAATTACTCTTACGGATTACGTGTTGCCGTTGGCGTTGGAATCGCCTGGTTTATCGCATTTAGGTTGCAGACCGATAAGCCCTATTGGTCAATAATGACGGTGATCATCGTCTCTCTACCGATGCAGAGTATGTTAGTTGAAAAATTTTTAGCACGCTTGATCGGAACGCTTGTCGGTGCATTTGTCGTTACACTCCTTGCGACTGTCGCGCTTGATGATCAATGGCTATTTACCATCTACATGGCATTTTGGCTCTCAATCTGTGCCTATTTAGCTAGCATCAAGAGCTCAATGGTAACCTACTGCTTTGCGCTCTGTGGCTATACCTCCGCCATCTGAGGCTTTGCACTCTCGATATCCCCCTCTTCATATATGGTCTTTCAGATCACTCAAGCACGTATTTTAGAGATCTTAATTGGTCTAGTGACCGCCTTTTTTGTCTCGATGTTATGGCCTTCTCATTTAGAACGAATCATCGTCAAGCAGAAGCTTCGCCTACAACGCTCTAATGTTAAACGGCTCTATCAATCCCTATTAACCGCTGATTTTGATCCTTTAAAATTTAATAAGGTATATGAGAAAACTTTATTAGGATTGATGGATTTTCGAGATCTGATCTATCAAGAGTTTTTATCAGTATCGACAGAACGAGAAGATAATCAGATGATCTATCACTACACCTACCGTTTGATGCGAGCGATGTCCGGCGTTTTAGTCCTTCAATCCATTAAGCAAGATCTTTTAAAATCAGATCAATTAGCAGTAACAGAATACCTAAATAAGCTCAACCAATGGTTTGCTACCGCCGGCATTACCGAAGAGAAACTAAAGCGTAAACCGAAAGCACCTAATGCACTATTAAAAACAGCAAAAGGCGCTGAATTTGTCACAAAGCTCGATGAGAAATTTACTGAGTTCTATCAGACTCGCTTAGATCAAGAGATCGATGACAGTCTCTATATGCCGGATCGAAATATCCACTACAGCGATCGAAAAGAGGCGCTCATCAATAGTGGGAGAACATTTATCAGTATTCTTTTTGGAATGTTTTTCTGGATGGAAACCCAATGGGATATGGGATATATCCTCTTAATATTGATTGGGATTATCTGCACCTTAGGGGCGACTTACCCTATGATCACGAAATTATTAACAATCACATTTGTTCTAACTCTGCTATTGACCATTCCGATCTCTTTTATGTTGAAGTTTGGGCTTCTGATTCAGGCCACAAGTATTGTCCCGGCGATGATGATTATTCTCCCCCTCTACTTTATCGCATTTCTCATCCGGGCAAGCTCCATGTTAGGATTTTTAGTCGGCTATGGCTTTCTATTAGCCTCTAGCTTTCTAGTCGGATTCTCTAACCCGATGAGTTTCGATATCAATGCTTTTCTCAATCAAACTTTTGCACTCTTAGTTGCGCTCGGCATTATATTATTAATATTCAATATTATTCGTCCGACCTCTAATGAGCGCAAAATGATACGGTTCCAACAAGATATAATGCAACAATTTTCTCAGTTGGCAAATCACGTCTCACTTCAAGCGGTCAAAAACTATGAAGCACTTTTAACAAGCGCAGTTCAACAAGCAAAAGTGATTCCCGATATACAGGAGAAGAGTCGATTTTTAGCACACTACTTTTTAACTGTTGTCATTCTCAAGGAGCAACTAAAACTACAAAATGCCGGCATAGAGTGGATAATTCCTGATAATCTAATTACCGCAATCAAAGAAGAGAGAATTGATGAAGCGCTACTTATCGTTAATGAGTTAGAAGAGAAAGCACCACAAGAAGAACAGCTCACCTACTGGATATTGCGTTGCGCCCTAACCTCTTTTAATCAGTTTTTAGAGGGGATGGATTAGATGTTAAGTTTTGAGTTTTACTCGCAATACCATTACTCGCTTATATCGCTTATAAACAAATCTTAAAATAGCTTTATCTTTCATATAGATCTGCATATCGTTTTACTGATCATCCACTGACCTATCATCGCGTCCTTCAACTAGCTCTTCTAGCACTGCCTTAAAGGCTTCAGCAGAGATGATGCTTTTACGAGCATCTCGCTCTTTAATATTTTTCTTTAAAAAATAATCGGCATATACTCTATTTTTCTTCATCGTCTCTAGGGCGTGTCCTCATTTGAATTTTTTCTAAGAAATGTTATTTATAGTCTTTGATTTATTAACAATTACATCGATATGGCTAGAATAATATTAAACGACGATACTTGGCTTCAACTACACTCCATTATGAAAGAAAAAGGATGTTATTCAACGGATAACAATCGTAATGTCATGGAAGCTATTCTATGGAAGCTTCGTACAGGAGCACCATGGCGAGATATTCCTGAAAGTCTTTGTCCCTGGAAAACAGCTTATAATCGCTTTAATCGCTGGTCGGCAAAGGGATTATGGGATAATTTTTTTTAAGTTACGAGGCGAAACTGATCAAGAATGGGTATCCATCGACGGAAGCTACGTCAGCGCTCATCAGCATGCAGCTGGAGCTCGGCATGGTGAAAATCGAGCAATTGGACGAGGTAGAGGCGGAGCAACAACGAAGATACACATGGCCGTTGATTCGCATGGACGCCCGATCAATTTTGAAATCACTGGGGGTGAAGTTCACGACAGTCAAGTTGCAAATCAATTAATAGACCTTGTTCAAACAGCTGATTATCTAATGGCTGATAAAGGATATGATTCTGAATCAATTAGAGAAAAAGCTCGAGCTTATGGGATGATCCCCATTATTCCAAGGCGTTCAAATAGCACAAAAGAGAATGCCGAATTTGATGCTTATCTCTATCAAATCCGACATTTGGTTGAAAATATTTTCGCACGTTTAAAGCATTTTCGTAGCATAGCCACTCGTTTTGAGAAGCTTGCAAGAAACTTTAAATCAATGTTATGCCTTGCTTGTACAGTTATTTGCTTAAGAATGAATTGAGGACATGCCCTAAAAGTAAACCTAGTGCTCTTAAATCGGAAGATTTCATCTTCTCATCTTGATGTATATTTTCATCACAAAGATAATCTATCAATGCAGAATGAGTGTTAGGGGCATTTTTACTGAGATGAGGTTTAATCGCATGATATGATGCATAATATGCTAATGATATTGTATTTCTGCACTCTATCTCTCTTGGAGAAGAAATTAGATTTCGCCTCGCTAAATCAAGAAAATCTGCACTAGACACAGACATAAAATATTACCTCTCATAGAAATTAAATGAAGCTGAGAAAACCTTGCCATTTAATTTAGGAATATCAGCTAACTTAAAAGCTAATTCAATATCTAGATCAACAATTTTATTAATTTCTGCTTCTGGCAAATAAACCATCATCTCCACATCATTTATTTTGAACTGAGGAGATGAATCAAATACTACTTTTCCAACGGCCAATTGATGTTCTTCTGCAATAGAAATATAGGTATCCATCAAAGACTTTAAATCATCCTCAGTAAAACAACTGTTCTCTATAAAAGCATTAAAGCCTGTTAAATATTCTTGATATTTTCCCATCTCATCGCTCTTTAGCGCTATAAGAGCTTCAAGATCTCTCCTAGATGCCTCAATGTCACCTTTGAGAAGAGAAGTAAAACAGATAGATTCCATAATACTTTTATCTCCACGATATTTTAATCTAAGCCTTGGCGTTACTCTCATAAACTCTTGAATTCTACTTGCTCTCAATAAATAAGCTAAAAAATTCTCTATAAAAGCCTCAGAACCGAGATAAAGAGATCGTCTAAAATATTTCAAAGCATTTGTTTCATTTTTCATTAATGCATAATAGAAAGCCCAGGCCTGAATATCCATGGAATCTTTCTTTCCAATTTTCTGCATTTCACGAAAATATAAAAGCTCTTCATCCTCTCGAATATATTCCTCATTTTCGAGTCTTCTAATTAACTCTTTACCTAAAACTTCTGAAATCTTTTCTGGCTGTACCATTATTACCTTTTTATGCCTTTCAAAGAAATATCATCACACCAATAAACTTGATCTATTAGTTTAGTAGCTTCCCTAACAAACTGCATTTAATACTTTTTAATAATATGAAAAATATAGTAGAAACTGTTAGATAAGTAGTTAGTATTTGGAAGTATCAAATATTTCGTCAAAAACAAAAATGACTAAAAGAAAAAATGCAAACAAAACCTCAAAAGCTAAAATAACCGGATGTCAAAAACTAAATAGAGAATAAGATGAAAATGAGATGGATGGGAGGGTTTTAATGAGTACACTAATGAGTACCTACAATCTCCAGATAAGCAAAAGCCCCTAAAATAGGGGCTTTTAACGTATCGTATGGCGGAAAAGGAGTCCTTAGAACTGTAATATCGTTATAAGCTTTTATACAATCTAATAAAACATTAACATCAAGGCTTTACAGATAATTAGATAACATTCAATAACTTTATATAACCTTAAATTAGCCCTATTATCGCGCTCTAATGGTATACTCGATGGTATACCCAGCGGTATACTCAAGGAGGTTATAAAGTGAAGAAGAAAATCAAAGCAGATACAGCCAAAGGAGTTATGGCGCTCCTTAAGCAAGGAAAGGCTGGAATGTACTCAGCAGGCGACAGGCTACTACTGAAGGTTAGCGGAGTGGGCAGAGGTTCATGGGTATTTAGATACCAAAAGAACGGTAAGAGAGTTTTAATGGGGCTTGGGAGTGCAGAAATAATCACACTAGCAGAAGCCCGAAAGCTGGCACTAGAAGCGAGATTGCTACTGGAGCAAGGTATAGACCCTCTAAACAACAAGCAACGATTAGAAGAACAAGAAAAAGCAGAGAGCGCCTACACGTTCGACCTATTAGCCGATGAATACATCAAAGAGCAAAGCAAGAGCTGGAAGAACGAAAAGCACGCACAGCAATGGACTAACACAATCAGAACCTACGCAAGCCCTATCATTGGTAAGCTACTACCAAAAGAGATTACTACTGCTCATTTATTGCAGATACTGCAACCGATATGGACGACAAAGCAAGAGACAGCAAGCCGACTAAGAGGACGCATTGAGAAGGTATTGAACCTAGCAAAGGCTAGAGGATTGAGGGAGGGAGAGAACCCAGCAACATGGAGCGGTAACCTTGAATTTAACCTATCAAAGAGAAGCAAGAGAAGAAAGCACTACCCAGCATTACCCTACCCCTTATTACCAGCATTTTGGCAGGAACTGATTAAAGACAACAGCGCAAGCTCCCAGGCATTACAGTTTAAAATCCTTACACTAGCGAGGACGTCCACAGTGCTACAGGCAGAATGGAGAGAGATAGACCTTGAGGCGCGTATATGGACAATTCCCGCCGATAAGATGAAGAAAGGCATTGAGCATAGGATTCCATTAAGCACTGAAGCAATGGCGCTATTAGAGCAGATACCGCGAACAGATAGCCCTTATCTATTTGAGGGGAAAACAGCAGGAAAGCCCCTATCCAACATGGCTATGGCTATGAAGATTAGACGCATGGACAAGGCAAACCTTGAAGCAGGAGGCAATGGCTGGAAAGACGCAAAGACAGGAGAAACAGCAACGCCTCACGGATTCCGAAGCGCCTTTAAAGACTACACTACCGAAATATTGGGAGTTGAGGACATCATAACCAAAAGAGCATTAGCCCATAAGCTAGAGGACAGCAACACAGCAGAAGCCTACCAAAGAAGCGATTTATTAGAGCGTAGAAAGCCAATAATGGAGCAATGGGCGCGATATGTAACAGGGAAAGAACAAGCGAAAATCATTCCCTTGTATGGATAATCCCTAGATGATTGGCTCTTTCGAAAACAGATTAGTCAAGGGATAAATTTAAATTAATTTTGCGAGTGATGAGAGCCTCGAAAAGAGCGCTATGGACGCTATCTTTCAGCCCTTGCAGTGGGCAATATAAGAGAAAACGGGCAAGTCTTCAGCTTATGATTAAGTGATAAGAGCGGTATAATTGATAGTATAGTAGCTACCGAGTGTTAGCCATTTTATACGGAATTAATGGTTAGCGATTATTAACTAAAGAAAGGAGTCAATAGATTATGGAAAGACCAATACTAACAAGACCGCAGGAGACAGCGGACTTTTTCAAAATTCACGTAATGACGCTATGGAGATGGCGACAGCAGGAGGGATTCCCGCAACCACTAGAGAGAGGGCGCGTAATCCTATACGACATTAAAAAGATTATGGACTGGTTAGGAAACAAGGAGACCGCATAATGAAGAAAGGTATTAAAACAGCCAAACTATGGGAGTTGTTTAGAAAGAGAGGAAAGGCAGGATTGACCTGTTATGATTCCGTGAAGTATGCAGGCTACTATCGATTATCCGCATTTGTTCACGAACAGAGAAAGAAGGGATATAGCTTCAAATCTCAAATAGAGAAAGATAGAGATGGAGACCATTATTCCAGATACTGGCTAGAAGAAGCTAGCAATGACCCAGAATACAGGCAAAAGAAAAGCGCTACTAACCTCCAAAGCAATAGCGCTAATCTCGAAAACAATCCCTCATAAATTACAAGTACAAAAAAGAGAGAGAGGTTCAATCCTCTTTCTCAATCCTTGACTTAAAACTAAAAAGGATTTAAAAATATGATAACTCATAATGAAAAAGATTGCTATATCCTACCGATATGGCAGGGCGAAGCCTTACCTATTTTCGGGTATTACCCTACAAATAGAAGTACTCAGCCTAGTAAGTATCTATCATTTAAAGAATTAGCCGAGCTAGTGGCTAATCCATTAAACCTAGAAAAAAATCAAGCACCACTAATCACTCCACACACAGCACAGGCTAGAACCAAAGAACAGGCTAAAGAAGCAAGCTATAGCGCAGTAGTGATAGACTTTGATGACGTAGACTATTCAGTCCAGCAAGGGCTAGAAAAGGTTAAGGAGCTATATAGTGGCACTTTCTTATACTTCACGACAGCAAGCCACAAACAAGAGGGAAAAGGAAACCGCTTTAAAGTAGTGATTCCACTTGAAACAGCCCTCAATAGTGAAGATTACAGCAAACTATCAACAGGGATTAGCCTACTCTTTGGAGCAGACCTAGCACAGGCTAGAATAACTCAAGGATTCTACGCACCAAACACCCAAAACCGCGAACTATATCAAGGGGCAGAGATTCAAGGCGATGGAAGCCAATTAAACGCCAACACAGCGCTATTTAAGCAAGCGATAGAGCGTTACACTACCGAGAAGAAGAAACAACGCCAGAGCGCAGAATTAAAGCCTTTAAAGCCAAGAAAGCTAGAAGCATATAGCAACAGCATCATAGAACTCATAAAAGACGCCTACAGCCTTGAGGATTTACTACAGGCAAAAGGATACCGACAGCAAGGAAGAGAATGGCTAGCACCTAATAGCACCAGTGGCATTGCGGGCGTTCACATCTTAGGGGATAGAGTCTATTCTCACCATACAAGCGACCCATTAGGCGCAATACACAACGATGGTTACTCTTTAGATATAGCGGACGCCTTAGCTATCCTTGACTATAACGGCGACTTTAAAGCAATGATACAGGAGCAGGCAGAACGGCTAGACCCAGAAGGACAAAAGAAGCGCCAACAAGCCTACGCAGAAGCACAGGCTAGTAATGACAAAGAGATAGCCCCCATCTTTCACGATAGCGACCCTTATAACCTCTTTGGAGGCTTTAAATTGCCAGAGATGAATATGGAGCTAATACCTGAAGCAATAGCCAATCACGCTATAGATCAAGGGGAACTGATAGGCGCAGACCCAGCAACGCTAGTTATATTTAGCTTAGGCGCTATAGCATCCTGTATCACTGATGGATTGAAGATACAGCCGAAAAAATACGACTATGGATGGAGAGAAAGCGCGCGTATATGGGGAGCAGTGATAGGCGACCCATCAATCAAGAAAAGCCCCTTACTAAAAAAAGCAACAGCACCACTATGGAAGATAGAAAAACAATGGAGAGAAGCCAACAAAGCAAGGCTAAAAGAGTGGAAACAGCTAGAAGAAAAGGCTAAAAAAGAAGAGACTGCAATTCCACCAAGACCGCTAGAACAACGCCTAATCCTTGAAGACGCAACCATTGAAAAGATGGGCGACATCCTAAGCAACGCAGAGCCACGAGGAATCCTAGTGGTAAGGGATGAATTAAGCGGATGGCTTGGAGGGATGGACGCGTACAAAGGAGGCTCAAAAGATAAACCAGCTTGGCTAGAAGCCTATAACGGAGGAGTTAAGATATTTGACCGCATAAGCAGAGGGGAGACATTTGTGGAGAATTGGAGCGCCTCAATAATAGGAGGCATACAGCCTAGTGTTATTCACTCATACGCAAAGGCAACGGAGCATGATGGACTGCTACAGCGTTTTATCCTATTTTACGCCAAGCCAGCTAGACAAGGAGTGGACAGGATACCAAACAAAGAAGCCAAAGAGGCTTACCATAGCTTAGTAGAGCATTTAGCAGGACTCAAAGGCTCAGAAACCCCCGTTACCCTATCAGATGAGGCTAGAAACATCAGAGAGGAATTTGAGCGCAAAATAGACCGCATAGCACAAAACCACCAGAGCCAGCACATCAAGGCAGCGCTAGGGAAATGGAGTGGGCTATATGTTCGCTTATTATTGATATGGCATTGTGTAGAGATGAAAGGCAAGGCATACCCAACAGCCGAGCAAGTATCACCAGAAACGGCTAAGAAAGTAGCTCGATTCCTATGGGAGAACATCCTACCGCATACCCTGAAATTCTACGGCGATATAGACCCACTAGAAGACAAAGCGACAGAATTAGCCAATCTTATCCTTGCTAGAGAGTGGAAGCGCTTTACAGTAAAAAGAGACTTCAATCAATATTGGAAAGCAAGCCGAAGCATGAAGCAATGGGAGATTCAGGCAATCCTAGACAGGCTAGAAGGATTCAATTGGATAACGCCAGACAATAGAACCTTAAACATCAACGGCACAGCAACCGCTTACATTGTGAATGAGAGAGTACACGCACTATATAACGAGCAGAAGCAAAGAGAGCAAGCCAGACGCGCAGAAATAGCCGAAGCAATGGCAGAATTAAGAGCATTCTCTAACTAGGTTACGCGCGCACGTACTACATAGTCTACAAATAAGAAAAGTAGACGCACAATATAAACATAAACAAAGAGCGCTAATAATACGGCGCTTTTTTTATTGCTTAAAATCCTCAAAATTGACGCACAACGAAAGATTACACACTAGGAGCTATAACCCCTAATAAAAAGATGAATTAATCAATAGACGGCATTATTGAAAGGATATGAGAGAGGGAGAGCAAAGGCTAATCAACCAAACACCACACCTATCAAATGTAGACCATGTAGTACGGACGCGCGAGGGCATATAGAAAAACATAGCAGAAATAAAAAAATGTAGACCATGTAGTACGGACGCGCGAGAGTGTAGAAAGAAATAAGGAAGAAAATAGAAAATGTAGACCATGTAGTACGGACGCGCGAGGGCATAAAAACAAATAGGGAAAAAATAAGGTTTTCGGACACGTTAGGGGGCTAGATTTGCGGAGCGTATAAAAGGGAAATCACCCAGCTAATCCAAAAACCCCAATGGGGATAATTGATAATAATCAATGGCTTACTAACTGGACAGAATATACCTGTTAGAACACAGCAAAGGCTAGAACCTCCTCAATTTGAGGGAGTTGTACATCAAGGCAATCAGTGCAGAGTTGCGGAGATTCCCGGCATTAGCGGTTATTCATCAGGCACTCAGCTAATAATTCAGCCGAGTCGATCAGCTAATAATTGAGCCGATTACCCCAGCGCAGATTAGCGCAGGAGAAAGCATAACAAGACCTAGAAGCTTACAGAATTTTTGTAAGTAGCAGGAGACGCGCAAGAGCAAGCGGTGAAAAGTTTTACCCGCTAGACCATGCCACAATTGAATTGTTCAACCACACCGTGTGGAGCAACGCAGGATTGAGCCATGCCACAGGCTTACTCTCCATGCTTACAGTTGGATTTGTGTACACGTTAGGAACATCAAGGTGGCTTTTTACACCTTGAGTTTTCAGACACGTTAGGGAGTTTATGCAGTCCATAAAAAAGGACTTTTAAAAACAGCTCCAAAAACAGCCCAAATTTAAACGATTGGGACATGGGATATATAATCACACGCGCAACACATCAAACGCGCATAAAATGGAAGATTTAAAGCCTTGCTGACGATTTAACACAATCCAATAGACGACAGAAAAGAGCATTACAGATTTATTACTTTCTGTTAGCTCTCACTATCCACCCTATAAAGTACCTGATGGTATACCCGATGGTATACTCAAAGCCCTACACTTAAATAAAGCCTTTATTATTCAATACTTTACGGTACTAAAATGGCGGAAAAGGAGTCCGTAAAAAGTTTATATTTAACAACCTATGTTTGTATGCTGAATGGCTGAGTATTGCGATAAACACTGGGTTCTTGTATGTTCTAATCTTTAACAATATGTAGACAGCGTTAACCATCACAGGGTACGGGTGAGGGTACGGAAGGAAACTTATGACTAGTAGAAAACATACATCTCTTACACATATCGAAGTAAAAGAGGCAAAGCCAAAAAGTAAACTCTATCGTTTATTTGACGGAAATGGATTATGTTTAAAGATCCTGACTTCAGGAAAGAAGATATGGGAATACCGTTTTAAAAACCCAGAAACAAAAAAGGAGGATACGCTTGTATTAGGTGACTTCCCTACCATATCTCTATCTGAAGCAAGAAGTATCCACCAAAAGTATCGTTTAGAAGTTTTAAAGGGTATTAATCCTAAAAGAAATAACGACTCTTTAGCCTTTCCGCTTATCTTTGAATCCTGGTGGAAGATTTGGAGCCAAACAAAATCAGATAAGTATGCTAAGCAGCTCTACAACGCTATCAATAACAACTGTATGAAAGCATTAGGTCATCTGAATATCGACAAGATAGAAGTCCCTCACATCATAGAAGCATTACGTCCTTTTGAAAAACGAGGGGCTACTGAGTACCTTCACAGAACTCGCTCCGGCTTAAATCAGTTATTCTCCTTCGCTATATCCAGAGGCTTATGTAAATTCAATCCTGTCATGATGATTGGTAAAAACTCATTTAAGACACATATCCCTAAGAATCATAAATCTCTAGACCCCAATGAGATCTACCAGGTCTTCGACTTCTTAGAAAGTGATGGTTATAGTTTAGTAACACGGCTATGTACTGAGTTCATATTAAGAACCATGACGAGAGCTCAAGAAAGTTGTAAAGCAACATGGAAAGAGTTCGATTTCAAAAACAACCTATGGATCATTCCAGCAGAAAGAATGAAAATGAAACGTGAACATATCATTCCATTAACGACTCATCATCTCGCTATCCTTGATCAAATGAAAAGACTTAACCCAAAATCTCGCTATGTATTTCCAAGCCTTTGCCTCACAAGCCATATCTGTTTAGAAACACCTAGAATGGCAATACAACGCTTTGGGATTGATAGTACGATTCATGGCTTTCGACATCTTGCCTCTACCCTACTTAACGAGAGTGGATTATTTGATATCCATATCATTGAAGCTTCTCTAGCGCATCAAGATAAAAATAGCATCAGAGCCACCTATAACAAGGCTCAGTATCTTAAAGAGCGCAAAGAACTTCTAGATTGGTGGAACTCTACATTAGATCAGTGCCAATCTATTGAAGATAACAAACAAGTCATTGATAGATTAACTGCTATTAACTACTAATAAAAAAGAGGCTGATGCCCATTGTGCCCAGAGTGCCCATTGTTCCCTATATCAAAACAGTGGGCATTTGAGTAATACATCGTCAACTCAATAGAATTCTTATCCTATGATTAACCGCAATTAACTACTAATAAAAAAGGGGCCGATGCCCATTGTGCCCAGAGTGCCCATTGTTCCCTATGTCAAAACAGTGGGCACTAGGTGATTCATTAATATTAGACGGCATATAAACTATCTCCATGTACTGTGTTGTATTGTGTTGTATTGTGTATCGTACAAAATACAGTACAGTACATTAAAAATAAAGTGTAATCTTCCCTAAAAATAATACCGATCATAAGTAGAATTTTCTCGTATCATTTACTCAGGAGAAAATAGCGATGAAAAAATCAAAATTCACAGACACACAAATCATGTC
>NZ_JBVPGU010000017.1:0-9395 GCF_055813795.1 Ignatzschineria sp. PL_is040
TTCGTTGAGATGGCTTTACCACTTTCCCTCTAAAGCTTCTTGACGAATACGGGATTTAAGACACTCTTCGGCATACATTTTTTTGAGCCTTGCATTCTCCGCTTCTAATTCCTTTAGCCGAGTAATCATCGAGGCATCCATGCCACCATATTTTGAACGCCACTTATAAAATGTCGCCGAACTAATCCCATGCTCTCGACATAAATCGGTCACTTTCACGCCTGATTCATTCTGCTTTAAGATCGACATGATTTGTGTGTCTGTGAATTTTGATTTTTTTTATAGTTGTTTTCTTCTAAGTAAATAATACGAGAAATTTCTACCTATGATTAGTATTATTTTTAGGGAGGATTACAATGCAAGAAAAGTTAGAGTCGACATTAAAACTTTATTTAGATTAATTTTATTAAAAGAATTAGGGCGTGTCCTCATTTGAATTTTTTCTAAGAAATGTTATTTATAGTCTTTGATTTATTAACAATTACATCGATATGGCTAGGGCATGTCCTCAATTCATTCTGAGGCAAATTATAGTACAAGCAATACTTAACATAGATTTAAAATTTCTAGCTAATTTTTCAAAACGAGTGGCAATACTTCGAAAATGCTTCAGTTTTGCAAAAACATTTTCTACTAAATGTCTAATTTTATAAAGATAACTATCAAATTCTTCATTCTGCTTTTTATTATTAGATCTTCTAGGAATAATCGGAATCATTCCATAAGCACGTGCTTTATCTCGAGTAGTATCAGAGTTATAACCTTTATCACCTAAAAGATAATTACCTGTTTCTACAAGTTCTATTAATTGGTTTGCAATTTTACTGTCGTGGACTTCGAATGGGGGATTCTGCTTTTAAGGTAAAAATTGCAGAGTAGAGAGGGAATTTACTGATTGCTAGCTTAAAGAAAAGCCTACTTATTTTATTAAGTAGGCTTTTTGCTATTGTGGATTGTCTTTATTGCTTGAGTTGAATAAGCGCTGTTTGTTAACGCTCTCGTAAAGCATCTTTGATACGACCAAAGGGCTTCATCAGGTAGTCAAATACGGTTTTTTCACCGGTTTGAATATCCGCTGTAGCAATCATTCCCGGGACGATGGCAAAGGGTTTACCACTCTTATCTACCAATGAGTCTGAAGTAGTCCGAATAAATACGCGGTAGTAGAAAATTTCTGGTTTGAATTTATCCTGGATACTATCTGGCGAAATAAGGGTCACTTTCCCATCAAGACCCCCAAAGATCGAATAATCATAGGCGGTAATTTTGACCTTTGCAGGTTGCCCTGGGTAGATATAGGCAATATCTCTAGGAGAGATACGGGCTTCTATTAAGAGCTGATCTTCTAAAGGGACAATTTGCATCAGCTCACCATTAGGAGGGATAACGCCGCCTTTTGTGGTTACAGCAATATCTTTAACAATCCCACGGACAGGTGATCTCAGAGTCATACGAGAAAGAGAATCTTCGCGCCCCTTAATCACTGACTCTAATGATTCTGCTTCGGCTTTTACTTGGCTGAGCTCTTCACGAGCACGGACCATATATTCTGAATTTTTATCGGTAATTTTTAATTGTAATTCTGAGACTTGGCGCTGAAGTTTTAAGACTTCAACATTGCTAGCCGCTCCCTGTGCCGCTAAGCCTTTAGTAAGTTTTAACTCTTCTTGCACTAGATCTAAAGACTCTTGAATCCCAGATATCGATTCCTGTAATGCCTTTTGACGCACTTGGTATAAGCGTTTTTCGACTTGTACTAAGTGAGTAAATGCTTCTAATTCATCAGGAAAAACTAGGTCTTCTTGGTTTACTTCCGCTTCTAAACGGGCAATTTTAGCAAGTGCCGCTCGGTATCTTGTTGCACTCTCTTCAACATTTGCTTCATTACGGGTTAAATCTAATTGCGCTAAAATCTGATCTTTTTCTACTTGGTCTCCTTCTTTCACGTATAGCTCAGAGATAATTCCTCCTTCTAAGGATTGAATGACTTGCTCACGCGACGTTGGGACAACTTTACCTGTACCGGTGGTGACTTCGACTAATACAGCAAAGTAAGACCAGATGATAAAGGCGGCAATAAGTGCGACAAAAGCCCAAATAATACGAGAAGATTTAACGATCTCTGCCTCATCAACATGGTCTTTATATCGCTGCTTGTCCTCATCATAGTTAAGGAGAAGCATATTATCTTCACTTGTCTTTTTACCTACATTAGAAGTGCTACTTTGCGAATTATCTAGATCTTGAGTTAGATTTTCTTGCACAGTAATATTGTCATTTGTAGTATCGGGGGAGGAGCCTTCGGTTGCGGATTTAGTCTTAGCCGATGCCGAAGGAATGATATTAGGTTGATTGATCATGGGTGATTCTCCAATCAAAGGTCAAATTATTGAGCGTGGCTCGAAAGTTTTGCGAGGGCAACGTCTTTAGCTTCATCTAAAACAATTTGCCCGTTAGCAATCGTCACAATTCGATCAACAATATTGATAATACTCATTTTGTGGGTGGCGATAATAACGGTTTTATCTTTAGTAACTTGATTGAGGTTCATAATAAACTGGCGTTCGGTAATGTCATCTAGTGCTGCTGTAGGTTCATCTAAAAGTAAGATATTAGGGGATCTTACGAGCGCTCTAGATAAGAGTAAAGATTGTCTCTGTCCGCCTGATAACCCCATTCCACCTTCTGCAATGACATAGTCTAAACCGGTGGAAAGTTTTTGGATAAAGTCGAAAGCACCTGTAATTTTTAAGGCTGTATAGAGTTCTTCATCCGTGGCTCTCGGCGCACCTAACATCAAGTTTTCACGAAGTGATCCGTGGAAGAGTGTTGAGTTTTGACTCATTAAAGAGATATCTCTGCGTACATCAGCTGGGTCAATATGGTTTATATTGATGTTGTCGAGATTCACGATTCCACTACGAGGTTCTAGTAATCCTGAAAGAGCCTGTAGTAGAGTTGATTTTCCCGCACCATTTCTCCCTAATACTGCAATTTTTTCTCCCGCTTTGATATTGAGGTTTTGAACGTATAGGGCAGGGACTTGGCTTGTTTCTCCATAGAAAAATGCAGCATTTTTGAGAGAATAATCTCCTTTAAGAATATTTTTATGAATTTTCTTAGAGTGATAAGGGTTATCGACAGGAAGTTCCATGAGTTGGTTTAGCCCATTTAAAGAGACTTTGGCTTGCTGCCAGCGGTTTAATACCTGGGTTAATCCCGCCATAGGACCAATCATCCTGCTACCTAAGATCGATGCTGCAATTAAGGAACCTGTACTTAAATCCCCTTGTATTACCATGGGAGCACCAAAGAGTACAATGACGGCAAAGGCCCCCGTTTGAACTGTTTGAGTCCATGCTGAAAGACTATTGGTTAAAGAACGTGATTTTAAGTTAATATCCGCTAATACCGCATTGTAGTTATTCCATTGATGCTGAAAACGTTGTTCTGCTTGAAGGGATTTAATATCTTCACTTCCTTGTACGCTTTCAACGAGCATTGCATTTCTTAGGGAGCTCTCTTTCATGTTGAGATTTGCATAGTAATGGAGTTTTTTCTGTGCAAATAAGCCGGGTAATACCATCAGGATCACGGCAGCAATGGGAATCCATACAAGGGCGCCAGCGATATACCAAAATACGATACAAAATAGGAAGAAAAAGGGCATATCTGCAAATGCCATAACAGTTGTCGAGGTCAATAGTTCTCTAACACTGTCCAATTCCCTAATTTGAGAGATGAAAGTGCCGGTAGAGCGTGGCCGGTGGGCATTCTTAATGCGTAAAGCATGGCCAAAGACACGATCCGAGATCTTGAGGTCTGCGCGTTTTCCTAGAAGATCGGTGACTTTTGTGCGTAGTTGGCGCAAGATAAATCCAAAAATAATCGCGATGAGTACCCCACTAAAGAGCACATAAAGTGTGGGGTACGATTCTGCCGGAATAACGCGATCGTAGACTTGACGAGTGAATAAAATCCCAGCAAGAGACAGTATGTTAACCATGAGAGAGGCAACAAATATATGGGCGTAAGGTTTCCAGTCTCTGAGTACGATATTTTTAAACCAGTGTTTATCGTGAGCTTCAGTGTAATCTTTGATACGAGAATCAGCGACGGTGCGAGAAGGACGTAAGATGACCGCAAGGTTGACGTTATCAAGTAGCTCCATTTTAGAGATACTACTCTTTAAACCATCATCACCGCAGTAAGTAATACTGACCTGATCATTTTGATCAATCGTATCAATCACTGCAATTTGCCCATTCTTGAATTGAACTACTAAAGGCAAGCGCCAGACATTAAGGTCTTTTTCGGTGAGCTTAATCACGCTCACGGTTAAACCCGCTTGTCGAGACATGGCTCTAAGTGTATCGCTCAGTGGATTGTTTTGGAGCCAGGCGCTTGTTAATGAGATGTTTTCTTTAGAAAATTCAAGGCGATAATGTTTGGCAATCGTAATGATTGCCTCGATCCAATTATCGTATTCGGTATGATCTTTCATGTATGTATCTTTATTGTTGCTAGTAATGTTGCTGAGATGATCCCTCAGTCTAAAAACAATTATTCACCGTTATTACGGGGTAACATCGGTGAAGCGTAATGGGTATAAGTGGCATTGAGCGGAATAAATTGTGATAAATTTAGATCACAGAGTGTTACGAGTGAAGTTAGGGCTTCACTCGTATGTTAAATTTTATTGCTAATCTATTGGATGTCGAAGTATGCTTCGAGCTGCCCATGGTAATACGCACAATCCAATTGAGTTTGGATGATGTCGAGCTTGTTATTTACTACATCGACTTGTGCCTTGTGGAACTCTTGCTCTGAGTTTAAAAGATCAACAAGTGAGCGTGAACCTAAGTCTAAATATTGACGCTTATAGAGCTCGCGTGTGCCTTGAAGGTTGTTAACACGCTGTGTTAAAAGGGATTGTCTGCTTTTCATATTTTGGAGTTTTATTTTGGCATCATCCATTGTTTTGCTAACATCAAGTTTTACAGTTTCTTGACGAGCAGATGCCGCATGAGCCCAATTTTCAGAGGCGCGTTTTTTTGCTGATAATCCACCCCCTTGATAAAGCGGAACAGAGATATTGAGCGAGATCTTGGAGTCTGAGCGAGAGTTATATCTGGGTGAGCTATTTTGATCTAAAGAGTGAGATGCTGTACCTGTCACATAAATCGTCGGTTTTTCTTCTGATTTAGACAATTCTAAGTCCGCTAAAGCTTTTTTAGCTTCTAGTTCAGCAATCACATATTCCGGAACATTACGCCAATCAATAGGGAGTGAGCAAGCTTGTTCTAATGCTTTTGGAGGGTTATCAATACTGACTTTACGCACAGAGGATACGCCTGTTAAATATCGAAGATTCTGTAGTTGAACTTGATATTGTGTTTGCGAGTCGAGAGATTCTGACTGGACATCGTTTAAACGAGATTTTGCATGCAGGAGATCGGAGAGATTACTTGCACCTTTATCATGACGTTCTTCCACAAGATTTACTAAAGCATTAACTTGATTGACTTGCTGCTTTGCGAGAGCAATCAGTTTTTCTTGTCTTACAGATTCCACAACGCTTGATGTTGCGGCATGAATAAAGCTTTCATTGGTTGCAGTTGTGTTTACTTTTGCCCCTTCGTAGTCATATTCTGCACCTTTTACTGTATTGGCTGTTTTACCAAAATCGTAAAGTGTTTGACGTACTTCTAGCTCGAGGATTTTGTTTTGATGGCGCTGGTTGCCTTCAGGGCGATCATTATATTCAACTCTTGTGCCCCCTGTAATCTGAGGATAATAGTTCGACTTGGCAACATTCACCATCTCTGCTTCACCTTTCTCGCTATTTCTTGCCTGAGCGATTCGAGGATGATAGGCAACAACAAGCGCGGCAGCATCTTGAAGTGAAATTGTTTTAGGCGACTCTCTTTTTTCAGATATTGTCTGAGACATTTCAATTTGGATATTGATGTTCTCAGGATTTTTTCGCTCAGAAGAGGCATCTATATTTGTAAGTGATTGATCACTCGCACAAGCAGTCAGGAAAGAGATACTTAAAAAAGTAAGGGGTTTTTTCAGTCTGTACCATGTATTCATCGATATTAATATGCCGTTTTTGGTTAAAAGACGTCCACTGACGTTTTGTTTGATATTGTTTTGATTCGTAAATAACTGAAAGTATTCTATGTTATTTGTTTAACATACTCAATCCTAAATCGCTATTTATTTATAATATATTTTACTTTTATTGACTATGCTCAACAATTTTATTATATTTCGCCACAGTATATTACATATTTTAATACGATGATATTTCATCAGTTATATTTTTTTAGGCTTGTTATATGAAAACAAAAAATTCTGTATTCGGTTCTTTCTGCAAAATCCCATCTATTTTTATCATTGCTATTGGTTTAGCAGGATGTGCAAGTACCGGTATCTCTGAGATGACTTATCAGACGAAACAGAGTGAAGATAGCCAACTCATTAAGGTATCAAGAGATAGTAAAGCGTATCGTCGTAATGATAATGCGACTCAAGATTGTCCGATTACTTTTTATATTAATGATAAAAAGGCAGGGGATTATTTAGTGAATGATCACTTAGATTACTACTTGATGCCAGGTACCTATCATTTACAAGTTAAAAACTGTCAAGGCCGTTGTTCTGCGTATGACGTAGATGTCGTGGTAAAGGCTGATATGACAGCTCCAGCATTTGTTCTTTCTGTAGATGCAAAAGGAAAACCTTTCATTATTCGAAAGTAAATAATGAAAATCTCAATATGAATTAAATATATTTAGATAAATAAATCTAGGTAGGGACGTCAATTTTAAATTATGTGAATAACAGACTATCACCAGGTAAATGCCTGGGGGTTTTGTTTTGAAAAAATTTAAAAACTCCCCTCCACCGTATTAAAAAACAAGAATTTTCTGCTTTTAAAATTATTAAAATCAAGGTCAAACATTATGTCAGCATTTGTTGTTGTAGATAAGAAATCATTAAATGAAGTTAAGGTTGATGAGTCAAAAATCATATTAAACGCAGCTTCAGAGGTTCATACGCACTTATATCGCGCGGATGTCGCTGAGTTTATTCAAGATGGTAATGACTTAATTTTAAAGCTTAAAAGTGGTAAAACGATTGTGATCGTTAATTTCTTCCTCAAGCATGAGGATGAAGAGTCAGATCTATTATTTGAAGATGAAGATTGTGGTTTACCATGGTTACCGCTTCTTTTAGGCGGAGGCGCCGGTGTTGCAGGTGCGGCGTCTATCGTTGATAGTAATAAAGGTGATAAAGATAATAATCATGCACCGACAGCCAATGATCATATTCAACCTGTGATAACAGCAGAAGACTCTGCTGTTACGGGTAAAATCAGCGGTATTACAGATAAAGATGGAGATGAATTAACCTATAAATTAGGTGAAGCACCCGCGAATGGTACGGTCATAATTGATGAAAAAACAGGTGAATATACCTATACACCTAATAATGATTTTAATGGTGATGATCAATTTACGGTCGTTGTATCAGATGGTAATGGTGGCAGTGTAACGATTACTGTACCTGTTACTGTAACCCCCGTAAATGATGCGCCTGAAGCGGAAGATAATCAGCCCGTAACAACAGCAGAAGACTCTTCAGTTGATGGGAAGATCGCTGCGACAGATGTGGATATTGCGACAAATAATGATGAGCTTACTTATGTGTTAGGTGATAAGCCAAAGCATGGTACGGTCACGATTAATGAAAAAACAGGTGAATATACCTATACACCTAATAATGACTTTAATGGTGATGATCAATTTACAGTTGTCGTGAAAGATAAGGTCGGTGCGACTGTTGTTGTCTCTGTTCCCGTAACAGTGACACCCGTAAATGATGCGCCTGAAACGACAAAGCCAGCGCAACCAATCACGACATTAGAAGATGAGCCTAAAAATGGTCAAATCACAGATGTGACTGATAAGGATGGTGATGAGCTCACTTATGAATTAGGTGATAAACCAACGAATGGCACGGTTGTGGTCAATAAAGATGGTTCATACACTTACACGCCAAATCCTGATTTCAATGGGGATGATTCGTTCACAGTTATCGTCAAAGATCCTGATGGTGAAACGGTGACGATTACTGTGCCTGTAACAGTGACGCCGGTGAATGATGCGCCAGAAACGACAAAACCAGAGCAACCAATTACGACATCTGAAGATGAGCCGAAGACAGGTCAAATCACGGATGTAACGGATAAAGATGGTGATGAGCTCACTTATGAGTTAGGTGATGAGCCAAAGCATGGGACAGTCGTAGTCAATAAAGATGGTTCATATACCTATACGCCAAATCCTGATTTCAATGGGGATGATTCGTTCACAGTGATTGCTAAAGATCCTGATGGCGAAACGGTGACGATTACTGTGCCTGTAACAGTAACGCCGGTGAATGATGCGCCTGTGGCGGATGAAACGCAAGGTTTTACAATTGATGAAGATACGGTACAAACCGGCGAGATTGTCGCAACAGATGTGGATGGGGATAAACTTACTTATACTGTGACAAAACAGCCAGAAAATGGTGTGTTAGATTTTGATTCTGAAACAGGTAAATATACCTATACACCCACGCAAGACTTTAATGGTAAGGATCATTTTACTGTAGTTGTTACGGATGGTGATGGCGAGAAAGTCACTGTAGAAGTCCCTATCACTGTCACCCCCGTGAATGATGCGCCTGTTGTAGAAGAGGATGAGCAGCCCATTTTAACCCAAGAAGATGAGCCTAAAAATGGCGTTATTGTAGGGGTGACAGATGTCGAGAATGATAAGCTTACTTATGATTTAGGAAGTAAACCTACAAATGGGCGTGTTTCTATTGATGGTAAAACGGGCGAATATACTTATACACCGAATAAAAATTTTAACGGATCAGATAAATTCACGGTCGTTGTTTCAGATGGTAATGGTGGCAGTGTCACTGTGACAGTTCCTGTAACCGTAACGCCTGTAAATGATGCCCCTGTTGTCAATGAGCCAACACAACCCATTACGACCTTAGAAGATGAGCCGAAAAAAGGCAGCATCGAAGGTGTGACAGATCCTGATAGTAGTAATGGGGAAGAGGTCGAGCTCACTTATACAGTTGAGAAAGAACCGATAAATGGTACGGTGACTATCGATGAAAAAACTGGTGAATACACTTATACGCCGAAAAAAGATTACAACGGTGATGATGAATTTACAGTAGTGGTATCTGATGGCAATGGCGGTGAAGTGACTGTTACGATTCCTGTAACAGTAACGCCGGTAAATGATGCGCCAGTAGTTAAAGATGAAAAACAACCGATTACCACCCTAGAAGATGAGCCGAAAAAAGGCGCAATCACGGGA
>NZ_JBVPGU010000018.1:0-7044 GCF_055813795.1 Ignatzschineria sp. PL_is040
TAGCGTATCGAGGGTTCGAATCCCTCCTTTTCCGCCAAACCTTTAAAACCTTAGCAATCGCTAGGGTTTTTTTATTGCCTTTAATAAGCCATAAATATAGCAATAATCGAGGATTTGCGCGTTTAATCTCTTTTTTGTGTTTACTTGGAAGCCTTTTAGGTTTGTTTACTTTACCAATATTTGTTGGTAAGTTTGTTGGTAAGGAAAAGATGAGAATGAAATTTACCAACAACATTGGAGGGAAAGCCGATGGCGCTTACCTTTACGCAAATCAAAAGTATCAAACCAACAGACAAATTGAAAAAGTATTCAGATGGTGGGGGATTATCTCTTTGGGTATATCCATCCGGCAAAATGAGATGGGCATTAGCTTACCGAGAGCATGGAAAGCAAAAGACAGCTTATTTGGGAGAATATCCAGCCTATTCCTTAGCAGAGGCTAGACAATGGCGCGATACACTCAAGGAACGACTAGAGAGAGGCTTACCGGCGATTGATGCGAGCCTTTCAGATAGCGCCTATTTATTCCAAAATGTTTACCGGCAATGGTTCGAGCGATGGAAACCACAGAAGAAAAACAAGAAATATCCGGAGCAGGTGGAGAATGCGATAGATGCCAACGTGATTCCACACTTTGAAAATAAAGACATTAGGCAGATAAAGCCGGTGGATATCGTCCAAGCATTGCGAGGAATGGAAGATAGAGGCGCATTAGAGTATTTACGGCGCGTTAAGGGATGGATTAGCCTTATATTTGATTTTGCGGTTGATAGTGGGCTTATTGATGTTAATCCCGCCAAGTCAGTGGGCAGGCAAGCATTTAAACGACACAAGGGCGAGCATTTCCAAGCATTACCGCCTGATGATTTGCCGGTGCTTATTGAAGCCTTAGAAGATGGAACAATCAACGGGCGCGCAAGGTTAGCCATTTATTGGCAATTGCTCACAATGACAAGACCAATAGAAACAGTCAGCGCCAAATGGGTAGATATTGACCTAAAGGAAAGACATTGGATTATTAAGCCGGAAGATATGAAGAAAAGCCGGTTACATATCGTACCATTAAGCACATTAGCCATTGACCTATTGAAAGAGATTAAAGCGATTAATAGAGGAGGTGCTTATTTGTTTGAGGGTCAGGAATACGGAACACACCTACACAGAGAAACGCCACGAATCACATTAAGAAAAAAAGGGCTAGAAACAACGGCGCATGGATTAAGGGCGCTAGTTAGTACATTGCTAGAGGAGCGAGGTTATAGAGAGGAAGTAATTACCGCCTCATTATCCCACGCCAAAGGAAATGGCAATAAAAGCATACCGGCTTATTTGCGCTCAACATTCTACGATGAACGCGCCGAAATGTTAGAGGATTTGGGGCAAATCGTACGACAGGAGAGAGATAAGATATTAAACGAGCTATCACAAGCCGAATAAAGAAAGAGCGCCGAGATGGCGCTTTTTTGTGGGCTAAAAAGGAAGGTCATCATCTAAGATAGATTTTCTAGCATTATAATCCCCATTAGATATTAATAATATTTTTTCCCAATACAAGTTAATTCTAGGGGTATCGAAATTATCAACTGATAATGGCTCACTGAATCCATTTTGATAATGCGCATGGAATAGATTGCCAACTAGGGACACATTTAGAACGCTCTTATGTAGAAAATCAAGCTCCTTATCAATTAATACCTTGAATATCAATTGTTCCTCAATCGTTAATAATTCCGGCGCAACAGATGCCAATTTAATCAGCCTTTCAGACTCATTCACGTCCCACAATTGTAGAGTTAATTCCGCTATGGATTCCCCATCAGGGCGCAATTTCACCTGTTTTAAACTTTCCTCAAGAGACCACTCTATAAAGTTGGTAAGATTCCGGCGCTGGATTCTTGCAGCTAATTCCACAAGATACCTTACTTGTGGCTCAAGTCTTATAGATGTTGATTCCTTTCTAGGTTGCTTACTCATTTTGTTACCTTTCTTTTTGTAAGTATTTGGCTTGTTGGTTGCTTATATAGTGGCGATAATTGTCTCCTTTGTAAAGTACTTCTATCCTTTTACTTTTTTTGTATTATAAAAAAATACGCTTTTGATTATTTTGAGTGTTGATTTGTTTGATTGTATGTTGTATAAATACAAATGTATCCTTAAGATACTTTTAATGTATTTTGTTATATTCACAAGAGGCTAATAATGAACAAATCAACAATAGATCAAATCGAGCTAGACGACCGCCACATCTTGCTAGATAGAAAAGCGGTATTGGATATCTTAGGGCTTAAGAGCAATAACGTTATTTATCGAGCAATCCAAGAGGATGGATTCCCGAAACCGTTAAGAGTAGGAGGCAGAGCGAGCCGATGGAGAAAGAGCGACATTTTAGACTGGATAGACAGCAGACCACAGCATTTAGAACACGAAGCAGCACGCTAGGGGGAATATATGAACGATTTAAATAAGGCTTTAATGGATAACGTGAACAGCATCAGCATAGCGATAAGATTATTGGATGCCGAGCTTCTAAACGCTAGAAATATGCAGACAATCACGAGCCAAGCAAGATTGATTAGAATGGGGATTCTAACTAGCTTGAGTGATTCAACATTGGGGGGCATTGAGGCTTTAGATGGATTTGCTAGGGAAGCGGAAAGAGACGCAAGAAACAGAGTAAAGCAAGCGGAGCGCATTCTTAATGAGTTGAATGAAGCGGAAGAGGCGCGGGACCTAACCATTTTCACGCTATCCGAAACAATAGACACATTGCGAGATATTGCCGACATTTTGAAGAGTGGAGGAATGCCTTTGGAGCTATTGATAGAGAATTTAGAAGATATTGCAACAGTGAACGAGATACACCGGCAACGGTTGGAACGTGAAGCCACAATTATGGAGGGATACAGCAATGGAATACACTAAAACCTATTTAATACTTGCTTACCTGGCGCAGGCAGGAGAGAAAGGCTACAAATGGGAGAGCAATAATTATGATTAATCATATTACAGCCGAGATTAAGCTCATTGATCTAATCAACATAAGAGCGGAAATGGAAGAGTTACAAGATGAAAGCTCATTCCTTGCTATCGATACAGCCGAAACATTAAACGGCATTATATACAGGCTAAACAATGGACTTGTCGAGGTTAGCACATTAATTAGAGAGCTAAACGAGATCAAGACAAACAACGAACTATTCTACACTCAAATATCAGGAGGCAAAAACAATGACTAAGATCGATTACATGTTAGAGCAATTATTGAAACGCTCATTAAATACATTTCAGGCGCAAATATTA
The DNA here is from genome assembly GCF_055813795.1 of Ignatzschineria sp. PL_is040. Classification (NCBI taxonomy): domain Bacteria; kingdom Pseudomonadati; phylum Pseudomonadota; class Gammaproteobacteria; order Cardiobacteriales; family Ignatzschineriaceae; genus Ignatzschineria; species Ignatzschineria sp. PL_is040. The sequence goes on from NZ_JBVPGU010000018.1 coordinate 3,301, forward strand.
GGGGACACCTGCTTAAATACAACCGTTAGCCAGTTACGGCGAGACCCAATATACAAGGCGAATATCAAGGACAGATGGGAAACAATAGAAACGAGATGGGGAACAAAAACACAAGTTAAACGGTACTGGATAGACAGCGAGGAGCGATTGAGAATACAACGGATAAGAAACAAGGGCGAGGAAGTTATAAAAGCCCACAAACAAAAAAAGCGCTCAACAAATTAATGTTAGCACTCTTTTTTAAACTAATAACGTAATACAAACAAGGGGAGTTGGCGCTCCCTTTATTCTTAACCTTAAAAGGTATTGAACAATGAAATTGTACGCTAAGCAACATATCAAATCAAGCCCTCAACGCGAGGAAAGGGGGCAGACATGGGAATGACACAGAGCCAACGAGAGAGGGCAAAAAGCAAGAAGCAAGGACAACAGATTACCGGTGGCAATACATATTCAATGGTCAGACATGACTTGGTAAACAGCGAGGAATATTTTAGATTAAGCCATAAGGCGAGGTCGTTATTACTTGACTTAATGGGGCGTTATAATAGGCAAAACAACGGCGATATAGCCATTGTTTATAGTGAAATGAAGGATAGAGGGTGGGCGAGTGAAAACACGCTAAGAAGAGCCATAAAGGAGCTGTTAGATGGTCAATTTATTATTGTTACAAGACAAGGGGGAAAAAATAAGACTTGTAGTCTATACGCCTTGACCTGTTACCCAATAGATGAGATTAGAGATAAAAAAGGAAATTTAAAAACAACAGTAGCAAGCACAAGACGACCACCAGACTATTGGAAAGATAAATTAAAAAAATAATTAAGCGCTAACACGGCGCTTTTTTAGGCTTGTTTAATAAAGGTTAAAATTAAAAGCACTACAGCAAATATTGAAGTCAGCTAGTATCGAATAACAGCAAATATTGAGGTCAGCTTTTAAAAAAACACCCTCCAGACATCAAATATTGCTGTTATTACGCCTATTTTTGCAATTTTCAGACCCCCAATATTGCTGTCCTTTATATATTAAGCCATATGTATGGTATTTATTACGGAGTAGGGAGAGAGAGACCGAGCAACAAAACAAGGCAAGCAAGCATGAAACATTAACGAATGAATCAGGAACAAAAACGGCGAACAATGAGAGAACAAAACGGTGGCAGGTTAAGGGATTATGAAAGCAAGATTGAATGACGAAACAAAGGCAATGATTAAGGCATACATTGAGAGATTCTCAAACGGTCAAAGCAACAGTGAAGTGATACCAACAATAGCAGGCTTGGCATTGAGGTTAAACATCACAAGGCAGACGCTATACAATTGGGCGAAAGAGGACGAGGAAATGGCGCTATTACTTGAAGCATTAAAAAACGCGCAAGAGCTTTACCTAGTCAATATGGGATTAAAGGGAGAGATTAACGCCGGCATTGCTAAGCTTATGTTAATGAATAACCACAGCTACAGCGACAGAATGAGAAGCGAGATATCAGGCGATGGACCGCGCACAATAGAATTGACTACACCAACGATAATTGAAAGGCGAATCATTGACCCATTAAGAATTGAGACAGAATGAACAGCCCTACCCTATGCCACAGATCTATTCACAAAGAGCGCTAATAATACGGCGCTTTTTTTACACTGTAGGAAATGAATAGAGCAATAATTGAATAATCAATTACAAGGCTATAAAACGGCGATTAGAGAAGAGATAAGACTAAAGGCAATACAGCCACTCATCAAAAGAGTAAACGCGCATTATAGAGCGAATTTGAAGCTTTGCGGATTAAACTATGTAAAAAGCACAGTTACCAAAGCGCAGGATTAGCCTTGCGCAGATTAGCGCATCTAGACCGATATGCAGAAAAGTTTAGGTAAGAAAAAAATGAACGAAATAAGAATAAAAAAAACACCCCCTTCTTAATATATAAGAATAGGGGATACTCAAAAGGCTCATTCTTACGCGGTTCTCATTATCAGTTTTTGTTATTGGGGCTACCAGAAATAGCAAAAGGGTATATTATCAGTTTTCACCATCATGACAACCATAAATGAAAAGCACAACGAGCAAGCGGGGAAAAGTTTTACCCGCACATTCCACAATTCACACCTAGAAGACTTAGGAGCGAGCGAAACTTTCGTCCGCTTCGAAACATGCCACAATTCACACCTAGAAGATTGCAAAATTTTTGTAAGCTACCGAGCTAATGACTCCATACCACAATTCACCAACAGTGGAACGTGGAGGGATTACCCCTGAAACATGCCACAGTATTGTTCAATCACCAACGGTGGGGCAACGATTATTGCTAGGTTTTCAGACACGTTAAGAGCATCAAGGCGACTCTTTACATCTTGGATTAGTGTACACGTTAGGGGGCTAGATTTGCGGAGCGTATAAAAGAGAAATCACTCAGATATCTATCTAAAAATAAACAATTGAATATTTGCTTTTAACTTTATCTGTCTTATCTTGTCTTAACTATTTAATACTTCTTAGGAGAAAGAAATGAAAAAACTATTATTAGCAACGGCACTACTCACTAGCGTAGCAAGCGCTCAATTCATCGAGAAAGTAATAGTCGATCCAATGACTGATGAGAAAACGTATTCTTCAGCGGTTCGAGGCACGATGGATTATGATGGTCGACCTGCTACAGGTCTGTTCATTCTGACCTGCCACAATGGCAAGGAGCTTGGGATAATTATCACATCAGACTCGATCTATAACATGCGAGTAAAGAAAGGCACTCTTGAAATGCGCACAGTACCAGATCGTAATTATCGCTTCGATTATGAGACGGGAGAGAAGATGGTGATACTGTTTAACGGTAGAGACGATTCAATCGAACAGCTATCAAATTCAGAGCTTAGAGTGCGGTTTAGAGATGAGATTAACTACACAAGCTATCTCACTTTTGAGTTACCAGACCTAACGCAAGCCGAAGCTTACAAAGCTTGCAAAGGAAAATAATGATTAGAGAGTTAAACAAGAAGTATCCATACACGGTAAAAGACGCATCTGAGATGCTTGATTACCACCCAGATCATATTCGCAGGCTCGCAAGACAATGCAGGCTCGAGTATGTAAAGATCGGTTGGGAGTACAGGTTCTCAAAAGAGATGTTATATAAATATGTAGAAGATAACTTTAAAAAATCTAATGTTAAGTAAAAAAGGATTTTTTAAAACAGCTCCAAAAATAGCCTAAATTTAAACGATTGAGGCATGGGATATATAATAACACACGCAACACATCAAACGCGCATTATAGAGCGAATTTAAAGCCTTGCAGGTTAAATGGACAAAATAGACCCGTTAGAACCACAGCGGAGAATTAATCTCCCGAGAAATTGGGAGATTCCCACGAGTGGTGGTTATTCCTCAAGGCACTCAGCTAAAGAAACAGCCGAGCCAATCAGCCGAGAAGCCGGCAGATTACTCAACGCAGGATTACCCCTGAAACATGCTACAGGCTTACTCTCCATGCTTATTGCTTAGTTTCTGGACATGTTAGAAAGGGGAAGCAATGGCGATTATTGAAGAGCTATCCAACGCGCCTGATTAGTGTTAATATTGACCGGAAGAGGCAAAGGAAGCGCCTCAATAGTTGCGGTGGAAAAGGAGGGGTTACTTTTTGATTTGTTGGTAAATTTGTTGGTAAGTAGACGGCTATTAAAATCTTTTCCTTAATGTTATTAATAGCTTATCTTAACAAGATCGAATTACTCCTTTTCCGCCA
>NZ_JBVPGU010000019.1:0-6578 GCF_055813795.1 Ignatzschineria sp. PL_is040
ATAATAACGAAAGACCTCATTCAGCCATTGGATCTGTGCCACCATGCCAGATTCAATAAACCTTAGAGAATCTTCTACTTTTAAATGGAGTTAAAAAGGGGAGGATTACAGTTTAAGAACTCTGTAAAATAAGTTTTTCCAGCATGGTCTTTATTGTAGGCCGCATATAATGTGCAAAGCAGCCCATTCGCACCATCAATTCCCGGCATTCTTAAAGTCTTTACTAGCCCTTGTTGCTCATATTCATAGACGACCCAATCAGGCAATGCCGCATATCCTCGCTTCGTCGATACTAATTGAATTAACATCGCTGTTTGCTGTGTCTTACGAACATTCTTAGGAATAATGCCGGCAGGCTCAAACCAATGATTATAAATATCCAAGCGATTTAACTCCACCGGGTGACAAAGTAGCGTCTCTTTTGCCAACATTTCCGGAGTAATATCCGTTTCATAAGCCAAAGGATGATCCGGCGCCACAACTAATCGACTCTCGTAATCAAACAATTTTAAGTATTCAACGCCTTCAATTTTCTGCCGATCCGACGTAATTAAGACATCAAAGGCTTCATCTAGTAATAACTCATGAGGATACTTCTCAAATGCCGTTATAAAATCTAAATCTGTTTCTGGAAAACTATCATGATAAGCATTCATAACATGAATTAACCAATCAAAGCAGCAGTGACACTCGGAAGCGACAAATAACTTGTGTTTGATCTTTTGCTTCTTATCTTGCATTCGAATTAATGTTTGATCCACCATTGGTAAAACTTGGTTCGCAAGATCTAACAGCAATAACCCCTGTTTTGTAAATTGGAATGGACGTGTCTTACGAGAAATCAACTCAACATCCAGCCAACCCTCGAGTGCGGCAATTTGATGAGATAAGGCTGAAGTTGTGACACAAAGCTCGCTCGCCGCTTGTGAGAACGTACCATATTGATAAAGTGCTTGTAATGCCTTGAGATGTTTTAGTTCTAACATAATTCAATAAATGACCAACAAATAGAGAAATGAGTAAGCACACAATATAAGAGATAAGCCTACAGCATTTCACAATAGCACCCCCCACGAGAGCTGACAATTCGGTAGGTATAAAAAAACGCTTAAAATATATTGATATTCTAAGCGCTTTATATAAAAGTTATACGTTATTTAATAAGAAATTAACCAATAATAATTTGCTGGTTAGCCAATAAATCCTCTAACGTCAACTCTGTAGACTGATTCGTTAAGTGAAGCAATACTTCAGACTCGTATCGCCCCCTATCTCCATCTCTATCTACTGATAATGTTGCCGTTTCTGTCTCAGCATTATACTCAACAGTGATGAATTTTTTCACTTGATCAAAATCGATATTTTTACCTGTTACATCTGAATTGTTTAGCTCTTCGAAGAAGCCTTTTGCAAACTTAATAAGATCTGCATTTGAATCTGTTGCAGGTTTTCCTACACCAAAATCAACCCAAGTATCCGTACCATGACCCGCTTTACCGTTCGACTGATCCGCATTTTTCAAGAGACCGTAAATGAGTGAGTCATTGCCTGTCGTACCTGTACTAATTAAATCATCATTCGCCGTTGATACAACCTCTCTACTTGGATCTAGAACATTCACCACAAAATCAAATACGGTGTCAATTCCCTGATCTATACCTTTTTCAGTCGCTGTTACAGTCATCTTCACATCTAACTTGGATTTATCAACACCCTCCGGCAAGGTTAATACAAGATCTGTGTAATCAACAATATTATCACCATGCTCACCTTTCACAGTAATCATGCCTTTATCATCGGCTACCGCTGTACCAAGTGTCTTATGGCCATCTTTGTCTACTTTCGTATACGTTAATGTTGCCCCTTCCACTAAGCCTTCAAGCGTCATATCTAGTTTTTCAGAACCATCTCTATCAGTTAATGAAGCCTTAATCTTCGAAAGAGTAATCTGATCTGTTTCGGATCCCTTATAACCATACTTCATCCCATGATGTCCACGGCCTCCCACGGGGATATCATTCGTTAACTGAACATAGTCTGGCAACTCTTTTTGAATCGCGTCTTTTGATGGATAGTACTTCACATCTGTTCCATCTTCTTCCGTTACTTTGAAGTTATAGTTACCGATACCATCTTGGTTATACATATAGAAGTCGAAGGTATAGAAACCTGTTTCGGTCACAGAGAAAACCTCTTCATTCTCTCCATAGTTCACCCCTCTCCAGCTCACGTACATCTCTGATACACCCTTACCAATGATGATCTTTCCACCATCATCCGCAGAACCGACATATTTATACTCCTTTCCTGCTTCAAGATAAACAAAACCATTAATATACACTGCACCAAATTCAGGCACGCCCTCTCCAGGCCGTCCGTTACTTTGCCATCCCTTAGAGGTTAAACTGACTGTTTCTGTGCTTGTAGCTTTGTCTAATTGATGTTTATAAAGAGCATCAATACCATTTACCAGAACATTGGGGTTAATACCATTTCCTTTACCTTGGGTAATCGGATAACCATTCTTATCAACATTCGTTGTATCATTAAAGTTATAGTATTTCCCTCCAATGTATTGATTTCCTCTAATATTCTTCCACTCATACTTATTAAGCGCGAGCTCCGTCACATCAAAGCCCATATCTGTTTCTGTAGCAGTAGGAACATCAACAACCGGTATTACTGTTACTTTTTGTTCAACAATAATACTATTCCCACGATCATCAGTCACTTGTACCTTAAAGCTCGTATCACCAGAGAAGTTTGATCCTGGAGTAAATGTAATATATCCACTCTCGCTGACTGCCGCTACACCAATACTCGGATCAATTTCATCAACAAGCGCATACGTCAAGTGACCACTTTCTGGATCCTTTGCATTGAGAGAGTGCCAACCTGATACTCCTGAGTCCTCCATGACTTCAAGCAATGTTGGTTCGGCAATGGGCGCATGATTCGTCCACATGTCATTACTAGCTATCTCGGATGTATTATTCGCAAAGTCCGTTACCGTTCCGGTCACCTCGTTATGCCCATCTTTTAAATTAATAGCATCTTCGCTAGGAATATGCACACTCCACGTGCCGCCCTCCTCAACTGTCGCCTCATACTCTTTACCATTTAATGTCAGAACGACTTTATTCCCGATTTCAGTATTTTTTGTTGTTCCTTTAATAGTAAAGCCATCTTTTCTCTCAACATCAGTAATGATTTGATTATCAGCAACTTCTGTAATCTCAATCTCTGGTTTACTCACCTTAATGTTTACAACAAACTCATTAGATTCATCACTCGCTTGCTCAGTATCCTTATCATAAGCCACCGCTGTGATAATAACGTCACCCTCAGCAAATCCTCCTGATGTGACAATTCCAGAGGTTGTCAGACTATTCACAGGTGTTGTCCATCGATAGGTATCTTTTTGCCCTTCAACTGGCACAAGATCAGCTTTGTCGATTTCAATCCACTTACTCTTATTGCCATGAACATAAACACGTACAGAATCAACTAACTTCATATCATCTTCATTCAGAACAATAGTTCCACTAATCTGACCTTTAGTATCATCACTGTAGCCGTTATCAGAAATAATATCGGTACCTCGATCACCATTATTCACATTGTCTAGATACTGATCAACAACGGGCGTAGGCATTTTAACTCGACTAGGATCCTCTTGCGAAGTATTATTCACGCCTGTATTGCCAGCAGAATCTGTTACATAGACCTTGAATTCGGTCGATGTATCAACATTAGCATCCTCAGGAATATCAACTTTAATCGATAAATATTTACTACCCTTACCCGACTGCTCTCCTACTTCACCGTAAACTGTTTGCTTCTCCCCGGCTTTATCCACATAAGTCACAGTGACTTTATTACCTGTTACAGCATGATGAATATTATTTACATCACCACTCACCAATGCCGTAACGATGCTTTCTTCCGCATTATACTGCACATAAGTTGCTTGCGGCGCGATTGTATCGACTACGAAGGTATATTTATCAGATACTTCACCCACTTTTCCTGTCGCAGGATCGATTGCTTTTACCTGCAAGTAAATATTGTCATTACGGAGCTGATCTGCCCACCAAGTAGTTTGAAGAACATCCGTCACTTGCGCTTCAGTAAGTTTCCATTGCCCACTTCCATCTACTTTAATATCAAGATATTGTGGGAAACCGATCGCATCATTATCATCACCTGTAGCGGCGTTCTGCTTATTAATATAAACACGAACCGTTTCAACACCTTTCGCCGCTTTTCCTGTGATTTCTCCTAAAGAGTCATTCGTGTAAGTTTTAAATGTGTTGCCATCACTCTCAATGTTCTCAGCGATATCCTTTAATGACGACGTTGTCGCAGAAATAGATACTCCTTTCCCTGCATCATGTCCTCTATCATTAATAGATACTTTTACTTCATATGTTTTCCCTGAGTTATCTTCAAACTGGAAAGTCTCCGTTAATGGGCCTTCTGATTTAATCAGTGCATTAGCTACATCCTCATCACTATTTAAGACGTAAGTCCATTCGCCTGTTGTGGTATTTAATGCAAAGATTCCATACTCTCCAACAATCTCTGATGTAACAAATGTCGTGCCTTGTGAGAAAGCAAGCTCCGTACTGACAGTGCTCGAAATCTTCACGCCATCCGCCACAATTCCTGTAACGTCAACAGTATTTTGAACACTATCAATATTATCTAGATATCCCGTTATATTTGCACTAGGCGTATCTACCGTATAGTCCGCAGGCTCAGCAACTTTAGTATTGCCAGCTCGATCTTTAACCATTGCAGAGACAGAACCATCTATAAGTTTAGCCGCCACATTTTCAGGAACAGTGATGCTCCATTTTCCATCACTGCCAACTACGCCATCAAGAGTAATAGGTAAACCATCTGCCGTATTTACAAAAGTAATCGTCACATCTTGTCCAGGTTCAACGCCAGAAGTAGTACCTGTCACAGTAAATGATTCCTTGATAGATTCGCTTAAATCTCCATCCTTGGCATCACTCCAAGTAACCTTCCCATCATTTCCAACAGCTGAAATGGCAATCTCTGGCAATTCAATATCAAGTCCGGGATGATCTTCATCCGTATAGCCCGACATATCATCATAAGCATAGATCTCTTTACCATTAATATCAGTGGCGCTTGCTTCAACACTCACAGAAGAACCCTCTGCAATACCATCCTCTTTCGTAATCTGATAGGTATAAGTTCCTGTTCCTGAATCATCTGGTCCAGTAAGTTTTGCTTCTCTCTCTATTATTACAGACTCTCCATTTTCATCGATACCTGTGATTTTGAGTGTTACAGGGCCCTTACTTACTTTTACAGTCTCACCTTCAATAACACCATGCTTATCGATAGAAGTTGTAATACCACTTATTTGATTCACATCCACAGTGATAGTCGCAGTATCAGTGAGTACTTCATCTGTAGCACTCACTTCTAAGCTATGATTTTTTGCCACTTTATAATCTAAAGTTTTACCTTCGGCAATCGTGATGATTCCCGTTTTACTATCGATCACAAAGAGACCATCATCATTACCGCCAATAATGCTGTAAGTAATGTCTTCACCATCACGATCAAGATCTTTTCCTGTGAATTTATCATTCACATCATAGATTTTTGTACCTGAAACTATTTTTTCATCAAAAGTCACTGAAGCATCTTCGATTTCTGGCGCATCATTCACCGGCGTGACTGTTACAGGAATCGTAACGGTCACTTCTCCGCCATTACCATCAGATACCACAACTGTGAATTCATCTGATCCGTTGTAATCTGTGTTCGGCGTATAAGTATATTCGCCGGTTGCTTCGTTAATTGTGACTGAACCATTCTTCGGCTGATCACCAACTTTATAGGTTAGCTCATCCCCATCAACATCGTGACCAGTTACTTGGCCTGATTTTTCCTGATCTTCTTCCGTAATGATCGCTGGCGCTTCAGCCGTTGGCGCATCATTTACCGGCGTTACGGTGACAGGAACCGTCACAGTGACACTGCCACCATTGCCGTCAGATACGACCACCGTGAATTTATCCGATCCATTGTAATCTTTGTTTGGCGTGTAAGTATAGTTACCGTCACCATCAATCGTCACAGTACCATGCGCTGGTTTATCACCTAATGCATAAGTCAGATCATCACCATCCACATCAGTGACACCCGTAATAGTGCCTTTCTTCGGCGTATCTTCTTTCGTAACAATCGTCTGATCACGATCATCCACCACCGGCGCATCATTCACCGGCGTGACTGTTACAGGAATCGTAACGGTCACTTCACCGCCATTGCCATCAGATACCACCACTGTGAATTCATCTGATCCGTTGTAATCTGTGTTCGGCGTATAAGTATATTCGCCAGTTTCTTCGTTAATTGTGACTGAACCATTCTTCGGCTGATCACCGACTTTATAGGTTAGCTTATCCTTATCAACATCTTGACCTTTAACCGCTCCTTTTACTGGCGTATCTTCTTCCGTCTTAATCGCTGGCGATTCAGCCGTTGGCGCATCATTCACCGGTGTGACTGTTACAGGAACCGTCACAGTG
>NZ_JBVPGU010000020.1:0-5957 GCF_055813795.1 Ignatzschineria sp. PL_is040
GGGGGGCTTGTCCCCCTGAGCCAGTTCCACAAGTCCAACTCGTAGAGGGGACGCTGTGTGTGCTGGCTTAATTAAATTCTATCATAACTCAAAAGCTCGAAAACGTTAACCAATCTTCAAAAAGCAAATTCAATAATAACGCTTAAAAGGTAGAAAAATAGGTAATTAAAAGATAAACTTAAATGGCAACTAAATATAAATAAAAAAAGGAGCTTAAAATGGCACTTAAAAAGGTAGAAAAAAAGGTATCTCTTAACATTAAAATAAATGAAGATTTAGATAAAAGATTAAAAAGAGCAAGGAAAGTAGCAAGAGAAAAAGGAAAGATTTTTAACGTATCAAAAACAGTAGAAGACTACCTATTAAAAGAACTTAAAAAGGTAGAAAAACAGCTAGAAATAAATCTATCTATAAAAGAAGAAGAATCACAAACAACAATATTTGATGAAAGTGAAGAAATAAAGGTAGAAAAAGAAGAGGAAATAAAGGTAGAAGAAGAAGAGGAAGAACCTCAAATGTCATACATGGATAGATGGAGAGCAATAGGAAAATAAAAAACAGAAAAAAAGATAGAGATAAATAAAGCAAAAAAGGTAGAAAAAAGAAAAGAAAAGAAAATAAAGTAGAAATAAAAAAAAGAAACAAAAAAAGGGGAAAAGATATACTTTTCTTGGTTTTAAACCCCTTTTGCTGTTGGTGAGTTTCAGAGCGAAGCAGGCACGCCTTTCCCAAACCCAAAACATTAATGTTTTGAGCTTGGCGTACCTGCTTTTTTGCTGTCGGAGCCGTTCCGTCGCTTCGCAGTATATACGGTCGAAATAACCGCCGTATTTGAGTAGTTCACGTTGTTAATAACGCTCAAGCTAGGTCTACTCGAAAACGTCTTTAATTGACGTTTTACGCCTTTCTATGTGGCTTTGCTTGATTCCCATTCTAACCACTTTATGTGAGATATTTCTCGAACCGAGTCTTTAGGTATAAAACCAAGTGGGACGCATAAAGAAACATCTTATTTGTGGTTTTTTTTAGCCTTAATGTCTTTTTACTTGTGTACTTGTAAAACGCCCACAAACGGCGTATTTGCTTTCTTCAGGCACAAAAAAAACCGCTATGCGGTCTGTTAGTATCTCGGTTCTCTCTTCTGCTTGGGTTGATAATAATGTAATTACATTCTATCATTATCGCAGTAGCTTGCTTAAACAGTCTTGGCGGACAGTTTAAGTAGTTTGAGAGAAATTCGACTTCTTTCAAACCGATAGGGCTAATTTATAAGAAATCGGCTATCTATGCAAGTAGGTAGCCGATTTTCGCTAAAATTAATGGATGCATTTTCTGCGTTTTTGAGGGAGCTTAAGCCTATGTGATAACCGACTTGATGACAAATGTTCTCTTTATTCATTTATCTCAAGGAGTGTCCTATGGCTCATTTTTTACAGCTTCATGCCGTCTCGTTTAATCTTTCGAATGGCGAGTCTCTCTTTTCAAATTTAAATGGTGTTTTTTCAGCACCGATAACCGCATTAATAGGGCGTAATGGTGTTGGTAAAACCGTACTTGCGCAATTGCTCGCAGGAATTTTATCGCCGGCTGAGGGCGCTATTTTAAATTGTGATCATGCTTATTATCTTCCACAGCATTATGAAATTTCATCTGCCACTACTATTTCAGAACTTCTCGGCATTCATCAGATTCTAGAAGCGATTGCACGTATTGAATCAGGGTCGGTTGCTGAATTAGACTTTGAAATTGTTGCAGATCACTGGCTCATTGAGCAAGAGGCAATGGCCTTGCTTGAAAAGCTTGATCTACCGGCATTAACATTAGAAATGCCGGCGATCCATTTAAGTGGTGGCGAGCAGATGCGTATCCGAATTGCTTCGGCATTTTTATCAGGGAAAGAAACTTTGATTCTAGATGAGCCGAGTAATCATCTCGATCGAGCTCAAAAAGGGAAATTATGGGAGATGATGCAAGCGTGGCAAGGGCAGATCATTCTGATTAGCCATGATCGTTTCTTTCTCACAAAAATTCAGGCCATTGTTGAATTAACATCGAGAGGGCTTGAGTGGTTTACCGGCAACTTTTCGGATTATCAGACAATGAAGCAAGATGCACAATTGCGAGCGATTGAAACACTTGCATCTGCTAAACATCAAGAAAAACGACGAAAAGTTGTCATGCAGGAACAGATTGAAAGGCAACAGAAACGTACAGCACAAGCAAATCGTGATCGCGGTCAGCAGAATCAGGCAAAAATTCTTCTTGATCGACAAAAGAATCGCAGTGATTTAACAACCGGTAAAACTCAGCAAAAAATGGATCGTGTGATTCAGGCGGGTGTAGAACGTGTTAGCAGTGCAAGAAGTGCTGTTGATCAAGCAGATATTATTCATCTTCATCCGCTCCCAACACTAACTCATCAGCCAGCGATTATTGCAAGACTCGAGAATGTCCGTTTGCCTTTTATAGATAATCTGTCTGAGAATGGGCCAGGTAAGGGAATTGATGATAGAAGTGCCAAAGGATTGAATCTAATGATTCATCCGAATGATCGTATCGCAATTCGAGGCGATAATGGAATCGGTAAGTCGCTACTTTTACAAGTGATTGCCGGGATTTTGCGCCCCAAAAAAGGTCAAGCAGAGACTTTTGTAAAGCATGCTTATCTTGATCAGCACTTAACAACGCTTAATTTAGAAGAGTCATTATTAACGCAAATTTCCAAAGGGCGGACTCATGAAGCGATCGCTTTACTTCGTATGCAATTAGCGCAATTAGGATTGAGGGCATCTCATATCGAGAAACCCTGTGGTTTATTAAGTGGTGGAGAGCGATTAAAGGGAGCGCTTGCGTTAATTTTGTATGATGAATCGCCAGCTGGTTTATTGCTACTCGATGAACCGAGTAATCATCTTGATTTAGCGTCATTAAATGCGCTTGAAGCGATGCTTAATCTATATCAAGGAGGACTCGTGGTCATTTCTCATGATGATCATTTCTTACAAAACATCAAAATCGAGACCGAAATCATTCGAGTGAATGGCCAATGGATTGTTCAGCCTTTGAATATCGATGGTGATGAATTGTAAGCGTGATAAAAAATGCCAGAAGTATTCATTTCCGGCATTTTTTATCATTTTATAAGGCTTTCTTGAAAGCTTCGATTCGAACGGACTTTAATCGATTTAAGCTTCGTTATCGCCATCTTGATCATTATCAGGGAGATCGGCGCCTCGTTCCCAGAACTTTTCGATCGTTTGAATCATGCGTTCTTGGAGATTTTCATTATAAGAGGTAATGGCATAATCTTCGTAGAGCTTACTATTACGCTTGGCATAACGCTCAGAGAGATGAATTAAATATTCATCTTTAATGATCCAACGTTTTGGGAGATCGCGTTGAATCGCGATGAGCTCACGCATCTTTGCGAGGGTTTTTAATAACTGTTTAGATGAACCACGAAGCTTCTTATAGCCCTTAACTTTCTTCCAAGCCATTTCCGGGCTCGGCTCGTAACGTTCACGTTCTGTAAGCGGTGTGAGATTGGTTTTTAGGAGATTGAGTTCATTGCTATTAGTGAGCTCTTCCATCAATTTTTTATATGCCGGAATCAGGTAATGTACATCATCATAGGCATACTTTAACTGCTCACTCGTAAGCGGTCTTAAATCCCACTGTGTGCGTGTTTGATCACGTGTAAGATCGACTTCACAGTAGTTAAGCACTAAGTCGTGATAACTCATCCCGACTTTAATATTGTGGGTAATTCCCACCGCAATTTGCGTATCAAAAACAGGTGCCCCATCAACCATTAAATCCGTATACCCTCTTTTATCTACTCAGTTCAAAACCTCTGCTTTGCTTCTGTTCGCTTTGGGTAATCATATCGTTTAGCGTTTGATTGTTCTCTGCAACAATTGCTGTATCTCTAGTTGATTGCTTGTAATTGTCTGCTGTTGAGATGATAAGCTGTTGATTGCTTTCGCAAACATCTTCGACTGCTCTACTAATGTCGCTATATCTTGTGATTGCTTCTCTGATAGTGTTTTTAATGCTGTCAGCTCGTCTTGATATTGCTTCTCCAAGCTCTCTAACGTATTCAATAAAAGTCTTTCCGCTTCCGTCATTGTCGTTACCCTCTGTTATTTGTTTGTCGGTGCTAGAATCATTAGATCGCCGTTCTCGCCCCAATATTTGCCCTTGTATCGTGGGTCTATTTGCACGCAATATCTCGATGTCTGATCGCCCATACTGCATTTGCTTATCATTATGTTCTCTGATTGGCTTTCCCAATATTCCGCTGATTTCGCCCATCTCTGTAGCTTGCTCGCTTCCTCGCTCGCCAGATAAGCCAAAACCAAAAATATAATTCCTGCTATCACTGTTGCGATCATCATCAATATTGTTGTAATCGTCCATACTCGCTGTGTTTGCTCTGCTTGTATTTTCTGCGTTCTCTTGATCTGAGCGATCAATTTCGTTGTATTCTCTGCTAAGCCCTCTATCAGCTTCGCTTGCGCCTCTTTCGTCTGCTCTAATGCTTCTCTCGCTTGTCGCTTCGCTTGCTCTGTCAGCTCTTCCGTATAATTTTTTATTACGCTCTGCTGTTCGCTCAAGTTGCTCTCTATAAAGCTTTTGTGTTGATTGAATACGCTCGTTAATTCCGCTTCTGTATTCGTCTGTAGCTCTTGCGATTGCTTCTGTAATTGTTGTGTCAGCTGTGAAATTTTGCTCATATAATGCACCTTTTAAACGTATGTTTTTTCCACCGTCTGGGTCTTTGATTGATATTGATTGTTTGGTCTGTCTTGCCACCTCAAAACCGGCATTTTCTAAGAAGTCTACAACGCCTTGCCGGTCTTTGATCTCGCCACTCATAACCATATTGGTAACCGCCTTATCAATGGCTTTTACGGCTTCTTTCTTGTTCTTTGGCAAGTCTTTTGCTGTCGTGATTGTTCGTTTTTTTTCGGGATCATCTGGATCTGATAATTTGTAATCGTGATTGATTAACTGCTTACAGTTATCAATACGATTTTTATCGACTTTATGATAATAAGGTTGTAACCGCTTGCCCGTAGTCAACTCAACGTTAGCAACGACAAAATTAAGCTCTAAGCGGTCGTTTTTGTCTGTATGCTCTATCCAAGTAATCTCGTATTGATTCGGCTCTAAACCCGGGAATAAAGCCTCTTCAAAGCGATTCATTATTTCCTCTTTCTCTGCTCTGGTCAGATCCGTGTGTTTCTCCTCAAACGATAATACGCCGGCAGTGTAATTTCGGGAGAAGTCCAAACCATCAATGATCTCTTTCGTTTGCTCCAAGTCGCCTCTAAGCACTGTAGCGCCTTCTCTCTGTCGATCTTTACCCATAAGATAATCAGCAACACCCTTTCCACCACCGCTACCCCGAGCAAAAAATTTAACTAGCATAAGCGCTCCTGATTGCGATTAATTCGCTCTCAATATTCTGTAATACGATTGATAATTTAATGAGATCTATTCGATCATCTTTATATTGATATCGATTTAAATTTCTTGATATTTGATTTACGTTATTGCCCACACTTGCTAGCTGTCTCAACAACTCTGGCGGAACGGTTAATCGGTTAATTTTATCTCTATTTTTTTTAGCGATTTTTGCAAAATACTCACTATCAGCAGACAAACAATACTCACGCATAAACTCCGCTAAAGGTTTATTTTGAGCAAGCTCTAAAAGCTTTTTATGTTCTGAATCCGTGAGCCTAATTTTGATCTCCTTAGTGCGTTTTTCCGTCATGTACATACCTCAAAAATAAATGTTATTTCCATGTTTTTTCCTTTGGTTTTAAATGGGGGGTTTCGGGGGGCTTGTCCCCCTGAGCCAGTTCCACAAGTCCAACTCGTAGAGGGGACGCTGTGTGTGCTGGCTTAATTAAATTCTATCATAACTCAAAAGCTCGAAAACGTTAACC
>NZ_JBVPGU010000021.1:0-1760 GCF_055813795.1 Ignatzschineria sp. PL_is040
TACTTTTTGATTTGTTGGTAAATTTGTTGGTAAGTAGACGGCTATTAAAATCTTTTCCTTAATGTTATTAATAGCTTATCTTAACAAGATCGAATTACTCCTTTTCCGCCATATTCATCAAAAACCCTTGTTTAATTCATTGAATTACAAGGGTTTTTTGTTATCTATCGAAAAGCCGTACCCTCGTCTGTACCCTGAGCTATCTTGACTCCAAAAAGATGGAGAGCCAAAAAAGAATAATGCTTTAGAAATTCTTGCATGCCCTGTGTGCCCATAGTGCCCAATGTTACCTATATGAAAAGAGTGGGCACTTGGGGTATTAGACTATTTATTGGTATTTTTAGCAATGTTGTCGTTCTTTTATTAGAAGCTGAATTGTTGAGTGATATATTTTTCTGAATGATAGGAAAGTCGTATATTTAGCTATTGATCTGATTTTATAGGTCTTTTTAAAGATGAAAGGAAAAACAGTAATATTTATGAATTTTCTCGATGCCCTGAATGCCCACAGTGCCCAATGTTCCCTATATCAAAAGAGAGGGCATTGGCTTATTGAGCTATTTACTTGTATTTCTAGTACCGAAAACCTTTTGTTCGCTTGAAATGGAAATTTATGTATTTCCAATATAACTACCAACGTACATTTTATTATGTTAAATAATAGGGAGCTATTTAATATCTAAAACCATAAAAGGAGATCGTAATGCAGTTTGCAGAATTAAAACCATTTTTCAGGGATCATACCGTTTGGATGTTGGGTCATGAGTTGTATTGGTACGAGTTGATGTGGGAATCACTCATTAGTAATAAGGGTTTGAGTGATCGAATGAAAGAGCATAAACACGAATCTTCACTTTTAGCGATTGCATTGGTAGATCTCTATCGAGAGTTTGTACAACATGCCCAAGACGAATATTGGTCTGAAGGGGAGTTAGATACGGCTACCCTTAAAGATTGTGATTATGACTCGATGTGTAGAGCATTCAATATACCGGTACAAACTATTTATGATTTTTACAGTGAAGAAGATATTTTGATAGAAGAGTGGGATGAAGAAGATATCCAGGACATATTATCAGAAGAAAGACCAAGTATGGCCGAGCTCTACTTTACACATGGAGCTGATCGATACCGAAACAGGATTTTGTCGGTGATTAAACAAAAATATAGCCTAGCTGATCTTTTTAGCTTAATGACCAACACTTTTGCGAGTGATCGTTATAGCCGACATCGTTACTTAGAGGATTATGATTATCAGGAAGTCTCTATAGAGGATACTGCAAGTTTCATCCGTAGTGCCGAAAGTAATCAAGATGATTTTCTGGACGATATGGACTTTATTCGCGGATTTGAATGGTTAGCAATGGTTTATTAACCTCATGAGAAAAGGGTATTTAATGAAAAAGGTTGTAGTATTACTGTCAGTTTTATTATTGGTCGCCTGCAATGATCCACAAGAAGAGCAGAAGATAAAAATCACAGATCAGGGGACAGGGGCAGATAAGACGATGGCTTTAATTGAGAAAAGAAAGCAAATGCAGCATGAAGAAGAGCAAAGAATTAGTGAAGAGAATGCTAAAAAATTAGAGTCTTTTATAAAGTCTCTGGAGGGAGATAAGTAATTATTCAGGATTTATGCTTCATGTAATTAGGGGCTGTTGAACATTGAGGTTTAAAATAAAAAAGCAAGCGGTAGAATATTATCGTCAAACAAAACCTACCACTTGCTATGCCTCGAACCATGCTTACTGATAAACTAT
>NZ_JBVPGU010000022.1:0-1701 GCF_055813795.1 Ignatzschineria sp. PL_is040
GTTGGAGGTATCAGAAGTGCGAATGCTGACATAAGTAACGTTAATGCGTGTGAAAGACACGCACGCCGAAAGACCAAGGTTTCCTGTTCAACGTTAATCGGAGCAGGGTGAGTCGGCCCCTAAGACGAGGCAGAGATGCGTAGTCGATGGGAATCAGGTTAATATTCCTGAACTCTCGTATCATGCGATGGAGGGACGGAGAAAGCTAGACCAGCTGGTGATTGGTATACCAGTGTAAGCAGGTAGGCAGAGATCTTAGGCAAATCCGGGATCTTAATGCTGAGATGTGAATGCGAGGAGGTTACGACCTCCGGAGTGGTTGATGCTATGCTTCCAAGAAAAGCTTCTAAGCTATAGTGATATGAGAACCGTACCCCAAACCGACACTGGTGGTTGGGATGAGAATTCTAAGGCGCTTGAGAGAACTCGGGTGAAGGAACTCGGCAAAATCGTACCGTAACTTCGGGAGAAGGTACACCTTCCTTGGTGAATGCTTTACGCAGTAAGCTGAGGAGGGTCGCAGTGAAAAGCTGGCTGCAACTGTTTATCAAAAACACAGGACTCTGCAAACACGAAAGTGGACGTATAGGGTCTGACGCCTGCCCGGTGCTGGAAGGTTAATTGATGGGGTTAGCGTAAGCGAAGCTCTTGATCGAAGCCCCAGTAAACGGCGGCCGTAACTATAACGGTCCTAAGGTAGCGAAATTCCTTGTCGGGTAAGTTCCGACCTGCACGAATGGCGCAATGACGGCCAGGCTGTCTCCACCCGAGACTCAGTGAAATTGAAATCGCCGTGAAGATGCGGTGTACCCGCGGCAAGACGGAAAGACCCCGTGAACCTTTACTATAGCTTTACAGTGGATTTTGAATCTTTTTGTGCAGGATAGGTGGGAGGCTTTGAAGCTAAGACGCTAGTTTTAGTGGAGCCATCCTTGAAATACCACCCTGAAAGTTTTGGAATTCTAACTTAGATCCATCATCTGGATTAAGGACATTGTATGGTAGGTAGTTTGACTGGGGCGGTCTCCTCCGAAAGAGTAACGGAGGAGTACGAAGGTACCCTCAGCCCGGTCGGAAATCGGGCTATTGAGTGCAAAAGCAAAAGGGTGCTTGACTGCGAGACAGACACGTCGAGCAGGTACGAAAGTAGGTTTTAGTGATCCGGTGGTTCTGTATGGAAAGGCCATCGCTCAACGGATAAAAGGTACTCCGGGGATAACAGGCTGATTCCGCCCAAGAGTTCATATCGACGGCGGAGTTTGGCACCTCGATGTCGACTCATCACATCCTGGGGCTGTAGTCGGTCCCAAGGGTATGGCTGTTCGCCATTTAAAGTGGTACGCGAGTTGGGTTCAGAACGTCGTGAGACAGTTCGGTCCCTATCTGCCGTGGGCGTTGGAAATTTGAGAGGAGCTGCTTCTAGTACGAGAGGACCGAAGTGGACGTATCTCTGGTGGTCCGGTTGTCATACCAATGGCATAGCCGGGTAGCTACATACGGACGGGATAACCGCTGAAAGCATCTAAGCGGGAAGCCCACCTCAAGATTAGATTTCCCTAGGGGTTTAACCCCTCTGAAGGTCCGTCGAAGACTACGACGTTGATAGGTTGGGTGTGTAAGTGCAGTAATGCATTGAGCTTACCAATACTAATTGACCGTGAGGCTTGACCATATAATAGGTCTTAGACAATTTTGATACGA
>NZ_JBVPGU010000024.1:0-1452 GCF_055813795.1 Ignatzschineria sp. PL_is040
TTTAGAAGTGTAGCAACAAGATATGACAAGCTAAAACAACATTATGAAAACAACGTGGCTTTAGCTTGTGCTTACATTTGGTTAAAATTATGAATGTTCAACAGCCCCTAGTCTGTTAGGGTGCTTAAAATATCATATGCTAACTTCACTCTCTCAGCATTTGGGTAGTTTTTATTAGCTAAAATAATAATCCCCACCTTTTTCTCAGGGATAAAAACGATATAAGCACCAAATCCGCCTGTTGATCCCGTTTTATTTACCCATACACTTTCTGTATCAAGTATGTTTTCAAATAAAATTGGTTGTGGATTCAATATCACTTCGTTTGAATTCCCTTGTAACAACTCATCTAGAGATGAAGATAAAGGATATTTTTCCCAACCTAGGGCTTGTGTAAAAGTACTGACGCTATATTGCCCTTTATGCGTTCCTTTAATGGCATCTTCCATAGTTTCATCTAAAGCAATCATCTGAAGATTACTTTGAATGAAGCGTACCATGTCTTTCGCAGTTGATTTTATACCATACGCCTCTGCATCAAGCGCTCCGGGATTCACTCTCACAGGATCATTATTTTTATTATAACCACAAGCATACTGCGCTAATTTATCTTGTGGAACCGTAATAAATGTATCTTTTAATCCTAATTTATCTAAAATCGTTTTTTCCATTAAATCAGTAAAACTAACGTTCATCGATAAAGCTGCAATATTACCAAAGAAGCCAATACTAGGATTGGAATACAAACGCTCTTCACCTGCCGGAAAAATTGGATGCCATGATTCAAAATAATGATCTATCTCGTCGCTACTCATCACATCACTAGGAAATTGCAAAGGTAATCCACCTGCGATATATGTCCCCAATTGAACCAATGAAACCTGTCCAATCGGACTATTTTTCAAGGTTGGCACATGCTGACTAACCAAATCTGAAAGATCAATTGCACCCTTCTCAACCGCGTAGCTTGCTAACAAGGCAGTAAACGTCTTACTAATAGAGCCTAATTCGAAAATAGTATTTTCTGTTACGGGCGATGTGGTTTTCTTATTAGAAATACCATAGTTAAGAAAATAGACTTGATCAGCATCGACTATACCAAGCGCCATCCCAGGAATATCATACTGATCCATCAGAGCCTCGACAGCACTATCAATCTTGATATGTAATGATTCTTGGGTAACTTTCTTTTCTCCAAAAGACAAAGAAATACTCAAACAAATAATTGAAATGGTTATGAGTATTTTTTGTAATCGGTTTATTTTCATAATTTGTACTCGTAAAATAATGTGAATTATAATTGGCAGTGTAATTCTAATGACTGTTGAACACTTGAAATAATAGGGTCTGTTGCACATTGGAAATAAAAAATAGAGAGTAGTAAAATATTATCGCCAGAAAACTTTTAACTAACTCTCTATTTCTATGCTCCAAACAATACTTAGTGACAAG
>NZ_JBVPGU010000025.1:0-1251 GCF_055813795.1 Ignatzschineria sp. PL_is040
CTTGTCACTAAGTATTGTTTGGAGCATAGAAATAGAGAGTTAGTTAAAAGTTTTCTGGCGATAATATTTTACTACTCTCTATTTTTTATTTCCAATGTGCAACAGACCCTACATTGCACAAGATAAAAATATATCATCATGAACAATAAAACTGTCTGCTTACATAAACAGTAATACAAGGGGTGTTATGAGCCATATTCAACGGGAAACGTCTTGCTCGAGGCCGCGATTAAATTCCAACATGGATGCTGATTTATATGGGTATAAATGGGCTCGCGATAATGTCGGGCAATCAGGTGCGACAATCTATCGATTGTATGGGAAGCCCGATGCGCCAGAGTTGTTTCTGAAACATGGCAAAGGTAGCGTTGCCAATGATGTTACAGATGAGATGGTCAGACTAAACTGGCTGACGGAATTTATGCCTCTTCCGACCATCAAGCATTTTATCCGTACTCCTGATGATGCATGGTTACTCACCACTGCGATCCCCGGGAAAACAGCATTCCAGGTATTAGAAGAATATCCTGATTCAGGTGAAAATATTGTTGATGCGCTGGCAGTGTTCCTGCGCCGGTTGCATTCGATTCCTGTTTGTAATTGTCCTTTTAACAGCGATCGCGTATTTCGTCTCGCTCAGGCGCAATCACGAATGAATAACGGTTTGGTTGATGCGAGTGATTTTGATGACGAGCGTAATGGCTGGCCTGTTGAACAAGTCTGGAAAGAAATGCATAAGCTTTTGCCATTCTCACCGGATTCAGTCGTCACTCATGGTGATTTCTCACTTGATAACCTTATTTTTGACGAGGGGAAATTAATAGGTTGTATTGATGTTGGACGAGTCGGAATCGCAGACCGATACCAGGATCTTGCCATCCTATGGAACTGCCTCGGTGAGTTTTCTCCTTCATTACAGAAACGGCTTTTTCAAAAATATGGTATTGATAATCCTGATATGAATAAATTGCAGTTTCATTTGATGCTCGATGAGTTTTTCTAATCAGAATTGGTTAATTGGTTGTAACACTGGCAGAGCATTACGCTGACTTGACGGGACGGCGCTTCCCTACCCTCATGGCCGCCTCCCAGGAATCGACCCAGGTGCTTATCGTGGACATAATCCTTTACTCATAAATTGGCACTGTTGCAAAGTTAGCGATGAGGCAGCCTTTTGTCTTATTCAAAGGCCTTACATTTCAAAAACTCTGCTTACCAGGCGCATTTCGCCCAGGGGATCACCATAATAAA
>NZ_JBVPGU010000026.1:0-1212 GCF_055813795.1 Ignatzschineria sp. PL_is040
CGTAAGCTTACCCTAAAAAGACACAAGCCAAAACTAGAGATTTCTGTCATCATTATTTAGATGGAGGAAATCATGAAACGATCAAAATTTACAGAAACACAAATTGTAAACATTTTAAAACTGGCAGAAAAGGGCGTTAAAGTGACCGATATCTGCCGAGAGCACGGCATTAGTAGTGCTACGTATTATCAATGGAAAAGTAAATATGGAGGCTTAGAAGCCTCTGATTTGAAGCGATTACGGGAAATTGAAGCTGAAAATGCCAAGCTCAAAAAAATGTATGCTGAGTTAGCTTTAGAAAATGCGGCAATTAAGGATTTATTGGGAAAGCTGTAACGCCGGAACGACGCAGAGAAGCGGCTCAACACTTGGTATATCAAGGATTACTTTCGATAGCTAAGGCCTGTCGATTGACAGGACTTTCTCGTCGCAGTTGGTACCGGCCTGATCCGAAACAAAACCGTCTAAAGCGTGATCGGCCTATAGTCGATGCGCTTAATGCAATTATTCAGGATCCCACACGATCTCGTTGGGGGTTTTGGAAGTGTTTTCACCGATTAAGACTCGATGGCAATTTATGGAACTTTAAACGCGTGTGGCGTATTTACTGTGCAATGAATTTAAATCAAAAGAGACGCACTAAAAAACGGTTACCAGAGCGTAATCCTGCACCTTTAGCTGTACCTGCAAAGGCTAATTATAGTTGGTCATTCGATTTTATGAGTGATGCGCTCTATAGCGGTACCCGCTTTAGAGTTTTGAATATTATTGATGAAGGTACACGAGAAGCTTTAGATATTGTCGTTGATACCTCACTACCGGCCACTAGAGTTGTGAGAGTTTTAGAGCAACTTAAAGAAGAAAGAGGTGTTCCTAGAATGATTCGTGTCGATAACGGCAGTGAAATGACTTCTTCAGTTTTTACAAAATGGTGTGAAAATAATCACGTTAGGATCTGTTATATTGAGCCAGGAAAGCCAAATCAAAATGCTTATATCGAACGTTTTAATCGCAGTTATCGAACGGAAGTATTAAATCCCCATTTATTCTCCTCACTAGCGCAGGTGCGGGAACTTAGTTGGGCTTGGATGTTAAGTTATAACGAAGAAAGACCTCATGAGTCACTGGGAAATTTACCTCCCAGTGAATTTAAAAAACAATTAACCGAAAAAGTCTCTAGTTATGAACTGTGCGCTTGACGGTAAGCTTACG
>NZ_JBVPGU010000027.1:0-1201 GCF_055813795.1 Ignatzschineria sp. PL_is040
TGTAATCTTCCCTAAAAATAATACCGATCATAAGTAGAATTTTCTCGTATCATTTACTCAGGAGAAAATAGCGATGAAAAAATCAAAATTCACAGACACACAAATCATGTCGATCTTAAAGCAGAATGAATCAGGCGTGAAAGTGACCGATTTATGTCGAGAGTATGGGATTAGTTCGGCGACATTTTATAAGTGGCGTTCAAAATATGGTGGCATGGATGCCTCGATGATTACTCGGCTAAAAGAATTAGAAGCGGAGAATGCAAGGCTCAAAAAAATGTATGCCGAAGAGTGTCTTAAATCCCGTATTCGTCAAGAAGCTTTAGAGGGAAAGTGGTAAAGCCATCTCAACGAAAAGAGATGGCTAAAGCTGTTTTAAAGACTCAAGATATCTCCATTCGTTTGGTTTGCGAGATATTTGGAATTAGCAAAACAGCTTTTCACTATCAGGCCAAAGCTACGTCAGAAAACAAGCTCATTGAAACTTGGTTGCTAAAGTTGACTAAAGCTCATAAGCGTTGGGGGTTTGGTTTATGTTTTGATTATTTGAGAAATATTCAAAAGTTCCGATGGAATCATAAACGAGTTTTAAGAATTTATCGGGAATTAGAGCTGAATCTACGGATAAAACCGAAAAAAAGGATTATCAGAAATCGACCAGAAGCCTTGGGAATAGCAACAGATATAAATCAAACATGGTCTATGGATTTTATGTCCGATAGTTTACAAAATGGCCGTCATTTCCGAACATTTAATGTGATTGATGACTACAATCGAGAAGGATTGTGCGTAGATGCTGACTTTAGTTTACCGACAGAAAAAGTGATTCGTGCATTGGAAAGAATTATTGAATGGAGAGGAAAACCTGCGGCGATTCGATGTGATAACGGTCCTGAATATATCAGTCAAAAATTAGTCGATTGGGCTAATTTCCAAAAGATCACTTTGATTTATACTCAGCCTGGAAAACCGACACAGAATGCTTATATTGAGCGTTTTAACCGAACCGTCAGAGAGGAACTACTATCAAATTATTTGTTTGAAACCATAGATGATGTTCAAATTTATTCCACGAAATGGTTGTGGAGTTATAATAACGAAAGACCTCATTCAGCCATTGGATCTGTGCCACCATGCCAGATTCAATAAACCTTAGAGAATCTTCTACTTTTAAATGGAGTTAAAAAGGGGAGGATTACAG
>NZ_JBVPGU010000028.1:0-980 GCF_055813795.1 Ignatzschineria sp. PL_is040
CAGAGAGATAAATCGCAATCGTCAATTATATGACAAAATAGCTCTTCAATTCTCCTACGAATGTAACATGATAACGTTTCACTTTAAGTTAACTCATTTTATCAATCTGTCATATTGAATCACTTAATCAAGAATGATCTAAGATAGATATTCTTATCTCGGTATCTCAACTGACAGTCAGTAAAATTGAATACATCGTTACTTAAGTGATGCAATCTCTCCCGATCTCTCTTGTTATCTTGCTATCAAATTACCATTCTCATCACGAGAAGAATAATCCAATAACGAGATCCGAAAGATCTTGGTGATTATTACTCGATTCACATCGATCAATAATCACTGCTGCATCGCTATTACGTTGCACCAACTAATCCAAATTTTTAAAGAACACTCACGACTAATAGTTATATTAGATGAGAGTATAAATAAGATGACTTATCAGACCATATCAATGATTGAAGATCGAAGATCATCAAACAATGATAAATTAATTAACTGATTAATCACATTATTTATCGTCTCTCTAACTTATTTAACTAACCACTACTTACTAACTATCTAGCGGCATTAAACAAACTAACTAAACATTCAAGAAGCAGAGAATAACAGACTCAACCTAGTCTCTTTTCAACAATATCCCCCAAGAAATTTGGTGGAGGATAACGGAGTCGAACCGATGGCCTCCTGCGTGCAAGGCAGGCGCTCTACCAACTGAGCTAATCCCCCTTTATGGGTTATATTGGTGGGCCTAGGTAGACTCGAACTACCGACCCCACGCTTATCAAGCGTGTGCTCTAACCAACTGAGCTATAGGCCCAGATACTAGGTATTACTTCTTTTATCTTAAATAAGTTTCTATGGAAGCTCGTACTTGTTGCGCTCTGCTCTTTAAAGGAGGTGATCCAGCCGCAGGTTCCCCTACGGCTACCTTGTTACGACTTCACCCCAGTCATCGACCACTCCGTGGTAAGCGCCCATTT
>NZ_JBVPGU010000030.1:0-915 GCF_055813795.1 Ignatzschineria sp. PL_is040
TTGTTCAGAAACCACATAAGTTAACTCATCACCATCTACATCCTTCCCGGTGACTTTTCCTGTTTCTGGTTGATCTTCTTTCGTAATGATCGCTGGTGCTTCAGCAGTCGGCGCATCATTTACCGGCGTAACATAGACCGGTACAGTGATTTCCACTGTTCCGCCATTACCATCAGATACAACCACGGTAAACTCATCATCCCCATTGAAATCTGGGTTCGGTGTATACGTGTATTTACCGGTTTTTTCATCAATCGTTACCGTACCATTTTTCGGTTGTTCAGAAACCACATAGATTAACTCATCACCATCTACATCGTTCCCGGTGACTTTACCCATTGCCGGTGTATCTTCATTTGTCGTTAACTTCGGTGCTTCTGCCGTTGGCGCATCATTCACCGGCATGACTGTTACAGGAATCGTAACGGTCACTTCACCGCCATTGCCATCAGATACCACTACTGTAAATTCATCATTACCGTTGTAATCTTTTTTCGGCGTATAAGTGTATTCACCGGTTTTTTCATCAATCGTCACCGTACCATTTTTCGGTTGTTCAGAAACCACATAAGTTAACTCATCACCATCTACATCCTTCCCGGTGACTTTTCCTGTTTCTGGTTGATCTTCTTTCGTAATGATCGCTGGTGCTTCTGCCGTTGGGGCATCATTCACCGGTGTGACTGTTACAGGAACCGTCACCGTGACTTTACCACCATTGCCATCTGAAACAACGACTGTGAACTCATCTTCACCGTGATAGTCTTTGCTTGGCGTGTAAGTATAGTTACCGTCACCATCAACCGTCACAGTACCATGCGCTGGTTTATCACCTAATGCATAAGTCAGATCATCACCATCCACATCAGTGACACCCGTAATAGTGCCTTTCTTCGGCGTATCTTCTTTCGTAAC
>NZ_JBVPGU010000031.1:0-857 GCF_055813795.1 Ignatzschineria sp. PL_is040
TAGGGTCTGTTGCACATTGGAAATAAAAAATAGAGAGTAGTAAAATATTATCGCCAGAAAACTTTTAACTAACTCTCTATTTCTATGCTCCAAACAATACTTAGTGACAAGCTTTGGTTGAAACTAAAGCCTATTCTCTTAGATTTGAACATCTATGACAAATCTAATTTAAGAAATACTTTCTCAGGAATCCTATATAGACTGAGAACGGGCTGCCAATGGCGCTATTTACCCGACTGTTTTGGAAGCAGTAATAATATTTTTAGAGCATTCAGAAGATGGTCTAAATCAGGTAAGCTTATGAAACTCTTCAAGGCTTTGATTAAAAATCCTGACATGGAATGGCTATCGGTCGATGGAACTCATATTAGAGCCCATCAAAGTAGCGCAGGTGCAAAAGGTTCAGAGCCTCAAGCAATTGCTAAAAGTGCTGGAGGTAATAGCACTAAAATTCATCTTATAGTTGATGCCCATGGGAATCCTATAAAATTTATTATCAGCGATGGTGTCACTCATGATGTAAAAATAGCTCCTGATCTCATTGAAAAGGTGGATATGAAAGAAACTCGAGTACTCAATGGAGACAGGGGGTATATTTCTGAGGATTTAAGCGATTCACTATTGAAACAAGGAGTTCACCCGAATATTCCAAATAGAAAGAACAGTAAAACGGGGAACTCTCATATGGATTGGCACATCTACGAAGCAAGACATGTGGTTGAAAACATGTTTGCCACTTTGAAGCACTTTAGAGGTCTGGCCACTCGTTACGATAAATTGAAAAATAGTTATATAAGTAATGTGGCTTTAGCATGTGCTTATATTTGGTTAAAATTATGAATGTGCAACAGACCCTA
>NZ_JBVPGU010000032.1:0-856 GCF_055813795.1 Ignatzschineria sp. PL_is040
TCAACCAGAAACAGGAAAAGTCACCGGGAAGGATGTAGATGGTGATGAGTTAACTTATGTGGTTTCTGAACAACCGAAAAATGGTACGGTGACGATTGATGAAAAAACCGGCGAATACACTTATACGCCGAAAAAAGATTACAACGGTGATGATGAATTCACAGTGGTGGTATCTGATGGCAATGGCGGTGAAGTGACCGTTACGATTCCTGTAACAGTAACGCCGGTAAATGATGCGCCAGTAGTTAAAGATGAAAAACAACCGATTACCACCCTAGAAGATGAGCCGAAAAAAGGCGCAATCACGGGAGTTACGGATGTTGATGGCGATACCTTGAAGTATACACTTGATCAAAAACCAACCTCGGGAAGTGTCTCACTTGATGAGAAAACCGGAGAGTTTACGTATACGCCCAACAAAGATTACAACGGATCGGATAAATTCACGGTGGTTGTATCTGATGGCAATGGTGGCAGTGTCACTGTGACGGTTCCTGTAACAGTCACACCGGTGAATGATGCGCCAACTGCTGAAGCACCAGCGATCATTACGGAAGAAGATCAGGAAAAATCAGGTCAGGTCACCGGTCACGATGTTGATGGGGGGGATGAGCTAACCTATCAAGTTGGTGATCAGCCGAAGAATGGTTCAGTCACAATTAACGAAGAAACCGGCGAATACACTTATACGCCGAACACAAATTACAACGGTGATGATGAATTCACGGTCGTCGTATCTGATGGTAATGGCGGTGAAGTGACCGTTACGATTCCTGTAACAGTCACGCCGGTGAATGATGCGCCGGTGGTGGATGATCGTGATCAGACGATTGTTACGAAAGAAGATACGCCGAAG
>NZ_JBVPGU010000033.1:0-854 GCF_055813795.1 Ignatzschineria sp. PL_is040
CTAGGGGCTGTTGAACATTCATAATTTTAACCAAATGTAAGCACAAGCTAAAGCCACGTTGTTTTCATAATGTTGTTTTAGCTTGTCATATCTTGTTGCTACACTTCTAAAATGTTTCAGCCTTGCAAATGCATTCTCTACCAAATGACGAATTTTATAAATATGCCAATCCATGTGATTATTGTTCGTAAGAGTGTTTCTCTTTTTTGGAATAATGGCTTTAGTACCATGATTTATAATGATTTCTCTGAAGGTTTCAGAATCATATCCTTTATCCGCACTGACATAATTCGTTGCATCTAAAGGAATCTTACTCAATAATTCAGGAGCAACTTTAATATCGTGCGTAGTTCCATCTGTCACGATAAATTCACAGGGATTACCGCATGCATCTACAATCATGTGGATTTTAGAGCTATTTCCACCGGTACTTTTTGAAATTGCTTGAGGATTATCTGTGGCAGATCCAGTGCTATGCTGATGAGCTCTAATGTGAGTACCATCTATAAACAACCATTCGTAATCAATATCTTGCGATAGTCTTTTAAATAGCTTCAATAGTTTATTGTTTTTAGACCAACGACTAAAGGCTTTAAAGATCGTATTATGCCGACCAAATTGCTTTGGAATATCTCGCCAGGGAATGCCTGTTCTCATTCTAAACAGAATGCCTTCAATAATATTTCTTAAATTTGGTTTGTCATAGATATTTAAATCTAGGAGAATAGGCTTTAGTTTCAGCCATAGTTTATCAGTAAGCATGGTTCGAGGCATAGCAAGTGGTAGGTTTTGTTTGACGATAATATTCTACCGCTTGCTTTTTTATTTTAAACCTCAATGTTCAACAGCCCCTA
>NZ_JBVPGU010000034.1:0-821 GCF_055813795.1 Ignatzschineria sp. PL_is040
GGGCACTGTTGCAAATAGTCGGTGGTGATAAACTTATCATCCCCTTTTGCTGATGGAGCTGCACATGAACCCATTCAAAGGCCGGCATTTTCAGCGTGACATCATTCTGTGGGCCGTACGCTGGTACTGCAAATACGGCATCAGTTACCGTGAGCTGCAGGAGATGCTGGCTGAACGCGGAGTGAATGTCGATCACTCCACGATTTACCGCTGGGTTCAGCGTTATGCGCCTGAAATGGAAAAACGGCTGCGCTGGTACTGGCGTAACCCTTCCGATCTTTGCCCGTGGCACATGGATGAAACCTACGTGAAGGTCAATGGCCGCTGGGCGTATCTGTACCGGGCCGTCGACAGCCGGGGCCGCACTGTCGATTTTTATCTCTCCTCCCGTCGTAACAGCAAAGCTGCATACCGGTTTCTGGGTAAAATCCTCAACAACGTGAAGAAGTGGCAGATCCCGCGATTCATCAACACGGATAAAGCGCCCGCCTATGGTCGCGCGCTTGCTCTGCTCAAACGCGAAGGCCGGTGCCCGTCTGACGTTGAACACCGACAGATTAAGTACCGGAACAACGTGATTGAATGCGATCATGGCAAACTGAAACGGATAATCGGCGCCACGCTGGGATTTAAATCCATGAAGACGGCTTACGCCACCATCAAAGGTATTGAGGTGATGCGTGCACTACGCAAAGGCCAGGCCTCAGCATTTTATTATGGTGATCCCCTGGGCGAAATGCGCCTGGTAAGCAGAGTTTTTGAAATGTAAGGCCTTTGAATAAGACAAAAGGCTGCCTCATCGCTAACTTTGCAACAGTGCC
>NZ_JBVPGU010000035.1:0-788 GCF_055813795.1 Ignatzschineria sp. PL_is040
ACGAAGAAAGACCTCATGAGTCACTGGGAAATTTACCTCCCAGTGAATTTAAAAAACAATTAACCGAAAAAGTCTCTAGTTATGAACTGTGCGCTTGACGGTAAGCTTACGTACCATTTAAAAGTAGAAGGTTCTCCATGGTTTATTGAAGCTGGCACGGTGGCACAGATCCAATTGCTGAATGTGGTCTTTCGTTATTATAACTCCACAGCCATTTAGTGGAATAAATTTGGGCTTCATTGATTGTTTCAAATAGATAATTTGATAGTAGCTCCTCTCTTACAGTGCGATTAAATCTCTCAATATAAGCATTTTGTGTGGGTTTCCCCGGTTGAGTATAGATCAGAGTAATCTTCTTTGAATTAGCCCAATCAATTAATTTCTGACTGATATATTCGGGACCATTATCACATCGAATCGCTGCTGGCTGACCTCTCCACTCAATAACTCTCTCTAAGGAGCGAATCACTTTTTCTGTCGGTAAACTAAAATCAATATCCACACAAAGACCTTCCCGATTATAATCATCAATCACATTAAAAGTTCGGAAATAACGTCCATTTTGCAAGCTATCAGACATAAAATCCATCGACCATATTTGATTAATGTCTGTCGCTAATCCCAATGCTTCAGGGCGATTTCTGATGATTCGTTTTTTGGGTTTAATTCTGAGATTAAGCTCTAATTCCCGATAAATTCTTAAAACTCGTTTATGATTCCATCGGAACTTTTGAATATTTCTCAAATAATCAAAACATAAACCAAACCCCCAACGCTTATGAGCTTTA
>NZ_JBVPGU010000036.1:0-646 GCF_055813795.1 Ignatzschineria sp. PL_is040
CCACCAATATAACCCATAAAGGGGGATTAGCTCAGTTGGTAGAGCGCCTGCCTTGCACGCAGGAGGCCATCGGTTCGACTCCGTTATCCTCCACCAAATTTCTTGGGGGATGTTGTTGAAAAGAGACTAGAAAATATTTCCTCTTCTTTGTTAGTGAGAAGATAAATAATGTGACTTGTGGCTTGTAATTAGCGATTACTAGTTAATGATTAGTAAATAGTTGTTAGTCAGTCATCTTATTTATACTCTTATCTAACTTGGTTAAACTTGTTTAGATTAGAAGAGTGTTCTTTAAAAATTTGGATTAGTTGGTGCAACGTAATAGCGATGCAGCAGTGATTATTGATCGATGTGAATCGAGTAATAATCACCAAGATCTTTCGGATCTCGTTGTTGGATTATTCTTCTCGTAATGAGAATAATAATTTGATGGCAAGATAACAAGAGAGATCGGGAGAGATTGCATCACTTAAGTAACGATGTATTCAATTTTACTGACTGTCAGTTAATGATGTCGAAAGATATTGTTAATCAAGACAGATTGATAAAATGAGTTAACTTAAAGTGAAACGTTATCATGTTACATTCGTAGGAGAATTGAAGAGCTATTTTGTCATATAATTGACGATTGCGATTTATCTCTCTG
>NZ_JBVPGU010000037.1:0-516 GCF_055813795.1 Ignatzschineria sp. PL_is040
CCGTTGTAATCTTTGTTGGGCGTATACGTAAACTCTCCGGTTTTCTCATCAAGTAAGACACTTCCCGAGGTTGGTTTTTTCTCAAGTGTATACTTCAAGGTATCGCCATCAACATCCGTAACACCCGTAATTGCGCCTTTTTTCGGCTCATCTTCTAGGGTGGTAATCGGTTGTTCTTCAGCTTTAACTACTGGCGCATCATTCACCGGCGTGACTGTTACAGGAATCGTAACAGTCACTTCACCACCATTGCCATCAGATACGACGACCGTGAATTCATCATCACCGTTGTAATCTTTTTTCGGCGTATAAGTGTATTCGCCGGTTTCTTCGTTAATTGTGACTGAACCATTCTTCGGCTGATCACCAACTTGATAGGTTAGCTCATCCCCCCCATCAACATCGTGACCTTTAACCGCTCCTTTTACTGGCGTATCTTCTTCCGTCTTAATCGCTGGCGATTCAGCCGTTGGCGCATCATTCACCGGTGTGACTGTTACAGGAACCGTCACAGTG
>NZ_JBVPGU010000038.1:0-498 GCF_055813795.1 Ignatzschineria sp. PL_is040
TATACTCTCATCTAATATAACTATTAGTCGTGAGTGTTCTTTAAAAATTTGGATTAGTTGGTGCAACGTAATAGCGATGCAGCAGTGATTATTGATCGATGTGAATCGAGTGATAATCACCAAGATCTTTCGGATCTCGTTATTCGATTATTCTTCTCGTGATGAGAATGATAATTTGATAGCAAGATAACAAGAGAGATCGGGAGAGATTGCATCACTTAAGTAACGATGTATTCAATTTTACTGACTGTCAGTTGAGCTACTGAGATAAGAATATCTATCTTAGATCATTCTTGATTTAGTGATTCAATATGACAGATTGATAAAATGAGTTAACTTAAAGTGAAACGTTATCATGTTACATTCGTAGGAGAATTGAAGAGCTATTTTTGTCATATAATTGACGATTGCGATTTATCTCTCTGTTATTAACATTCGTTAATGATGGTGAAATAAGTCTAATCCCTATTATATGGTCAAGTGAATAAGCGTACATGG
>NZ_JBVPGU010000039.1:0-445 GCF_055813795.1 Ignatzschineria sp. PL_is040
TTATCACATATCGGCTCTTCCCGGGTCGCTCGCCACTACTGCGGGAATCTCAATTGATTTCTTTTCCTCTGGTTACTTAGATGTTTCAGTTCACCAGGTTCGCTTCCTTAAACCTATATATTCAGTAAAAGGATGACAGGGTTTTAAGCCTGTGCGGGTTTCCCCATTCGGACATTTCCGGATCAAAGCTTGATTGCCAGCTCCCCGAAACTTTTCGCAGACTTCCACGTCCTTCATCGCCTGTAATCGCCAAGGCATCCGCCATGTACGCTTATTCACTTGACCATATAATAGGGATTAGACTTATTTCACCATCATTAACGAATGTTAATAACAGAGAGATAAATCGCAATCGTCAATTATATGACAAAATAGCTCTTCAATTCTCCTACGAATGTAACATGATAACGTTTCACTTTAAGTTAACTCATTTTATCAATCTGTC
>NZ_JBVPGU010000040.1:0-443 GCF_055813795.1 Ignatzschineria sp. PL_is040
CCGAAAGATCTTGGTGATTATTACTCGATTCACATCGATCAATAATCACTGCTGCATCGCTATTACGTTGCACCAACTAATCCAAATTTTTAAAGAACACTCACGACTAATGTTATATTAGATGAGAGTATAAATAAGATGACTTATCGAATCACTCTAGATCAAACCAGATCTACACCAAGCCAGATCAGACTAGATTACTCTAGAATCTAAACTGAATCAGATTAGATTAGATCAATCACATTATTTATCGTCTCTCTAATTTACTTAACTACTTAACCACTAACGGAGTTAAACAAACTAAACGAGTAAGAAGCAGAGAATAATACACCCAACCTAGTCTCTTTTCAACAACATCCCCCAAGAAATTTGGTGGAGGATAACGGAGTCGAACCGATGGCCTCCTGCGTGCAAGGCAGGCGCTCTACCAACTGAGCTAATCC
>NZ_JBVPGU010000041.1:0-426 GCF_055813795.1 Ignatzschineria sp. PL_is040
TCAATAATCACTGCTGCATCGCTATTACGTTGCACCAACTAATCCAAATTTTTAAAGAACACTCACGACTAATAGTTATATTAGATGAGAGTATAAATAAGATGACTTATCGAATCAGTCTAGATCAAATCAGACTATACCAAATCAGAATAGACTAGATTACTCTAGAACCTAAACTGAATTAGATTAGATCAGATCAGATCAATCACATTATTTATCGTCTCTCTAACTTATTTAACTAACCACTACTTAACTAACTATCTAGCGGCGTTAAACAAACTAACTAAACATTCAAGAAGCAGAGAATAACAGACTCAACCTAGTCTCTTTTCAACAACATCCCCCAAGAAATTTGGTGGAGGATAACGGAGTCGAACCGATGGCCTCCTGCGTGCAAGGCAGGCGCTCTACCAACTGAGCTAATCC
>NZ_JBVPGU010000042.1:0-422 GCF_055813795.1 Ignatzschineria sp. PL_is040
CCACCACCGGCGCATCATTCACCGGCATGACTGTTACAGGAATCGTAACGGTCACTTCACCGCCATTGCCATCAGATACCACCACTGTGAATTCATCATCACCGTTGTAATTTGTGTTCGGCGTATAAGTGTATTCGCCAGTTTCTTCATTAATTGTGACTGAACCATTCTTCGGCTGATCACCAATTTGATAGGTTAGCTCATCCCCATCTACATCCTTCCCGGTGACTTTTCCTGTTTCTGGTTGATCTTCTTCCGTAATGATCGCTGGTGCTTCAGCAGTTGGCGCATCATTTACCGGCGTTACGGTGACAGGAACCGTCACAGTGACACTGCCACCATTGCCATCAGATACAACCACCGTGAATTTATCCGATCCGTTGTAATCTTTGTTGGGCGTATACGTAAACTCTCCGGTTTTC
>NZ_JBVPGU010000043.1:0-421 GCF_055813795.1 Ignatzschineria sp. PL_is040
TGTGAGAGTAGGTCAACCCCAGGGCTTCATTAAGAGCTCCTAGCTAATTAGCTAGGAGCTTTTTCTTTGTCTGGATTTTTTATTCTTAAGAAAGCTCCTGGAGCTGCGGGAACCCACTACTTCATTTTTATTACTAGAGCATGCTCGCAGTTTGGGCATTTTAATGCCCATTGCCGGCCTGCAATTCTTGAAAGTATGCAGTAGTGATTCCCGGCAACTCATCAGCCTTTGTTGTTTCAACTAATCCTCTTTATGATTCTTAAGAAGGTTCATGGAGCTGCGGGAACCGACTACTTCATTTTTATTACTAGTGCATGCCCGCAGTTTGGCATCTTCGATGTCGATTGCCGGCACATAACTTCTGGAAGAACACGGTAGTAAGACCCGGCAATTCATCAGTCTCTTATAAAGATAAGAAATG
>NZ_JBVPGU010000044.1:0-385 GCF_055813795.1 Ignatzschineria sp. PL_is040
TACGATTCCTGTAACAGTCACGCCGGTGAATGATGCGCCGGTGGTGGATGATCGTGATCAGACGATTGTTACGAAAGAAGATACGCCGAAGAAAGGCACTATTACGGGTGTTACTGATGTGGATGGTGATGATCTGACTTATGCACTAGGTGATAAACCAGCGAATGGTACTGTGACGATGGATGGTGACGGTAACTATACTTACACGCCAAACAAAGACTATCACGGTGATGATGAGTTCACGGTCGTTGTTTCAGATGGCAATGGTGGCAAAGTCACTGTGACGGTTCCTGTAACAGTCACACCGGTGAATGATGCGCCAACGGCTGAATCGCCAGCGATTAAGACGGAAGAAGATACGCCAGTAAAAGGAGCGGTTAAAGGT
>NZ_JBVPGU010000045.1:0-376 GCF_055813795.1 Ignatzschineria sp. PL_is040
AACTTATGTGGTTTCTGAACAACCGAAAAACGGTACGGTGACGATTGATGAAAAAACTGGTGAATACACTTATACGCCGAAAAAAGATTACAACGGTGATGATGAATTCACGGTAGTCGTATCTGATGGTAATGGCGGTGAAGTGACCGTTACGATTCCTGTAACGGTAACGCCAGTGAATGATGTACCGATTGTTGTAGAGCAAGAACAACCAATTACCGTAAAAGAAGATACGCCGAAGAAAGGCACTATTACGGGTGTCACCGATGTGGATGGTGATGATCTGACTTATGCACTAGGTGATAAACCAGCGAATGGTACGGTGACGGTAGATGGTGACGGCAACTATACTTACACGCCAAACAAAGATTACAAC
>NZ_JBVPGU010000046.1:0-370 GCF_055813795.1 Ignatzschineria sp. PL_is040
GACGATTGTTACGAAAGAAGATACGCCGAAGAAAGGCACTATTACGGGTGTCACTGATGTGGATGGTGATGATCTGACTTATGCATTAGGTGATAAACCAGCGCATGGTACGGTGACGGTTGATGGTGACGGTAACTATACTTACACGCCAAACAAAGACTATCACGGTGATGATGAGTTCACAGTCGTTGTTTCAGATGGCAATGGTGGCAAAGTCACGGTAACGGTTCCTGTAACAGTCACACCGGTAAATGATGCACCGACTGCTGAAGCACCAGCGATCATTACGAAAGAAGATCAACCAGAAACAGGAAAAGTCACCGGGAAGGATGTAGATGGTGATGAGTTAACTTATGTGGTTTCTGAACAA
>NZ_JBVPGU010000047.1:0-353 GCF_055813795.1 Ignatzschineria sp. PL_is040
TGACCTTTAACCGCTCCTTTTACTGGCGTATCTTCTTCCGTCTTAATCGCTGGCGATTCAGCCGTTGGCGCATCATTCACCGGTGTGACTGTTACAGGAACCGTCACAGTGACACTGCCGCTATTGCCGTCAGATACAACGACCGTGAATTTATCCGATCCGTTGTAATCTTTGTTTGGCGTGTAAGTATAGTTGCCGTCACCATCTACCGTCACCGTACCATTCGCTGGTTTATCACCTAGTGCATAAGTCAGATCATCACCATCCACATCAGTGACACCCGTAATAGTGCCTTTCTTCGGCGTATCTTCTTTCGTAACAATCGTCTGATCACGATCATCCACCACCGGCGC
>NZ_JBVPGU010000048.1:0-344 GCF_055813795.1 Ignatzschineria sp. PL_is040
GAGAGATAAATCGCAATCGTCAATTATATGACAAAATAGCTCTTCAATTCTCCTACGAATGTAACATGATAACGTTTCACTTTAAGTTAACTCATTTTATCAATCTGTCTTTATCAATAATATCTTCCGATATCACCAACTGACAGTCAGTAAAATTGAATACATCGTTACTTAAGTGATGCAATCTCTCCCGATCCCTCTTGTTATCTTGCTATCAAATTATTATTCTCATCACGAGAAGAATAATCCAACAACGAGATCCGAAAGATCTTGGTGATTATTACTCGATTCACATCGATCAATAATCACTGCTGCATCGCTATTACGTTGCACCAACTAATCCA
>NZ_JBVPGU010000049.1:0-316 GCF_055813795.1 Ignatzschineria sp. PL_is040
AAAAGTCACCGGGAAGGATGTAGATGGTGATGAGTTAACTTATGTGGTTTCTGAACAACCGAAAAATGGTACGGTGACGATTGATGAAAAAACCGGTGAATACACTTATACACCGAAAAAAGATTACAACGGTGATGATGAATTCACGGTAGTCGTATCTGATGGTAATGGCGGTGAAGTGACCGTTACGATTCCTGTAACAGTAACGCCGGTGAATGATGCGCCGGTGGTGGATGATCGTGATCAGACGATTGTTACGAAAGAAGATACGCCGAAGAAAGGCACTATTACGGGTGTCACTGATGTGGATGGTGAT
>NZ_JBVPGU010000050.1:0-315 GCF_055813795.1 Ignatzschineria sp. PL_is040
GGTGCAACGTAATAGCGATGCAGCAGTGATTATTGATCGATGTGAATCGAGTAATAATCACCAAGATCTTTCGGATCTCGTTATTGGATTATTCTTCTCGTGATGAGAATGATAATTTGATGGCAAGATAACAAGAGAGATCGGGAGAGATTGCATCACTTAAGTAACGATGTATTCAATTTTACTGACTGTCAATTGATGATATCGAAAGATATTGTTAATCAAGACAGATTGATAAAATGAGTTAACTTAAAGTGAAACGTTATCATGTTACATTCGTAGGAGAATTGAAGAGCTATTTTGTCATATAATTGA
>NZ_JBVPGU010000051.1:0-306 GCF_055813795.1 Ignatzschineria sp. PL_is040
TGTAGTAGCAGATCCTGAGAGTGGTGCTTATGAAGTTGAGCTTAGCCGCCCAGTGACCGATGGCGAAACAGTTGATGTTACGGCAACGGATAAAGCGGGTAATACTTCAGAGAGCACGCCTGTAACCGGTGAGAAGGATACAGTTGCACCTGATGCACCGAATGCTGAGATCGATGAAGAGGGTCTTGTTGTTACAGGTAACGCAGAGCCAGGTTCAACGGTTGAGGTTAAAGATCAAGAGGGCAATAGCTTAGGTTCTGTAGTAGCAGATCCTGAGAGTGGTGCTTATGAAGTTGAGCTTAGCCG
>NZ_JBVPGU010000052.1:0-287 GCF_055813795.1 Ignatzschineria sp. PL_is040
TACCATCGGCGCTGCTACGTTTCACTTCTGAGTTCGGGATGGGATCAGGTGGTTCCATAGCGCTATTTTCCCCAGGAAAACTGGCTTGTGCTTGAAGTGCCGATGCATTTTTGCATTTTATTTTGCACTCCACTCACGAATAAATTTGATTAGTTGGTATTGTAACAGCAATGTCTGATTGAATTGCTTAAGTTGTTGTATTCGCGTCAACTTTGGAAACGATCATGTCTCGTATCAAAATTGTCTAAGACCTATTATATGGTCAAGCCTCACGGTCAATTAGTATT
>NZ_JBVPGU010000053.1:0-277 GCF_055813795.1 Ignatzschineria sp. PL_is040
GAAGCACCAGCGATCATTACGAAAGAAGATCAACCAGAAACAGGAAAAGTCACCGGGAAGGATGTAGATGGTGATGAGTTAACTTATGTGGTTTCTGAACAACCGAAAAACGGTACGGTGACGATTGATGAAAAAACTGGTGAATACACTTATACGCCGAAAAAAGATTACAACGGTGATGATGAATTCACAGTGGTGGTATCTGATGGCAATGGCGGTGAAGTGACCGTTACGATTCCTGTAACAGTCATGCCGGTGAATGATGCGCCGGTGGTGG
>NZ_JBVPGU010000054.1:0-269 GCF_055813795.1 Ignatzschineria sp. PL_is040
CCCAGGAAAACTGGCTTGTGCTTGAAGTGCCGATGCATTTTGCATTTTATTTTGCACTCCACTCACGAATAAATTTGATTAGTTGGTATTGTAACAGCAATGTCAGATTGACTTGCTTAAGTTGTTGTATTCGCGTCAACTTTGGAAACGATCATGTTTCGTATCAAAATTGTCTAAGACCTATTATATGGTCAAGCCTCACGGTCAATTAGTATTGGTAAGCTCAATGCATTACTGCACTTACACACCCAACCTATCAACGTCGTAGT
>NZ_JBVPGU010000055.1:0-264 GCF_055813795.1 Ignatzschineria sp. PL_is040
TGCTTCTATTTCCATTATAAAAAAATAGATGCTGGAATTGTTTGGTTAGACTTCTATTCTTTTGCTCACGCAAACAAATACAAGCCCCCATACAAACTTACTTAAGATTAAGTTGTTAAAGAACTTTAGGGTTAAAGTGCATCAAGCTTGAAACTCTTACCGCCCTAAGCAGACGAACTATATTACAGAAGTGATTCACTCGTGTCAATTTTATTTTTGACCTCTTTTTAAGCACCGATTCAATTTTAAAGACTACTAAAAAAA
>NZ_JBVPGU010000056.1:0-259 GCF_055813795.1 Ignatzschineria sp. PL_is040
CCTTGGAGGATGGTCCCCCCATGTTCAGACAGGATTTCTCGTGTCCCGCCCTACTTGTTGATATGCCTAGTACCACTTACTGTATTTAAAATACGGGGCTATCACCCACTATGGCTCATCTTTCCAGATGATTCTTCTATACAATAAGTTATCACATATCGGCTCTTCCCGGGTCGCTCGCCACTACTGCGGGAATCTCAATTGATTTCTTTTCCTCTGGTTACTTAGATGTTTCAGTTCACCAGGTTCGCTTCCTTAA
>NZ_JBVPGU010000057.1:0-251 GCF_055813795.1 Ignatzschineria sp. PL_is040
CGCTATTTTCCCCAGGAAAACTGGCTTGTGCTTGAAGTGCCGATGCATTTTGCATTTTATTTTGCACTCCACTCACGAATAAATTTGATTAGTTGGTATTGTAACAGCAATATCAGATTGAATTGCTTAAGTTGTTGTACTCGCGTCAACTTTGGAAACGATCATGTCTCGTATCAAAATTGTCTAAGACCTATTATATGGTCAAGCCTCACGGTCAATTAGTATTGGTAAGCTCAATGCATTACTGCACT
>NZ_JBVPGU010000058.1:0-240 GCF_055813795.1 Ignatzschineria sp. PL_is040
GCTGAACGTTGCCGGGCCTCACTATCGCTCGCTTCCCCAAATCACGCGCCGGCAGTTGGCATCAAAGATGCCAATAAGCGGGCATGCATGAGTGAAAAGAACGAAATGGTTGGCTCCCGCCCTTCAACAGCTTCTCTTAAGAATCATAAGAATGATTAACCGAAATTAATTAAAACAAAGAGAGCTGTTGAGTTGCCGGAGATTACTACTGCATGCTTCCAAAAGCTGCATGCCGGCAAG
>NZ_JBVPGU010000059.1:0-233 GCF_055813795.1 Ignatzschineria sp. PL_is040
TTCTCCTACGAATGTAACATGATAACGTTTCACTTTAAGTTAACTCATTTTATCAATCTGTCATATTGAATCACTTAATCAAGAATGATCTAAGATAGATATTCTTATCTCAGTATCTCAATTGACAGTCAGTAAAATTGAATACATCGTTACTTAAGTGATGCAATCTCTCCCGATCTCTCTTGTTATCTTGCCATCAAATTATTATTCTCATTACGAGAAGAATAATCCAA
>NZ_JBVPGU010000060.1:0-230 GCF_055813795.1 Ignatzschineria sp. PL_is040
CACAGAATGATGTCACGCTGAAAATGCCGGCCTTTGAATGGGTTCATGTGCAGCTCCATCAGCAAAAGGGGATGATAAGTTTATCACCACCGACTATTTGCAACAGTGCCCTCTGATGTTAGGGTCTGTTGCACATTCATAATTTTAACCAAATATAAGCACATGCTAAAGCCACATTACTTATATAACTATTTTTCAATTTATCGTAACGAGTGGCCAGACCTCTAAAG
>NZ_JBVPGU010000061.1:0-225 GCF_055813795.1 Ignatzschineria sp. PL_is040
CACTACCATCGGCGCTGCTACGTTTCACTTCTGAGTTCGGGATGGGATCAGGTGGTTCCATAGCGCTATTTTCCCCAGGAAAACTGGCTTGTGCTTGAAGTGCCGATGCATCTCTGCATTTTATTTTGCACTCCACTCACGAATAAATTTGATTAGTTGGTATTGTAACAGCAATGTCAGATTGAATTGCTTAAGTTGTTGTATTCGCGTCAACTTTGGAAACGA
>NZ_JBVPGU010000062.1:0-225 GCF_055813795.1 Ignatzschineria sp. PL_is040
AACCATTTCGTTCTTTTCACTCATGCATGCCCGCTTATTGGCATCTTTGATGCCAACTGCCGGCGCGTGATTTGGGGAAGCGAGCGATAGTGAGGCCCGGCAACGTTCAGCCTCTTTTTTTTAAGAAATAGTCGCAATAGAAGATTGCCTCTTGCCGGCATGCAGCTTTTGGAAGCATGCAGTAGTAATCTCCGGCAACTCAACAGCTCTCTTTGTTTTAATTAA
>NZ_JBVPGU010000063.1:0-223 GCF_055813795.1 Ignatzschineria sp. PL_is040
TATGTGGTTTCTGAACAACCGAAAAACGGTACGGTGACGATTGATGAAAAAACTGGTGAATACACTTATACGCCGAAAAAAGATTACAACGGTGATGATGAATTCACAGTGATGGTATCTGATGGCAATGGCGGTGAAGTGACCGTTACGATTCCTGTAACAGTCACGCCGGTGAATGATGCGCCGGTGGTGGATGATCGTGATCAGACGATTGTTACGAAAG
>NZ_JBVPGU010000064.1:0-223 GCF_055813795.1 Ignatzschineria sp. PL_is040
GCGGAAGATTTAGCGGGGCTCAAGCGATATACCGAAGCTGCGGATGTATATTTTAAAATATATGTGGTAGGGGAGCGTTCTGTAAGCCTGTGAAGATGGACTCGTAAGAGCCGTTGGAGGTATCAGAAGTGCGAATGCTGACATAAGTAACGTTAATGCGTGTGAAAGACACGCACGCCGAAAGACCAAGGTTTCCTGTTCAACGTTAATCGGAGCAGGGTGA
>NZ_JBVPGU010000065.1:0-223 GCF_055813795.1 Ignatzschineria sp. PL_is040
GCGGAAGATTTAGCGGGGCTCAAGCGATATACCGAAGCTGCGGATGTATATTTTAAAATATATGTGGTAGGGGAGCGTTCTGTAAGCCTGTGAAGATGGACTCGTAAGAGCTGTTGGAGGTATCAGAAGTGCGAATGCTGACATAAGTAACGTTAATGCGTGTGAAAGACACGCACGCCGAAAGACCAAGGTTTCCTGTTCAACGTTAATCGGAGCAGGGTGA
>NZ_JBVPGU010000066.1:0-223 GCF_055813795.1 Ignatzschineria sp. PL_is040
AGAAGAGTGTTCTTTAAAAATTTGGATTAGTTGGTGCAACGTAATAGCGATGCAGCAGTGATTATTGATCGATGTGAATCGAGTAATAATCACCAAGATCTTTCGGATCTCATTGTTGGATTATTCTTCTCGTAATGAGAATAATAATTTGATGGCAAGATAACAAGAGAGATCGGGAGAGATTGCATCACTTAAGTAACGATGTATTCAATTTTACTGACTG
>NZ_JBVPGU010000067.1:0-223 GCF_055813795.1 Ignatzschineria sp. PL_is040
TAAGGATGAGTTCACGGTGGTGGTATCTGACGGCAATGGTGGCAGTGTCACTGTGACGGTTCCTGTAACAGTCACACCGGTGAATGATGCCCCAACGGCAGAAGCACCAGCAATCATTACGAAAGAAGATCAACCAGAAACAGGAAAAGTCACCGGGAAGGATGTAGATGGTGATGAGTTAACTTATGTGGTTTCTGAACAACCGAAAAATGGTACGGTGACG
>NZ_JBVPGU010000068.1:0-223 GCF_055813795.1 Ignatzschineria sp. PL_is040
TGTTAGTGAGAAGATAAATAATGTGACTTGTGGCTTGTAATTAGCGATTACTAGTTAATGATTAGTAAATAGTTGTTAGTCAGTCATCTTATTTATACTCTTATCTAACTTTGTTAAACTTGTTTAGATTAGAAGAGTGTTCTTTAAAAATTTGGATTAGTTGGTGCAACGTAATAGCGATGCAGCAGTGATTATTGATCGATGTGAATCGAGTAATAATCAC
>NZ_JBVPGU010000069.1:0-223 GCF_055813795.1 Ignatzschineria sp. PL_is040
TGGGGCATCATTCACCGGTGTGACTGTTACAGGAACCGTCACAGTGACACTGCCACCATTGCCGTCAGATACCACCACCGTGAACTCATCCTTACCGTTGTAATCTTTGTTTGGCGTATACGTAAACTCTCCGGTTTTCTCATCAAGTGAGACACTTCCCGAGGTTGGTTTTTGATCAAGTGTATACTTCAAGGTATCGCCATCAACATCCGTAACTCCCGTG
>NZ_JBVPGU010000070.1:0-223 GCF_055813795.1 Ignatzschineria sp. PL_is040
CCTTGGAGGATGGTCCCCCCATGTTCAGACAGGATTTCTCGTGTCCCGCCCTACTTGTTGATATGCCTAGTACCACTTACTGTATTTAAAATACGGGGCTATCACCCACTACGGCTCATCTTTCCAGATGATTCTTCTATACAATAAGTTATCACATATCGGCTCTTCCCGGGTCGCTCGCCACTACTGCGGGAATCTCAATTGATTTCTTTTCCTCTGGTTA
>NZ_JBVPGU010000071.1:0-223 GCF_055813795.1 Ignatzschineria sp. PL_is040
AAATGGGCGCTTACCACGGAGTGGTCGATGACTGGGGTGAAGTCGTAACAAGGTAGCCGTAGGGGAACCTGCGGCTGGATCACCTCCTTTAAAGAGCAGAGCGCAACAAGTGCGAGCTTCCATAGAAACTTATTTAAGATAAAAGAAGTAATACCTAGTATCTGGGCCTATAGCTCAGTTGGTTAGAGCACACGCTTGATAAGCGTGGGGTCGGTAGTT
Organism: Ignatzschineria sp. PL_is040; assembly: GCF_055813795.1. Taxonomy (NCBI): domain Bacteria; kingdom Pseudomonadati; phylum Pseudomonadota; class Gammaproteobacteria; order Cardiobacteriales; family Ignatzschineriaceae; genus Ignatzschineria; species Ignatzschineria sp. PL_is040. Next base: position 220 of record NZ_JBVPGU010000071.1, read on the forward strand.
CGAG
>NZ_JBVPGU010000072.1:0-223 GCF_055813795.1 Ignatzschineria sp. PL_is040
TTAAGGAAGCGAACCTGGTGAACTGAAACATCTAAGTAACCAGAGGAAAAGAAATCAATTGAGATTCCCGCAGTAGTGGCGAGCGACCCGGGAAGAGCCGATATGTGATAATTTATTGTATAGAAGAATCATCTGGAAAGATGAGCCATAGTGGGTGATAGCCCCGTATTTTAAATACAGTAAGTGGTACTAGGCATATCAACAAGTAGGGCGGGACACGAGA
>NZ_JBVPGU010000073.1:0-223 GCF_055813795.1 Ignatzschineria sp. PL_is040
GAGTATAAATAAGATGACTGACTAACAACTATTTACTAATCATTAACTAGTAATCGCTAATTACAAGCCACAAGTCACATTATTTATCTTCTCACTAACAAAGAAGAGGAAGTATTTTCTAGTCTCTTTTCAACAACATCCCCCAAGAAATTTGGTGGAGGATAACGGAGTCGAACCGATGGCCTCCTGCGTGCAAGGCAGGCGCTCTACCAACTGAGCTAAT
>NZ_JBVPGU010000074.1:0-214 GCF_055813795.1 Ignatzschineria sp. PL_is040
TGTAGTAGCAGATCCTGAGAGTGGTGCTTATGAAGTTGAGCTTAGCCGCCCAGTGACCGATGGCGAAACAGTTGATGTTACGGCAACGGATAAAGCGGGTAATACTTCAGAAAGCACGCCTGTAACCGGTGAGAAAGATACAGTTGCACCAGAAGCACCGACAGCTGAGATCGATGAAGAGGGTCTTGTTGTTAAAGGTAACGCAGAGCCAGGT
>NZ_JBVPGU010000075.1:0-205 GCF_055813795.1 Ignatzschineria sp. PL_is040
TGGGGCATCATTCACCGGTGTGACTGTTACAGGAACCGTCACAGTGACACTGCCACCATTGCCGTCAGATACCACCACCGTGAACTCATCCTTACCGTTGTAATCTTTGTTGGGCGTATACGTAAACTCTCCGGTTTTCTCATCAAGTAAGACACTTCCCGAGGTTGGTTTTTTCTCAAGTGTATACTTCAAGGTATCGCCATCA